>JAHIRD010000138.1 GCA_018818835.1 Pseudomonadota bacterium
CCATGGGAATATGGGTCAGGGCCGGATGGAGAGGATGTTTGAATCCAACCAGATGGAGCAGATTGAAAATAAATTCAGTCATGAAATTCCTCCTTAAAAATAAGACAACTTCTGATACACGAACAGACACAATCAATGCTGGCGGGTTCTGACGAAAAATGGAGAATGATGTGATTTAAATGTAACGAAACGACGTTGGTACTGTGGCATATAATTTAAATATTATACGTCTTATATAGGAGAGCGTCAAAGATTTTCTATATTCAAATTATTTAACGTACCTGGCATACATAGGTTCATTGAACCCGATGAGAAGAGTCTTTTCAACAAGAACACTGGGTGCACGTAAGCTTCCACTCCGGCCCATGGCAAGGGTGAGGATCTCCTTTTTGTTTTCAGGGCTTGGCGTCAACGCCACCATCTTCTTCCCTTTGGCGATCACAACATGCTCACAGCCTTTAATCCTGTCCCAGGCCTTGGTTTCATCGATTTTTTCCTTTCGGGCGTCATGAATGTCCGTCTGGCTTCCATGTTCGGCACCAAGAACCTCCTGGGCCTTTGAACAGGACACTCACCCTTTCCTCATGTAGGACCATGCAATATCCATATAAAACTCCCTGAAAAACGTTAAGCTCACCGCCGCAAATGGGCCTTTAAAGCCTCCTGATCCAATACATCCCGAACCCCAGTAACCAGTTCGCGCAAATTAACAGGCTTGTTCATCACGGCCCGCAATCCCATGGACCTGGCCTTGGTCTCAGAAAGATCATCATTAAATCCTGTGCACAAAATCACCGGAATTCCCGGGCGTATTTCAAAAACATGTTGGATCAACTGGTCCCCTGTCATATGGGGCATGGACATGTCCGTAATAATCATATCATAGGACTCGGGGTTCTCTTTAAACCGTTCCAGTGCCTCTAAAGAGCTCTTATGGGCGTCCACATCATAACCAAATCGTTCAAGAATTTCCTTGACGATATCCACCAGTGATTTTTCATCATCCACAAACAAAATCCTCTCCGTACCCCTGGGAAGGTCAGGTATTTGCTGTTTTATTTTCTGGGGAGCGATCTGGGTGGCCGGAATCAGAATGCTGACCGTTGTCCCTTTGCCGACTTCACTGTCAATCATAATTTCACCCCCATGCCGCTTGACCAGTCCATGAACAACGGCAAGACCCATGCCCGTGCCTTTACCGGTTTCTTTGGTGGTGAAATATGGTACAAAAATTTTGTCAATCAAATCCTTTGGAATCCCCTCACCGGTATCTCGCACCGAAAGGCAGACATATTGTCCGGATTTCAATTTTCTCATGGCCCCTTGGGACTCCCCGTTGATGTTACATTGACTGAGCCTTATGGTGAGAACCCCGCCTCCTTTTTCCATGGCATGGAAGGCATTGGTGCACAGGTTGATGACAATCTGATGAATCTGGGTGGTATTGGCCATCACCGGGGGGAGATGTTCTTCTTCCGAATAACGAATTTCAATACTTTTGGGAATGGAAGAACGAATCAGGTTGACGGTTTCCTTGACCACATGGGTGATCTGACTGGGCTCTTTACTGTCATCATCGGATTTCCTGCTGAAATTCAACAGTTGTTTGACAACACCCTTGGCTCTGTTGCTGGCAATCAAAATTTCCGATAGATTTAACCAGGCCGGGCTGTCATCGGGAATCCACTGTATTGCCAGTTCAGCATTACCCAGGATAATACCCAGAATATTATTAAAATCATGGGCGACACCTCCGGCCAGTGTGCCAATGGCTTCCATCTTATGGGCATGTTTCAACTGCTCTTCCAGTTGACGCATTTCTGTCACATCAATGGTGGTGGCGGAAAAAAACAACGTTTTATCATTCTTGTCTTGAATCAAATTTTCATTCATCAGAGTGGGAAACACAGTACCATCTTTTTTTACATGCGGCACCAGCTCTGCAGAATAATGCCCCTTTTCCAAGAGGATTTTTGCCAATTCCTGAGTCCGTTCCTTCTGATCTTCGGGATACACGATGGAAATATGCTTTCCCGTAAGCTCTTCGGATCGATACCCATGCATGCGACAGAAACACTCATTGGTGTAGCTCAAAAACCCGTTGGAATCCACAATGGATGCACCAAAATTCGCTCTGTCTGTAATTGTTTTGAATTTGGTCATGCCATTTTCATAAAGGCGCCGTTGGGTGGTGTCGATGATAATACAGTATATGGTCAGCTCCTCATCGCACATCACAGGCTTGGAAAACAGCTGGACCCACTTTTCCTCACCATCACGGGTTAGGGCTCGGACTTCCACCGAATCCCCGATCCCCTTCAGGTTGGCTTTGTATAGATTGTCCGCAATATGAACATCGTCAGGATGAAAAAGAGAAAAAATCGATTTACCCTCAAAGGCAAGAAACTCCCTGCCTGAATATCCATAAATTTTTGAGAGGCCCTCATTGGTAAAAATCATTTTTCCATCCCGAATAATGCATATCCCGATGATGGCCTGCTCGGCAAAGGTCCTGAACCGTCGTTCGCTTTTTCTCAGCTCCCCCTCAACCCGTTCCTGTTCATCAATATAATAATTGATAGCGTTCCGTAAATTATCAATGGTTGAAACCACCTCGTCAAGTTCATCCCGTTTGGAACTTTTGGGTTTTTTGCGATTCAAATTCAGGGGGGTATCAAAGGTTTCGAGGTTTACCTGACGCATATAGCCTGCCAGATCGATCAGATGCCGGGTGACCATATGATGCATGATAAAAAGGATGAAAAAGGACACGAAAAATGTCTTGATACCCTGTGCCGTGAGAATCACGAGGATACGCTTGAAAAGACGGTTGTAGACCCCCTTGAGATCCGCTTCCACATAGAGGGTTCCAATATCGCGTATAATATACCCGTTATTGTACACCATATCAAAGATGCGAGACTTGTGAAGATTTGACACCGGCGGAATCCCTGCCCGATAGACAGCCTCCCCCCCTTCACGGATTTCCATATAAATGATATCCCGAAGGCTCAAGGCATTGTTCATCTGGATACCGATCTGCTCGTCATCAAGTTTCCACAGGCTATTGACAAGACTCCCCAGATGACTGTGTTCAATCTGGTCCAACTGGGAATCCACAAAGCCCAGATCTCCCTTGAACTCAATATACAACTGAACACTTGTATCAATCAAGGTCATCACGGAGCTGAATATCAGGATAGCGAGCAGTTGTTTCCTGGCAAGTGGGCTCCTAAAGCCCTTTTTCATATTCTCAATGATTTGTTTTATCATAACAACTCTGAACTAAACACGTACACAATGGTCTATCTCAAAAGGAATAGCTTGTTCCAAAAAATCCGGTTGTCACAATCAATAAAGAACAGTAACCGGGGTCAACGCATACGTAAGGATTTATAATCTATATATTAAGCAACTCTTATTTTCACTACATATTCATCTTTTACATGCCATGTCAAACAGCTTGTTACAATTTTCAAAAAAATCGGATATCTAAAGTTTTTTCATTGCCTTCAATCACACTGAAAAAGTTGCCATTCCCATGGGCAACCCAACTGGAATCTTTTTTTCATTGAGAGACTGTGATACTATAATTTAATGTCTGACCCATGCATGGGTTTAGTTTAACTCATGCCACCTATTTTATAATTACCATACAATCACACAAACACATAACCAGCTCATACCAAAGCTATTTCTGAGGAGGACATATGCCTGATAAAACAATCATCAATACCGGACTTCGTGGCGTCACCATCGCCAGCACTAAAATCAGTGATGTAGACGGCGCCATAGGCAGACTGGTCTACCGCGGCTATCTGGCCAAGGACCTTGCGGAAAAAGTCACCTTTGAAGAAGTCATTCACCTTCTGCTTTATGAAAAACTCCCCAACCGAAATGAACTTGCCAATCTAAAAAAAAACATTCATAACCACAGCCATTTGCCCGACTCCATCATTGCTGCCATGAAAACGTTTCCCAAGGATTCCCTGCCCATGGATGTGCTTCAGTCAGTTATCCCCATGCTGGCCCACCATGACCCCTTTGTTAAAAAAACCATCACCCGTGACATGGCCCTTGAAATAGGGATCAACCTCATTGCCAAGATGTCGTCCATCGTTGCTGCCTGGGAACGAATCAGAAAAGGCCTGGCCCCGGTCATGGCAGCCCCTGAAATGTCCCACGCCGCCAATTTCATTTACATGATGAAAGGGAAAAAACCTGACAAGGACATTGCACATTTCATGGACACAGCCCTGGTGCTCCATGCCGAGCATTCCTTTAACGCCTCCACCTTCGCTGCCCGTGAAGTGGCGTCCACTCGGGCCCACATGTATGCAGCCATCACTGCGGCCATCGGATCCCTTTCCGGAGAACTTCACGGCGGAGCAAACACCAGGGTCATGGAAATGCTCAAGAAAATTGGCTCTCTGGACAACGTGGATGGTTATGTGGAAAATGAACTCAAAGCCGGACGAAAAGTCATGGGATTGGGCCATGCTGTGTACAAAGTAGATGACCCCAGGGCACTGGTCCTGGCCCCCATGTCCAAAAAAATGGGTGAAAAATCAGGCGAAACAAAATGGTACGAGATATCTGCCAAACTTGAAAAATGCGCCAAAGACGCCTTCCTCAAAGAAAAGAACATGGAAATCTTTGTCAATGTTGATTACTACAGCGCATCCCTGTATTACTCCATGGGCATTCCCATGGATTTTTTCACCCCGGTATTTGCCATATCACGTATCTCTGGGTGGGTTGCCCATGTGATTGAAGAGCAGTTTGCAGAAGCCGCACCCCAACCCGTGCTTTACCGGCCCGAATCCGAATACGTTGGTGAGTATTGCGGCCCCAACGTCTGTACCTACGAAGAAATCGACGAGAGATAATTGATGTCGTCGTAAAAAGCCCCCATGCAGCGTTATCGTGTTTATGGACTCACGTTTTTGTGAGTCCATAAACATAAAAATCATAAGTCCCATAACTCCCATAAGTCCCATTCCCATCCAACCCCAAAAAAAACCAGAGCCCCAATCTATCCTTCACACCTGAAAGCCCACCCTCCCCTTAAAAAACCAACAAAGCGCAAGCAAAAAGCCCCCCCATGTGTATATTGACAATGCATAGAACATGTGTTAGCAAACATTTGGAATTTTTGGTTGGTATTATCCATTTTTTCTATAATTAAACACATATTAAGGCGTAAACAACCTTAAAATAACTTATAATAACTCCATACACGTTTAAGGAGAATGAGTCCATGAGCGAAAACCTGTTAGTCATCGATGGCCAGGAGGTTATGTTCGAGCCTGGTCAGACGATTCTTGAGGCCGCGGAAAAGGTAGGTATCGATATCCCCACACTCTGCCATCTCAAGGGAACCACACCCACTGGCGCCTGCAGGATCTGCATGGTGGAGGTTGAGGGAGCCCGGACCCTGATGGCGGCCTGCACTGTCCCTGCGGCCAAGGGAATGGTGGTTCAAACCGAATCAGCCACTGTGGTCCGGTCACGTAAAACAACCATTGAACTGATGCTGGCATCGGGCAGACACGATGACTGCCTTGTCTGTCCGGCCTCCGGAGATTGCAGACTTCAGGAACTGGCCTATCGATACAAAGTCAAAAGTGCTCGTTTTCCTGAAACCTTCACAGAGTATCCCATGGAAACGGTCAATCCTTTGATCGTCCGGAACTTCGCAAAATGTATCCTCTGCGGCCGTTGTGTTCAAGCCTGCCGCGACGTCCAGGTCAACGATGCCATTGATTTCGGTTACCGGGGTGCTACGACCAAAATCGTCGCCAAGGGTGACATGGCCCTCAAAGATTCGGACTGCGTGTTCTGCGGCCAGTGCATCCAGGCCTGCCCCGTAGGCGCTCTTGTTCCCAAGGATGCCTGGAAAAAACCCAGGGTCTGTGAAACAGAGCAGATCCGGACCACCTGTCCCTATTGCGGTGTGGGATGCCAGCAGATTCTCCATGTAAAAAACAAGAAGATCGTCCAGATTTCCGCCGCAGAAAACGCTGAGCCCAACCAGGGACGACTCTGTGTCAAAGGTCGTTTTGGTTACGATTTTATCCATTCTGATGAACGACTCAAAACACCGTTGATTAAAAAAGACGGGGTATTCCATGAAGCCACCTGGGATGAAGCCCTGGATCTGGTGGCCAGTAAATTCACCCAGATCATAAAGGATCACGGCCCTGACGCCGTTGCCGGCGTAAGCTGTGCCCGAAGCATCAATGAAGATTCCTATCAGATGCAGAAATTATTCAGGGGGGTGTTTAAAACCAATAACATTGATCATTGCGCCCGCACCTGACATGCTCCCACTGTGGCCGGTCTGGCCACCACATTTGGTTCAGGAGCAATGACCAATTCATTTAAAGAGTTCAAACACGCCAAGATGTTCTTTGTCATCGGTTCAAACATGACCGAGGCCCACCCGGTTGCTGCGACCTATGTCAAAAACGCAGTGCGAAGCGGGGCCAAGCTGATCGTGGTGGACCCGAGAAAACACAAGCTGGCAGAATTTGCCGATCTCCATGTCCCCATCAAGGTGGGGTCGGACATCGCCTTTCTCAATGCCCTCATGTATGTTCTGATCAAAGAAGATCTCTATGACAAGGACTTTGTCACGAATCACACGGAGAATTTCGAGGCCCTCAAAGAGGTGGTGATGGCTTATCCTCCGGAACGTGCATCCGATATCTGCGGTGTTTCGAGTGAAACCATTGTCGAAACGGCCCGCTTGGCCGCGTCCATCAAACCCATGATGCTCTGCTATACCCTGGGCATTACCGAGCATTCCTGTGGACGCAACAACGTGGTCAGCGTGGCCAATCTCCAGATGCTCCTGGGCAACATGGGCATGGAAATGGGCGGCGTAAACCCCTTGAGAGGCCAGAACAATGTCCAGGGTGCCTGCGACATGGGGGCTCTGCCCAATGTATTCCCCGGATATCAACAGGTGGTGAACCCCGATGCACGCAAAAAGTTCGAAGAGGCCTGGGGCGTTGATAATCTTCCGGACAAAAACGGATTGATGATCCCCCAGATGATGGACAAACTGGTCACGGGTGAGGTCAAGGCATTCTATATTTTCGGAGAAAATCTCGCCAACACCGAGCCGGACATCCGTAAAGTGGAACACGAGCTTTCAAGCGCCGAGTTTCTGGTCTGCCAGGATATTTTCGAAAACGAGACCACCCGGTTCGCCCATGTGGTGTTACCTGCAGCGGCCTGGAGTGAAAATGACGGAACCTTCACCAACAGTGAACGCCGTGTAAGCCGTGTCCGGACAGCCTGTCCTCCCCCGGGAATTGCCAAACCCAACTGGTGGATCTTCCGGGAAATTGCCAAACGCATGGGCCAGACTTGGCCCTCTCAAAGTGCCAAGGAATTGTGGGACAATGAAATTTCTGTCCTGGCACCCTCTTTGGGCGGCATCAAGTACAGAAGAATCGAACTAGACGGTCTTCAGTGGCCCTGTCCCACTGAAGAGCATCCCGGCACATCCTTTCTTCACAAGGGCGGTCAATTCACCTCGGGCAAGGGACATTTCACCCCGGCTGAATGGACCCCCCCGGCCGAGGTTCCCAATGCAGACTATCCCTATGTTCTAAGCACAGGTCGCCGTCTGTATCATTACCATACAAGGACACAGACCGGCCGGACGCCAGGTCTCAACGAACTCCTGGGTGAGGAAACCGCGGATATTTCCATCAGTGACGCCCGGAAATTGGGCATCTCCAACGGAGAAACCATCCGCCTGTCTTCACGGCGGGGGTCTATTTCCCTCAAGGCACGGGTAACCCAAGAAGTTCCGGAAAACATGGTCTGGATGGCTTTCCATTTCAGGGATGCCAATGCCAATTGGCTGACCAATCCAGCCTTTGATCCCTATACGTTAACGGCAGAGTACAAAGCCTGTGCCGTCAAGATTGAAAAGATGGTTTAACATCGATTCATAAAACATGACCCATAAAAAACCCGAAACAAGATAACCTTGTTTCGGGTTTTTTTCCCATGAAATTCATGATGTTTTCGATAATACGACCCATGAGCCATGCTGATGGATCATTAATGACAGATGCAGCTACTTATTTGGGCCAAAGGGGGAATCATTCCCGCTACCATCGGGAACACCATCACCTGAATTTGGTGCTGGCCCGTTGGGTCCGCTTTCATAGACCCTGCCCGTGTTTACTGAAAAATCCGAGGCCACAGCCACATGTGAAACAGTCAGCATCACAAGGATCAAAACCGATATAAAACGTTTCATGATATCCTCCATCGTTAAAGGTTACCCTGATGTTGGTGCATCAGAGATCGTTGGGATTGATACATGAAATATTAACGTGGGACATGGGAAAATGTTACAATCAAATTAACAAAACCAAAAATAATTATTTAAAAAAGCGAACGTTCGCTATTTTTTATTTGACATGATTTTAATGATACGGTATTTGTTAAGACAATAAATTTGATGAACTCGTAAAAAGTCGACGGATGGCTATGGAAAAAGGTCCATAGGCAAGGCATAGTGTTTGGCCGGGCGTGAAGGCATACATGTAGTATGTCGAACGTCCGGCTAAACACTATAACGCCGTATATGGGACTTTTTACGACGCCATCAAATTTGACATTTACCAGGAAAAGGCCATGAATAAACCTGTCACCAATCCCATCTTGTTTGAACGGTTGCTATTTGAAATATCTTCAAAATTTGTTAACCTTCCGGCATCTGATGTGGACAAGGAAATCAATGCGGCCATCCGAAAAATCGTGGAATTTCTTGGGATTGACCAGTGTGTTTTCGGAGAATTCCGGGATGACGGCAGCTCACTGAAGATCAGTCACGGGTATACAACCTGCACCTGGCCGGAAACAGACGGCATTATCCTCAATGACATTGCCCCCAATACCATATTACGCTTGAAACGGGGGGAAGTGGTCAACCTGTCCCAGCTGCCCCAGGATATCCCGGAAGACTGGCATGAAGAGCTGGCCTATGCAGCCAAAGTGGGTCTTAAATCCTGTGTGGGCGTCAGCCTGAACGTCGGCGGTTCGGTTCTTGGGGTGATTATCTTTGAGTCCTACCGGAGCTATCAGAACTGGACCGATCAATCCATCCAGCACATGAGGTTGCTTGCCCAGATTTTTGCCAATGCCCTGGAACGTAAACAGACCGATCTAAAACTTCGCAAGGCCTTTGACAGAATCCATGAATTATCCGAACATCTCAAAGAAGAGAACCGGTACTTGAGGGAGACCATCAGCAGCCAGAGCCGTTATGAAAATATTATCGGCCGTAGCCCGGCCATGGGGTTTGTGCTTGGAAAAATCGAACAGGTGGCCGAGACGGATTCGACGGTTCTTCTCCTTGGTGAGACCGGGACGGGAAAAACCCTGATGGCCCAACTGGTTCACCAGCTAAGCCGCAGAAAAAACAAAACCATGATCAAAGTGAATTGTGCCACCCTGCCGGCCAATCTTCTGGAAAGCGAATTATTCGGCCATGAAAAAGGAGCCTTCACCGGTGCGGTAACCAAAAAAATCGGCCGTTTTGAAATTGCCAACGGATCGACCCTGTTTCTTGATGAAATTGGAGAACTCCCCCTGGATCTCCAGTCAAAACTCCTCCGTGTCCTTGATGACGGAGAATTCGAACGCCTGGGGAATGCCACCTCTGTCAAAGTGGATGTGAGGATCATTGCTGCCACAAACAGGAACCTGGACAAGATGATCAGTGACGGGACATTCCGGTCTGATCTGTTTTACCGGTTGAATGTTTACCCGGTCCGCGTTCCCCCGCTGCGTGAGAGGCTTGAAGACATACCGGATATGGTGTGGTCCTTTACAAAAGAGTTCTGTAAAACCATGGGCAGGGATGTCACACATATTCCCCAAAAAAATCTTGACGCTGTGATGAATTACGCTTGGCCCGGTAATATTCGTGAGCTAAAAAATGTGGTTGAAAACGCCATGATTTCAAATCAGGGAAACACACTTTACCTGTTACCCCCTGAACGATCCCAGACCCAGGACCAGGATGATCTGAGCTTTGAACGTGCTGAGCGGGCTCATATTATAAGTGTCTTGAAAAAGACCGGCGGCAGAATCAAGGGTAAAGGCGGGGCTGCAGATGCATTGATGCTTAAACCCTCAACCCTCTATTCCAAAATGAAGAAGTTAGGCATTGATTCAGGTGCAGGCCCCATGTTGCAGTAAAGGTCTTGCCATCACACAACGCAGGTCGACATTTCGACCCTCAGGATGATATGTCGACCTATTTTTCATTATCAGGAATATAATCCATCGAACAATCATCTTATATATATCATAATAACAGCCACTTAACCACTTACCTTCGGCCATGGCATATAAATAGCAATCAATGTTTACAACCACGACATGTGGTTTTTGTATGTTCCTGATCCCTTGGACACTCATCCTGTGGATCAGGTAGCCTATGTCCCCACGGCAAGACGTAAGTTGTCACAGTTTATTGGTTACACATCCGGCCCCACCCGGGGCCGGACCTTTTTTAAATTCTTGATTTTTTGTCACCCGTAAGGAACTCATACGATTTATATCACATCAGGCTCTGTCCATGATATACACCTCCCATAAAACAGATCACGATCGTCATAACGCGACGTACCATTTTCGACCAATCACGACCTTGTGCCCTGAATCCCATGGAACTATCCACAGGTTTCCATATCGTCCTACGGTCGACATATCGTCCTTCTTCTTGATCATTTTACCTGATTTCCCCTTATCAAAATCTAAATTAATCAAATTAATTTAAATGGTTACAAATACAGAATCGTTTTGGCACACTAATGGCTAATATACCCTGGCAACTGGATGCTTGTGCCGGTTTTTCAGCAGATTCTGCTGGACATCCCCATATGGCACAGGTGAGAAGCCTCCGG
This sequence comes from Pseudomonadota bacterium, assembly GCA_018818835.1. GTDB lineage: Bacteria > Desulfobacterota > Desulfobacteria > Desulfobacterales > Desulfolunaceae > JAHIRD01. The sequence continues at coordinate 10,944 of JAHIRD010000138.1, forward strand.
ATCTGACATCAAACCATGTCCATCCGGTCAACTTACAATTCAACATCGTTAGATGAGGATGTCATTATGCGAACCAAACAACAATATCGTGAAAATCTTTTGAAACTCAAACGCAACATTTACTTCAAGGGTGAAAAAATCGGACGCGACCATGAGGTGCTCCAACAGTCCATCAATGTTCTTGGCCATACCTTTGATGCAGCCATGGACCCTGCAACAAAGGATCTGTGTACAGCAAAATCCCATCTGAGCGGTGAGACCATCAACCGGTTCTGCCATATTCATCAATCCACCGATGACCTTCACAAAAAACAGGACATGACACGTACCTTGTGCCGGCACGTTGGATATTGCATAGGCCGATGCATGGGTGTGGATTCCATCAATGCCGTTAACTCCGTATCATTTGAAGCAGACAAAATGAACGGCGGTAATACCGAATACCATAAAAATTTTCTAAAATGGCTGGACAACTTCCAGAAAAACGATCTGATCGGAACCTGTGCCCAGACCGATGTCAAAGGAGAGCGGATGCTCAGGCCGTCCCAGCAGACAGACCCGGATCAGTATCTGCATGTCGTTGAAAAGCGCAGTGACGGGATCGTTGTCAAGGGATGTAAAGTTCATATCACCCAGGCATCGATTGCCGATGAAATCATGGTTTTGCCCACCCGGTCCCTTGGGCCTGACGAAACCGAATATGCGGTGGCCTTTGCCGTTCCTGCGGATTATGACGGGGTGACCCAGGTGATTCATCCCCACAACATGCGTAAACGTGAGCACTATAAGCGCGGATTCGATTTTGGAGCGGTGGATTCCTATGTGATTTTCGATAATGTTTTCGTGCCTTGGGACCGCGTGTTTCTGTGCGGTGAATACCAGCACGGTGGACTTTGTGCCCTTTTGTTCGCACTGTTTCACAGACATAGTTATTCAGGCTGCAAACCTGCCATCGGTGATGTCACCCTGGGTATGGCTGCCTTGGCTGCAGAGGTTAACGGCATTGAAAAATCATCCCATGTCAGGGAAAAACTGGCAAGTATCATCCAGATTTCTGAACTGGGCTATGCCGCCGGATTCACAGCATCCGAATTGGGAAAACCTGAAGTATATATTCCAGGAATGGGCCAAGTCCCCTACGGTCCAGGCTCATACATCCCCAATTCCCTCTACTGTAATGTGGGCCGATGCCTGACCGGGGAAGCGGTTTTCCACGAGCAGGAAATCCTCTGTGATATTGCAGGTGGCATTCCCGCAACCTTTCCCTTTGAACAGGACCTGATGAATAAAGATCTCAAACCCATCATGGAAAAATATTTGAAACGGAATGCCAAGATGCCCATTGAAGATCAGATCAAATTCTGGATGTATCTGAGTGACATGACCGTATCCGATTTGGCCGGTGGAATGAATTACGGCGGCTATCATGGCGGCGGCTCACCCATCATGGAGCAGATTGCCATTACGTCACAATACGATATCCGCTTACGGAAAGAGCTGGTGAAAAAGCTGGCAGGCATGTCAACAAAATAGCGCCTGAGCATAAACGTGTCGGATCTGACCTGGTCCCAAGGTGATGTCAAGGCCCTGACCCGGGTCAGATCATTCATCAACCCAAGGTAAAGAGAGGTGACATCATGAGTGAGAAAAAAATTGTTTCACCCCCGAAAAAACCCCATGAAATAGCCATGGAAAACGAAACAAACGATGATATCCAACGGGTTCTGTTGGAACAGCAGAGCCGGATTATCAATGAAGTAAACTCAAATATCAACGCTGAAAACGGCAGGAGTAATGATGAGAATTGAATCCATCAAAAAAATACTGATTCTGGGCGCAGGGACCATGGGCCAGCAGATCGGCTTTGTCTGCGCCCTCCACGGGTATGATGTCGTGATCTACGACATCTCGGAAACCATGCTTGCAACCGCTGAAAAATATATCCGGAAAAGCACCGGAACCATGGGACTATACGGGGCCTTCACTCCCCAGGAATATGAGTCGGCTGTCAAACGGATACAATACACAAGCAATCCAAAGGAAGCGGCGGATGGGGTGGATCTTGTCAACGAATCCGTTCCCGAAGATCCGGGATTGAAAGGACAGATTTTCAGCCAGTTCAATGCGCTCTGTCCTCCGGATACCATTTTCACCACAAACACCTCCTCCCTTGTCCCCTCGATGTTTGCCCAGGCCACCGGGCGACCGGACAAGTTCTGTGCTCTCCATTTCCATGTTGTGAATATGACCAAAATTGTCGATGTCATGCCCCATCCCGGAACATCGTCCGAGACCCTTGAAACCGTCATCGAATTTGCAAAACGCATCGGGCAGATTCCCATTGCCCTGAGCAGCGAGCACTATGGCTATGTGTACAACCACATGCTGATGTCCCTTCTGGATTCGGCCCTGTCCATCGCATCCCGTGGGGTTGCAACGGTAGAAGATATTGACCGGTCTTGGATGGGGGTGATGAATACGGCCATTGGACCCTTCGGCATCATGGACAGCATCGGATTGATGACCTCGTACAAAATCACCGATTTCTGGGCCAATGTGAAAAAAGATAAAAAAGCCATGGCAAACGCAGCGTTTATCAAACAATACGTGGATCAGGGAAAGCTTGGGATCAAAACCGGTGAAGGATTTTATTCATACCCGAACCCGTCCTATGCACATCCGGCCTTTATCAGCAGCAATGTGTGAACACAAAGATATTTAAGGGCCATAATGAGCCCATGAACACAGGAGGAAGCACATGGTGACATTTTCACTAAAAAATAAAATTGCCCTGATCACCGGCGCCAGCCGGGGAATCGGAGAGGATATTGCCCAGACACTTGCATCACAAGGGGCACACTGCATTCTTGTCAGCAGAAAAATAGATGATCTTGAACGCGTTGTTTCGCTTATCAAGGACCAGGGCGGCTCAGCTACGGCCATGGCATGCAACATGGGGGACCTGGCACAAATTCAATCCCTGATGCAGCAGGTGGAAAAGGAACACGGCCGTCTGGATATTCTTGTGAACAATGCAGCGGCCAATCCCTATTTCGGAATGATGATCAATGCCGAGGAATGGGCATGGGACAAAACCCATCAGGTCAACCTCAAAGGGCCCTTTTTTATGACCCAGCTTGGAGCAAGGCTCATGAAAGACACCGGCGGATCCATTGTCAATGTCTCATCGGTGAACGGCGTCAGGCCGGCCATGATGCAGGGAATTTATTCCATTACCAAAGCAGCCCTGATTTCCATGACAAAAGCCTTTGCAAAGGAGCTCGCACCCTACAATATACGGGTGAACGCCCTGCTCCCAGGCATGACCGAAACCAAATTTTCAAGTGCGATCACCGAGAATAAAGAGGTTGAAAAAGCGGTTATTGCCCAAATTCCATTAAAGCGGATTGCCAAGCCCTCTGAAATGTCAGGGGCTGTGCTTTACCTGGTATCCGATGCCTCATCCTACACCACAGGCAGTTGTATCACCTGTGACGGCGGTATGCTGGCATAGGACAGAGTGTAACGTATCAAGGAGTCTTTATGTCGCCTTTGTTGTCTTTTATGGGGTTGAAATATTCTTTTTCATAGCCGCAGTAGGGACAGATCCAATCGTCCGGAAGGTCGTTGAAGTCCGTTCCGGGGGGGGTATGGGTGGATTTTTCCCCATTTGCAGGATCATATATGTAGCCGCAAGGGCATTTATATCGTGTCATATCTTGGGTGAATCACCGCACAAAAGTTGTCTGATCCGTTCACTCAGAAACATAATGGATTCGATATCCAGGTGTTCGGTGATGGTTTCATCAAACATCAGTTTCACCTGGGGTTCAAACTCCTCACCCGGAACGCTGTCCCAGAATAGAAGCACCACAGGCACCCTGGGAAGGGGCGTAAAGAGGACTGAAATGTCCGCCGTCCCTTCTTCTTTGGGCAAAAGGGTACCGCCCAATGCCAGGGCTTTGTCACGCAGCTCTTCTTTTTTCCCTGCAAAATGTTCAATCAAAGGTTCTTCAACCGAGGTTGTCATGGAGATGATTTTTGATACGGTATTGGGGAACTGAACAAAGCCTTTCCAGACACCCCTGGGTTTGGACTTGCCGCCCTGGGCCAGATGATTCAAAATAAACACCTGCTCCCAGCGGGTCAGATCAGCCCCATCTGCAAGGGTCATCTTATCACCGAAAATAAGGACATAATTCTTGAAATAGGGAAGCTTCAAGCCCATACCAAGGTCACTTTCAATGATTTCGCCTCCAACCCGCTCGGGAAGGTCCTTGATATCCATGGAAGAGGCCCGTGATCTTGCCCAGGCCAGGGCATCTTCGGCAAGATCCCGTTTCAACCATTTTCCCTGGGCATACTGTTCTTCCAGTTCTTTTTCACATGAAGCCAGAACATCAGCGGGGATATGGGGACAGTTTTTTAGCGGGTGTTTTTCCGACACCACCATGCTTGCAAAGGCAAGACAGGTTGGAAAACCACAGTCTTTACAGTTGGTCCGGGGAAGAATATCCCGATACAGGTTCACCACAGATAAGGCCATAGCTTTTTTACCTTAAATTTCTTCACAATGGATGCAATCTGCTGGACAATGCTTTATCACATCACGGATACGGTCTTCGGGATAGTGTTCCATGTCAGCGATCTCCACAAAACCCGCATCGTTCATGCCAAACACCTTCGGCCAGAGTTCTGTGCATATGCCGCAAAGGGTACATTCACTTAAATCCACAAAGGGTTTTTTCATCACAACCACCCTTCCTGTTCATCAGAACACTGCCGGAAGAGATAACATAATCATAATCCCTGCCGACAGCATGTCTTTTCTTTTAAAAGCGCACCCTTTCAAGGATTTCGCCCATCAGGCTTTCCCAGCCTTCTTACACTTGGACAGATCCAGATCCGTGCCGCATGCGGTACATTTATGTTTTTTGTTCATCTCATCACCAAAAATCTCGTTTGCCTTTCCACATGAGGGGCAATCACAGCTGAACGTACTTAACGATTTGTTGAGTTCATTTCCAGGGCATCTTGTATCCATGTTCCATCCTCCTTAAAAAAGTTTTAAAGTGGCAGGTCGGACGTCGAACACACTCGCCTGCCATGAACCACGAGACTTATCCTCACAAAAAGACTGCACATTATACATAAAGGAAGCCTTTTTCACACCCCTGTCAGTCATGGGGGGATTCATGCCACCAGCCTTTGCGAATGTGAGCAATCTTCTCTTTTTCAGCAAGCTGCTTGATCTTGTATGCCGAATCACGGATGACTCCAAACATGATCCCGCAGCCGCTGTCTTCACGCTCTTCATCTCCTTTATCAGCAAGATCGAGCATTTGATTCACCAGCAAAAGAGTGGCTTTGATATTCAGGTTACATTTTCTCACGGCTTAATACTCCATCGTTATAATGAGTATCAGTTCAAATATCATGCCAACCCCTTAATACCCTTCGCCGTGATCAAGGTCCTCGTCTGTGATCTTTCCCATAAACATGGAATAAGCCCAGACCTGATAGGCAATGACCAGGGGAATAAAAACGAGGACAACTCCCAACATGATTTTCAGGGTCAAGGGACTGGATGAGGCATTAAAGGCGGTCAACGAATAGGCTGCGTCCATGCTTGATCCGAACAGGGTTGGGAAAAGCCCGATCACCCCGAAAAATGTTGCACCCACAATGGTTAACGATGACGCTGCCCAGGCCAAGACAAAGGCCCCTTTTTTCAGATATACACGGATACCAAAAATGGCTGCCACGGTGATAATAATCACCAAAAACAAGGCTGGATGAGCAAAATAATTGACAAAAAGATCCGTTGAGAAATAGGACGCCACCACAAAAACCAAGGTAAAGACAAGGACCAGAGGCCAGAGTTTTTCAGCTGTCCGGGCGGCCCTGTCGTGGAGATCCCCCTGGGTCTTCAAGCCAAGCCAGAGAGCGCCATGGAGCATGAAAAGAAGCAAAAACTCCACACCACCCAATAGCCCATAAGGGTTGAGAAGGGTCAGGAGATTGCCATGAAATATCCCGTTTTCATCAATGGGAATACCCTTGAATATATTGGCGAAGGCCACGCCGAAAAGAAGGGCTGGAACTGAGCTGCCGATAAAAAAGCAGGTGTCCCAGACCCTTTTCCAGGCCTGACTTTCAATCTGATTTCTGAATTCAATGGAGACCCCACGGATAATGAGGGCGAAAAGAATCAGCATCAAGGGGGTATAAAGGGCTGAAAACATGGTTGCATATACGGCTGGGAAAGCGGCAAAGGTCACACCGCCAGCGGTTATCAGCCAGACCTCGTTGCCGTCCCACACGGGACCGATGGATGCGATCATGGTCTTTTTTTCGTGATCGGTTTTTCCCAGGAACGGATAAAGTGTTCCAACACCGAAATCAAAGCCATCTGTCATGAAATAGACCGCCCAAAGCAAGCCCCATAAAAAAAACCACGTTGATTGTAATGCCATGTGAACCTCCGAATATATTCCCGCTAAAACGGGTATGAAAATCACTATTTATGGTTATCATCTGTCCCAGGTGAGACAAAAACGTTCCAGCCATGTGAAACACTTTATCAGGCTGAAACAAGGCCTTTCCGAGCATGTTTGAACATAAGAAAATAGCCCACCGCACCCAGAAGTCCGTAGACCAGGATAAAACCGATCAGAGTCACAAGAACCTGGGCCCCCCCAATGGGAGATGCTGCATCGGAAGTTTTCATCATGCCGTAAACAATCCAGGGCTGCCTGCCCACTTCAGCCAGGATCCATCCCGCTTCGATGGCAATCACAGGAAGAGGTATGGAATAGACCATAATCTTAAGAAGAAGTGGGCTTTCCATAAGTTTTTTACGTTTGACCCATAAAATAAAGGTAATCAGAGGGAAAAAGGTACCCAGCCCCACCATGGTTTTAAATGCAACGGCCGTGATCAATACAGGCGGCCGTTCGTCTTTGGGGATATCCTTGAGACCGGTCACCACCGCGTTGAAATCATGGGTGGCCAGAAAACTGAGAAGACCTGGAAGACGTCCGAATTCGAATAAATTTCGTTCATTTTCTTCATCGGGAATGGCAATCAAAAGAATGGGCGCTCGTTCCTGGGTTTCCCAATGTGATTCCATGGCAGCCAGCTTTGCAGGCTGAACTTCAGCCACATGGATACCGTGAAGATCTCCCGTTATAAATGAAATCACCGAGCACACCAGCCCCACAGTCAATGACAGGCGAAAGGCCTTGGTGAACAGTTCCACCTCATGTTTCCTGAGCAGATGATAGGCACTGATGCCCATAACCACAAAGGCTCCGAAAATATAGGAGGCTGGCAGGGTATGAACCATTTCAAGAAGAGCAAACTTATTGAAAATAACCGCAAAAAAATCATCCAGTTCTGCCCTTCCGTTGCGGATCACATAGCCTACGGGATGCTGCATCCATCCATTGGCTGAAAGGATCCATATGGCCGAAAGGGAGCCAGCCAGGGCAACCATCCACATCACGGCCGCATGGGCCTTGGCAGACAGTTTTTTCCAGCCGAAGATCCAGATTCCAATAAACGTGGATTCCAGAAAGAAGGATGTGGTGGCTTCAATGGCTAAAAGAGAGCCGAACACATCCCCCACATATTCCGAATAGCGTGACCAGTTTGTCCCGAACTGGAATTCCAGTGTAATACCGGTGACGATGCCCACGACAAAGTTAATTAAAAAGAGTTTTCCGAAAAACCGGGTCATCTTCAAATAATCCTCATCGCCTGTCCGGGCGTACTGGGTTTCCATAATTGCCAGAATCACGGAAAGTCCCAGGGTCAGAGGGACAAATAAAAAATGAAACATCGTTGCCGCAGCAAACTGTAACCGGGAAAGAAAAACCACATCCATGAATTCCTCCGTTATCTCAGAAATGAAAGGGGTTAAAAAGGTAAATGAAAATTTTCATGTCATAGTACACATTCTATGCCAACAGGTCCTGTCATAATAGAAGTATGATTCAAATCACTCTCATACCATAAACGGACGGACAATAACAAATCAATAGATGAGACGGGGCTGAACTCAATGTGTACCATGGATTTAGCACATCCAGCCAAAGGTCTTTAAACATATATCCCGGCACAGAAAGGAATGGATAAGGCTTTATCTTATGGGTGCTCGCCTGGAAGGTCTTAAACGGTTCATTGATCTATGCCGGACAACATTGTTTCAAATAGCATTATGAGACAGATTGTATCTTTAAGACAATGACGTCCTTATATAATACCCTGTGTCCAAAAATTCTCAATACATTTTTGATGCCGTCGTAAAAAGTCCCAGTCCACCCCGCCCACCAAGTCCACCCAGTCCACCCATTCCACCCCCTGGCACGATACTTGTATATTTTATTAAAAGTTTTTCCATGCCCAACAATTAAGGAGGCTGTCATGCTTAAACTCAATGAATTAAAAAAAAACATCCATCTTCTCAACACCGTTGAATGGGATCTTAACCCTGCGGTTGCCGTGGGGCGCCATCTGGAATGGGGCGCCGGATGGGCCGCAGACAAATACAGAGCACGGGGAAGTGCCGATGAATCAGTCTATTTCACCATCAACACCTGGGAAAAAATTCCCTATATTGTTCTTGTGAAACGGAACGGGTTTGATATGGAAGAAATGGCTCGATTCCGTATGCCACTGGAACTTGAAAAAAAATTTCTTGACTCCATAGGCTATCATAAGGGAATATACGAACTTGACACTGAAATTAAGAACTGGCTTAGAACCACATTAAATAGTCACTGACATATTCATGAATAATTGAAAGGAGTTTGAGATGGCACTGGATTTCAATGCTGATGAAATTTTTGAAATGGCTGAACAAATTGAAAAAAACGGGGCAATTTTCTATCGAAAAGCCGCTAAAAACGTATCTGGCGAGGAAAAAGATTTTCTCCTTGAACTCGCCAAAATGGAAGATGACCATGAAGTAACATTCAAGGCTTTGAGAAAAGAACTCACTGGCCTGCAAAAAGAATCCACCACCTTCGATCCAAACAATGAAGCGCCTCTGTATCTAAAAGCCCTTGCCGATTCCAGGGTCTTCTTTGAAAAAGAACTGGATCCTTCAACCATGAAGGACATCCTCAAAGCCGCCATCGGCGCTGAAAAGGATTCCATTGTTTTCTATCTGGGCATGAAAGACATTGTGCCTGCAAAACTTGGTAAAGAAAAAATCGACGGCATCATCAAGGAAGAAATGTCTCATATAAAACTTCTGAGCACACGTCTGATCAATCAATACTAATACCAGTCATTGTATGATCATGTGTTTGTGGGCGGCTATGAATGCCGCCCGCACCTTTCCTTAACAAGGTTGATCATTGAATCCAAAAGGACCTGTTCAGAAAAAAACATAAGGCTGTGTCCGCCTTTGTTCCCAAGGAAACAAAGCCCCCCACACTATTCTGAAGAAAGGTCTCACCAGGGGCACCATGAAACATGTCGTCATTGTCGGAGCCGGGTTCGCCGGCCTGAAAGCCGCAAAAATCCTCGGGAAACACCCCAAAGAAATTCGTGTTACAGTTATCGACAAAACCAATCATCACCTGTTTCAGCCCCTGCTCTATCAAGTTGCCACGGCAGGCCTGAGCCAGTCTGATATTGCCGTTCCCATCCGCAGCATTCTCTCTTCCTACGGAAATATTTCCGTTCTTCAAGGAACGGCGCTCCAGGTGGAATTTGAGACCCGGACGCTGATCACAGACTTCGGCCCTGTCTCATACGATTATCTGATTCTGGCCTGCGGTGTTCAGCATTCCTATTTTGGCCATCCCGAATGGGAAAAATACGCCCCTGGACTTAAAACCCTTGAGCAGGCCAATGAAATCAACCGCCGCATCCTCTCGGCCTTTGAAAAAGCAGAAAGGCAGCAGGATGCTACCCAGAAACGAAAATTTCTCACCTTCGTGGTTGTGGGTGGTGGTCCAACGGGTGTCGAACTGGCCGGGGCCCTGGGTGAAATGACCCGTTACACCCTGGTCAGGGATTTCAGAAACATCGACCCCAAACTCACCCGGATCATCCTATTGGAAGCAGGAAAACGAATTCTTGCCATGTTTCCTGAAAGCCAAAGCAGTCGGGCCACACGTGATCTTGAAAAACTGGGTATCCAGGTATGGACGTCAAGCCCTGTTACGGCCATTGACGAGGGCAGCATCATGGTTGGAGGTGAGCGCATTGAAACAGCCACGGTTCTGTGGGCCGCCGGTGTTACGGCCACGGATCTGAACCGAAAGCTTGGATTAGAACTGAACAGTCAGGGACGAATTCTGGTTGAACAAGACCTGAGTGTCAAAAACCATCCTGAGGTTTTCGTGGCTGGTGATCAGGCCTGCTTTATCCCAAGCGGCAAGGAAGCACTACCCACCCTTTCCCCGGTTGCCATCAACGAAGGGGAATGTGTTGCCGGAAACATTGTAAGGGACACTCGAAAAAAACCAAGGAAACCATTCACCTACAAGCATCTGGGAACCCTGTCCACCATCGGCCGAAGCAAGGCCATTGCCGATTTCGGTTTTTTAAGGGTTCAAGGATTTATAGCCTGGCTTCTCTGGATATTTATTCACATCTATTTTATAACAGGATTCAACAACAGATTTTTCGTTTTCATGAAATGGTGCTTCGCCTACGTGACCAACAAAAAAGGGGCACGCATTATCCTGAAAAACAACTGGCGTTTTTTTGATGACAACAAGGGGAGTTGACATGAGTGAGATAATTAAAGAATGGCGCTGTTCGGTCTGCGGATATATACATAAAGGTGCGACACCACCAACCCAGTGTGTTGTCTGCGGTGCTCCGGAGGACGCATTCGAAGCTTTCGGAGGTGATCAACCCGAGAAAAAAGAAAAAGTTTCAGGCTGGAAGTGTCTTGTCTGTCATTACAACCATAAGGGAGATACCCCGCCGTCAAACTGCCCCATCTGCGGCGCCGGGGCAAAAAAATTCGAGCCCCTTTCCCCATCCGAGCCCTCAAAAACAACGGATAGTATCAAACGCCGCATCCTCATCGTGGGGGCAGGTATCGCCGGTGTTTCCGCAGCTGAAGCCGCGCGGAAAGAGTCTTCGTCCGCTGAAATCGTGCTCCTGTCCAAGGAAGACCATCTTCCCTATTACCGGCTTAATCTTACCCGGCTCCTGGCCGGAGAAGTGGATGTTGCATCCCTTCCCATCCACCCGGAGAGTTGGTATACAGATAACCGCATCGAACTGATTCTCAATGCGGAAGTCGTGGAATGCAGACCTGCTGCCAGGGTCATCCAACTGAGGGACGGCCAGAGACTGGATTATGATAAATTAATCATCACAGCAGGAGCCCATCCCTTTATCCCCCCGGTGCCAGGGGCCCAGAAAAACGGTGTGACAACCATCAGAACCAAAGACCATGCCCAAATGATTTTGGAATCAGCCGCCACCTCCACGTCCGCCGTTGTTATCGGTGGGGGGATCCTGGGCCTTGAGGTGGCCGCAGGACTGATCAAAGCCTCACCCGACCTGCCGGTCACCGTGGTGGAAGGATTTGAATACCTGATGCCCCGCCAGCTTAACCGCAAGGCTTCCACCCGCCTGATGGCCCATGTCAAAAGCCTGGGGATCACCCTTGAAACAGGAACATCGGTCAAGGAAATCGAAGGGGATGAACGGGCAGCACGGATAGTTCTTTCAAACGGCAAGACCCTGGATGCCGATCTTGTGATCTTCGCCGCAGGGGTTAGGCCCAACAGTTATCTGGCACGAACATCGGGACTGAATGTCAACCAGGGCATTATCGTCAACGACTTCATGGAAACTTCCGTGGAAGGCATCTATGCTGCGGGGGACACTGCCGAACATCGGGGGGTTCTCTACGGCTTATGGAACGCAGCCATGTACCAGGGTGCCATTGCCGGCATGAACGCAGCCGGGAAAAAAGCAGGATTCGGGGGAATTCCCCGGTCCAACACCATCAAAGTTCTGGGTGTGGATTTATTCAGCATCGGCAGCATCGAGGCTTGTGACGGAAGCTGTACGGTCATTGAAAAAGACCAGGACGATGTCTATATCAACCTTATTTTCCGGGACGGTCACCTTGAAGGGGCCATCCTATACGGAGACACCACCACCAGTGCTGTGGTAAAAAAAGCCATTGAAGAAAAACGGGATTTTTCCCGTGCCCTTGAAGGAAGCCCCATCGTGGACAGCCTTTTGGAGTTCAAGGAATAAGCATCATGGATTCAGACCCAGAGCAGACAGGGGGGATTTTCTGGCCGGAACTGATCCGTGGAACCCTGGTCAAACGGTATAAACGTTTCCTTGCCGATGTGCAGCTGGATGAAAAAACGGTGGTTACGGCCCACTGCCCAAATTCAGGGTCCATGAAAGCATGCTGTGAGCCGGGCAGCCCCGTGTATCTGTCCTATCATGACAATCCCAGGCGAAAACTGAAATACACCTGGGAAATCATTGACATGGGAACATCCCTGGTGGGCGTGAACACGATCATCCCCAACCGGCTTGTCAAGGCAGCGGCCCAGGCCGGACTGATTGATCAGCTAACCGGTTATGAGCGGATCGACGCCGAAGTCAAAGTCAGTGACCATTCCCGGCTGGATCTTGTTCTTTCAGACCCGATTAAAGGGAAATGCTTTGTGGAAATAAAGAACTGCTCCCTGGTAAACCAGGGTCATGCCCAGTTCCCTGATGCCGTGACCGTCAGAGGCTTGAAGCATATTAACGAACTGATGACCCTAAAGAAACAGGGGCACCGATGCATGATGTTCTACCTGATCCAACGCATGGACGCCACCGTGTTCAGCCCGGCGGATCACATTGATCCGGCCTATGGCAAGCAACTCCGGCTTGCCGTGGATGCAGGCGTTGAAATTGCTGTGTTTGATGTGGTTTTAACCACTGAATCGATTTTTCTTGGGAACAAGGTACCCCATATCTTATGAAAATTCAAACATTTGTCAAGCGATCAATCATAGATGCCCCGGCAGAGGACGTGTTTGAGTGGCATGCCCAGAAAGGTGCAATCCGGCGCCTCTCCCCGCCTTGGTCTCCCTTGAAAATCATATCCAAAACACCCGGTGTGGACACAGGCACCCAGGTCAGGTTAAAAATAAAAACCGGCCCGGTATTCTCCACATGGAATGCTGTTCATACAGCCTGTGAACCGGGCAGGATGTTCAGGGACACCCAGGTCAAAGGCCCATTCAAATCCTGGAATCACACGCATCGGTTCATTCCATCGGACAACAACGCCATTCTGGAGGACCGGATTGAATTTGCCCTGCCCTTTCCTGCCTCCCACAGTCGCCTGATCAACAAATACGTTCACAAGGACCTTGAACGAATTTTCACCTACAGGCACGCCATCACCCAAAGGGATCTTTTTCTTCACCGGAACACACCCCTTCCCAGGCATTCAAGAATCGCCATCACCGGTGCAAGTGGTTTGATCGGCTCACGCCTGGTCCCCTTTCTGACCACCGGAGGGCATGAAGTCTATACCCTGGTCAGGAGAAAACCCGACCCTGAAAACCTTGAAATATTCTGGGACCCGGAACAGGAAATTCTTGATCCAAAGGATCTGGAAGGCATGGATGTTGTCATCCACCTGGCCGGAGAAAACATCGGAGAGGTCCGGTGGACAGATGCCATCAAACATCGTCTCACACAGAGCCGGGTCAAGGGCACCACGCTACTTTCAAACACCCTTGCCAGACTTGAAAAGCCCCCAAAGGTATTTTTGTGCGCCTCGGCCATCGGTTACTACGGCCATACCGGGGACACGATATGTGACGAATCGTCCCAAAGCGGAAACCAATATATCTCATCCATGTGCAAGGCCTGGGAAGACGCCTGTGAGCCAGCTATCCAAGGTGGAATACGCACGGCAAACATGCGGATCGGTGTGGTCTATTCTCCGGAAGGAGGGGCCCTGTCCAAGCTGTTGCCCCTGTTCAACATAGGACTTGGTGCATCCATGGGTTCAGGGTCTCAGTTTATCAGCTGGATCTCCATGGAAGACACCCTTTATGCCATGCATCACCTGATCACGGATACACACCTTTACGGGCCAGTGAATCTTGTGGCCCCAAACCCGCAGACAAACAAGGCTCTTAGCCGGATTCTGGCAAAAAAATTAAAACGACCGGCTCTGTTCAACATTCCCGAATCCATCATCCGGGCCCGTTTCGGACAGATGGGAGAAGAGATTCTCCTATCCAGCGCCCGGATTCATCCTGAAAAGCTCTTAACATCAGGTTACTCTTTTATTCATCCTGAAATCGACTCGGCATTGAACGAAGTCCTGGGGGTATAAGACCCATGAGCAATAAATTGAAATCATTGTTTGTATTTTTAATGACCACGGCCCTGGCCTTTGGTTTTCTCCATCAGTTTTTCGGCCATGTGTCCCTGAACTTTGACAGACTCCACATTTTTTTGTTCAACCTCTGTTCCGGTGGAACCATCGTGCTTTACTACACCGAAGGGCTTAAGCACCTCTCTTTAAAAGCCTCTGCCTTTCTTGTCATCTCCCTTTGCTATGCCTGTTTTGCCTTTTTTGAACTGTATCCATTGGCCATCTTTTGTTCTCTGATTTTAGCCGGTATTGTGGAATCCATTCGAATCAGGTGTTTTTCATTTTTCCCATGGGACTTCTTTGATGCCAAGGCACCAATATCCAAAAAATTCAACCAGGCATCCCTTCTCTGCCTGTCCATGGGTCTTGTGATTTCATCGGTGGTCATTGTCAACAATGAGTATCTTCACCTGGTGACGATACCCAAGCTAAAGCTTGATACCTTTTTTCTGGGATTTTCATTTCCACTGTCTCTTATCACCATGTCCGTCATGTTTTCCATCATGAAGCCCGCCAGAGAATCCATTTCCGTTTTTATCCGGAATCTGTGCTTCTGGACCGTGAACCTGGGGGTGATCATCTTTTTCATGTTTATCCTCTTGGAAAAACTGGCTCCCCAGGTCCTTGTGACAACGCTCTTGTTTGCCTGTGTGGGGACCATTCTTTATATTTTTCTAAACAACGTGGATAGCCTTCAGCAGAAAACCTTTCTCACTTCGGGCATGCTGTTCCTTTTATACACAGCCATCAGCGGCATTGCCTACATCATTCTGGAATTTTTCCCGATGCAATATGAACAAAGTTCAAAGTTACTGCTTAAAATTCATTCGTTTACAGCACTTTACGGCTGGAATCTCAGCGGCCTTGCCGTCATTCTCAGGTACGAAGACTTTCCCATCCGACTCCATTCACGCCGTCTGATCCTTGCCCATTGGATCATTGTGGCTTTTCTTGCCCCAATGGGCTATTATTATCCGCTTTTTGCATTTTTAGCCACCGGTGGATACTGCCTTTTGCTGTGCTTGCTTTTTTTCACCCGGGGGAAAAACAACATCAACCGGTCACCGCTCACACAAGGGGGAAACCTATGAATATAAAAGATATTACCGACTTAACAGCGGATCAGTTAAAAGATTATATCAGCACACACGATGAACGGGATTATGTCATGATTGATGTCAGGCAGCCTGAGGAGTACTATGAAAGTCATATCCCGGGCTCCAAACTCATTCCCTTTCCCACCATGGGCACCAATATCGAATCATTGCCCCACAAGGTGGATATCATTTTCACCTGTAGATCCGGCGCACGATCACGTGCAGCCGCAGCCCTGACCTTTGGAACAAGCAAGGACCTGGGACGTATCTACAACCTTAAAGGAGGCATTCTGGCCTGGAACGGAAAAACCATTCAGGATTTCCCAAAAGTGCAGGTGCTTGGAAAGAAAAACGATGTCGAAGACATGCTGATGTCAGCAATGGATCTTGAAAAAGGGGCCTGGAACTTCTATAAATCCATTCTTGAAAAATTCCCCAAAGAGCCCTTCAGTGATGCCATTGAATACCTTTCCCTGGCCGAATCCGATCATGCCGAAGCCCTGTATCGAATTCTTGTCACCAAAAAAAATGATCTTCCGGAATTCGATACCTTTTTCCACAGCATGAAGGGTGATATCCTTGAAGGCGGTGTGGAACTGAAAGACGCCCTGAAACGCCTGGACACTGTAAAAACAGCACAACCGCTGGCCATCCTCGACATGGCCCTGGACATCGAATATTCGGCCTTTGACCTTTACCGAAGCGGCGCGGATATCGTGACTGATCCTGACATCAAACGCATTTTATACGGCATCGCCAACGGCGAAAAACAACACATGAAAAAACTGGCCACGGCCTTCAGTTATCTGAAATAGATCGTAGTTTGGGAACGAATAACGTGGCCTGAAATAATATTCAAATAAAGACGAGATAAAAATGACATAAGTCATATAGATCACATGGGTCTTATGGGACCTATAGGACTCATGGGACCTATTTTTGCCCTTCTTCGTGCTCTTCGTGTGCTTCAGCGACCAACGGGAGTACTGAAGGACACGAAGAAAAAGCGTCCAGTTCCTACGTTTATTGGGATTTAGGTCCTTTGGGATCGAATTCGCTATCGGTAACAAGGACGACTCCGCGGTCTATGGATTTTAGTAAATCGATTTCGATCCCGATATATTACCCGCACCCGGTGGTCACCGTTGTGGATGTGCCACCCGTTGCACTGGGCATAGAGATGTAAGAACAGCCCCCTGCTGAATTCCCCACGCCATAGCGGGAACTCCAAAAATTGTCTGAATAACCCGAATACGACATGGCATCCGGAATATTCCCTCGCGAGTCGGGATTGTAGGGGTCATCAGTTGGGAAAATATCGCCATTTGAGAGCAATGTATAATTGCCTTGGGGGACCTCCTCAATAGAAAATATTTGTTTGAGAAAGTTAACTTCATCACGTGTAATTTCACGGCCGTTGACAAGAACACCGGTATTGCCGCGGGATGCATCTTGATGAATCGGCGCAAAGGGAAGACCAGGGGGAAGAAATGCCGTGGCCAATTGCCCTACGTTGCCCGCCAATCCTGACGTTGAGTCATACCAGTAATTACCCGGCGCAGGTTCTACACCAAAAAATTGAACTATTTCGTCGATCTCTTGTTGGGAAAGAGCCTGGCCATTGACAATAACATTATTTCCAATGCCATCCTCGGAAGAATCACTCCCCCCACAGGATGCAAAACTAAAAAATAAAGCCATGACACATATAAAAGCCAAACAAAGACGGCGAAAACGATCATCTTTCATGACAACCTCCTAAAATTGTAGCATTAGAAGAATTAATGAAAAATATTTTAAAATCAAAATGATATAAAAAATCAATTAAAAATTTATATACATCACTGACTATCAAGAATTATTGCGTTGATGGCAACGGAGGATGTAGTGCCCGGCCAGGTGATCCCTATTATAAGTTGGACAAGGCCAGGCGCTGTTATTAATTGATTATTGACCTGATGGCCGCTTAACGGTTATCAACGTTGTGATTTTAGATAGTTTTTTTTCACCGATTCCTTTGACTTGCTGAAGGTCCTGGGTTGTTTTAAAAAGACCATATTCATTACGATAGGCAATAATCCTATCGGCCAGAGCCTCACCAATTCCAGGCAAGCCCGAAAGTTGTATCGCATCTGCCGTATTGATATCAATCAATACATTTTGGACCGTGACTTCTGTTTTAACCTCTGGCACATCCTGGACCGAAAACGATGACAAAGGCATTGCGACAAACATCAATACAAACAAAAGCGTCAAACACATACGTTTATCAAACAGCTTTACATTCAACATAATTGTTCCTCCTACCTTGAATAAGTGGCATTTTTTATGATTCAACACATGGAGATGAAGGGCAGGATTCATTTGGGATTCGCCTGGCCCTTCACATGTCAGGGCCAGGCGATGTTTTTGTTACTTATCCGATGGTTTGACGGTTATCAGAGTCGCAATCTGGGAAAGTTTGTCTTGTCCCATACCTTGGACCTGCTCAAGGTCCTGGGTCGTCTTGAAAAGTCCGTGTTCGTTACGATACGCGACTATCCTCTCCGCCAGTTCCCCGCCAATACCCGGAAGGGCTGAAAGCTGCATGGAATCAGCTGTATTGATGTCAATCAGTGATTCCGGTGCCTTAACCTCGGATTTCATCTCCGGGCCAGCCTGGGCTGCAAATGAAGACAAAGGAATTGCAATAAACATCATGGCAATTAAAAAGGTAACGCATAAACGTTTATCAAACCGTTTGACTTTTAGCATAAATGCCTCCTTCCTTAACGTCTTTCTTATTGTTTATGTTACCGTTTAAATCCGACTGTCATCATTTGCATAAGAACGAAAACTTGTCAATACTATTTTTATATTAAACCATGCCGAACACATACCTGATCAATGGATTTTAATTATAAAATCGTTATTTATGTAAAGAAATTATTCCCAAACGCCGAGCTAATGCCCATGGACCGTAATAAACAATCCCTTTATTAAATAGTCTTTTCCAATAACTAATCAATAATGTGGGCACCCATGGATCTATCCGTTGCAAATGCTCTTTCAGGGCTTATTCTTATCAAAAGCACATTCCCCATGGGGAAATCATTGAATGATCAGAATCCTCGTCCACCGCCCTGCCCACCATCTCTGCCGCCACTCCGGCTGCCTCGTCCACTGCCCTGACCTCCTCTGTCAGTGCCTTGGCCGCCTCGTCCACCACCCTGCCCTCCTCTACCACCGTCCTGCCCTCCTCGACCTCCACCCTGACCACCGCGACCTCCGCCCTGACCGCCGCGACCTCCGCCCTGACCACCGCGACCTCCGCCCTGACCACCCCGGCCTCCCCCGTAACCGCCACCTCGGTTGCCGCGACTTTCGGTACGGGGGCGAGCTTCATTCACCGCCAGAGCTTTTCCGTTCAAATCTTTTCCATTGAGTCCATCAATGGCAGCCTGCCCTTGCTCTTTTGAACCCATCTCTACAAACCCAAAACCTTTTGATAGGCCACTGTCCTTATCTTTGATAATTGCTGTTGACTCAACCTGTCCGAATTGTTCAAATGCTGACCGTAATTCATCTTCGGTGACATCACTTGATAAACTTCCTACATAAAGTTTCATCCTGATCTCCTTTTGGAATCATTTAGACTTCTTTGCATGGATTAATAAAAATATATCTCAAACCGTTCTTAAGGCTTAACATGATTTACGCCGGCACAGCCCCATTGGGCTAATCGATCACATATATTGACCCATGGGATAACAGATTTCAAACGGTCCAGATCCTGTGCCAGACCAGAATCAATTCCGGATGTTTGCCAGAAACTGGTCGATCAAACCCGTCATCTCATTAAAATAAGGATTATAAGCCAGTCGTTGCATATAATGCTTCTTTTTAAGCGACCCCGTGAGCTCGCCATAAAAAATCTGATCTTTACTTATACCATTTGAATTCTGTTTTAACCATGGATGGGGAGAATAGACATAATCACCTTTTTTACCATAATGCGGGTCATCTGGCGACACAATAATTGACAAATGCGAAAATGAGACAATCCTGTCATCAGGGATTCGACTGTCTTTGAAAATAACCTTTCCAGACGGATCAGGCTGATACTTGGCGGGATTTGAGCAATATACAACCATCTTGTTTTCGTCTGATGAGAACAGGGTGTGGAACAGGGCCATCGTATGTTCAGAACTCACCGTGATATCATCATCGCTCAAGGCGATAAAAACAGGAACAACCAGGTTTTTTTTTGTTTCTATCAGGCGATCGACTTCAACGGTCAATTGATAGACTTGGGCCACGGCATTGGATGCCAGTGAATCATACCGGGCAAAATCTTTTTCATCTTGTTTTAAAAGCCAGTCTGGCGCGGCAAAGGTTGTAGAAAACCAGGCTGTCTTTGTCTTTATCTTTGTGACCGGGGCGAAGAGAAACAGCCCCTTGATGTCATACCCTTTCAGGCACATATAGATGGCAAGCTCACCGCCGGTTGAAAAACCACCCAGATACAGGTTGTCAACGAGGCCTGAAAATCCATGAACGCCATATTCCGTGGCTTTTGCCCAGGCTTCCCATGTGACTTCCAGCATATCACCAGGGACTGTGCCATGACCGGGCAGCAAAATGGTCCTGACCAGAAAGCCCTTTGAAAGAAAATGCGTTGCCAGATCTTTCATCTGATAGGGGGAATCGGATAAGCCATGGATCAAAAGAATGCCGTTTTGAATGGGTCTTTGTTTCGGTATCAATTCAAATGGCGTATTGGCTTGGACAACACGGTCCCGGTTTGTATCATTCAGATCAACACGCGCTTTTTCCACCATCTTCCGAGTGGCTTTAACATACTCATCAAAGGGTGTTTCCATGGAAAAATCAAAGGTGGAATTTAATCCACTGGGGAAGTAATTCGCACGTGCCACATCAGATCCGAACATAATCAGTATTCCAAATAAACATATTCCGATTTTCATCATTTGCTCCTGGGATATATAAGCAATCCAAATACAGAAGTGAGACAAAACCCAAGGCCCAGATCCACGTGGGCAATCCCCGGAATGAACCCCTCTCTTTGGTAAATTTTCTTTTATCTGCATGAGATATCGTCATGTGAGATAGACTTCCAGCTATCCTAAAGAGTCCGTGGCAAACGCTTCTTTTTAAACTTTATACACGATATGATGATATTATAAATCAATTTTTTATGGATTTAAGTCCCCGCAGGTATTGTTGCGCAAATCATGGACTTTATCACATTAACAGCCTGTGAGATTGTATCCGAGTGTCTACCAATCTCTTATTAAAAAAAATTTTCCAACCGATTACCCAACTCGTTGACCTGCGTTTTTATTGGGTCCACGAATTGGGCCTTAAAATTAAAGCAAATCCATACTCCACCATCCCCATCATCACTACTTTGGTTTGTGATGAAATAAAAAAATCCAATTTATCAGCAAGTTAAAAGCCAACCGTTTCAAAAAACCAATTTGGATTGTAATAAACGTTATACCCAGGTGGGGATGTACCTGGCATATACTGTCATATGTTAATTCGGGGAATGATATCAGGAGGGATGTCTTCCATCACCTTGGAAAACCTCGCGAATATGCCAGGATACAAATTGAGGTTCCGGGAAAAAAGATGGCCTTTGTGGTTGGATCAGTTTTTTACCATGATAAGCCATGAGCCATTCTTCAAAGCCTCCTGTTCCATGAGCCCGATCAGAGACAATAATTTTCATGTTATCCGACAATGTGAAAGCCCCGCGATCGAAAAGCTTGTGATGCAAGGCACAGAGTGCAACACCATTTTCTTCAATGTCAGGGCCACCGGCCTGGTGCCATTTAATATGAGCGGCTTCAAGTGCCACCAATGAATTGCCGACACGGACATTAAAACCGCAAACCGCACATCGATACTCATAGGCATTTAAAATTCTATCCCTGAAATTGGGGTCACGATTTCGTTTTATGTTTTCAGTAAACTCAAGATCAAGGCCAACGGCTTGCAGAATATCTTCGTGGATGGACGCCGGAAAATTGTTTTCTAAAATGGATGATACGATTTCAGGGATCTGGTCTTTGTTGCATACAAGAAAATCGTAGATCTGTTTTTTAAAACCGCCTTGAACATTATATTTGATCAGTTCACCTTTTTTTGCATCGGAATTACATCTCCGCGACGTAACAAGTTCTGTGTTCGTTAATTCCCAAATGCCATCATTCTGCAGCCGCCAGAATGGATACTCGGGATGGTAGCGTTTCCGTGTCGGGCCGAATTCGATCAAAATCTGTTTCAGTTGGTTTTCAATATCTGAAAAACTGATAAGCCTTCCCTTTTCCTGGATACAATGTGCCAAGGCAATTAAAATCAATAGCGGCTTGTGCGGTGCTCGTTGTCCGCCTCTTTTCCACATTGTAATATGATCGAACAGGTTTTTTACTGTTTTTGTGTCCATAATTTTCTAAAACTTTATTGTAATTCTGGTTTCATGAAAGATCTTCTTTCTCCCCTTGGTTTCACCTCATCACACCCCTGTTAATTCATTATAAAGTTGCTCTATACCTTTTAACTGCCTAACACTATTCGAAAACTCTATCACTTCTGTTCTAAGTCCGGTACCTGCCAATTTGGTCAACAACCCCCTCAATCGATCTTCATAGTCATAAGTTGGTTTATAATTGTTTAGAACTTCTCGTAAAATTCTACAGACTTCTTTTGGGGACATTGTTGCCAAACGATCAAGCTCTTCTATAAAGATATCGGCATTATGATTTATACTCACATATGGGGCCACTGCCACCATTAGTTTTAAGGAATTTTTGTCTATTTCATGTAAAACGCAAGATAATTTACTGAGCGATGAATATAATTTTGTAGGTTGACTGGATAAGGCTTCGCCCCATTCAACACACCATTTCCAAAAATTCACTATAAGCTCAATTTGTTTTTCGGATAGACCTTTTTTATGCACTTTCTTAAAAAAACTGCAGATGTTTATAAGATCATTAATTTTATCTTCAGCCAATAAAAGGGTAAACCTTGATGAGTCAAGTGTCTCATCGCCCCAAAGATAAGCAAGAGCGACTCTGTCAAGAATTCTCTCACGGACCTGTTCATTATTTAGTTCAATACTCAATGCCTTGTCTATGATCTCATTTGAAACCAAAAGTTGATATAAGTCTTTGGCCGCCGATGCATAAGTCAGACCCGCAATTGCACATCTGAAGTTTTCATTCAAATCAAATGGAAAGATTTGCGTTATTCTCGAATACAACCAATCTTTGCTAAGATAATTTAAATTGGGAAGGTAACACCCAGAAAGAGTTGAAAAATCATGGTTGGCCCCTGTAATGCACTTCTCAATCTCTTTATTAAATACATGTACAATATCCGCCCAAGTATCTTCGTGTTTCCCTATTTTTTTGTCTGCAACACGACATGCCCTTAGTGCATGGATAAAAAGTGCTTCAAGGGACTTTCCTCTTGATGAATTAATAGCATGCAACATTGGGTCTCGATCGACCGCATCTTCGATTTCCAAGTTATCCAACAGAAGGATTATGAGATCCAATGTTCTTGGCAACAAATCAGGGGAATAGGCTTTTTCGTCTTTCAGAGTTCCCGATTTAAGCAACTCTGCTATTAGAGGTGGTATCCAGTCCCGTGTCGGAGTTAAATCATGCTGCTCATTGACTTTCTCGCTCCAAAAAGTTTGATCACCAAGTAGGCTTTCAAAAAAATCGATTAACTTTACCCAAGCCGAATCCCAATCAATCGTAACTTTATCGTAATCACTACCGTTCCAAAGGTTCTTAAATCCATTTATAATACCATACTGATAAGCTCTTTTAGCCTCCCTGAATTGAGGGAGTATCCCTAAAATAGTATCCGGCTGACTTGTAACAACATTTTCAAGAGTCGTTACAAGTGCTTTAATATTCGGACCACGCCATAAATCCGTCTGTTCAAAAGCATTCAGTTTTTCAACTATAGTTCCATTTTCAGAAAAGGTGAGTAACTCATCAAGCTCATAGGGAGAGGGCCCTGGTCCCCATCCTGTTTCCATATAGAAATTAAAATCGGGGTGGTCAGATAATTTTCCCATCTCTTTATCTTGATTTAGCTCGTCAAACAAATCATCAACAGGCTTATATCCTTGGTTATTGACAGCCGAAAGCCAATTCTGCATCAAATAACGTCGATATTGCTCAGGATTTTCGCCAACATTCTTTAAGGGTAACTCACAAATCGCCTTGAGAGTCGCCTGTTTATAATTATCATTGAAAATGATAAAACGTCTTTTCAATAATTGATACAACTCATGTAGATTCTTCGAATCAAACAAGTCTGGTCCTACGAGGTCTCCGTAAAGGCAATTTAATTCAGTCCATCGTTCATTCAATAGAAAAATTCCGATACGATTAATCATATCATTTTTATTTTTGAGCATATCCTTGATAAATTCACGAGAGCCCGCAGGATCAGCCGAAACCCAAGAAACAAGGATCTCCCTGAGTCCCATAACCAAACAGTTTTCTGTTTCATGCCATTTACGATTTTGCTCGTGCTCTTCAACCGCTGGACGTATCATATAACTGGGCATAGCTCTTTCTTCTCTTTTAAACGCCTCTTTAATCCGTTCAACAAACATAAATGAAGCAATTTCACCAATTTTATGCCCTAACTTTTCCGCATGCTTTTCAATTATTTTATTAAGGAAATAACCGTCCACTACTGTTACAAGCTCACTATCTCGTCGTTTCGTTGGAACGTCTTCCCCACATTTTAACTCAGTACAATAATTCAATATGGTGCAAGCCATCTCCAAGTCTCCACGAGATTCACTCTCCAAAAATCGACTGATTACGCCTTTACTAAGAGCAGTACCAACAAGACTTCTATCAAATTTCCCATTAAGCCACACTGGTATCATTGGCAAATCTTCTTTTAAAAACACTTCACGCGGTATGAGTCCAATAATTTCAGCAAAAATTCGATAGGTATGGTAGTTGTCTTGAGCCTCGCCACTTTCATCACGAAATCGACTTACCTCCCTAACAACATTCATTACTTTTTCCGCAAGTTCTAAATCGTTTCGTTCCCCTGAGATCTGAGCCAAATGTTTGAGATAATCCAAAGGCGCCCAATACGGGATACGTACATAGCCAGGCTCATCAGCTGGAGTGGGGCCAGGGGCTTTTTTGGGTTCAAAAAAACCATCTGCTTTTAGTGAATCAAAAAAAACTTCCGGGTCAGGCTTGGTAATTAACAACTGAAATCCTCGTTGTGCATGTTCATCGCTCTTTTCCATTAAAACTATGAATGACTTTTGATTCGCCGTTAAATTATTCATTTTAACAATTTCTCCATATCACCAAATTCTTGAAGTGGTATTACGTCCTTGGCAGGAGCTTTTTGTGCCAATTCTTCCATTACATCTAAGAGTTGGTCCCAGTCTTTTTGATCCCGAAGAAAAGGTATTAACTGAATCCCACACTCTTGGAGGTAGTATCGCTTTAGGCTGACCATGAGCTCTTGTTCGTGGGAAAAAAAACCTTGCAACAAATAGTGTTTAGCCTCTTTCGTGGTGAATCCTGGCTTATGCCTTGCTTTCAGTATGACATATTCAAGAATTTCCAATTCTTCCAGACCGTAACCAATGAAAAGCACCGTTTTACGATCAAACAGATATTCCAAAAAGGTCAGAACTCGATTCTCTACACCTTGCCCAATCGAAAACCGGTCATTTGCATAATGTTGCACATAATCTTGTGTAGTAAGAACCATACCATCTGGGTCAAGCAAAGAACCATGCAAATGAATCACTAAGTTATTTTTATGCAGTGTATCCGCAGTAAAATCACTAACTCGATGAATAGCTTTTCTTTTTTGAACAAATATAATTTTACTGTGGTCTGGTTCAATCCCGGGTGAAAGCTCTTGTGTCTTCAGTTCCTCATCCAACCATTCATCATAATTGGTTGTGACAAAGGTTTTACCCAAGGCTGACAAACTCCCAAAAAGCCGTAGACCTTTAGGATTTTTCTTGTGGCCTTCAGGATGTATTAATTTTTTAAAGTCGATGGGTATTTGATGTTCCTCTTGTAAACCTTTGGCAATAGCAAGCTTGACCCTTGGGCTGAGATGGCTTATTTGAGCAAGCTGTCCATGAGAAAATTTGCCTTTTTCAACAAAAAATCGAAGCGCCGCATCAGCAAAACCATTCCAGTCTGGGCATCCTGCAAGGCGGGAAGCGCCTGCCCCAACAAATGGTATCAGAGTTCCTCTTATTGCTGCTTCACGTAAACCTTCTGGAATCCGCGGTATGGGAAGAATTTCATCGTTCATCTAAACCGACTCCTAATTTTTCTTTATTTTTAAGCCGTTTAAGTTTTTTTGATCTCATTCTTGTTTATTGATAGTTATCAAATAACGCAAAGACCTGATTCATATGACTATCTCTCTTCGATTAGAGAATTAGCTGTATCACAATACTATTCAAAAATTTCTACCCCCCCCGCCGATTCTCTTCAAACATCTCCACAGGCATGGGATAGTGAAGTCGCCACATGATCTTGATCGGCCGTTCACTTTCATGGCTCACATGGTCGACCGGTCCCAAATACACGAAGGGAACGGTGCAGTTGTTGCGCCTCTTTTGGTCGCGGGCAAAAACGAGAATTGTATAACCACGGGACTGGTGATCGATCAGATTCTGGCCTGTGGGGGATTCTTGCGTTGTGTTTGATTGGGATTCCCAGTGAAGCAATTCCCTGCTCACAGGATAATCGGCATACATGGTGCTTGGGGAAAATTCTTTTTCGGTCTTTTGATATGTAATCAGCAGAGCGTAAGCCTTGATCTCTTTAAAGTGCATAACACCGACACCACTCTGCCCCGGAGAAGATAACGTGGCACGATCGAAAGCTGCCTGAATATCTTTGATGCCATAGTAGGCATGCAGTTCGAGGGCGCAAGGGAACGGCAGTTCTGCAAAGGCACCACTGACCTGCGATGCTGAATCTGCCCATTCAAGGATTTCATCCATGTCCCGGAGGATGGTTTGATTTTGGCACAAACGATCAAATGAATCGTAAAGGTTATTAAACCCCAACTTTGATGCCGGTTCGCCCCAAAAGCGATAATACACGCTGTTTTGCTGGTGTTGAATCAGCGACATGGCACCCTCTACATCATTATTTTCAAGCAAACCGATCACCTGCCGCATCCGCGTGATTTCATGGGGGCCTGAAATAAAAGCGGCACGCACCAAGGTTTTTTTCAAAGCATTGAAATCCGGATCAACCGGAGTTGGGGCAAGTTGTGCTTTGGCCTTCCAACCGGTCCAGCTTTCCGCCACCAACAGCCGCTCAGGCTCGTAATCATGATAGTGAATAAAATTTGCGAAGGTGAGATCTTGTCCTGTATCCGACCTAAAGGTCTGGAGGCGTTCCGGAATCTGGACGGCAAGGTTTTTAAGATTTGTTCGAATATTCTCAAGAACATACTGCCGGGATATGCGGTCAAACTGGATGGAACAACCCGCCGGAAGATGAGGGAAATTGTGTTCCACTTCGCGGTCAATGGCATAACGGTGCTTGGGCAGCAAGGATTTTAGCTTAATATCAAGGCGGTAACGCCGGTGTGCCTGCCCTACAAAGTCAAGGACGGTCAGGCAATCTTTACCAGGGGCGTGTCGCAAACCCCGGCCCAGCTGCTGGAGAAAGACGGTCAGACTTTGTGTGGGGCGAAGAAACAGGACCGTGTTGATATCCGGCACATCCACCCCTTCACTGAGTTTATCGACCGTAAACAGAAAAATGAATGTTCCGGTCCTCAATCCTTCAAGCATGGATTCACAGGCTGAGCTCTCAAGCCTGGACACAAAGGCTGCCGAAGAAATACCCCGTTTGTTGAACATATCAGCCATGAATTGTGCGTGCTTGATCGACACACAAAAACCGATGCCTTTGACGTTTTCAAGATTTGGTTCGTAAAGAAACAGAGTCGAATAGATGACATCAAGACGCTGTTTTGCCAGGATGTGTTCTCCCGTGTATATTTTTTCAAGTGCCTTTTCGTCATATTTGCCGTTTCTCCAAAAACGGTCACTGCTGATGTCAATGGGATCGGCAACGCCAAAATAGTGAAAAGGACAAAGCAATTTCTCTTCCAGGGCCTCAGGAAGTCTGATTTCAGCAGCAAAACGGTTTCCGAAATCCGCGGCCACATTGCCGCCATCCATCCGTTCCGGTGTTGCCGTCAACCCGAGCAAGATTTCAGGGTTAAAATGATCATAAATCGGACGATAGCTGGCTGCGGTTCCGTGATGGGCCTCATCAACGACAATAAAATCGTAAAAGTTAGAACCCACGTGTTCCCATAAACGCCGACTGGCAAGCATTCCCACCGAACAAAAGAGATGCTCCATGCGTTCGGCCTGATAAGACCCCACCAGCAATTCGCCAAAGTTAGAGTCTCGTAAAACATTCCTGAACGTCATTAAGGCTTGTTGAAGAATCTCCTTCCGATGAGCGATGAACAGCAACTTGGCGTTCTTTTTCTTTTCGAGAAAAAAGCGATGATAGTCGAAAGCCGAGATCACTGTCTTTCCTGTTCCTGTAGCGGCGATAACCAGATTCCGGTAATGATTGCGGGTTGTTCGTTCACGGGCCAGGGCTTCAAGAATCCGCTCCTGGAAAGGATGGGGGCACAGATCGAAAAAGAAGTCTGTCTTTAAGTCGCTGGACTTCCGGGCCTGTTCAATCGCCCGACGAAGTGTTGCGGGATTGCCGGGATCATAGGGTATAAATTCGCGACTGTTCCAATAGGTCTCAAACTCAGCCGTAAACTTATCAAGGACATGATCCATATCAACGCTGGTGATTTTGAGATTCCATTCCAAACCACTTGTCATTGCGGCATGAGACATGTTGGCGGACCCGATATAGGCGGTTGAAAAACCGGAAAGCCGTTTGAAATGGTACGCTTTTGCATGAAGTCTGGTCCGATTGGTATCGTAGGAAATCCTGACCCGCACATTGGTCATGGCGGCCAGCCATTCAACGGCCGGGGCGTCCGATGCCCCCATGTATGATGTAGTAATAAGCCTAACCGGTACATCGCGCTCACGCATATCCTCAAACGCTGGCATCAACAGCCGTAAACCGGACCACTTGATAAACGACACCAGGATATCCACGGAATCTGCCGATCGCATTTCCTCCATCAATTCATGGACGAGTTGCGGCTCCATGGGTGATCCGGTAAAAAGGCTGCTTTCCACAACGGATGTCTGAGGCCGGGGAATGCCTGGCCGACCATAATTGGGTGGGGTAATCTCCAGAAGTAACGTCTTTCGACCTGATACCAATTTACGGTTTTCAAGATATTCCATTCCCTCTGTTCCCGACATCAATTCGATGATTCGGTTGCACAAGGACAAGCGTTTCTCAGGGTCATCGATTACTCGCAAGGCCTGTTCAAGAAATTTGGAAACAAAACTGGCGTAACGGGCCGGTTGTTCTTCATGATCAATTTTATCGAGGACTATTCGCAGTTCAGGATTGGAGGCTAAAAGCTCTTGTAACGAGCAATCGACAAGAGCATCATACAGGCCGGGATAAAGTTGATTCGGCATGGTTCTTATTCACCCATAATCTGACAATAGGTTGCAAGCACCGGCAAATCAGCCTCAGCCCAGTCAAGCGTGTCAAGTTCTTCAGATGGCAGCCACGCCACAGCCTCATGTTCATGGAGCTTTATTTCACCGTCAAAAATAGAACAAATAAATGGATGCAGTGTCACCGTAATTGTTGGATAGGTGTATGTGGAAGGAGGTAAGGCTTTGAGTATTTTTATGGTGACGTCGAGTTCTTCAAGGATTTCACGCCGAATTCCGTCTTCAGGGCTCTCACCTTCTCTAATTTTTCCGCCTGGGAATTCCCACTTCAACGGCAAACTCATGGCTGTGCTTCGTTGAGCAGCAAGAACAAGCCCGTTTCGTTCGATGATTGCGCAAGAAACACTAATATGCTCGTTTGCCATTATTACCATCACACCCTGTACAATGTCATTGTTATAAAATTTAAAGATATATTGAAGCGGGATTCATGGAATTAACAACTAAAGGCCCCACACCATTTTGCCGTCCTTCATTACTCATTCGTATGAATGGTATTGAAGTAGCTAATGTCTGTCAATACCTTTTCAATGAAGCTTGTGAATCAAAAATGTGAAGGGTTTGGGCACAATCACAAACATTAATTTTAAATTTTGATAGATTGAGTCTCGCTTTCCCATTACAAATCAGACATATTGTCACTACTTGTCATTATAGAGAAACGTTTTGTCTGGAAATAACTATGAAGAATAAACCAGAAGACATATTCCGCAGACATGGTGGGCAGCTTCGAATGAGTGGCGCCATTAAATATGGAATAACCTGTAATATGCTTTATTCGCTCAGAGATAAAGGTATCATCGAGCAAGTCAGTCGGGGGATATACAGGCTTGTAGACCTCACCCCCGTCAGTAATCCGGATGTTGTAACGGTGGCCCTTAGATATCCAAATGCTGTCATATGTCTGATTTCTGTTCTTTGTATACCGCATGGCTCCAGCCATGCCTCTGGAGGCAAGAGCCTTCAAGTATGCATTCCCAGGCAGGAGCCTGGGAACGAGGCGGCAAAGCCCCACCAACGACACAGAGGGATATATAACAACACCCAATGCAACACGTTTTTCTCTGCGTCCTCAGCGCCTCAGCGAGATCCATTTCTTTTTTATCGAATAACCTTAACACCAGCAACTGAGACTCACTATAAACGTTCAGGTTCCATAACGAGTTCGGTGTATTTTTTTCTCTCGCAGAGTCGCAGAGGACGCAGAGGGGGGATGAAAATATTCTACAATAAATTACTAAAATTATTTGTTTTTCTTCATGTCCTTCAGTGAGCGCAGCGAACGGGTGGTTTTTTTAAAAAAAAATCAAGTTTACCATGAAGAGCATGAAACTCATGAAGAAAAGAAGACATCTCCACCCTAAACTTCATGTCCTTCATGACCTTCATGGTGAAAAAAAAAGTTAAGTTTCCAGGCTTTGCCTGGAAACGAAATGAAAAAACGGTTTAACAGACCACGAGCGTGCGTCGTGGGGGGATTCTCCCCCCACACACCCCATTTTTTTAATTTAACCTTAACTTTAATCTTACCAGCAATTCCCGGTGAACAGCGTTTACAGCGATTGATTCGCCTTTGAGTGCAAATGAGGCCCCCTTCTCGTCATCTAAAGGGCGATCAAAAGAGCAAGATCGAACAAGTTTTAAGATTGAGGAGATTGTTCCGGTTCAA
>JAHIRD010000139.1 GCA_018818835.1 Pseudomonadota bacterium
CCTTCGATTAATGCCATGAACCTCCTCTTTACCTGTTTGATTTTTGAGTGTATATAGGCTCTTGGAAAAGGGTCCACCTGACCCTTGATGATGTGATTGCCGTATTGCTTAGCAGAAGGACAGGAAATTGAAAAAAAAGAAACTGGTGGGAGATAGCCTGAAAAAACAACTGAAGGACAGAGCCCGGGACCGGGTACATACCTTTGTCCTTGGGAATGGCGACTTAAGGGGGGCTTTTATCAACGGCACACGCATGGTCAATGAAATGCGGGCAAACTTTGAATACGGCATTCTTGAGACCTTGGTGGCCGGGCATGCCTATCTGGCCGGTGGCCTCATGGCCTCCCATCTCAAAGGCCATGACCGACTGGTGATGTCCATTGACTGTTCCGGCCCCATCAAGGGTCTTTCCGTAGAGGTCAATGCCTTTGGTGAGGTCCGTGGCTACCTCAAACACGTTCCCATCCCCCTTTCAGAACCCCTTAAGGACTTCAATCTGTCGCCTTTTTTCGGCAGTGGTTTTCTTACCCTGACCAAATACCTGGAAGACATGAAACAGCCCTATACCGGGAGAGTCATGCTGGCCCATGGGAATATCGCCCAGGATCTGGCCCACTATTTTTATACCTCCGAACAAACGCCCACTGCATTTTCATTGGGCATACAATTTGATGAACACGGACAGATGACAGGCGCCGGTGGCCTGCTTCTCCAGGCCATGCCCGGTGCATCGGTTGAGATTAGATCCGAGTTGGAAGCCGTCATATGCAAAATGCCCTCACCCGGCCTTATGATGGCAGACGAAAAGGATCCTGTGGAGATCTTGACCGCCTGTTTTTCGGATTATTCCCCCAAATTTTTAAGCCATGACCGCATTGAGTTTTTCTGCCGTTGCAGCGAAGAAAAGATTGCAGCTTACATCGCCATGCTTCCCATGGTCGATCTGGCGGATATGGCTGAAAACGGCCCCTTTCCCTTGGAAACCCGATGTCACAACTGTCATACCCCCTATCAGTTCTCCCGGGAACAGCTGACGGATATGGTTAAGAAACGGAAAGAGGCATAAATCGTGCTCATTTTTCAAGAAGACGGGATATGGTTGAAAGAAGTTTTTCCATATCAAGGGGTTTTGTCAGGAAGGCATCTGCCCCTTCTGAAAGACAGTTATCCTTGTCCTTGTCCATGGCCCTGGCAGTAATCATAATAACGGGTAATTTCTTGAATTTTTTATGTTTACGGATAAGGCGTAAAACGGATAATCCATCCATCATCGGCATGGCAATATCCAAAAGGAGAATCGCCGTGTCAGGATATTCCTCCAGTTTTTCCATGCATTTTTTCCCATCCGTGGCGACAATGATCTCGGGTTCATAAACGTCCATATTCTGAATCAAGGCATACGCTGTCCGCATGTCGTCGTCTGCAATAATAATGGTTTTCCCGGCCATGGACCAGCTCATATCATGAAAGACTCCCTCTGATTCAGGGAAGCCGGTCTCAGCGTGCTGCTTTATAGACCCAATTTTTTGAAATTCATTCGTCATTTCAGGTATATAGAGTGTAAATATGCTGCCCTTTTTGTATGTGCTTTCCACCTGAATGTCTCCCCCCAGAAGCTGGGCCAGAACACGGGACACAGGGAGGCCAAGGCCGGTCCCTCCATATTTCCGGAGAATACTTTTGTCTGCCTGGCGGAAAAATTCAAACACATAATCCTTTTTATCTTCTTTGATCCCAATGCCGCTGTCCACAACTGAAAAAGCGAGTGTTCTTACATGATCCATCCCATTTATGCCGATCTGGGTAAGGTCCTGGGTCGGCTCAGGCCTATGGATATAAAGATCTACAGAGCCTTTTTCCGTAAATTTGATGGCATTCGAAATCAAATTTTTAATGATCTGCTCCAGCTTCTGAACGTCGGTGACAAAATAGTCGGTCAGGCCGGCTCCGGGATGTATCCCGAATTTCAGGCCTTTAACTCCAGCCATTTCAGTGAAATAACCCCTTATTTTCCGGCAGAAATATTCCATACTCACCTTGGACAGATTGATCTCCATGCGCCCTGATTCCACACGTGAAATATCCAGTATGTCATTGATGAGTTCCAGAAGGTCATTCCCTGCTGATTTGATTATGGATGCGTATTCAGCCTCCTTTTCCCCCAGGCGTCCCGACCTGTTTTGCGACAAAAGGTCTGATAAAAGAATAATACTGTTCAAGGGGGTTCTTAGTTCATGGCTCATGCTGGCCAGGAACTCGGATTTATGCCGGCTTGATTCTTCCACCAGCCGTGCCTCTTTTTCGATGATCCTCTTGGCTTTTTCAAGTTCCCTGCTTTTTTTCTCAATGATGGCTTTTTGGCGACTCTGCTCCTTGTAAGCTTTTTTCAAGTCCCGTTCGGTCTGTTTTCTTTGCGTGAAGTCACTGCCAACAGCAAGGACACAGGCCTCATGGCCTATGGTCAGGGCATCCATGGAGAAAAGGACATAACAAATTTCGCCTGTTCTGGTTTTGACGGTGAGTTCATAATTTTCGATCCGTCCCTTTGTTTTGATCAAGTCCCTAATTTTCTTTCTCTGGGCCTTATTCGGGTACAGATCAAGCCCGACAATGGTGTTTCCAATCATTTCATGGGCTGAAAATCCCATCATTTTAAAGGCGGCCTCATTGGCATCAATGATGCGTCCCTCATCCACGGTAAAAACAACCATAATCACAGAACTGGAGTGAAAGGCCTTGAAGAATTTTTCTTCCGTGGCCTTGAGCTTGGATATATCTTTGCTTATGATAAAAAAGTAGGTCTTATCCTGGATGGTATCCCTCATCATCCTGAAGTCAACAGACACACACATTTTTTCTTTGCCCAGATAGGACATGGTGTCAATTGTATGTATTTCCGAACTCATGGACTGCATTCTTGATTCCATGATTGGCCTGTCTTTTGCGTCAATGATCTGAAGAAATGACTTGCCCAAAATTTCATCTGCATTATAGCCCAAATGGTTCAACGCTGTTTCATTAGCCAAACAAAGAGATCCATTTTCATCCACTATAAACAACATGACATCACAGATGCGAAATAAAATACGAAAAATTTCGCTGGCCGTGACATGATGGTACAGATGGTTGCGAATCGTATCATCGTCGGCAAAAAACATGTGAACATTATCCTTAATATACTTTCCCATTCGATGGGTCAGGCCTCCCTTCCAGCATTCATTTTCTAAAAAAGAGCCTCTCGAATTGAAATGTCTGTCACGAAACATTGCGATTCATTGAATGATATCCCCTTTCGCACGGGCCATATCACGGGTGGTCAGATGTTCTAAGCGCTTGAAACTTTGTACGATATGAAAACTAGAAATGATTTCCTATACATAACAAGTTCCGCGAAAACAGTCAACATCAGGAAAATAATTTAACATGCCTCCCTTGGAATTTTAACGGGAGGTTCCTATCCCATGGCAACTATTTCGTTTACATTTAAGACCTCTGTTGTTAAAATAATAACGTGTTTTCAGTTATTTCCGAACTCCCTCCACCCCATTGTTTAAGCACTTTGTTTTACTCTGGAAATCTGGCTTTTTGCTGAAAACGGTGATGTTTTTATGACTTTGCCCATTTATTAGCAGGCATTTTGCATAAACAATTTACCAGAGTATCACAAGGGATTTTCCATGGAAAGGTATCAGACAAATGGCGGATATACAGCCTATCCTGACAGGCCCCCTTAAGGAAAAGGCCCGATGCTCCATATTCGCCTTTTTTGAATGGTGTGGTATAAAATGATTTTTTTCAAGGTGATGCCCATGCGCTTTCTCACGTCCCTATCTGCCATGTCACGCTCATTGATAGATTCAGGCATTGGTCCTGATGATACTCTTGGAGAAGACCTTTTTTTCATGAGCCGCCTGAGGGTCATTAACGTTCTGTCCCTGTTCTTTTTTCTGACCCAGTGTCTTTTTTTTGTCATATACAGGTTCCTGGGGATACAGCCCCTTGCTTTGTTGGCAGCCATGTCAAGTCTTGCCCTTGCAGCCAATATCCTTTTCCTAAGAAAAAAAAGACGCACATCTATTCCCGCACATAATCTGGCCCTTGTGTTCTCTGCGTACATCATTATCTCGTGCATTATGAACGGCGGGTTCAGAAATCCAATGATCATGTGGCTGTTTCTCCTTCCGGTGGGAGCGGCCTTTGCCATCAATTTCAGAGCGAGCATACTCTACGGTCTGTTTTGTGCTCTGATCATTTCGATTTTTTTTCTGCTTCACACCTGGGATGTACTTGGGCCCCAAGAACCCCCGTCAAATTATACAGACCTCTTTTTTGGCCTGCACCTCTATGCGCTTCTTGCTGTTATCGTCATGCTTGTATTTTTTTTCCAAAGCAATCAGACAGAAACCCTGAACCGTCTTTCTCTTTCCGAACAAAAATTCAAAGACATTTCCCTGAAGGCGGAAAAGGCCAGCCTGATTAAAAGTGAATTTCTGGCAAACATGAGCCACGAAATCAGAACCCCCATGAACGGTATCCTCGGGATGATGCACCTCCTTTTAGATGCCGGCCTCACACAAGAACAGGAAAAATATGCCCGCATTGTTTTCAACAGCGCACGGGGGCTTCTTGCGATTATCAACGACATCCTTGATCTTTCAAAAATCGAGGCAGGCAAACTCGAGCTGGATATCCGCAACTTTGATCTTCTGATTGCCCTGGAAGACATGAACGCCATGTTTGCCATCCAGGCCGAGCAAAAAGGGATATCCTATACCTTCACCCTGGAGCCGGAGACACCTACTCTCCTGAGAGGCGACCCAGGCCGGGTACGACAGGTTCTGACCAACCTTGTCGGCAACGCCATCAAATTCACAGAAATCGGAAACGTGTCTTTAACCGTTGATTCCACCACAGGCCATAATGGCCACCCGGTATTAGGCTTTACGATTTCAGACACGGGAATCGGTATTTCTCAGGAAAAAATTGAAAAACTGTTCGAGTCATTCACCCAGGCAGACACCTCCACCACACGCATGTATGGCGGGACTGGCCTGGGATTGTCCATTTCAAAGCTGCTGATCCGAATCATGGAGGGACGTATCCATGTGGAAAGCGAAGAATTGATTGGGAGTACATTCCGGATCACCATACCCTTTGAGTCCTACCAGCCTGAGCTTCAGTCATCCTTGAGCTTTTCCGAGTCCCTTACGGGCAAAAAAATTCTCATCGTCAGTGAAAACCCCTCGGTGATTAATGCATTGAACAATCAGCTCCATGCTTTGGACCTGATCATCGAAGAAACCCATGCCCTTTCCCATGTTCCGGACATTCTCAAAAAGGCTGCCCGTGAAAAACAACCATTCCATGCCGCACTTCTGGATATCCAGAAACATGGAAGCTGTATTGAAAACCTGGGTAAAGCCGTAAAGGATCATGAGCTGATTCGTGAGGTCGGCTTGGTTCTCATCACATCCACCGGAGAAAAAGGTGAAGCCCGGCGTTTTGAAAAAGCCGGTTTTTCAGCCTATCTGAGCAAACCCGTGGATGGAGCCTTATTGTTGGACTGCCTCAAAGCCGTCCTGGCCAGCCGGGAAAAGGCCCCCCATGAACAAAATCAATTGATCACACGACACAGCATTGCTGAAAGTAAAAAAATTTCCTTGTCTCTTCTGATTGTGGAAGACAATGAAACCAATTTGATCGTGGCCCGTGAGCTTCTCAATCGCATGGGCTTCCAGGCGGACAGTGCAAAAAACGGCAAAGAGGCTCTGACAGCCCTCCAGGAAAAAGCCTACGATATAATTCTGATGGATTGTCAGATGCCTATTATGGATGGGTTCGAAGCCACAAAAAAAATCCGGGAAATGGAGTCGGACATACCCAGGCCTGCCATTATTGCCATGACAGCCAATGCCTTGAAAGGAGTCCGGGAAAAATGTCTGGAGGCCGGCATGGATGACTACATCACCAAGCCCGTCAATCCCGAAGATCTATCACGGGTGATACGTTTCCACGGTTCGTCCTCAAATTCATCGGGAAATCGTCTTGAAACCCGTCGGCAGCCGGAAAATCAGAACCAGGAAACCGCCCCATCCGATCTTGTTTTTGATCGAAATGAAATGCTGAAACGCTTTGGAGGAGATCAGGATCTGGTTAAAATCATTCTGGATTCATTTATAGAAGAATCTCTGCCACTGTTTCAGAATATCAGAGAGGCCATTGCCGAAAAAGACATGGAGGCACTTGAGGCATACTGCCATGCCCTCAAAGGGTCATCGGCCAATGTCAATGCCGTTCCTCTGAACAAAGCGGCTCATATTCTTGAAAAAAATGCGAAAATAAACGCCTTTGAAGGCCTTTCCGCACTCTTCCAGACCCTTGAACGAGAATTCGAAACATTCACAAAGGAGATTTCACCATGATTCAACTGGATTCCATGTCCATTCTGATTGTCGATGATATGGAAAGTATGCGCAAATCCATACGGGGTATGCTGAAAATGCTTCAAATCGGGAAAACCATCCGCCTTGCCGAAAACGGCCGGGAAGGATGGAAGCTCATCAACAGCGTTCCAGTGGATCTGGCCATCATTGACTGGAACATGCCCATCATGAAAGGCATTGAATTATTGGAGCATATTCGTTCAAGTAAAGAATACAGGGATATGCCGGTGATCATGATCACGGCCGAGGCAGAAAAGGAAATTGTATCCGAAGCTGCGGAATCTGACATCGACGGCTATCTCCTGAAACCCCTGACATCACACAGCCTGGATGAAAAAATTCGCGGTGTCATCGACCTTGCCAATGAACCGGCCAAGGCCACCTTACACATTCTCAAGGCAAGGGACTTTGAAGAAGCAGGGGACATCAAAGCCGCCATCGGCGAAGTCAAAGAAGCGTTAAAGGAAAGGCCGACCTCATCACGGATTTTACGCAAACTTGGCCAGCTTTATTCTGACATGGGTAACGATGATGTGGCTGAAAAATGCCTGCTCAAAGCCGTGGCAGTCAACAGCTATGACGCCATGAGCCGATACATCCTGGGTGAACTCTGCCTTAAAAAAAATGACCTTGCGGGAGCTGTTAAATATTACGACCAAGCCATCACCATCAGTCCCCGTCATATTTCTAAAGGGGTGGATCTGGGTGATGTTCTTCTCAAAAAAGGCATGGGCACCGACGCCTTTCGTATCTTTGAAAAAGTAATCAAATATTCGGGCAGAAGTCTTATGCAGACTGAAAAAGTCGCCGAATGCTGCATTGCATCAGGAGAGTATGGCTATGCCAAATCCCTGATCGAAAGCATTCTCAAAGAAAGCCCGGACAGGTTCGATCTCATGTTCACCCTGGCCACCCTTTACGAACGATCCGGTGACGTTCAGTCAGCACTGAATTATTATAAGACCGTTGATGAGAGCGTCCCAGACCATCTGACTTCAAAACTGGCTCTTGCAAAAATATTCTTTTACCAGAAAAAAGTATTCGTCGTGGATGAATATCTCAAACAGATTCTTAAAATCGACCCGAAAAATGAAGAAGCACTGACGATGAGGAAAGATAATTTTTAAGCCATGCTCACACAAGCCCCATAAGTCCCTGACAGGTCTCCCCATTAAAGAAGGCGAGTCTTATCCATGCCGCAATTGCTTTATCGGGGGAGGTCACTCCATGTGATCTTCTCCCTCAATATAAGCATGGGCGGCGGCCAGACGGGCAATGGGGATGCGATAGGGGGAACAACTCACATAATCCAGACCTGATTGATAGCAGAACTCCACAGACGAGGGGTCCCCGCCCTGTTCACCGCAGATGCCGATTTTAAGATCGGCCCTGCTTTTCCTGCCTTTTTCCACGGCAATCCGAATCAGGAATCCCACCCCTTCCCGGTCAATGGTCTGAAACGGATCATGGCTGAAAATATGCTTTTCTATGTAGCCCCCCATAAAACCTGTAAAATCATCCCGACTGATGCCGTATGTCATCTGGGTGAGATCATTGGTCCCGAATGAAAAAAACTCGGCAACCCTGGCCATTTTGTCGGCCTGGATGGCGGCCCTGGGGGTTTCGATCATGGTCCCGAATTTGTAGACGATGCCTTCCAGTTTGTAGCGTGACACCACATCATCGTACACGGCGTGAACCCGTTTTTTTATATAGGCGATTTCATTGACCTCACATGTTACAGGAATCATGATTTCGGGCTGGGGACGTTTTCCTTCCTTGGACAGTTCTGCGGCGGCTTCGAAAATGGCCCGGACCTGCATATCCGTCACCTCAGGAAAGCTGATTCCCAGACGTACACCCCTGTGGCCCATCATGGGATTGGACTCCATTAACTCCTCGCAACGCCGACGTACTTCGTTCGGGTCGATATCCAATGCCTTGGCAAGCTCCAGTTGCTGGCCCCGTGCATGGGGTACGAATTCGTGCAGGGGCGGATCAAGGGTCCTTATGGTTACGGGAAGGCCGTCCATGACCTCCAAGGTTTTTTTGATTTCCTTTTTTACAAAGGGAAACAACTCAATCAGCGATCGTTTGCGTTCCCGGCCGGATGTGCTTAAAATCATTTTCCGCAAC
Organism: Pseudomonadota bacterium; assembly: GCA_018818835.1. Taxonomy (GTDB): domain Bacteria; phylum Desulfobacterota; class Desulfobacteria; order Desulfobacterales; family Desulfolunaceae; genus JAHIRD01. The sequence continues at coordinate 8,580 of JAHIRD010000139.1, forward strand.
AGAAACAGGGGCTCGTCTGAATTGGCTCCGTAGAACATATGTTCGGTCCTGAACAGTCCGATCCCTTCTGCCCCGTAGTTCCTTGCCAAAAGAGCGTCTTCCGGTGTGTCTGCATTGGCCCGGACCCCCATGGTCCTGTAACGGTCCGCCCGCCGCATAAAATCCTTGAACCGGATATTTTCCGTGGCATCGATCATATTCAGCTTGTCTTCGTAGACCAAGCCTTTGGTTCCGTTCAGTGTGATGATGTCCCCTTCATTCAAAACCAGGCTTCCGATCTTCATCTTCCGGGACAGGGCATTGATCTCCAAAGCGCCGGCGCCTACCACACAGCATTTTCCCCAACCCCTGGCCACAAGAGCCGCATGGCTGGTCATCCCTCCCCTGGCTGTCAAAACACCCTGGGCCGCACGCATACCTTCGATGTCTTCAGGGTTGGTTTCTTCCCTCACAAGAATCACGGGCTTATTGTCCCTGGCCCATTTGATAGCATCCTCCGAGGTGAATACGATATGGCCAAAGGCACCTCCTGGACCTGCGGGAAGTCCCCGTGCAATCACCTCGGCAGCTTTCTCATCTTCCGGATCCACCACGGGATGCAACAATTCGTTAAGCTGGATCGGCTTGACCCGTGTGATGGCGGTCACCTCATTAATCAGTCCTTCTTGAAGCATATCCATGGCCATATTCAGTGCAGCGGTGCCGGTCCGTTTACCTACCCTGCACTGCAACATATACAAGCGGCATTTTTCAATGGTGAATTCGATGTCCTGCATATCATGGAAATGGACTTCCAGTTTACGCCGGATATCAAGAAGCTCTTTGTACAGTTCAGGCATCAGGCTTTCAAGGGAGGGCTTGTTTTTGTTTTCTTCGGTTTTTGTGCTTTCGTTCAAAGGAAACGGCGTCCTGGCCCCGGCCACCACATCCTCCCCCTGGGCATTGATAAGCCATTCACCAAAAAATACGTTTTCCCCGGTGGCAGGATTCCGGGTAAAAGCCACCCCTGTGGCTGAATCCTCTCCCATATTACCGAAAACCATGGCCTGGACCGTCAGGCCGGTTCCCCAGTCATCAGGGATATTCTCGATGCGTCTGTAAGCCAGGGACCGTTTACCATTCCAGCTTTTAAATACGGCTCCGATGGCACCCATGAGCTGTTCCCAGGCCGAGTCGGGAAAATCCATTCCCAGAACCTGGCGAATGCAGGCCTTGAACTGTTCGCAGATCGCCTTGAGATCCGTTGCCGGGATATCCGTATCCGTCACATAACCCCGTTCCTTTTTCCAGTCCTCCAACAGGGCTTCAAGTCGGGCTCGTATTCCCTTGCCCGCCTCATGAACAATTCCCTCAGCTTTTTCCATGACCACATCTGCGTACATCATGATCAGCCGTCGATAGGAATCGTAGACAAAACGCTCGTTCTGGGTCTGCCTGACAAGTCCATCCAGTGAACTGCTGCTGAGCCCCACATTAAGGACGGTTTCCATCATACCCGGCATGGAATGCCTGGCCCCGGATCTGCAGGATACCAGCAAAGGATTTTCAGGGTCATCAAACCGTTTACCCATGGTTTTTTCAATACCCTTTAGGGCTTCTTTCAATTCACGATCAAAGCCCTTGGGGAAAACCCCTCCCGATTGGAGATAATGGTTACAGCATTCGGTGGTGATGGTGAAGCCCGGCGGGACAGGAATGCCCAAAAGAGCCATTTCAGAAAGGTTGGCCCCCTTTCCACCCAGAAGGTTCATCTGAGAAGCCCCCCCTTCTGACTCTCCACTACCGAAACTGTAGATAAATTTTTTCACGATTTTTTCCTATACTATTCAAAGTGGGGAAGTCCCCGAATTATTTCAGCCTGTGGGGCATACCTCACCGGTGGACGTATTTTCCTGGAGGTCCCTCCCACAAGAGCAACAAGCTCCTTGGCACTGTCCTTCATACCCTGGGCCTGGCCGTTCATTTCCTCAGAAGCGGCTGCAGATTCTTCTGCATTGGCCGCGTTTTTCTGGGTGACCTTATCCATTTCAGCAATGGCCTTGTTCAATTGCCCAATCCCTTCGGCCTGTTCTTTGGATGCTTCCGAAATTTCGTTGATCAGTTCGCCGACTGTTTTTACGGAGCTGGCCACTTCTTTGAACGCCTCGTTGGTTGCCGTAACAATACGTGATCCCTCATCAATTTTTTTAACAGTGCCCTCTATCAACGACGATGTATTTTTCGCGGCACTGGCTGCTCGCATGGCCAGATTCCGGACTTCATCGGCAACCACGGCAAAACCTGCTCCGGCTTCTCCGGCACGGGCCGCCTCAACAGCCGCATTAAGGGCCAGAAGATTGGTCTGAAATGCAATTTCATCGATGGTTTTGACAATTTTCGATGTTTCCTGGCTGGCAAGGGAGATGTCCTTCATGGCCCCTGTCAGACCGGTCATTGACTGGTTGGCCTTGTCAACCACCGCGTTGGAACCTTTCATAAGCGTATCTGCCTGTCTGGCATTATCCGCATTCTGACGTATCATGGCTGACATTTCCTCAAGGGACGATGACGTTTCTTCAATGGAGGCGGCCTGCTCCGATGCCCCTTCGGCAAGGGACTGGCTGGTCTGGGCAACCTGAGATGATGCGGAGGCCACCTGTTCAGCCCCCTCATCCATCTGGACGCTGATATTTCCCAGCACCGTGACAATGCTTCTGGATATCACAAACGCAAGGAATGCACCCAGAATAACGGCCAAAACGCTCAAAATACTGACCTGCCGCCGGGTCGACTGGGCTTTTTCCAGCATGACCTCATCGCTCATGATATGCTTACGCGCTTCGGTTCTCAGTTGCTTTAAAATCTCCTGAACCTGCACCAGGGCAGGAAGGGTTTCTGTGGAATAAATCCGACTGGCATCCATCATGCCTGTCAATCGGTTTTCCGCTTCTGTTTTCAGACCGGTCAAAATATTCAGGGTTCGGTCAAGTGCGGGAAGGGATTTCGTGTGATAGACCTCTTCGGCCTGTCTGAGGGCTTCAGGGGCCAACGCTCCGCCGGTTGTCGTTGAAGCCAGAAGGCCATTGATCTCAGCTGCACTGTCATGGAGTGATGCATGGGTACGCACCAGAGTATCCCATACCTGCTTGTATTCGGGGCTGCCCTCTGTGTAGGCCCTTTTTGCCTGGTCCGAATTCATCCACTTGCCCAGAACACATTGGCGGGGGTCGACTTCCACCCCCAAATTACTTTTTTGACTTCCCATGGCACTCTGCACAGTCAGGGCCCATCGAAGATGATCGATGATCCGGTCCGATAGAATAAGCGGCAAATTATGATCAGCCTGATAAAAAACCTTGGAAATATGGATGGCACTGTCATGAAGGGCCTTGTGGGGCGCCTCAATATCTTTGAACAAAGGGGACAATGAGGGGACAAGCGTTTGGGCATTTTTTCGCCCTTCCCCATAAAGAAAACCGCCGAATCCGCATTTATGATCATCGGTTTCCACAGCCAGCCGGGTTATCTGATCATCAGTCAAAAGGGCATTGACCTTGGATGCCCAATTCAAATGGTCCACTTCCTTCTGGGCCAGATCACCATCCAGCCGATTACCCTGGATCACTTGATTTGCATTTGTGACAATGCCCTTTACCCCCCTGAAACTGATCAGGGAAATAGCAATGAGCAAGGAAAGTACGAATCCGAATCCCAAGGCATTCTTTTTCCCAACCGACATAGTCTTCCAATCCATCATTCACCTCCGCAGAAACCATTGTGTGCCATACTCATCAATTTTCACTATAACCGTTTCAACACAAATCATCCCACCGATTCCACAACTGACATTTCTTCGGCATTTAAAACCCGGTCAATATCAAGAAGGATTTTGACGCCACCATCCAATTTTGCCATCCCCATGATATAATCGGTATCCAGTTTTGTTCCAAAAGCAGGTGTGTCTTCAATATCATCTCCTTTCACATTCAGAACTTCGGACACGGAATCCACCACAATACCAATAAGAACTGTGGATGATTTCCCGGTAATTTCAACCACGATAATACAGGTTCTCTCGGTGTATTCAATGCCAGCCATTCCGAATCTCAACCTCAGATCTATCACCGGAATGACCTTGCCCCTTAAATTAATCACTCCCTTTACAAATGAGGGTGTCTGGGGAACCGTGGTGATGGGCAGCATTCCGATAATCTCCTTGATCTTGAGAATGCCGATTCCGTATTCCTCGTTGGCCAGTGAAAAGGTCAGATATTTCCCTTCCCGTCTTCCCATGGCCTGTATGTCCTGTCCCATGACCTGCGTTTCATCGTTCATGGTTTTTCCTCCTTGGATATATCAATGTCTTTCGTCATTGGATTATTGCCTGTTCATTTTATAAAACAACGAACCCGTGTCCCTGTTATCCCGGATCTTCGTTTGGATCTTTTCCTGATGATTTTAAAAATCAGTAAAATCATCGTCCATGGGAAACACCTGGGAAGGGTTGACATCCCTGGCTTTGAATTTTCCGTTTGTTTTGGTCTGAATGGGCAAGGTCTTATGGTGTGACTCCTTCGTCATATGAGACGTACCGGCTTTATGTTTTTGGTGGCTCACCGTGCCACCGACCATGGCCACAAGTTCACCCACGTACTCCATCAGCTGGTTGGCCTGGGCACTCATTTCTTCGGATGCCGACGCTGACTCCTCGGCATTGGCTGCGTTCTGTTGGATGACCTTATCCATCTCAACCGTGGCCTTGTTCACCTGTTCGATGCCCTCGGCCTGCTCATTGGAGGCTGCCGCGATCTCGCTGACCAGCTCACCTACTTTCCTGGCGCTTTCGGAGACCTCGGAGAACGCATCACTGGTGGAGTTGACCAGGATCGACCCTTCGTTGATTTTCTTTACGGTACCCTCAATCAATGACGCTGTATTTTTTGCGGCCTCCGCAGCCCGAAGGGCAAGATTACGGACCTCATCGGCCACCACGGCAAAACCGGCACCGGCTTCACCGGCCCGGGCTGCTTCCACCGCAGCGTTCAAAGCCAGCAAATTGGTCTGAAAGGCGATTTCATCGATGGTTTTGATGATTTTTGATGTTTCTTCACTGGCGCTGGTAATCTGGGCCATGGACGTGATCAGCTCAGACATGGAAGTATTTGCTTTGTCCACTGTTTCATTGGCATTTTTCATCAGGTTGTTGGCTTCCGATGCGTTATCGGCATTTTGTTTGGTCATGGATGACATCTCCTCCAAAGAGGATGAGGTTTCCTCAATGGATGCCGCCTGCTCGGATGCCCCTTCGGCCAGGGTCTGGCTGGACATGGATACCTCACCTGAGGCCGATGCCACCTGATCGGACGCTTCGGAAAGGCCCCTAATCACCTTATTGATGGGGCCTGTAATGCTCCGGGTGATAAATACGGCCACTAGGCAACCCACGATCACAGCGAAAATAAGACCCACCACCATCATGCGTTTGGCCATGGACAAGGCCGTGACCGCATCCCCGGCAATGGTATCGATGGCCTTCATACCGGCATTAGCTGTCGTTTCGCAGGCGTTCAGAAGGACCACGCCCGCTGCCAGCCGTTCATCACTCAATTTTTGGAGGGTCAGCCAATTGGCCAGAAAATCGGTCATGGCTGTTTTATAATCACCGGCCGCTTCCTTGGTTCTATCAATCTGCTTGAGATTGATGTCTTTCCGGGTAATTTTTTTCAGGGCCTCGAACATGCTGTCCATATCATCGAAATTCCTCCGGGCTTTCTGAATCAAATCCGGATTTCTCTGGGCCATGGATTTGAATGTCGAAATCCGTGTGGCATTGCCCAGATCAATGATATCGTTGACAAGGGTGATTTTATCGTGGCGGCCCGTCATGTCCATGGTCAGTTTTGCCTGCTGGTCTTTAAGAAATTCCGAGCAATTTTTATTGTAAGACCCGGCACTTGCATCCATTTCCTTTCTATGTTCAACAAGAACGACGGTCCGGGCTTGGGCCCCCTTGGAAAACTCGGCATGAAAATCTGTCATGGCCGATTTGTATTGATCAGCAGCCAACACCGTATCATTGATACGCTGGATGTCCTTTTCAGTTCGGGTGATTTTCTTGAGTTCATCGGTCAAAGGCCTGATTCCGTCCAGCTCAAGGATGGCCTTTTTCATCATGTCCGGGTCATTCATGGCCTGGGCCTTGAAATTCATGGTCCTCACTGTATTTCCCTGGTTGGTGATTTCCGAGACAAGCCGGATTTTGTTCTGCTGTTCTTCAAGTTCCCGTTTAAAACTTGTATTCTGCTCGTCCAGGAAATCAGCACAGTTTTTCATATACTGTGCCGCGGATTCATCAAGTTGCTCCTTGTTTTTTGCCATGTCATCGGTGACCGCTAAAATCTTTGACACCGTGGTCTTGTAATCGATCACGGCCTTGATTGCCGTATCCATCTGCCCTTTAAGCGTGGTCAGATGGACTGCCCGGGAATCAAGATCCTGACCGTCTTTTAAAAATTTTTCCACAAGGGCAAGTTCTTTCATCCCTTTATCGTAATAGCTTCGGTCTTCGGTCAGACCAAAACCCCTCATTTCGTACATCACCCTGTTTGCAGCACTGCTGAGATCTTTAGACATGGCGACTTCCGGAACATATTCCTGGGAAAGAATGGTTGAATCCGTTTCAACCTTGCCCATATTCCAGATGCCAATAGCTCCCAAGGTGACCGCAATCACAATTAGAATTCCGAACCCCAAAGCAATCTTCATTCCCATTTTCATGTTCTTCATCCCACGTTTCCTCCTTTGAGGGTCTTTTCTATCATAACCGCTGGATTGATGATTCTATTCATGGACGACATTTAAAACAGTTGTTTGTGAAACTAAATGCATGGGTAATGTGGTGACGGGCCCACACGGTTGAATGATAAATCAGGAATGATTTTAAATAGAGTCAGCCCACATGAATCGCTAAGAAATAACATGTTGAATTTTTTGTTTCTGAGCCCCAGATGAAACGTCAGGTCGGATTTAAATATACAGGAGGAGTCCTTTGTATTAAAAAAGGATACTGGCTCATAAAAAGCAAAAGATTAGCTTTATTTTTATACCATAAATTTCTTTTCATTGACAAGCCCAATTGTTATCTCACGATAAATTCATCCGCGACTGGTTGGATTCAACACGCAATTTGATTTGACTTGTTTTTCTTACCAGGAAACCGGAACCCGGACCTTCATTCCCGCCTTGTTTTTAAACAACAGGTAACCGTTCTTCCTGCCGAACAGATAAAGATCCCGCGTAACAATGACATCCTGACGGCAATAATCGACGATTTCACGAATTTTACCTTCCTTCCACCATGCAAGGGCCATAAGCCCGTCGGCACTCTTCCGGATACCCAGGGTATTTTCCCCCAGGTGGTCCAAGGAAAGGCGGTAACCCAGCCTCGTGTGTATCTCCGTGAGCATATCCAGGGTGGGGAGACTGTGAAAATCAAAGGAGCTGTTCCCTTTCAGGACCGAATAATCAAAGCGGCTGACATTAAAACCAACAACCAAATCCAGGCTCTTCAAATGGTCGGTGAGTCTTGGGATGTCATCTCCCAGATATTCTTCAAAACAATCACCTTTGGAATCATAGACCACCACACAGCTAATCCCCATGCGCGATGCATTACCCCAACCCCCAACCTCCTGTGCGGACCTTCGTGTTTCCAGATCCAAAACTCCGAAATGGGGATCAGGCCTTAAGATATTGGGGGCTTCAGGTTTCTTGGCAGGTTCTTGGGGCACTATTCGGGCCGGCTCATAGCCGGTTCCTGTTTTCAAACGAACAAGGACGGCCTTGGCAGCCGATTTATCAATGGGCCGATTTCCCGAGCCGCATTTCGGAGAATGAACACAGGCGGGACAGCCCGTTTCGCAGGGACATGTGTCAATCACGTTAAGCGTGCTCACCATCAAGGTTTCCGAAAGCTCAAAGGCCCTTCGTGACAATCCCACCCCACCGGGAAAGCCGTCGTAGACAAAAACAGCCCCGGCACCCACCTGGGGATGAAAGGGAATGGAGATGCCCCCCAGATCGTTCCGATCCGTCATCACGAGCAAGGGAAGAATACCGATGGCGGCGTGCTCCATGGCATGGATACCCCCCATGAAATGGATCTGACGATCCTCACAGTATGTCTGAACAGCCAGGGGTATCTCAATAAAAATCCCTTCCGTTTCAATGATAAGGGGAGGAAGATCAAGGGGGAAAACGCCGAGAAGCCTTTGCCCCTTGATCAGTTTTTTTTCATAGCCCGTCACGGTTTCAGTAACCTTCAGACGGCACAAGGCAATACGGGTGCCCCAAACGCCTTTTTGGTCAATGATCTCAAGAATTTCCGTGACCTTGTTGGATCGGGCCCGTGTAAAATAATGCACCTTTTCTTTGGAGGCATAGGCCGTATTTTTCTCAAGATCCAGATCCCGGACCAGATAATGACTTCCCCGGTGGATATAAACGGCCCCGGGATACGCCTCATGAAAGGCCCTGTGGCGGTCCACACTGCCAATGATCTCCCCTGTATCCTGATCCACAATATCCATGGACTCCCCTGCGCCCCGGAGGGACACGTGTCTGTGGGGGTATTTCCCCGGCGAAAAAAGAAGTCCCCCATCTTCCCCTCTTAAAAGCCTCCCTTCCTCTTCCAGTTCCCTGATGGCCTGTGTCGCATCCCGGACCAGTTCTTCATCCTGACCCAAGGGGAGGTCCGCTGCGGCACACACCAGATGGCGCTTCATGATCACCGGGTTCATGGGGTTGATCACAGCGGTTTCGGGCTCCATATGAAAAAATTCATCCGGATGGTTCATCATATACTGGTCCAGGGCATCTTCATGGCCGATCAGCACCACGGCAGACTCCTGACCGGCACGGCCCACACGGCCGGCCCTCTGCCAGGTGGCCATGACCGTTCCCGGGTATCCCACAAGAATACACAAATCCAGGGTCCCGATATCAATGCCCATTTCAAGGGCGCTTGTGGTGATCACAGCCAGAAGCTCACCCGAGGAAAGCCGGGCTTCGATATCGCGGCGTTCTTCGGGCAGAAACCCCGCCCGGTAGGCTGAAATCCTGTCTTTATAATCTCCGGCTCGCTGGGCTGCCCACAAGGCAATCAATTCGGTCATTTTCCGGGACTGGGTATAAATGATGGTGCGAAAATCCCTGGCCAACGCAGCATGGAGCAAGGCAATGGACGCCTGGGCCGCGCCGTCGGGCGTATTGAGCATCAAAAAATGCTTGCCTGTGGACGGGGCACCGCTGGTTTTCACCGCAGTTACATCAAGGCCGGTCAGCCCGGATGCCAGCCTGCCCGGATTTCCAATGGTGGCCGAGCAGAAAATAAACACAGGAGTGGCTCCATAAACTGCGCAGATCCGAAGAAGCCGACGAAAAACCCAGGCCATGTGGGAACCCATCACCCCCCTACACGTATGCACCTCATCCACCACCACATATTCCAGATTCTCGATAAATTCCGACCATCGCCCATGAAAGGGAAGAATGGACAAATGCAGCATTTCCGGGTTGCTCAAAACAATATGGGGGGGATTATTCCTTATCTTCGTACGCCGGTAAGAGGTGGTATCCCCATCATAAACCTCGGCCGTCATGGGAACCGTGGTCTGAATCTTCTGAAAAAGCTCGTTCACCCCTTTTAATTGATCCTGGGCAAGGGCCTTGAGGGGAAACAGATAAAGGGCCCGGGCCTTGGGATTTTCCAGGATTTTTTCAATCACGGGCAGATTGTAGATCAGTGTCTTGCCGCTGGCCGTGGGCGTTGCCACCACCGTGTGTTTTCCCTGTCGAATCAAATTGATGGCCTCAACCTGATGGGAATAAAGGGCCGGAATACCAAGATCCGAAAGCAATTTTTTCACAGGACCGGAAAAAGGCGTCTCCGGCTCAGCATATTCCGCATCGCTGCCAGGAATCTCCCGATGATCCACCACAAAGGGCGCAAGGGTTTCATAGTTTCTCAACGCCTTGATATAGTCTCGAATTCGTCCCTTTTGCAATGATCACCACCCTGTTTTCCGGTCCCTTGGTTTTAGCCCTTTCCCGGAGCCTGTTCTTTTTTAACACCACCATGATTTCGTGTCCACGTCAATTAACACATGGGACGTATGGGTCAAGTGGGACTTATAGGACCTATGAGACTTATAAGTCCTATTTAGGTCAAAGGGAGATACCTTAGTTTGCCTTTCACGTACAACACGTGGTAATAATAAGGGTTGAGGGTCATAATTGCCCTTAAGTTTAATCGGACTGTATATCATCCCCAATAAAAAGGATATCGCATCATGACACAAGGCCAAGATCCCAAAACCGGCGAACACATCGCCTATCATACCTGCCCCCTTTGTGAAGCAACCTGTGGGCTTGAATTCACCCTGAAAGACAATCGGGTTATCCGCATAAGAGGCGATAAAGAGGATGTGTTCAGCACGGGTTATCTCTGCCCCAAAGGCGCGTCTATTGTGGATCTGCACAATGATCCTGACCGGCTTCGCACCCCCATGGTCCGCACCGGTGACACATGGAAAAAGGTATCCTGGGACGAGGCGTTTGCTGCGGTTGAAAAAGGTCTTCTTCCCCTGATTAAAAAAGACGGCAACGATGCGGTGGCCTTGTATCTTGGGAACCCCAATGCCCATACCATGGCTGCCTCATGTTTTTTGAAGGTGCTTATCAAATCCCTTAAATCAAAAAATATATACTCGTCCAGTTCTGTTGACCAGATCCCCAAACATGTTTCCTGCGGATTCATGTTCGGCAGCCCCCTGACCATACCCATTCCGGATATTGACCGGACAAACTATTTCTTGATATTGGGTGCCAATCCCTTGGCCTCAAACGGCAGTCTCTGCACAGCGCCGGACTTTCCAGGCCGTCTCCGCAGCTTGAAAAAGCGGGGCGGCAAGCTGGTTGTGATTGATCCCTGCCGAACCAAAACAGCCCAGATGGCGAATGAACATCATTTTATCCGACCAGGCACGGATGCATTGTTTTTGTTATCGCTGGTTCATGTGCTTTTTAAGGAAAATCTCGTGTCCCTGGGAAAACTGGATGGGCATGTCACAGGAATCGAGGTGGTCAAAAAGGCATCGGAACTGTTTTCCCCGGAATCGGTGGAAGGCCATTGCGGTATAAACAAAACGACGATTTTCAAAATTGCCCGGGAACTTGCGGCCGCGGACAAGGCCGTGGTTTATGCCCGAATGGGCACCAGCGTGGTGGAATTTGGCACCCTATCAAACTGGCTGGTGGATGTCTTGAATGTCTTGACCGGGAATCTGGATAAAGAGGGGGGCGCCATGTTCCCCATGGCTGCCCATGTGCCTGTCATCCCTGCGGTAAAGGGCAAAGGGTTCAAAATCGGCCGCTGGAAAAGCAGGGTAAAGGGTTTGCCAGAGGTTATGGGGGAATTTCCTGCAGCAACACTGGCCGATGAAATTGTAACACCCGGATCCGGTCAGATCAAGGCGCTGCTGACGGTTGCGGCAAACCCGGTGATTTCAAACCCGAACAGCACGCGGCTTGACAAGGCCTTGTCCACACTCGATTTCATGGTTGCCGTTGATTTCTATCTCAATGAAACCAACCGGCATGCACATGTCATTTTACCTCCGGCCTCTCCCTTGTCTCACAGCCAGTATGATTTCTTTTTTTACGGATTGTCCGTTCGAAATATCGCTAATTTTTCACCACCCGTCATCCCTTGCCATGAACAGGAAATGGATAAGTGGATGATTTTAATCAGGCTTGCATCCATTTTCAGCGGCATGGGGGCCACGGCAGATCCCAAAGCCATGGACGATATGGTTATTCAATTTATGATCAATCAGGCCCTGGCATCAAGCAAAACCCAACTGGCAGACAGGTCCCTTGATGACATACTGGCCATGCTGGATAAAAACGACGGCCCCGTGCGAATCCTTGATTTTCTCCTGCGAACAGGACCGTATGGCGATGGTTTTGGCCTTAACTCGAAGGGTTTATCCCTTGACACGCTATTGGCACATCCCCATGGGATTGACCTTGGTCCTTTAAAACCCAGGATCCCGGAAATTTTATTAACCCCTTCGGGTAAAATTGAACTGGCCCCGGACCTGATTGTTTCGGATATTAAACGGCTTCATACCTTTATTCAAAAACCACCTGAACGTCAGCTGGTACTCATCAGCAGAAGGCATCTCCGGTCCAACAATTCCTGGTTTCACAATCTGCCCAAACTGGTAAAAGGGAAAAACAGGTGTACCCTTCAGATCAACCCGGAAGATGCATCATTACTGGGCCTTGAAGAGGGCTGTCCGGCGTGTGTTTCCTCCGCGGTGGGGGCGCTCACGATTCCCATAGAGATTTCCGGGGATATGATGAAAGGCGTTGTCAGCATCCCCCATGGATGGGGCCATGACTTTCCGGGCATGTCCCTTTCCGTTGCCGCCTCGGTTCCGGGTGTGAACAGCAACATCCTGGCGGACGAAAAGCTTATGGATACATTGTCGGGGAATGCCGTACTCAATGGCATTCCTGTATCAATCAGCGTACCATAAATTGACATATGGGAAAAAACCCCCATATTAAAGAAAGGTATAAACCAAAAGACCTTTCATTTATTTTACGACACATTGAGGTAACCATGACACATAAAATAAGCATATTCTCAGACTATATCTGACCGTTCTGTTTCATCGGCAAAGGTATTGTCGATCAACTGAAAAAAGAGTTTGAGCTGGATGTCACCTGGGTTCCCTATGAAATACACCCGGAGACGCCTTCCATGGGGGTACTCATTTCGGACATGTTTAAACATCTAGATCGTGACGCCATGTTTAACCAGTTTAACCGGAGCGGCAAACCCTATGACATTTACTTTAATAAACTTGAGTACATCTATAATTCTCGGGCGGCTCTTGAAGTCTCTGAATTTGCACGGGACAAAGGTGTTTATGATCAGGTCCACAATCTAATCTTCTCTGCCTATTTCCATGATGGAAAGAACATTGGTGACCCGGAAGTCCTCTATGATATCACTGATAAAGTCGGATTAAACAGGGAAGAGACCGCAGAAATTATTAAAAAGAAAACCTACGGCAATCGTCTGGTGGCTGCCATGGAAGAAGGCCGTGAACATGGGATTTCAGCTGTACCAACATTTATATTTTCCGATAATCAAACGCTCACTGGGGCCCAGCCCCTGGAAATGTTTAAACGTATACTTGCTGGGGGTACAAGCCAATCGCCGGGAAATATTCTTTAATTGGACATTGTCGAAATAGGCGTATCTATCCGACTGGCCTTATAAAGTAATGGCTTAAATTAGTGACCATCTCATTATTTCCAGGAAATTATTGATGAAATCGAAAACACTGCCGCCCTGGGTAATTAACTTGTTTTTTATGATTGGCCTGGTATCTGCCTTTCTTTTCAGGCTCCTTATCTTTTTCAATTATTATTATACATCATGGAGCAGAGGTGTATGGTATTGCGGTGTGATGGGTTACCTCTTCTTCTTCGGGTTCAGGTATTATATCAGCCATAAAAGACGGCAGAGTATCATTCAAAACAACCTCACCGAAAAGGTGGCCGCCTCAAACATTGAGGCCGATGATAAAGATGAAATCATTTATCTGTTTCAGTCATTGTTAAGGTCCAAAGAAATGTTTAACTATATCTTTATCTTTTCAGTCAGCCTGCTGGCCATCGTGGCTGACATTTTTCTCACACTGCTAAGATAAACAATTGCGATGAATACACGAAGTGCCGAAAGAATTTGCCTCAGACAGGCAGCGTCTTTTCTGCGTTGGGTCAAGCTCCCCGCCATCGCGGAGACAAAATTAAAAAAACCGGTTAAATGGGTTGGGGTCTTAAACGTTTTCAATGTAATAACAAGGACAACCACGGGGGGTTTGCCCCATAAGCGCTAAGTTATTTTATATATGTAACAACTTGAAATATTGACTCAAATAGAAAATAATTTAACGCCAAGGATCACTGGCGCGAAGAATGAGCGACCAGTGGATCCGTTTGTTGGGATATAGTTCCTTCGGGATCAAAATCGATTTGCTCAGATCCATAAACCGAGGAGTCTTCTTTGAGCCCGCTCAGGTCGGTGGACGCCTCTCAGATTTCTTCTCGCTCCCAGGCTCATGCCTGGGAGTGTATTCCGCATGGCTCCAGCCATGCATCTGGAGGCAAGAGCCTCCATGCAGGCATTCCCAGGCAAGAGCCTAAAATAGTTATCTCCGGCGGCCAGCTTTTAAAAAGCTGGACAAATGGGATTGTGGCAGTGAGATTTAAATCCATGGAAGGCTATAACTGCCCTGTCATAGCCCCCGGCTTCCTTGAAAACGTGCTTTGTCAAACTTTTACAAATAATTTGGCCCCCGGCAGGGCTGCCAGAGGCCTTATTTTGCCTTTCTTCGTGCTCTTCGTGTCCTTCAGTGAGCAACGCGAACGGGTGGTTAAAAACAGGGAGTCTTACCCTGAATCCCTAATCTTGATGAACTCGTAAAAAGTCAACGGATGGCTATGGGAAAAGGTCCATAGGCTCGGCATAGTGTTTGGCCATGGTTAACCGCATACATGAAAGTATGTTGAACGTCCGGACAAGCATTATAACGCCGCATATGGGACTTTTTACGACGCCATTGATCTTATTCGCTGCAGAGTCCGTGATAGTAATCATCCGAACCATAAATATTATAATAAACCTGGCATTTTAACTCATGGGGAAACCCGGTTTCGGCCATCAATTCATGGCGAACATCCTCCATGGTGATAAGCAGGGGTGACATGCTTGTCCCCCCGCCTTCGGGTGTGTCAAAGATCATGATTTTATCCTGATCAGCCTCCGTGTTCCAGGGTGTCCAAACTGAATCCTGCTGAGCCTGGGGCATGCCTTTTCCCGGAGCGCCCTCATAGGCCAGGGCAACCCAGTAGGAGGACATGCTTTCAGCCATTGCATCGCGGCCAGCCTGATTGGCACTGGTGTAAAAGAAGGTTTTCTTGCTTTGAACAACCGTATCGTCCGGGGCTGCAAACACAAAGGGGATTTCCATGCCATGGGCCGCACCCACGATAAAGGAAATATCAAATCCCATGATATTGGGTTCCTCATCCCAGTCAAAGCGGTAGGTATAAATGGAATCCGGCTGATTGACAGCAAGGGCCGTGGATAGACGGTCTGCCATGAGGGCTTTCCATGCCTTTGAATAATAGTAGGCACTCAAGTCGTAATCGCTGTGATCAAGAACCAGGGGAATCAGTTCAAAAATATTGTACACATACTGGGGGTCCATCATCATGAACAGCTTTCTCTCATCCCGGTTTGTCCCCACAATGGTGGGGACCTGATTGTACTGCCCCGATTCAAAAAGATCAAAGGGGTCCATGTCCGGAATGACAAAGCCGTCCCGGATCACTGTGGGCATATAAATAATACCCCCTAAGGCCGGTTCATAATCATACACAGACATGATTTCCTCGGGAGAAAGTCCCCGTAAAAAGTCTTCCAGAGCATCGGGAGCCATGGATTCCTGAATGGTCTTGGCCTCGGTCCTGTCTTGGGCAAGCCCTTTAACGATCAACAAATTGTTGACCGATTCCCGGGAACTGCGACTCAAACCGGGATCCGGATCATCCATGTAATTTTCAGCGATGGCCGTGGTCTGCCAGGCCGTATGGTTGGCAACCCACCCAAGAACCCCGCTCTCCACGGCGGCTTTATGAAAAAGTCCGCTTGCAAGGGGTGAGGCCATCATGGACAGGGTGGCCTGTCCGCCTGCGGATTCGCCAAAAACCATGACATTATCCGGGTCACCGCCAAAGGCCTCGATATTCTCTTGTACCCAGGTAAGAGCCCTGATCATGTCCAGGGTTCCGTAATTACCCGATAGATCTTCGGCAGATCCGTCTTCAGCGTTCAGGGCCGAATGAGAAAACCAGCCAAAGGGTCCCAATCGATAATTGATGGTCACAACCACCACATCATAACGTTCTGCCAGCATCCGACCGTTATATATCGATCCTTCACCCAGGGTATTACCCCCGCCATGAATCCAGAACATAACAGGCTTCTTTTCATGGGCCTGACTATCATCGGCCCAAATATTCAAGTAAAGGCAATCCTCACCTCCCAGTAAGGTACCGAAATATTCCAGGGGGCCGTCATTAAGCATATCCGCGTACTGCATGCAGGGAATACAGGGTTCCACAGCAAGGTAAGGGTCCTGTCCCCAGGCCGCTTCGGGCACCGGTGCTTTCCAGCGCAAATCCCCGGTGGGAGGCGCCGCAAAGGGAATGCCCCACCATACGGCCACACCATTATCATCACGGGTTCCCATGATCCTGCCGCTGGCAATGGTTTTCATGGTGCTGCTGTCCATGGAAAAATCCACATCCGAAACATTCACCTTGTCCCCGGATTTTATGATTCGTTTGATCGCCTTGCCCGAAAACCCGTCAGGAGAAAGAAGGGTCACTGTGTACTGGCCCTTGGGGATCTTGGCAAATGAATAGTCACCATCCTCATCGGTTGTGGTCGTGACCTCCATGTCTCCATTTGCAAGAATCACTGTGGCACCCTCGATTCCCGCCCCATCCAGGCTGACGTTTCCAGTGATCTTACATGCCGGGAGCATCACAAGCATTATTCCCAGAAGCAAACTTATCACACCATATTTTTTCAACGCAACAACCATGGATCGATCCTCCTTTGTGGTCATATTTTTTCCCCGTCACTCCTGGCCCAGGAGTATGTTATCTCCAGCGAAATAATGGATATACAATTTCATTTTTTTACGGACATTCGTATTTTTAACATGCGGTTAATTCTATATATCGAACAATGTTTCCTTTGTCAAACAGGAATCAAACTTCATGCCCTTTTAACCCCATAAATTATGCCGGTTGATAATCGGAGGTGCCCATACTGCTTTTCTTGATAAGATATCCGTTTAAAGCCAACCTAACTCATGTCTCTTCATTCCTCCCTTGACACGGGCCGAAAAACACGAGAATATTTAACCATATCAGAAAATACTCGCGTGTATTTTAAGATGGAGGTTAAAATACGCGTGTATATCAAACGCTATATTGAAAATACCATTATATTCGTCTCTTCCCTCTTTCCTGCTCGGAAACAGGTCATCCCACATCCGACTCGATCCTGAGTCTTCTGAAATTCGGAGGCTTTCCCGAACCTTTTCTTCTTCAGTCTGAAATCCAGACCCGACGGTGGAGCAGGGAGTACAGAACGCGGTTAATCCGTGAAGACCTGGCGGACCTGGAAAACATCAAAGACATTGCCCTGCTTGAACATCTGGCATTGAGGTTGCCGGATCTTGTGGCATGCCATCGTTTAAAATGGTGCCTGTTTCTTCAGGATTGGGATTGAAATTATTTGATATTTCGTGATTCCTCAATTCTTAATTTAGAACATATTTTAGAACATGTGCTATTATTAATTGGTCTTTATCACATAAATATCATTTTCTCTTTCATATATAAGCTTCATGACCCTAATATATAAAACATGTTCTAATATTTGTTGACATGCGCACTGATTATTATTAGAACGGTCGTATTATATTAATAATTCGCTGTTAATATAATATGTTTCAGGATGATGAAACTGGCCAAATTCACTCACCACTTGATTAGGAGAACCGTTATCATGAAAAAGTTTAGGAAAATCTTTATTGCAGTAGCGCTTGTTTCCTGTTTTTTAGTATCATCTGTATCTGCATCCACAACGGACATCACGTTTCCGGTTGAACTTCGAGCTGGATATGCTGACGTAACTGTCACAATTCATGAAAATACCAACGCGTGGCGTTCAGGCACAACCATCCTGGCCGTTCACGGCCTGACCGGCACAGCAGCCACATGGAATCCTCTGATCAAAGAGATGTTTGCCTCTCGCCTTTGGGGAAAAAGAATCAAACGCGTTATCGCTCTTGATCTTCCCGGACACGGCAAAAGCCCCATGCCCTTAAGCTTAGCTGGCGGGCCCTTTGGCAACCTGCTCATTGATGACAACATCAGCGTCATTTTTCAAACCATCCTCTACCTGCAATCACAAGACCTTGGTCCCCGCGTGATCATGGGTCACAGCATGGGTGGCCTTGCCATTCAGGGCTTGCAGGAATCATTGCTGGCCCAAGATCTGAGCCTGGCCAAATTAGGTATTTACCGTGCAGTTCTGATGGCACCGGTACCTGCCGAAGGCGCCGAATGGAACCAAGGCCCTGCAGCTGATCTGACACCGTTCATTTTTGGTGACCCGCAAGATACTGTTGTCGGCCAGTACCTTTACATTCCGCCTCAGTATGCCGGCCTTGGCTCCGACTTTATGAATCTGGACGGCATCACCGTTCCCAATGTTCCGACCTTAGAAGAGTTTGCCATCTACGGTGCACCCGAACCCATTTATACGCTGCTTCAATTGGTCGGCCAGTTTCCGCTGCCCCGTCCGGCTGCCCGTGAAGGCGCTTTCTCAATTTGTAAGGGCACCCTGCTGAACCTGATCTCCTACAGCCAGGACAATCTTGTTCCCCAGGCTGACCTTGATGCCTTGTATCCCTATTTGACCGGCAGCAACTGTCGTATGTTTTATCGTTCCATTGACACCGATGATGCCTGTCATAACATGCAAATCACCAATCCTAAACGAGTGCTGAAAACGTTGATGACGTTGCCGCGGTTCTAATGACAGGATTTCGGGTAGAGTAAAAAACAGTTTCCTACTCTACCCGAAATCACGGAATCAGGTCTTTCAATTGTTTTATTTTACGCAGTTTTAGACAATCACATCCGTGTGACGATCCTTTCTTCAGACACTATTCCGATGACGAAATCAAAAAGAGAGACACGACCTGTTGTGGTAAGGATGTCATGTTATCTCTGGGCCGCATCAACCATTTCAGACGGAAATGGCCCCTTATAGAATTGAATACATAAGCGCTCGCTTAAACATCTGGTACAGATGTTGCTGTATCTATTATAAAAATTCAATTTGCGCACTCCGTTTGAAAGGATTCTATTGTTGAACAACGTATTTATTGCAAATATTATACAATTATTTTTGATAGTTATATTTATATGTCCCGCGAATGGAGATGCTGGTAATTCTAAAAACACCCCCTCTTCGCCAATTACAATTCGTTTAAGTAAGGCAACCTCGCTTATGAATGCAGGTAAAGCAAACGAAGCATTTGAATTGCTATGGCCTTTAGAAGATGAGCTTGCCGGAAATAGCGACTACGACTATCTGTTTGGAATTGCAGCACTGGAATCGGGGCATCCTGCAAAAGCATCCCTGGCGCTGGAACGGGTTCTTGCAATGAAACCCGGCTTTGCCGGAGCGCGGGTTGATCTTGGGCGTGCTTATTTTGCAATTGGCAATTACCGTATAGCCAGAAAGGAATTTACTCTTGTTTTGCAACAGCCCAATCCACCGCCGTTGGTCAAAGCTGTTATCAATAAATACATGGTCATGATCGAAGAGCGTTTAACAAAGAAAAAAAACCAGCTATCCGGATGGGTGGAAATTTCCGGAGGCTATGATTCCAATGTTAATTATGCCACAGCAGATACGGTCATAAAGGCACCGGGCCTGCAATCGGCAACAATCCCCCTGTCTGATGACAATATCGAGCAAGATGATGCATTTCTAAAATGCAGCATCAACATGGGGCTTTTACATCATTTTACACCGACCGTGCGATCATTTGTGGGTGTCAATGGCTCCAAACGTTTCCTTGCAAATGAACAAAAATTTGAAACGGAAGATGCTCAATTACGTACCTATCTTGAGTTTGGGGAAAACATCAATACATTTCGAATCGGCGCAGTCGCAGGACTATCAACCTTAGATCAGACCTTAAACAGCAAACAGGTTGGCGGAAACATGGTATGGCAGCATGCGCTTAATCCGTCTAACTTAATTACACTGTTCAGCCAGTATGATACGTTTCGCTATCCTGATGTTCAAGTCAATAATTTTGATCAATGGGTGGGTGGGGTGTCATGGATACATGCCATGCCTTTTATGCGCGCCTCAATGCTTGCCGCAAGTGCTTATGGGGGGTATGCCTTTGAAACCGAGAATCGAGCCGATGGTGACAATTCAATCTATGGGTTAAGGCTTGGATATCACATAAAACCCTTTCCTGCCATTTCCATCATTGCCGGTGTCGGCGAACAATTAAGCGATTTCAAAAAAGAGAATGCTATTTTTCAAGAAGAACGTGATGATCAGCAGCTGGATGTAAGGCTGGCCGTGAATTGGACCCCGATCAAACGCGTATCGATTGGGGGCATGATCAGCCATGTCCATAACAACTCCAACATACCCATTTATGAGTATAGAAGGAACGATGTTTCCGCCAGGATACAGTATTACTTTTTTTAGGAGGTTTATATGAAAAATGACCAAAAAGGCATAATCAGGCGTTATTTTATATCCTTCCTGATTGGAATGGCGATTATCTGTTGGAGTGCATATGCAGAAGAGACTGATCCGGCTGGCCATGCCATTTTTGTTCATGGCCCTGTCTGGCGGATTCCGGTAGATATGACGAAGATGCCTTTGCAAAAAGGTGATTCTGTGTATGAAGCCGATACGATTATGACGGGCAAGACAGGGGCTGCGCAATTGATTATGTCTGATGGTGCCTATATCGCCATACGGCCGAACAGCAGCATCCGTCTGGATGTATATCACTATGATAAAGAAGAAGAAACAGGGGTTGGCGAAAGCATTATAACCCTCATCAAAGGATGCTTTCGATCTATCACGGGATTGATTGGAAAGGAAAACAAAGAAAATTATCGGATTAAAACACCTGTGGCAACGATCGGCATCAGGGGAACCGACCATGAGCCACTCTATATCCCGGAACCGGAAGAAGGGGAAATACCCATTGGAGAGCCTGGTTTATACGACAAGGTTAATTCAGGGGAAACCTATATTGAAAATGACGCCGGTATCGTGACGATTCTTCCAAATCAGGTCGGTTATGTTTCGGATCAAACAACCTTAGCCATTGTGGACGATACCATTCCCGATGTCTATGACCAATTTTCCGCAACAGGTTCCGAAGAATCAATGGAGACATCCGATGAGCAAACCACTGAACCAACAATGTCCATTGAGGGTTTGGATGTATTTTCAAGCACGACATCCCTTGCGGAACAGATGGCCGCACAATCCTTTGCCCCGGATATGCCCGTAATTGAAGACAAACCGGTCCAATATTTTGGTCTTTTCACCTGGCCGGATGCGGTTAATTACCAGGGCATCATTGGATTTGGTGCAGATGCAACGGAAGTTGACACGGATGATACGGGGAATTTAACCGGATATCATTTGCCGTCACGTGATTTTCCCGATCCTGAATGGATACAAACCCTGCGGATGGTCAATCCAACCGCAGCAACACGACAGGAATCCAATCACTATTCTGAGACCTCCATTGAATACGGCACATGGCAAGCCGATGCCATTGAAAGAATCAACTACGACGGAGTCATAGAAAATTTTCCAATTGGAAACGGCTTGGCCCACTGGATCAAAGGAAGCATATCTGACTCGAATTATTTATCCCAAGTCATTACCGGTACCCAAATATATACATTTGATGGGGGTACGGCCCCTACTAATCAAGATGGTATTGGCGGAACCTTAAACAGTGCCGCCCTATCCGTCGATTTTTCACGCCAGGCTTTGGATGTTGCGCTTCAACTGAACGTGAACAGTCATGACTGGTCAGCCGGTGCAACGAACGTCCCTATAGACAGAGGCCTTTTCACGGCAAGCAGCCCGGTTCTAACCGTTGATCGGGATGGGGATAGCGCCTATACGTGGGGCTATTTAAATGGTTCATTTGCCGGTCAGGGATTACGTGGTGCATTGCTTGGTTATACCCTGGGGGACACATCCATTTCGGAAACAGTCAACGGAACCGCCGCATTTTATGCCCCGGAACAAGACTCGAATGCCCCCTACCGTGAAATCGGAATAGCCGGAACAGATCCCAGGACACCCTTGTCATCCGCCCTGGCGCTGCACTCTCCGTCCGCAACGTCCACGATAAGCATGGATGGATCGGAAAATTTAACCGGATTTGACGCCATGCTTCCAACATACAGCATCATGCCATCCGGTGACGCTCAATCACCTGTCCATCTGGATATCGGTGCGGCCACACTGACCGATACACAAACAGATACAGATTCAGGTATCACCTGGGGTCGCTGGTCCGGAACAATCACGGCCACTGATCGCGTTACGCAAACAACCGCCTCTCCCTCTTTTGATCCACAAGAGCTTCATTTTATCGCAGGCCCTGAGATGTCATCACCCGTTGTATTACCCATAACCGGTACGAAGACCTATCAATTTGCCGGCGGCACCCAACCAACGGATAATATGGGCAATATCGGCACGCTTAACTCGGCATCCCTGTCTGCGGACTTTACGAACATGACCGTGGCGACCGGAATCAACGCAACGGTTGGCACAACGACATTTGATGCCAGGTCAGAGGCAACCCCCATTGAAAGCGGCCGGTATTTTAATGCCACCCACAATGATTCTTTGAGTATCGCCTGTACGGGTGCAGATGCGGGAACGACCCATACAGGAGTAATCTCCGGCGCATTTTACGGAGAACATGGTGAGAGTGCCGGTCTGGCCTATTCGTTCAATACAACAGATGGTGGAAGTATCGATACTACAATTGCCGGAACGGCTGCATTTAAGTAGAGGCCATAGCGCAACCAATTTTTAAGAAATGGCCTCCGGCGGCCAGCTTTTAAAAAGCTGGACAAATGGATTGGGGCAACAGATTTTGAATAAATGAAAGCGTGGGCCCCGCTAAGGCCGGCATTTTCTCTCACGTTCACGGCTTGCCGTGAACGTGAAACAATTCAAAATGTTTAGAACCCTATAAAATTTATTTTCGTGGCGTTTTTTATCCCTTTAGGGGGCTCGGCTGGGACGTCTTCGGCATGAAACATTAGGTGTGGTTATGGCTTATTTTTAAAATGTAAACACACCATCCCAATGTTCACCGGGCGGATTGGAGCGAAACTGATGAATACGATGAAGGAATACGGAATATAAATCCGGATTGGCAGTGTGTCCCCTCAACTGCATAAATTGTTGTTCTGCTGTATCCCACTGCTGGTTTCGATAATGCATCAGGGCTTCACTAAAACCTTCTCTGTCTTCCAAGGCAATGACACCTTTTTTGCTTAACATATCAAGGGGGGTAAACACAGTCACCGGCTCGGCTTTTCCTTTGACCCGAACCCGGTCTATTTCCTGAAATTGAATCCCTTCTGCTTTTTTCTGTGTAAATTCACTGACCATAATGGGGGTATGATAGATTTTGGAAAGCCCGGTAAGCCGGGAGCCAAGATTGACCGCATCCCCTAAAACGGTGTAGGCCATTCGATATTTCGATCCCATATTCCCCACATTCATGGTGCCTGTATTGACGCCTATGCCAATTTCAATCTGGGGCCAGTTTTGCTTGATTAAGCGCTTATAAAGGCTGGGAAGTTCAGCGATCATTTCAAGGGCAGCGTCAAGGGCATGGTGGGCATGGTTCTCATCCGGGAGAGGCGCCCCCCAGAAGGCCATAATCTCATCACCGATATATTTGTCGATCGTCCCTCTGTGTTTATAGACAATTTGGGTCAAAAATGTAAATATTTCATTCATAAACTGGGTTAGCTGTCTGGGATCCATATGTTCAGAGATGGTTGTAAAATCCCGAATATCTGCAAAAAGGACCGTCATCTCGCGGCTTTCACCCGACATACCAAAATCAGAGGGGTTTTCGCTCATTTCCTGAACAAGCTCAGGCGGAACATATTGGACAAATATCTTTGAAATTTGTTTTTTCCCATGGGCTTCCATGAAAAACCCATAAGACATATGAAATACAAATAGCGTAAAAACCAAAAGCAACACAGATGACATCCCCACAACCAGATTATGGTTTTCCCATAGATAGTAATTAAACCAGATAGATGCCCCTGTAATAACCAAAGCACTCAGTAAGGCTCCCAGTGGCGATAATCGGGACAACAACAAGGATACCGTAATGCCCACAAGTATCAGGAGAACAAATTCAATGCCTAAGACATAACCCGGTTTATTTTTAATGGCCTGATCAAGCATTCCGGATATCAGGTTCGCATGGATTTCGATTCCCGGATAGACGTTTTGCACGGGGGTTGGACGCAGATCTTTTAATCCTGGCGTGGTACTGCCGACAAGAACGATACTGCCTTGAAGAATCTCAGGATTTGCTTTTCGGGTAAGAATATCAACCGCTGAAATATAGGGAAAACTTCCCTGACGTCCCCGATAGGGGATTAAAACAGCGCCTTTCTCATCCACCGGTATTCTTAAACCACCGATTCTCAGCCCCTCAAGCCCTAATGATGACGTCTCCTCTCCACCGGATGCAATCTCAAACTCCAACGGTGGAGAACCAACAAGCAGGCGGACAACAGCAAGGGAAAGGGATTCATATAATTTCCCATTATATTCCTGAACCATGGGAACACGCCGAAACATGCCATCTGCATCCACCAGCGGATTGTCAAAAAATCCACCGCCTGCGGCACTGTTGTTCAATTGCTCAAGATTTCCGATATACCCGCGGGTCTCAACAAAGGGAATACGTTCAAACTGTGAGGCAGTCAATTCCAACAAAGGATCAGGTAAGCTGCCGACGGCCATATTATTTTGATTTTGCCATAATGGTTGGAAGTAATAGCCGAGTATCACCGGACGGGAGTTCAAACTCCTGGCAAAGACATAGTCCCTCTCAAGGGAAGGACGTGCTTTATTTAAGGTTTTAATAAAGGTTCGGTCATCTTTAAATGCATTTTCAGCCAGGGCATCTAAAAATTTTAAACCGGAGCTTTCATCCCTCTCCGCAAAAACCATATCAAACCCGACCAGGTTGATGTGATAATAATCAAACAGGGTGTCCACCATATCCGCTAAACGATCTCTTCCCCAGGGCCATCTTCCTTCGGCTGCAAGGCTCTTTTCATCAATATCCACAATAACGATGCGGGAATCCACCGTGTTTGGCATCGTCGTCACCAGTCTGAAATCATAAAGAAAATTTTCAATTGGATCGATAAAGGGCAGATGGAAAATTCCCGAGAGGTGAAACAGAAATATCAAAACAATGATAAGGCTGACAACGATACGTGATAAGCCAGGATGAAGCGTTACTTTCATCAATAACATTTTTTTAAGATGATGACCGGCTCTTTCCAAGGCATTCAATTTAAGGGTTGCCTTTCCATTCCTATGGTCTGCATATCGAAATCAAAAATGAGGCAGGTTTTTATACAATTATTGACATTCAGCACATATTGCATACACCGTCAATGTAATCATTTTAGTCTGAGACGATTGATTTGTATATTTAATTGTCCATCCGTCCCCTGTAGGGATTGGATATGACTCTGACAAGAGGTTGCCGTTATAGTCCGATTTCCCTCCCCCGCCTAATACTTTTTTTCCCGATGGGCATGACACGGATATGACACCGGCATTACCTCCAAAGGAAAGAAGTGTATAACTCGCACTATTCGAGACAATACCATAACCGGATATGCCCGGATCTCCTTGATCCCCTTTGTCGCCTTTTAAGCCTTCGGGGCCTTGAAGACCCGTATCACCTTTAGGACCCTGGGGGCCCATGGCTCCGGCTATTCCCTGGGATCCCGTATCCCCTTTGTCGCCTTTTAAGCCTTCGGGGCCTTGAAGACCCGTATCACCTTTGGGACCCTGGGGGCCCATGGCACCGGCGATTCCCTGGGCTCCGGTATCCCCTTTGTCGCCTTTTAAGCCTTCGGGGC
>JAHIRD010000232.1 GCA_018818835.1 Pseudomonadota bacterium
AACTAACATCGACCATATTATAGATAAGATTAACCTGGTTGAGATAGCAATACAGTCAGGAGTATTGCCTGAAGGAGAGGAGAATGACAACTGCTATTTCTGCAGATACAAATACTTATGTATCAAACCTGAGGACAAAAAGTTAAAGATTGAGACATCACCATCCCTTGTTGAAGCAGCACAGCAGTATAAGGATGCCATGGAAGCAGAGAAGGTAGCTGGTGACATGAAGAGTAATGCTATTGCCACACTGTTGACGCATGCCAAACAGAATAAGGTGGACAAGTTCAAGGTAGCTGGTGTTAGCTTTACATATCATGGTTGGAAGCCCAAAAATTACCTTGACCAGACTACACTGAAGGCACAGGAACCAGAAATATACAATAAGTACCTTGTGTCGAAGGAATCTGATTCATATTCGATTAGGAGACTGAAGGAATGAACAGTAAAACATATCTGATGACATTAGTTAGAGTTATAGGGAGGTAAAAGGTGAAGTTACAGCTTAGTATCATTGTTGCATTATTAGTATTAGTTTATGGATTATTAGTTCTAATATTAGGACTTTCTGGAGTTTTGATAACTGCCTTCGCTATTTTAATGCCTTTGTCAATATTAGGGATGGTGATTTCTAGTTGCTACACTGAAGGCACAGGAACCAGAGATATATAAGAAATACCTGCTGACCAAGGAGTCAGATTCATATACTATTAAGAGGTTGAAGGAATGAAATTTACAATAATAGTTATAGGTGTCGGTTATATCATAATAGGAGCACTGACTGCTGCTGGTATTCTTTCCTCAAATCTCGATGTCAATACAGCTAACATTGTTGGAGCAATATTGGTTGGAGCTGGTGTGATAACTTTTGCAATAGGAGCGAAATAGTGAGTAATTCTGTTAGACATCAAGAACACAGACATTTGAGAGCAGAACAAAAACTGCATGAGAACAACATGAAGCGTAATGCTCACAGGAAGAACTTATTTAGGAGTCCAGTAGTGCCGGTTGAAGCAATCAAGAACAGGAAGAAGAACTGGCTCGGTAAGTTAGAATCAATAGTAAAAGGAGATTAAGCATGGCAGATGATATGGATAAAACTGGTGAGGTAATGGCAGAAAGGAAATTCAAAGAACACTGGAATTGGCTCTATGTGTATCAGTTGGAAACTACAACCATAACAAAAGAAGAATTAAATCGTCAAAGGCCGAGCAGCCCATGATTTCTGGATGCACTCATGGAAACACTGTCTGGAGGAAAGCAACAACAATCAATAAGAGGAAAAGATGAATAAAGTTTACATTCGTGATTTTGCAACTCGAAGTGTAGTCAAAGAGTTTGATGTATCCTCTATTGCAGGTACAAGCAATTATGACCGATTTGTTAGAGGGCTAATGACAAATATGGACTTGGATAAATACTATTTGGATGATAGTGAATACCAGGAACAGCAAACCAGAACAACTGGAAAGGAGTAACGATGCAAGTAAGGATTAACCTAGCACAGAACATCAATGACCAGCTTAAAGAAGAAGCAAGCAGGAGAGGACTGACAATTGTGGAATTGGTTAAGTGGATAATTGGTAGTTATGTCATGTATCAGAATTCCGCACCAATCAGTGTTTCATATCCATCTATTCCTGACAACCTGATGTTCTCTACTAACAAGATTTCCAAGATAGCTGAAATGATGGCTAATCAGTTAATAGCATCAGGTGAGTTCAAATGTTCCACCTGCACTTTACCCCTTGACTCGGAGGCAATCAGTACAGGGATATGTAATAATTGTGGAATGAAGATATAAACTAAATGAACCAATCATAAGGAACAATTGAAACAACGAGAGAATAATGATAATATGCGCATTTTGCTTTGTGATTGTGGAACTAAAATTCCTATCAGAAGTAAAGACCATATTGTATCCTGTTCCAAATGTGGAGAAGTCTATAAAAGAAGGACAATTATTGAGACATTGAAACACTATTTTTCTCATCTAAGAAGGATATTAAAGATATAGGAGGAACTGCATGCCTTTACAGGAAAGAATTATAGCTGGAGGAATTGAAGGGTCTGGTAAGACATATGCTTACCTGACCATAGCCAGAGCACTACCTGACAACACGTTCTACATCATTGACCCAGATGATGGTGTTAGGAGGGTTTGGTATTCAGAGTTCAAGGACGTAACCAATATAGTATACTACTTTACGCCAAAATGGTTCACCAATGATTATGAAGCATACAAGAAAAAGCCTGAAGTTAAGGTACTCCGGGATGGTGATAATTGCCAAACCTTCCAGGGTGGGATTGCTGATGCTTGGGCTGTCATAAAACCCAAATTGAAGGCAGGTGACTGGATAAATATTGAACACTTACACTTGATTTGGAACGCTGCCCAGGGCATGTTTGCCGATGAGGTGTTTGACAAGAAGATAGGTGACTACTTTCTGGAGAGAAGGAAAGCCATGAAGGAAGGTTCCAAGAGGTTGGAGGCACTGGAGGGCTGGACAGATTGGCAAGTCATTAACAAGATGCACAATGATGATTTCATTAATGAGGTCTGTTATGACAATCCAGCACATGTTTTTATGACCACATCTACCAGCTTGGTTACAAAGGAGGCCAAAGAGGATGTCAATATTTCAGCCTTCTATGGTGACACCAAGATAAGGTTTGAAGGACAGAAGCACAATGTCTTCAGGGTACAGACTAAGCTGATAATGAAGCAGGAAGGCAGTGGGAAGAACAGGACATACAAGATGAACACCTTTCTCAAGGACAGGGGTAGAGAACATATTGAGGACTATGAGTGGTCAGACTTTTACCTAGAATACTTATGTATGATAGCAGGATGGTAACAACATTAAGGAGGAAATAATGCAGAAAATTGAAACTATTTTTGACAGAGGAAACAATTTCAAGGTAACAGCCAAAATCCGTGCTGGAACCGAATGGGTGTTCGAAGGAAAAGGCATAGCTACTGAGAAATTGGATGGCACAAATATCAGAATAACAGTAAAAAATGGCACAATAACAAAAGTTGAGAAGAGATGTAATCCTACTAAGCAAGAGAAATTGGAAGGAGCAGAACCAGGATATATCGATGCCCACAAAGATGACCCATCAAATAAACACATTTTCCGTGCTGTTGACAATACCAATAGCTCCCAATTACCAGATGGAGAGTATCCTTGTGAGGCTGTTGGACCAAAAATCCAAGGAAACCCACTTGAATTGAATAATCATATATGCTATCTGTTCACCTATAACCCTGTTGTTGTTTCTGATGTACCAAGAACGTTTCAAGGATTAAGAGAATTCATTGAGAAATTTGAATCAAATTTCTCACCTGGACACAAAGCCGAAGGTATCGTATTCCATCATCCTGATGGTAAAATGGCTAAAATAAAAAGGAAGGACTTCTAGGAGGATGACAAAAAATATGTCGGGGTTGGTGGCTCGCAGGTTGGACCCCCTTCAGTGCGGAAAAAGTTCCACCAAATCGGCACCCCGACAGGAAATAAGGAACTATTATGTTAAACAAATGGAAATGTCCTGATTGTGGGAAAACAGTTACTAAATATATGACAATATGTGATGATTTATCATGTGGCTATGAGCGAGGAGTTAGGTATCTAGTAATATCGCTACTTGTTTTGTTGATAGCTATAAGTGTCAGAGTAATCAGGTAATGAGATGTTATGAATACTAACCTGTTCAGGAGGATAGGAGCAACCGGGACTGGGGGGTACTGGACTCCGAGCGCTTGAGCAGGCCGAGGCACACTGTGCAAGCCTGCCTGGGATATTTCTTGGGCAGGTTAGTATTCATAACCAAAGGAGGCAAGTGTGAGACAGGGAACAGTTAGTGTATTATTTGGTTGTCATTCTGTAGTTCATTCTGTAATGGTCATTATATCATGGAAGAAAATATATGGAACACTTCCTTCATGGTGGGAATTAGTGTGTATACTGATACATGACATTGGACATTTGGGAAAGGATTATTTAGACAATTATGAAGAGAAGAAAAAGCACGCAGAACTAGGTTCATCAGTAGCAGGTAAACTGTTTGGAATGAAAGGTTATGATTTAGTATTTGGACATAACGCATACAACGGTCAAGATAAAAGTAACCTTTACTATCCAGATAAATATTCATGGACAATAGCTCCCATTTGGTGGATGATAACAAATACATATGGTTTGAACCAAAACTGATACGGAAAGGAAATACTAGAAAAGAATCATCATTGATGTTTAAGAATGCCATGATTGAGAACATGAAAAATGGATTTACAGTCCAAGGACACGATATTTATTTGGAACAATGGAATAGATAAAAAATGACATTGCATAGGAGTCCTCGGAAAGAATGCGCTAATACCCCCCACTGTTGCGGGCGAAGCCCCGCAACAACTGCAACATAGGAGTTAGAAATGATAGCATTAATGATACCAAACATAATTCCATTTCCATATGCTGATTTCGAAGTGGTCTATAACGATTGGATGTTAAATAAGCTTGATGTTGCTGCTCATGTTAGCTCTGTAGATGAGAAAATCTATTTACCATCAAATCGAAGTGACAGACAGAAATTTGCCTTACTCATGCATGAAATAGTACATTGTGCCAACCATGAAACGGGTGAAGAAATGACGGAATCGCAAGTGCTGGGTGTGGCAACATTAGTTACTCATGTACTTACAGGTATGGGAATAAAGCCTGATTTTAGTTTAATCAAAAATGATAGTAGGGCATGATTGCAGTAGTTCTGCCACCCACTTCGTGGGTGTCGAACAGGGGGAGAGGTTACCGCATTGGCAAGGGCTTCTGTCATAATGGGAAATTGGAGGTAGGTTTATGGAAGAAATACATGTTAAATTTGAAGTAGAGACAGATGGCAAAATATCAATGGTTTACATTCCTGACCAAACACAGATTCTCCATAAAGGTCAAAGGTATAAGATTGTGTTCGACAGTGCAGAGGATGATAATAAGGAGGAAACTAGTTAATGGAAAAGCTAGATGTAGTCATCGATTCAGTCAAAGAAAATGCCCACCTGATAATTTCTTCATTTGAACAGCACCTCCTGACAGTGTTTGCCATTGATTCTGGCGGAGTATCTATTCTGTATCCTTTACTGGATTCACAGGATGATTTCAAGCATTGCATGACCACAATCCTTCGACAGCTTAATTCCTATGCTTATGTTATGGTCAGTGAGGCTTGGATATCAAAGTTCAAAACCGAGTCTGATATATTAAAAAGCATAATAAGTGGAGAAATGCAAGTTAGAGATTTGCCACCTGATGATAAGCAAGAAGTGTTGGTAATAACTGCAGTAGAGAGGGGGAAATACTATCGTTCATGGACTGCTAATATAGAATACACTCGTGAGAATGAACGGTATTTGGATGAATGGAAGGAGATGGTAGGTAAGCCTGCTGGTGGAAAAATGATGTTGGAGGATTGGTAAATGAGTGAAGAAGTAATGATTACTGTTCCATTGTCAGATGCACAAAAACAAGAAGAGATAGAGTTTTGGGAGTGGTGCGGGTTAGTA
>JAHIRD010000204.1 GCA_018818835.1 Pseudomonadota bacterium
AGCCTAGAAATATTAAGGGAGCGGCGTCCCGACCTGGTTAAGAATATCGAGACCGGAGTCAAAGCCGTAATAATTCAGGAGGTAAAACAGAAAGTGGAATTAGAGGAACGAGTCAAAGAGTTGGAAACCAACATCGGGACCCTGACCACAGAGCGTGACGAACTCAAGGGCAGAATCACCGAGGCGGAGAAGGCGCAAAGGATAGCCGAGGCCAAGTCTATAGTAGACGAAGCTATAAGCAAATCTGAACTGCCTGAAGCTGCCAAAGTAAGAATTGCCGAGAAGTTCACTGGAGCCGAGAAAGCTGAAGGAATTACTGAGGCAATCAAGGCAGAGGTGGACTATATTGCTGCTCTAAAGGAATCGGGCAAGGTCAAGGGATTGGGAGCTACTGTGCCGGATGAGGAAGCATCCAAGAAGGCACTCAGGGAGTCAGGCAAGAGATTGCATCCTGAATGGACAGATGCTCAGCTAGACACCTTCGTAAATGGGAGGTAAGGCATGGATAAGAAATGGCGGTTCTGTAAGTCGATAGCCTGTGAGCACCTGAAGGGGCAGGAATGCCAGGTTGAGCAGTGCCAGCATCCTGATATGGCTCAGGCCTTGAAAGAGAGGCGGGCACAGCTAATGGAGGTGAAAAATGGCAGGTAGTCCTGATGTCACAAATCCTTATTATGACTCTCGTGCTTTAGCAGGTGATGAGGTATCCTCCAGTGGTGAAGGGCGGATTGTCAATATTCAGGAGTCAGAGCTTATCCATCCTGCTCATACGGATGGATTAGTGGACAAGGGAGACCCCGTTGCGTTCTGGGATGGCGTAGGTGTAGCCCTGAGGTCGGCTTTAGCAGTTACCGATATAATCCCTATTGACACTGAAGGCATCTGGAGACTATCGGTAGAGAACACTGGGCTTAATAACTTTGGGGACATCAGTGTCGGCCAGGTACTATTCATTGATGCGTCAGGGTTAGTCTATGATGATTGGCAGACTAGCTTCGCCATATTCGGCTATGCCTTGCAGCCAATAGACTCAGTACGGACTGAGGTTATCGCTGTCAAGGTTCACTGGATGTATCCTTACTGGTTCTATGACCCATTAGACCAATAAAATTAACTAGGAGGTAAAAAAATGCCAGGAGTAACAGCAGGAGTTTATACCGGCTCTTTAGATGCCGGAAGCGAGGTGTCCTCCACCTATGAAGGGAGACATCTGACAGTGTATGAGCAGGAACTCATACATCCCTATATCGCAGACGAGTTTGTCAATAAAGGTGACCCCGTCATATTGTGCGATTCTGGAGTCCAGACTACCTACGGATTAGCTGTAGGCGTAGCCCTGAGTTCGGCTTCAGCAGTGACAGACCTAATCGCACTGGATACGGAGGGTATCTGGAATCTAACCGTCTATGCTGAGGATGACGACGGCGATAGCGCTATTGAAATCGGTGACAGGCTTTATATCCGTGCTGGCGCACTTCCAGGTGCAGCCGATGGTGATGGTACTGGCGATGCTGAAATAAGTAAAATCAGCAATAGCGTAGTACAGGTGCCGTTTGGCTATGCGTTAGGTAGCGTGGTAGCTGGTGGAAGCGGTGTCATCGCTGTCAAGGTTCACTTCGACCCGATGATGGTTGGCAATGTGGCGGACAAGGGACTCGACCATGTTCAGGGTACTATAGCTAACCCAATAGCGTGGGGTACTAACAACTTTAACCTCAAGTCCGTTGTTATGTCGGTTGGGATTCTGACTGACTATATCTCTGGACTCTTTATGAGGGCTTATGCAACAGCAGCAGTTCCGGCTGGAGGTATCCAGGGACTCATTTATTCACGGGTTACCGTAGAGGATGATTGCCAGGATATGTATGCCATCAGAGGTCGCACTGACCTAGTTATGGATACCCCTGGCGCTCACATCGCCAATATGGTTGTGGGTGGAATGTTCTCTGCGACTCTTGCTAATGCAGGAGCCACTCTCACGCTTGCAGACAGAATCAAGGCTCTTGACGTCAGCATAGGTCAGTCAGCCACTTCCGTAATAGCCACTGGCTCAATCTGCGGAAT
Organism: Pseudomonadota bacterium; assembly: GCA_018818835.1. Lineage (GTDB taxonomy): Bacteria > Desulfobacterota > Desulfobacteria > Desulfobacterales > Desulfolunaceae > JAHIRD01. Next base: position 2,065 of record JAHIRD010000204.1, read on the forward strand.
CTATGTCGCTATGAACGGCATCCTGACCAACAACGCTGGTAGAACACAGGGTATATATATCTATCAGGGTGGTGGTGGGAGTGCTTTCCCCGACTATGGTATTTACATCCAGATGGAATCGGCGAACACCCTAGCAGGCATCAAGATTGAACAGCTTGCCGCAGCCGCTGGGTATGCCATCGACATCGAGGACAGTGGTGGCTTTGGCTATGACGCTCTTATTCGTTACGATGGCGTCAACACTCAGGGCTACTTCCTACAGCTAACAGCAGTAGCCGGGGTTGAGGATTCTGCTATACCCTTTGATGTAGCTACTTGCGACCAGACAGCAGATAGGAGACTACGGGTGAGGTGTGTCGGTGATGCGGTTGACCGCTACTTATACTTGTTCCCTGTATAAAAAATTAAAAGAG
>JAHIRD010000249.1 GCA_018818835.1 Pseudomonadota bacterium
AATTGCTCCACCGGCGGGAGTGGCCCCTCCGTCAGTTTGCTGATCAGCCCTAGCGCCGAGGACATGGCGCTCATCATGTCGCTCATCACCTGGTTGAACTCGGCGGTGATGGCCAACTGCTGCACGTCCAACGTCTGGGCGAAGTCGTGCATCTTCGTGAAGGCGAATTGCACCATCTCCATGAAGAAGGTCAGTTTCTCATAAGACGGATGGAACAAGTAGCCCACGCCGGAGAGCACCTCCACCGCCGCCAACAGGCCAGCCATGAGCGACTGCAAGGCGTCGCCGAAGGCCTGCGTGATCTCCAATCCTATCTGCTCCAACCCCGTCGCCGGGTTGGTCACCCAGTCGTAGAACTCGGTGAACAGTCGTTTGGTGTCCCGGATGAAGTCGTCGATGGCCGAGCCGACGATCTCAAAGGGCGAGACGTAATAGGTCAGCTCCTGGAACAGGCCGAAGGCGGTCTGCAGTCCTTGCATCAGGCTGCCTATGGCTGTCCCCGCCGCCTCGACCAGCAGCAACCCTTCCTCTGTGAAGTTTCCGACGATCCAGTCGTAGAAGTCGCCGAATACCTGCATCACGTCGGCCTCGAAATCAGCGATTGCCTCGTCCGATGGCGACACGTAGCCGACCAGGCCCGTGAGTAATACCAGGGCGCTTTCCAGCCCGCCCATCAGGTCTCGCATGGCCGCTCCCACGGCGCTGACGATGAGCAGGTTCTCTTCCGTGAACCGGCCCGTGATCCAGGTGTAGAAGTCGCCGAATATCCGCATCACGTCGGCCTCGAAGTCGGTGATCTCCTGCTCCGTGGGCGACACGTAGCCCCGCAGGCCGCTCAGCAGCGCCAGGGCGCTCTCCAGACCGATCATCAGGTCGCGCAGGGCCACCGCCGCGGCGCTGACGATGAGCAGGTTATCCTCCGTGAAGTTGCCGATGACCCAGGTGTAGAAGTCCAGGAAGATGGCCTTGACCTGGCCGGTGAAATCGTCGATCTGTTGCTGAGCTGGCGGCACGAAGGTCGTCAGCCCGCTGAGCACGGTCAGCGCACTCTCCAGTCCGGCCATCAGCGCCTGGAGCGCCTCGGCGGCCACGGCCACGACCTCCAGACTCTCTTGCTCAAATCCTCCGCCCGCGTACTCGCCCTGGCCCAGCACCCAGTCGTAGAAGTCCCGGAACAACGCCTTGACGTCGGCGGTGAATGATTCGACCGCCGCCTCTGCCGGGCTGACGTAATCGGCGATGTCGGTCAGGAAGCCTAGCGCCTCCCTCAGTCCGGTGGCGATGGCTCCCGTCGTCTCGGCGAATTTGCTGATGATGTCGTACTCCAGGTCGCCTACCATGATGCGCAGGGCGTCGAACTCCTCTACCAACCAGGCCCACGCCTTGCTGAAGGCGATCATCTTGTCTTCGATGTCCAGCAACGTGACCGGCTGCCAGGCTTTCATGTCCGAAAGCGCCGCCATGCCTCGCGTCAGGATGGTGGCGATGGCGTCCACCCGCTCCGCCCAGTGTTTCAGATCCTCGGCGATCTCGTCCACGCCCTCGTCGTTGAGTTGTACCGCGCCGAGCCACTGCGCCATGTAGACGACCACCTGCTCCGTGGCCTCGACCATGGACTGCAAATACCCGGGCAGCATGACCGTCACTGGCTCCTGTAACGCCTGGAAGATACTGATGGCATCCCGCAGGATGCCCACCACCGGCGATAGCCGTTCCGCCCACAATCGCAACTCCTCGGCCACGGCGTCTATGCCTTCGTCGGACAATTCGATGCTGCCCAGCCAGTCGGCCATGCTCAGGGCCACCTGCTGCGTGGCCTGGATGAGCGATTGCAAGTTGCCGGGCAGGACGACGGTGAACTCTTCCTCCAGGGCCTGGAAGATGGCAATGGCATCCCGCAGGATGCCGACGATGGGAGACAACCGGTCGGCCCACAGGGCCAGCTTCTCGGCCACCTGGTCGTAGAACTCCTCCTCGCCCTCCCCTCCCCGCGTCGCCAGGTCGATGGCATCCAGCCAGTCATTGAGGTCGTTCGCCAGTTGTTCCGTCGCCTCAATGAGCGCCTGCATCGTATCCGGCACGCCGACGGTGAACTCTTCCTCCAGGGCCTGGAAGATGGCAATGCTGTCTCCAATGACGGAGATGAGTGGGGAGAGTCTGTCGGCCCACAAGCGGAACTTCTCGGCTACGGCGTCAGTTTCCTCGTCGGCCAGGGTGATCTCGTCCAGCCAGGCACCGAAGGCGTAAGCAATCGCCTCCAGGGCGTCGGT
>JAHIRD010000140.1 GCA_018818835.1 Pseudomonadota bacterium
AATTTGATTTTTAAAAATCATGGCACGAATAGCAAGGGCAGTGGCTCCGGGAATACCACACCACATAACACAACGCGGGAATAGGCGTCAGCAGACATTTTTCAATGATGAGGATTATCTCGCCTATATTGAACTGATGTCGGAATGGTGTATGCGGTATCATGTTTCAGTATGGGCATATTGCCTTATGCCAAGCCACGTCCATCTTATCCTTGTCCCGGAAACAAAAGACGGATTGAAGGGTAAAGGGTAATGGGGTCAGGCCACGGTAACATACTGAAATAAAATGACCTCAAATTTGACCCTTAAAAATGTCTTAAACCGTCAATTTTATACCCGAAATTGACGGTTTAAGGTTTAAAAAGTGCATTCTCCTTCAGTTATTGCCATAGGGCCTATTTTCAGGTATGGGGAGACAAGCCAAATTGTCAAATTCAAAAGAATAATAAAACCCTGAAAGCATGGATTCGTAGAGATGGCACGAGCAAAACGGCATTATCTTCCCGGTCATGTCTGGCATATCACTCATCGATGCCATAAAAAAGAGTTCCTGTTTAAATTCGCCCGTGACAGGCGGCGGTGGATTGAATGGTTGTTTGAGTCCAGAAAACGGTATGGTTTGAAAGTCCTCAACTACATTGTGACCTCCAACCATATTCACTTGCTTGTTGTTGGCGGCGGTGGCCATTATGTTATCCCACACTCAATCAAACTTATCGCAGGAAGAACGGGTCAGGAATTCAATCAACGTAAAAAAAGAAAAGGGGCTTTCTGGGAAGACCGGAATCACGCCACAGCCGTTTGAACAACCCCGCCCAGCATTGCCGTTTGACAGTAAACATAGCCTATGATAATTATTCAAAAGACAAAGGATATAAATATGATTCAACCGAATGACCTTAAACACCTATCACGGGAAGACAAATTAATCATGATGGAGGCCCTTTGGGATGATCTTTGCCGAGACGATAATCAGATTGATTCCCCAGCCTGGCACGAAAAAGCCCTCCTCGAAACCAAACATCAACTTGACCAAGGCCAGATAAACATCACGGATTGGGAGGAGGCAAAAAAATCCTTACGGAAACGGTTTGAATGAAAATCAAAATCCTTTCATCCGCAATTGAAGATTTGGCTTCAGGTCGTCAATTCTATGAAAAACAAGGCCCAGGCCTTGGAGATTACTTTCTCAATTCGCTATTTTCCGATATTGATTCATTAACGCTTTATGCAGGTATCCATCCCACCTTTTTCGGTTTCCACCGTTTGTTATCCAAACGTTTCCCCTTCGCCGTCTATTATCGTGTTGAAATAAGGTCAGTCGCTGTTATCTGGAGGGTGCTTGATTTACGCCAAAATCCAAAAAAAACTTCCCAAGCGCTCACTCAAAATGAAGAGATCCAGTGACGTCTCACCTGAATTCCAATAACTGTCGTCAACAGCCAGTCCGCGCAGAGGTTTCCCAAAAACAAAAAAGCGGTTAAAAGAAAAAAGAGACTAATCAATCATGCCAACGTCCCTTTATTATTAAAGTTTTTAGCCAAAAGAGTCAAACGGAGGCCCCCATCTCTTAAACCGTCAATTTCGGGGTCAAAATTGACGGTTTAACTCACATTTCGCACCTTGAAAATAAAATTTCCATCCAAATACCGGGATTGGCATTTTTGGCCCAAAAATTGACCGTTTAAGAAAATCAAAGACACCAGATCATCCCCAGCCACCTTAGCCGAAATCAAAGGATAGGCCTAACGTCAGCACGACCAATCTCCGTTCAGCAATGCGCTGAATATCACCCGGTATTTTTTTTTAAATGCCATCCTCCCTTTCAAAGGGATGTATGAAAAAGCTATTGCTCAACCCAGTAGTTTAACACGATAAAGTCATAGTACGTTTCCCCACCAATGTCCTGGATGGACTGTTTGTAGGCGAATATCCCGAAATCGTATTGATTTTCCAGCCAGGTTTCAGCCGGTGCGCCCCCGATCCACCCAGAAAATGCAAGTCCGGAGGACCAGGTCACTTCAAACATCACGCCCATGGAGGCTTCCACTGAAGCCCCTGCACAGACTAATGCGCCACAGCCCTTGAACGAGGCCGTCACACTGGTAGAAAAATCGCCTCCAACATAATTTGCCGAGGAAACTTCAACGGTGGTCCCGGAACCGGTCTCACCTTGGGTTAATGTCAGGCGATCACTTTCAGCAAGGGTTTCAACGGTCGTAAATGGAGTAAAGGACAGACTGCTGTCATCGTAACCCTCAATTCGGGAGGGATCAGACACTGGACTTCCCGTTAAAAAACTGTCTTTTTCAGACGGGGTTGGATATGTATGAATATGACCGGGCACACTTTGTAGAATGGATGTGTCGATATCCATCTGGGCCCCGTTATGGTCGTTAAAATAATCAAGGGTCCAGGAATAGACCCTTGTTTCCTGGGGTATTTCCACAACAATCTCTTTCCCCAACTGGTCGTCATCAATATGCCCCACAATTTTGTAGGTGTACCGGTCATAGGGAGTCGCGCTGAACACGATCTGATGATCACCGGGACCGGCCGTATAGGTAATGGTATTTTCCACGGATCCAGATGAACCCCATAGAACGCTTGCGCTGACCGTCGCGGCAAGTTCCGTTTCAAACGATGCGACTTTTAAAGAGGCCAGAAAACCGGTGCTGATTTCGGCGTCCGTGCCGATAATCACCGAAATGGAACCCCCGACCTCGGCCCCGGCCGTCACCTCCGATCCTTCGATGGTGCTGAACCATGTTTCGGAACAGTCGATGCATTGGCCGATGTCAGGGATCGTGGGTGGTGCTGCAAGAATGGCGATAATACGCAAGTCTCCATAGCTGACCGTGTGGGACTCTTCGATATCTGCTGCTGAGGCGTCCGGATTGTCCGCTGGGCATTCAACAAGCAGGCTGTCATTGTCCACATTGACAGGTACAAGAATGGCATGATCCGTGGCAGCACCGGAACTCGACCCTCTTTCATCAATGGGATCATTCCCGAATTTCCACTCCAGGTGAGTTTCGATCAGCTCTCCTGTACCGGAATCGTAGGAGGATACCGCCTTATAGCCCGCCACAAGGATTAATGAATTTTTGATATGAAAGATAATGTTGTTCCTGAAATCGCCATCCACATCGCCGATGGCCGTGGATGAAACAGTACCGAACATGATATAATTCATGAAATGAATGATTTTGCTGTTGTAATCTTTTTTAAAAGACATGACATTCGAGGCGCTTTTTTGGGTAAAATCATCAAGAATAGCATAGGGTAAAATAATTTCTGCCCGCTTGTCCTCATCAATACTCACCACATGGAATGTCTCGCCATTAAGGATGAGCCCCAAATAAGGAAGGTTGACTATTAAATTAGGATCTGCCCAGCCCCCAATAAGGTTTGCAGGATCAAGGTCAGGCACGTAGGCGGGAATGTCTGCAAACATATCGTTCAAATCATTCTCGTCATTGGGCGACAGCCCATCAGTACCTGCTGCATCATCCTGAATCGCCAAATCAAAGTCGCAATCCCTGATTTCTTCTCCGGCTATGACTATGGAAGCACCTAAAAAAACGATCTCGTCTCGAGTATCCCCATCCAGATCACCCATATCCATATTGAAGTAAAAATCACCAAAAACATTTCCTTCGGATTCTATCCCCGAAAATTTAAATACAGATGCCGTGGTCAGGCCACTGTATAAAACGGCATAACCCGATGTGGCATCATCAAAGACGGTGTAATAAATTTTCCCGTCTCCCCCTTGATCTCTTGCATCGGCTTTACGGACATAAGCCACCACAATTTCATCGGCAGGGTCCGAATCCACATTGCCTGAGGCAAGCCTGATTCTTTCCAATCCAAGGTATCCGACCGTACTGTCGAACCGCCCCTGAAGATCCATGGTTCCCAACGTTGCATAGCCTCCGTTCTTGTCATCAAGCACCCAGATTTTCCCTGTCTTTTCAGCTGCCGTTGTACCGGAGACGCGTCCTGCAATAATGATTTCATCATAGCCATCCGAATCCACATCGCCGGTGGCAATGCGGTAATGATATGCTCTGTTCGTCACACCCTGTATACTCAGATCCACATCCACGTCACATGATGAAAAGACGGTGGCATGCAATTCCCCTTGGGCGTCGATGACGGAGAGAAGACCCGGGCCTGTGCCTTCACTGTCCCAGCTGACCACAGCCACTTCTTCCTGGACATCATCATCAAAGGAGCCCGCGACGCCTGCTTTCATTCTCGACGCCACAAAGGATTCATCAACAGCGGCCCACATCACGTCGTCATCCTCCGCCGTTTCTTCGCTTGTGTTACCGTTACTGTCCCTATTGAATTTCAGAGGGTCGATATAATGGACATTGTTGCTGGAATCGTTCTTGTAGGAGTCACCGATCACCAGATATTCTGGTTGACGGATCAAAGGAATAAACCTCTTTTTGGGCAAGGGCCTGATATTATCGGCCCGTTTGGCCAGGGGAGCCAGGCTTGTTTCATCCACGGTTTGGGTGTTGTCTCCATCCGAGCCGGGCCCGGAGCCCCCGCCACTGCATGCACAAAAGAAAGAAATGATAATGGCGAAAAACCCCAAACGTACATATTTAAATTGAATCGGTTTCAAAGCTCCCCCTATCCGTGGTGGTGTGTCATTCGCAAATAATTGTATTCATATCCAATTCGGATATAAAAACCCGATCTCATACTACAGGGGGCCAGGGGTCTCCACAATATCAGTAGGTACAGGTGACAGCCTGTACTTTAGCACAGGTAGGCCGAGACAATACGATATAAGACACTTTAATTAAACGATTTTTTAAATTGAGGATGCGCGAAAAAATAAGCGACCATTTTCACCAAGGGACGTCATGATGAAGGGGTTATTCTCCTTAAATATCCAATAAATCCGATCTTCTGAGAATGATAACTCATGTGGCCATGACATATTTACCGGAATATATTGAGTTTATATTGATCGTACTAAGATTGTGCCGGAAGGGTGACCCGTATAGTGGTTCCATAGTTCTTGTCTGATTCACATGAAATGGTTCCGCCATGGCGGTCCACAATTTGTTTGCTGATGGCAAGACCGAGACCGGATCCGAATGTTTTGCCATAGGTGGTAAACGGTTCAAAGATATGCGGTTTGATGCACTCGGAAATGCCGGGGCCATTATCACTGAATGTAAATATAATGTGCTTGGCCTGTTTGTAAGAACCCAGGACAAACTCGGGCGGTTGATTGCCCTCCGGATGGTTCACAAGGCTTTCCCGTGCATTGGTGGCCAGATTGATAATAATGCGTTTGAAGGCATGGGGATCAAGGTAAACAGGGCCGTCATAATCCAGGGTATACCGAAATCCGATCCGGTGCTTGATAAAATCGCCTTGTAAAAGTAAAAAGACGTCATGGATGTAGTCGTTAAGATCAACACTCTGTTTGGCAAGAGCGCCGTCGTTATTCACAAACTGAAGAATATCGAAGGACAGGTCGGACAATCGTTTCGTTTCATCTTCGATCATCGATAGATATTTTTTCTGGGTATCCGATCCATTTCCGTCTTTTTTGGCGATGGATGCGGCCAGTTTAATGGCGTCAAGGGGGGCGGTCAGGTCATGGACCACCTCGGTGGCCATTTTCCCGATGGCGGACAAGATCTTGATTTGGCTCATGTCCTGATTGATTTTGACCATCTGGTTGATGAGGGCATTGGCCATGCCAAGGATGAGAAACAGTCCGCCATACTCGGCAAGATACACAAAGGCATAGACCTGCGTTTCGATCAGCGTGTCATTTAAACCGCACAAAAAAAACAACAGCGCCCCAATAAGTATGGGGCGTGCGGCCCTGTTCCCCGACCTGTAAAATCTGACAATCAAAACAAGACCATGAAGAATGACGCCATATACCGATAGGATCACAAGGCCTTTCATCCCTTCAAGTGCCTTTGTGCCCTGAAATGCCACATAGGAAAAATCCAGCATATCAACAGGAATTAATACCGGTTTCTCCAGGGACGAGAAAAAAACAAACACCCCCATCATGATCATCATAAGGAGACAGCCCCCTGTCAGTACCCAGGGGGTCTTTCGCGATGGCTGTTCCGTGAAATCATAGACAAAATGGATAAAAACAGCGGGAAAAACCGGAAAGGTCACATAAAAAAGTTTGATCCAAAACACGTGGTCACCAAAGGCACTGACGTTATAATTCATCAAACAAATCAGTGCAAGCAAGCACATGTACAAACAGACCCAGGTAAACGAAAGATTAGTCCGGTTCCCAATTTTCTTGATGTACATGTACATGTGAAAGAAAGCCACGTACAAGGAGACCGCCATGGTAACCAGAGGAAGAGCCTGAATGAGTTTCATACGTTGGAACTCATCAATAAATCATCCGAATTTGAAATAAACATCCAACGTTCAATACGGATGGGTGCCTTTGTATATTCGACTGATTCAACGACGAAAAAATCCAATAAAATGGTTTTCATCCGCCTTCCCCATTCACCGTTCCCCATTCTTTAAACCAGTCCTTTCTCGTATGCGATACGGATCATCCCAGCCATGTTGTCTGCCTGGAGTTTTTCCTTGAGATTCTGCCGGTGAAAATTAACAGTGGACACACTGATGTTTAATTGGCTGGCAATCTCTTTCCGCCGGAGCCCCTTAACGCTGAGTCGGAGAATGTCATTTTCCCTCGGGGTCAGCTTATCAACACAGCCATCTTTGTATCTTATGATAAGGGATTGGATTCTGGGTGACAGGGCTTTTTCCCCATTGCCTATACTTTTCAAAAATGGAAGGATCATATCAGCGATATCATTCTTTGTCACATACCCATCCGCTCCGAGTTTCAAGGCCTCTTCAACCAGATCCATGGAACATAACTGGGACATGATCATCACCTTTTTTTCAGGGTAGCCTTCCTTGATCATCTGAAGTGCCCCCATCCCATCCCTGTTTCCCGGCATTTTCATATCGAGGATCACGATGTCACACGGTGTGGTTTCAAGCATAGTAAACAATTCCACCTTGTTTTCTGCCTCGGCAACAACAACAAACCCCTCAGACCCATTGATGATATGGGCTAAACCCAGGCGAAACACGGGATGATCATCCGCAATAATAATGGTTTTCTTTGTCATGACAGGTTTACGCACCCTCCAATATCCATTTAACCCACAAAAAAACAGTAATTGGTTGAATTGTCAATCATTTTAGCCACTATCCATAATATTCATGCCATAAATTGGCAGATATCTTGGAAAAGAGAATCAAAAAAAAGTTTAATCATGAGGCTCATTAAGAATAAAACAAATGAGGGCAGGACTATCGTCAAGCATGCGTTAGATCTATTAAATTAGTAAATTAGGGGACTAAATTAGGGGACAGGCTGATAATACACTATAATACACTTCCCAAATAATGTTCCTTCTGTTATGTTCATTTGCATATAAACAACAACCCCATTTTAAGGATCTATGGAGGTATCCTATGCCACGAACAACACGAATGGTTATTCGGGATGAAAAGAGTGTTTATCATGTGATCTCCCGAACCGCCCTGGATGGTTTCCCCTTCGGTGCGGTGGAAAAAGAAAAATTTGTATCAATTCTCAAGCGGTTTGCCCGTATCTATTTTACGGAAATCCTCGGTTA
>JAHIRD010000240.1 GCA_018818835.1 Pseudomonadota bacterium
CTGGTCGCCGGCGACCGCAAGCCGAGCCTGGTTCATACGCTCAAGGATACGGCGGGGACGGTGATTGATCTCAACGCCGTGAGCAATGCGTTCTTTCGCATGACCAACATGAAGACCGATATCGTGGCGCTCAATGATGTGACCGCCACCATCTCGGATGCCACCGCCGGGATCGTGACCTATAACTGGGCCGCAGGTGATACCTCCGTGCCCGGCATGTATGCCGGTGATTGGAAGCTCATCTACGACACCGGTGAAATCTACCACATCAAAAACCCGTTCTGGGTCACGATAAGGGAGCCGTGATGTTGGCAGAGAGTGCGTGGATTGCGCCGCTACGATACTTCCAGCTCGTGCTGGACCAGCGCAAGGCTGATTACGAGGAGATATTGCGGCTCTTGATCGGGAACGTCTCTAGCTACCTGGAGAAGTACCTGGGTCACGCTATCATCTCTGCTACCTACACGCACGACGGCACGACCTGGAAGAAGCTGGACGGTAACGGGCGGGCGACCTATTACCTTGCTCAGCGACCGCTAGGGACATTGACATCACTCGCGCTCAAGGACGAGTCGGCGATCGACATTACCGATGTTGATGAGTTGGTGTGGGAGGCGGATAACGCGGCGCTTCATCTCTTGAATGGGCGCGTGTTCACGCGCGGCAAGCAGAACCTGGCGGTCACCTACGTGGCCGGGTGGACCACTTACGCGGCGGATGTGACGACGACTCCCACCATTCCGGGAGAGATCCTACAAGTAGGCGCGGAGCTGATCGGGCGCAAGCTCCAGGAGTGGGAGCGCAAAGGACCGCAGATCACCGAGGTGCGAGTAGCCGATACGGCGGTGGCGTTTACGCTATCGGACATGACGGCGGAGCAGCGCCGGATGTTGGCCCCTTACCGGAGGTACTTGATCGCATGATGAAACTCGCGGTAACGGGCACGATAGAGACGAGCGCCAATCTCCGGGCCGGAGCCAAGGCGGTGGCTACCGAGATGCGTGACAAGATGCGCATGGCGGGCTTTCACATGGAGGGCTCGCTCAAGCGCAATCGGTTCTCGAAGTACGGTCCCGAATCGCTGGCGGTGGGCGTGAAGCTGCCGGGGCAGACGCGCGCGCGCGGGTTGGCAGGTCATGCGCGATCGTCGATCCATAGCGTGGTCACGCAGCAGAAGGACATGGCCAAGGCGGTTATCGGCAGCCCTGTGTTCTATGTGGGCGTCCACGAAACCGGGAAGACGATCCACGTCAAGGATGCAAACTACCTCCGCTTCAAAGCCCGCAGCGGGCGGTGGGTGATGAAGAAAACGGTAGTGCTGCCGCGCCGTGCGATGTTCGAGCGCGAGCTTGCGGCCCAGCAGGCCAGGCTCCAGCGCATACTGGGTGAGATACCGAAGGTGGTAGTGAGGACGGCCAATGGCTCTTGACAGCGGGCGCGAGCTCATCCTGGAAGCGGTCAAAACACAACTGGCTACCATCAGCCAGGCGGCTGGGTATCACACTACCCCGGTGGCCGTGTTGCGCGAGATGCCCCCCGCTATCGGGGAGCTCGAGGTGGGCCAGCTTCCGGCGCTCTACGTGATCGACGGCACCGAGGAGCGCGAGCATCTGCCGTGCCAGCAGGTGACGTGCCGTTTCCATGTCGCCCTGCACGGCTACACTTATGAGCCCACCATGGGCTCGACGGAGATCAATCAGCTTCTGAGGGACGTCAAGAAATGTCTTCAGGAGCAGACGGCTATAAATATTGCGACGTGGGAGAGCGGGCGAGGGACGGCCGAGCTGGCCTTGCTCGAAACTATTGAGATGGGATTCAGCCGCGAGAGCGGCCACGCGGCATTCGTCGCCGATCTGGTGGTGCGCTACCGCGAGCCGTTGACGCTGACATAAGGAGGCAGTCGTGGAGCTAGAATACATTGGGCCTCGAGCTGAGGTAGAGATCGCCAGCACGCGGCAGATGGTGCAGCGCTGGCATACGGTGCGCGTCCCGGATGACCTGGGAGCGCAATTACTGCGCGACAACCCGAGTCGGTGGCGCAAGCCTCTCAGCCGTGCCACCACCGCCAAGGCGGATAAGGAGGGCAACAAGCGATGAAGTTCACGGGTTCCGGTTCGGAATCGTATATCGGGCTGGGTGAGGAATTGACGTGGGGAAGTGGTGTTGTCCCTACCGACTTCATTCCCTTCATTTCCGCCTCGTTCAAGCACGACACGGGGATGGTGCAGTCGCATCAATCCTTGGGGCGCGTTCACCGGCGGTGGTTCACGCGCGTCGCCAATCCTGGTATCGGCCGTTTCTCGACCGACATCTGGCATAACGGCATCGAGCTGTTGCTCAAATACGGGCTCGGAGATCACTACACCAGTTCCATTGACACGACCAGCTACATGTACTCGCATCGCTTCCAGTGCGCGCGCTATTTGCCCTCTCGCGTGGGGGTGGCCGACCCGACCTATAACGGCTTGAGCGTCACGCTCGGCGCGGGCTCCCTCGACACCACGGGCTATCAGTACCGCTACAGCGGGTTTCTGATCGACACCTTGAGTGCGGCCTTCGAGCCCACCGGCGCCACCGTCGAAGTAAGCGGGCCGTTATATGATTCCAGCGATCTCGCTTCACCTCCCGCGGTGGTCTGGGACAACGCCCATCTGCCGTATGCGACCCGGCTCTCGGTAGGGCTCGGAGATCCGTCCACTACCATCACCACGCCCGATGTCACCGCGTTCAACTTCCGCATCAACGTGGCGCATGGGCTGGCGACGCAGTTCCCGATGGGTCTGAACGGCGGGACCAACTATCCCTTGCCGGTCAATCCCTCGCGCGGACAGATCATGGTAAGCGGTAGCTTCGATTGCCTGGCGCGTGTCGCGAGCAGCACTTACGGCACGTACACGCTGCGGCAGCGCCGGGACAGTTCGTATCCGACCACGTTGTTGGTCACGGCGGATGGACCGACGATTACCGGGTCCAGTCCGGCCGCGCGTTACCGGCATTATCTGCTTTGCCCGACGGCCCGAATCACGAGTATCGAGCCCGATATCCCATCGGCCGAGCCGATCAAGCGCACCGTCACCTTCGAGGCGCAATATCCGGCCGATACCTCGGCGCCGAGCGGATATGTCAATGAATTCACCTGGGTCACGCGCAACAGCTCGGCGGGCTTCGGCGCGTTCTCGCTGGTCTAAAGGAGGCACACGATGGAAGAGTCAGCGCGCGCGCTCGCTGACGATCTCAGGGGGGGCGGGCTCAAGCATCTGGTATTTCCCGGCACGGCCGCCCCGCTCGTCATTCGCAAGGTGTTACTGATCGAGGTCTTGGAGCTGGGGCTCCTGCCGACCATACTGCCGGCGGATCTGCCGGCAGAAGAGGCTCCGAGCAGGGCCGAGAAGTTCCGCCAAGAAGCGACCGAGACTAAGACGGAGGAGTGGACGATAGCCAAAGAAAAGGCTTTGCGCTTCGGGCTCCTCCGTCTCGGCATGGTGAGCCCGCACTTCTGGGACGGGTCACCGCAGGATACACCGGAGGGCGCGATCCACTACAGCGACATGGCCGAACATGTTGATTGGGCTGTCTCGCAGGTGATCGCTCATAGCTCTCTGGCTCAGGGGGTGCCCGATCTCGCCCCCTTTCCTAGCGTCGAGCCGAGCGGCGACGCTGGACAAGATGGCGCGGAGATACGGCCGGCTACCGAGTGAGATCGCGCAGCTCGGATACGGCGAATTCGCGTTCAACCTGGCAGTCATGCAAGCCGGGGAGCGGAGAGAGATCATGGACATCAAGACTGCGCTGGAGGATGCCGGACAAGACGCCTTCGGTATCGGCTTGATCGTGCGGTTGTTGGTGCATCTCGGGAGACGATAGAGTGGCCAAGAACGTCGTAGAAATCCTCATTCAGGCGAAGGATCAGGCAAGCCGGACGCTGGCGGGCGTGTCGAGCCAGACGGACCAGCTCCACAAAAATTTGCTCAAGATGTCTGC
>JAHIRD010000241.1 GCA_018818835.1 Pseudomonadota bacterium
CCTACTCCTACAACTACTCCTACTCCTACAACTACTCCTACAACTATCGAGATTCAAGGGTTAGAAGCAACTATGGCGGGTTTACAGCGACAGCGAACCGAGTTTACTAATACTAGAGACAGACTCTTGCAAGAGGTTAACGTTGCAGAGCAAGCGGGGGACCAGACTAGGGCTCGAGAACTTCGAAGACAGGCTCTCGATGCTAATGACCGAGCAAATTCGTATATTGATCCTATAGGAATTCTACAACGTAGGTTGGATGCTCTAACGATTACCCGCCCCACGATTTCGTTGCCGGGGGTTCATGCAATAGATCGATTACAAGGAGAAATGACTCGGCTAGGTACACTAGCTACGCCCGGGATGCCTGCACTTCAAACGGGAGGAATAGTAGGTAAACTTGGACCATTCCTTCTTGAGCCAGGGGAAGTTGTACTACCTTCTCCGGAAGTAGCGAGTATTGCTAGAGGTCGAGAGGTTGCGGTAGACAGGTTTACCCAGCAAAGTCAACAAAGAGACCCCGATAGGACTCCATCAGGGGAGGCTAGAGTAGAAACTGAGATCGATGTAACAAGACCAATAACCGTAACGTTACAATTATCTTCTAGACATCAGTTGGTATTTGAAGATTACATACAGGATACAATTCATCGCACAATCGGCTTGATACAGCGAGACAGGTTATCGCAGTTTGCGAAGAGGAGGTAGTTATGGAGTCCCGAAGATTGCCCTCGTACACTCGCCCAAATGTAGAACTAGGTACACTACGTAAACATGCCGAACCCATTCAATTTTTCAGGTTATTCGAACCAGAAAAATTTGTAGTTCTATACATCAATCCAAATCGGTTACAACTTACGACTCGAAAAATTGTTCAAAAGGTGATGACGTCTGCAGGATTTGTATTTCAATGGTGGGGAAACGATGTGTATGAGATCTCTTGTGGGGGTGTGACTGGATACTTGCGCTCATTCACTACAGCGTATACTGTTACTACAGACAAGGGAATTCCTGTGCCTTCCTCTGAACGAGAAGAGGAGGAACTTACCCCGTACAGTACACCAGCGTATAAGGCTTTAACTGCACTGCGTAAGTTCTATGAAGAGCCCGATCTGACTCGGGCTAGTCTTGATTACATTCCTACTGCTCGACTGGCGTCCGACATCGACCTTTTACGAATTGGAATGTATTATCGAAGGGATCTATACGTAGGACATTTTCTTGAGTACACCTTTGAAGAGACTGAAGAGTCTCCATGGCAGTGGTCTTACTCATTTCAGTTTCAGGCAGACTTTCACCAATCTAAAGGATCCGGGGAGTGGAACGAGCAAGCATTATTGAATGTAGTTTCGACTTTGTCCGAGAACAATGCTGCGGGAACGGACTCAGATTATGCAGAGGGGGTTGCTCAACTACGATCCACGTTCGGAGTAGGAGCTCGACCTATTGCTCGGGTATCTGGCTCCACTATCTATCTTTCGGGGCACATTGGATACGCTGGTACCAAAGTACGAATGAGTCTGGTATCCTCGTCAGAAGTACTTCGTGGAGAAGTAAGAGGATTCTCTTCAAGTTTAGGTGATATGACTGGTTTCATTGCAGGCAACCAAGATGTTTATACCGTGATTAACGCAGAACAACCTCCCCCCGCAAGTTTTCGTACCCCAGGTGCAACGGTTCGAGTATTCATTGAACATAGTTGAGGGACCTTATGAAGTATAGAGTTTATGTACCTTCCCGATCTAAGTGGCTTCGAGAGTTACCTCCCAGAGTTCAAGTACCCCGTTTACATTTTTACGTGAATAGGGGCACCGTTGAACGTGATTTGCGTTCTAAGTGTGCGTTTACCGACCCTGAACTCGTTCACGTCTCTCCCGAGTCGATTGTTTTCTTATCCCTTCACGATTCAGAGTTTCTACATTTACAGAACTTAGTTTCCGTAAATATTCGAAGAACTCTCTCTCTATCTTCTGGTGGATCTGCACAGATTACAGTTACAAACCCGTTAGCTCGAAAGAAACTAATAGATGGAACCTATACTTGGTCTCGACTTTTCGATATTCCTCGTGAGATGTCCTCAGGGACTCCGGTGCGATTCTGCTCAAAGAAATCAGAGGATGTTGATAACTTGATAATGCAGGATCCCACTACAACAGGAGCTCCGTGGTTCCGAGGGATCTTAAACGTGGATCCATCGAAGTTGAATCATACAAATCAGATAACGTGGGATGGTTTAGCTCCCACACCTCAGCGGATAACTGAAGATGATCTACATTTTGAGTCAGGTACCGGGATGGCTCGTGGTACCGTCCGTGAGGAATCGGTCCTGGAGCCGATGATGAAGGTTAAACTCTTTGCAGTTCCCAGGTTTCCGATCCAGAAGTATTCTAGTTCAGGACTTGATCACGTTTATCGACGTTTTCTTGACGGAAAAGAACTTGATGAAAGTGAGATTCTTGATCTTGATAGTTCTGTTGCTCAGGAGGCAATGCTACCTATCTTTACAGGTTATCTTAACTCGGTAACTCACTCGTATCAAGGTGGGAGTGCTACCGTGAGCATTTCAGCAAGAGACGTTCTTTGTTGGCTCGATTATTCTACTTTAGTGATAACGCCTAGTTTCAATATAACTAACCTAGAGAACTTGGCGTGGTATGATAGGCAACGAGCTGGATCTCAGATTTGGACGATTCAGTTTGCAGGTCTCCCAGCTGATGAAATAGTTCGCAGAGTCTTTGTAGGCCGTCCCATTGTAACGATGAA
>JAHIRD010000014.1 GCA_018818835.1 Pseudomonadota bacterium
GACAGCTTGAATAATTCCCCTGATTTTCCCAAATTAAAGGGGATCAAAAAAAAACATACATACGTGTTTATTTCGGAACTTTTATGTGGATTTTCTTATGGGTGTTTGGGAAATAACACCTTGGAAACCGCACCCGCCGCCTGTCATCCCTGGGCAACGACATCCGATTCGACCATGATATCCTGGGCCGCACCACCGGCATCACCATCAACGGCGCATCCATGAATATCACCCGAAACGCCCTGGGCCTACCCACCAAAGAAACCTTTGCAAACGGCCTGGAACGCACCTATGATTACACCGCCGACAACCAGCTGTCCGACCAGATCGTCATCCTCCCCCGGGGCAAAACCATCAACCGGTCCTACGAGTATGACCCGGTCGGCAACCTCACCGCGAGACTGGACGCAGACAAAGGTGAACGCTTTTTCACCTACAACCCCATGGGACGGATCACACAATACATTGACCCGGAACAGAAAATCAAAGACTTCCTCATTGATCCCGCAGGGGACCTGCTCAAACGCGGAGCCAAAGAAGAATACGACGGGTCACGCCATCATGACCACCAAGGCACTGATTACCATTTCGATGCCGCAGGAAATTTGATTGAACGCAAAGGCACACGAGGTCACACAACATTTGACTGGGATGAAAACAACCGCCTGACCACAGCCACCAATCATGAAAACGGCGCTCTAACATCCATGGCCTATGATGCCCTGGGCCGTCGTCAGTCCAAAACAACAGGCAACCAGACCACCACATTCTCCTGGGATGGTGATCAACTCCTGACCGACAACGTAGGCGGTCAAAACGAGCGGGAATTCGTCTACTATCCCGGCACATTCGAACTCCTGGCCATCATCGACAAATCCAAAACCATCCATCTTGTCCACACCGATTCTGTGGGCTTGCCTCACGAAGTCACAGATGATAATGGTACTATTGTCTGGTCTGCAAGCTATGACGCCCTTGGAAACATCGAAAAACTGGATGTCAATGACTTCGATAACCCTATCCGTTTCCAGGGCCAGTATTTTGATTCGGAGCTTGATCTTTCTTATAATCGACACCGGTATTTTGATGCCCGGACAGGGTCGTTTGTTAGCCAGGATCCGTTGGGACTGGCTGCTGGGGATAATGTTTATTCGTATGCTCCTAATGTTTGGGGGTGGGCTGATCCGTTGGGTTGAGTTGTAAGGCAAAAGGTGTCAGTCGTGTTGGAACGGAACCAAACCAAGCGTTTTTTTGGTCTGGCAGAACTAATGGAATTGGCGGGGTAAAAGTTGCTGGGGAAATAGCCCAATCACGGGGAGGAACCACCCTTGAAGCACTTATTGAAAAAAAAGGCCTAAAAATGCCGAGTTGGGATCCGTCAAATCCTTCGTCCATTAAAGCGTGGGAAGATATATCATCCGAATATGCATCTGGTGTATCTGGTGAAGTTCGGGCTGTTGTTGGACAAAATTTAAGACCTGGGAACGTTTGGGAAAATATTGAGTTGCCTCGACTTATGAAAAATAAATCTGTAACAAAAATAACCGCCATTGACCCAGAAACACTTGTAGAATCAATTATTTTTAAAAGATAGTAGGATATGATAAAAAATATTACCCGTGGCCATATAGAATTTGAATACGAAGGTAAGTCTATAACCATTTATGGCGAAGCTCTTCTTCCAGGATATGGATCTCCAGACTTTGTTATTTACTCCAACATGTTAAATACTTGGGATCCGCCATATGAAAAAGACAACATTGACAAAGAAGAAAAATCAAAAATTCTTTCTTCGGTTGTGACTGAAATGAAAAAGAAAGGTATGACCGTTGAAATTGAATAATGTACATAATCAAGGTGGGTCATATTAATCCGGCAATTAAATAGATCAAGAAATGGCTGCGTAAGCAATCTTCGGATGCCGGAAGTAATTTTTAACGCGCCTCGGTAATTTTTGAAGCTTTTTCAAATGAGATATTGCCTTGGCTTTCAATTCATCCGCTTTTCTTGCAGGTGCTTGAGAATGAACCCCGACCTTTAAATCACAATTCAGATACTCATCCGGATTCAATTCCGGTGAAGAAAATCAGGGGACAAAATCAGGGGACAGGCAAATAGTGCGGCCTTTGATCCCAACGGCAACCTGACTGTCCATGAAAACACCACAGCCAGAACCGAACACACCTATGATGCCGAAAACCGCCTGACCCGGGAAATCACCAACAGCCAAGCCACAAGCCACGAATACGATCATCTCGGCAACCGCACCCGCCGCGTTTCATCCATGGGCAACGACATCCGCTATGATTATGACATCCTGGGCCGCACCACAGGCATCACCATCAACGGCGCAGCCATGGCCATCACCCGAAACAGCCTGGGGCTGACCACAAAAGAAACCTTTGCCAACGGCCTGGAACGCACCTATGATTACACCGCCGACAACCAACTGTCCGACCAGATCGTCATCCTCCCCAGAGGCAAAACCATCAGCCGGTCCTATGAATACGACCCCCTGGGAAACCTTACAGCCAGAATAGACTCTGACAAAGGCAGCCGCTATTTCACCTACAACCCCATGGGCCGGATCACCCAGTACATTGACCCCGAACAGAAAATAAAAGACTTCCTCATTGATCCCGAAGGCGACCTGCTCAAACGCGGAGCCAAAGAAGAATACGACGGGTCACGCCACCTTGAC
>JAHIRD010000208.1 GCA_018818835.1 Pseudomonadota bacterium
AGACTTAATCTTGTCAGGCTCGCCGTTTTTCCCTTTCTTATTTTTCCCTTTCAACCAATCCCTGACAAGTTTAAAAAAAACAAAGCTATGAGTAAAAACAAAAAGCTGTTTTGCTTCAGCAAATTCTGACTTTAAAAAAGCATAAGCAGAAAAAATGTTATTTGAATCAAAGCTAGAAACAGGGTCATCGATAACAATTATGCTATCCGAAATTTTGTTATCCTTTTCTCTAAGCTTGGTCATGAAATAAATGAATGCAACAGCCGTTTTTTCGCCCTCGCTAAGATTCTTAGCGTGTTGCCCCGCTTGAAGGCGCTGAATCTTATAACCTTTTTCCAGGGGGTCGAAGACAAGAGAGATTTCTTTGTGCCCCAAAAACTTATGCAGACGATGATTAAAATGAACTGCACCAAGTGATTCATTTGAAAGACTGTTTTCGATCGCCGTAATTTGCTCTGTTGTGGCCTTGATTTTCTTTGCAAGCTCAGCTGTGCTGACTGAAAGCGAGTTTGATTCTGTCTTCTTTTCCACAAACTTGAATTCAAGCATATCCTGACTAGTGTAATGGAGTTCTAGTTTCTTTTTCAGCTTTTTCAATTCTTCTTCAAAATTTGCGGTTTTAGCATTATGCTGGGAAACCAGAGCAACAATTTTTTTTAGTTCGTCTTTAATATTTACAAATACAGCTTTATCTAGCTTGCTCGATAATGAAATCGTTTTAAACGGGTCTGAAACCCGCTGTTCCAAACCCTTCAACACCTCTGCTATTTCCTTGTTAAGAACACCAATTCCTTTGATGATGTTTGCTCTCGCAATATTGAACTCGCTTTTATACTCTGGATAAAAAATTTCAGGGTCAGGAATTTTATTTTGGTCTATCAAAAGGAGTTGTAAACTTTGCTTTGCATCTACAAGAGAAGCTTTAAATTTAACCAAATGATCGCTGAAATGTTCTTCAAGCTCTTTTAGTCTAGAGGAAGGTATTGCCTGGCCGCAGAATTCACAAGTTGTGCTTTGTAGTTTCTTTGTTAGATTTAAGCCTGTTTCTACCCAATTATTAACATCAGGAAAGTCTTTTAAACGTTGAATGGTTTTAGCAATGACGCTTTCAGCTATTAGAGCAAAACCCGCTTCAATGGCACCGGAAATAGAGGCTTCATCTATTACTGGTAAAGAGACAGAAATTTGTGGTTTTGCATCGGGTCTTATCGCTTCAGTTACTTTTTTGGTGTCTTCATCAGAAAGAACATTAACGAGCAAGTTTGAAAAATCTATGTTTGCTTCTATTGATTGCCGGAGTTTGGCTTTATTGTAATTCAGATAATACGTGTCTGACGTGTCTATAACCTGCATTTTTTGTTTAATATTTCTTGCGGATGTGGTGCAGAAAGCCTCAATAGAATCATTCAATGCTGTTATTTTTTTTGTATTTTCTTCACTTTCCAACGCGAGCTTATCCCGCAAGGATTTGAGAGATTCTAATTGCTTTCTTTCATCAATTTTTTCTTTCGAAACTAAAAGAACGCTTTTAACCGTTCTGCTCCAATCGATGTTTTCGGCAACAAAATCTTGATTGAAAACAAATAAACGAGAGGCATGAGCAGTCAAAGTTGTTTGAGTTACCTGGGAATTCTGTGACTTTATTTTGAATAATGGCTCCCCATAACCTTCAGGAAGAACTCCAGTTTCCATAGAACGAAAAAGCTTTGACAATGTAGTTTTGCCACTGCCGTTCCAGCCATAAACAAGGTTGTAATTCAAAAAATCACAAAGATCCCCAGAATGTGAAAAATCCTTGAAAATGCCAAAGCTCTTTATGCTTTCGATCCGCTCAAACATGGATATAACCTCTGTTTATTATGTAAATTTTCAAAAACAAGTAAATGCCATAAATAGCTAGCTGGATGATAATTGAGTGCTTTGTATTGCAAAAATATGTTCAATATTCAGTTTCCATGCAGGTGCTTCATGGGATGTTCTAATTGAGCCGCATTTTTCTAGAAGATCTCGGATTAATTGCACTTGAATTGTGCCAGACTTAAACAAAGCTTCAAAAAAGGATTTGAAGCTTTCAAGTTTGACGGGGATGATGTCCAGCTTCATCTTGCTATCATCATTAGCATACCAAACGCCGATTCGGAAAGTTTCTGCGGTATTTGAGTCGATTTTGTTGGCTATGAATAAGCCGTAAACAGGTTTGCCCGTTCGAGCCTGGTGTTCTATGACAAGATTTGCAACATGGCGGCGCACCGGCTCGCCTTCAGCTGCTTCCTGTCTGGAGTTGGTGGTAAGAGTAACTTCGACAACAAGAACAAAGTCATCGAATTCAAAAATCAGATCAGGGCCATTGCCTGGTGCCGTGCCAACGGGTAAAAAGTCTTGGTCTATTTTAAACCGCCGGGCTTCATAGGGCTTGTTTACCAAGCTATCGATGGCAAGAAAAGCACGCCACAACACCCATTCAAAGTATGCTGGAACTTCAGCCTGTGGAACCTTTATTTCTTCACCATTTGAAAGCGTTTTAGAGCGCCGCGGATTGCTGATGAGTTCCATATAAGCTGCGATTTCTTCCCACTCAGCTGCTTGCTTATTGGCGTATTCTTCTTCGTTTTTCTCTGCTAATAACCCCTCAATGTTGTGCCTGATTACTGCAATTTCAGCAGGAGAGTTGACCGGCTTATTTGAAGCATCAAAAGGAATACCGCGTTTATTGAGCTGCTGCAAAAGATCGTCAAGAACCGACAAAGCCTGATCTTTGTCATCAGTAGGCAAGCTTGCGCCTTTACATAGGTTTAAAAAATATGATTTGTCAGAATCTGGAGTGCTTTTGTCTTGAACAAGTTTTTGTATAAAAACATGCTTTTCCGGAGCCAGTGAAATACCACGGCCCTTGCTTTTAACAAGACCTGTCGCCTTTATATAACGAAAATTAGTATCTGCATAGTCGTTAAAAGTGGTGGGCTGATAATCATAATATTCTGCCGCCTCTTCACGAGCGGCCCCGTCAAATTGTCGCTTATTCTGTGCTTCATCTCGGCGTGATCTCAGATCAAGTATTTGATCAATAACAGCCTGAAGGTTGTCATCACAGCTGGTAAGCTGCACCACCAAAGCCATCTCGATAAAATTGATGTGGCCTTCCCCGGTTTGGCGTTCAAGTTCCAACATAACAGAAAGAGTGTGACGAAGAGGGGAAAATACTGAGAAGTTAAAGTCTCGTTCAACAGGGGAAGGAATGTAATGGGCAGCCAATGAACGCAGAAAACATTCTTGCATTGCCGGCACTGTTTCAGCACGAACTAAACGCCAGCCATTCGGGGTAATTGTATCAACCGGGCCTATTTCAGCCTGGGAAAACCCCAATGACGAAGAAATTGCCGGGTAAAGAAACCCCAGCTTGCTTAGGGCAGACCGCCACTTACGCCCCACACTGTAAGTTTCATCTTCGCCCAATTCTACTACACCACATTCACCCAGCACCCGGCGAAAAGCTATTTCTTGATCTCTACCGTGCAAATTGCCTTGCAATTGTGACGATGCTAGAGCAACCAAGCCATCTCTTAATCGAAACGGACTTCGGACTGTAGTATTGCCAAAATGCCAGGGCTTCATGCTGATTGTTCTTCAGAGGTTGTCAATGTCGCCAAGCGATTTAAGCGGTCTTTTATAGCAACTGCCTGTGACAATATTTCGATGGAAATGTCTGCCAACAAAGGATTTTGAGCCTTTGCCAAGGACATGAGTTCCTGAACAAGGAAGTCGGCGGAGTGACTAGCTTTCAAAAGATTTTCTCTATCAGTTGTATTCAACAAAATATCACCTCAATAACCTATAAACAGGAATTCCTTAACATCATTGTTGTTGTTACCGACTTTGTTTCCCTGGTTTCCAAAGGAATATTTATAATCAACCGGCACTACTTCAACTTTTTTGTATTTACTCATTATTGAAACCATTTCATCCTGGCTGGGCAATGAATTTGATGAGTAAGAAACAAGCAATATATTGTTTCTGAATTTTTTAAACAAGTAATCAAAAGCTTCGGCGGCACCTTTCCTTGTCGAAAAAGGCGTGGGATAAGACTTAAACTTCTTGGTTTGAGTGTGTTCCTGAATTTCAACGCCTTGCCAATCCCTGGCCAGACCTTCTATAAAGTGATAGCGACGCACATACTCATTGTCGCCAAGAGGTGTATAGTAAGGCGGGTCAATATAAACCAGAGCCTTGTTTACCGGAGGCAACTCCAAAGCATCGCCCTGGCGTGATTTATTCTCTTTATCATTCGAAAATATAGCGGCATTTATGGCCTCAACGGCTTCTAGAAACTGGTCTCTCAGACTCAAATGAATATCTCGACGGCCATCGTCGTAACGCATACCGACATAAGTAAAAATGCCTCTGGGTCGCTTTTTTGTGCAGGCGCGAATGAGGGCTGCCATTGCAATAGCTTTTTTGAAAGGGTTCCGCAAAGCCTTGATATTAGCGCGGAGAGTATCAATCAATCTGTTGTCTTCATCAGAAAAATACAGATCTTTGAATTTTGTTGCCACAAAATGATCAGAGCGGCCCTTTTCTTCGAGTAACTTGATTAAATCTGTATTTGATAGAGTAATGCTGTTGTTTTCTATCATTGCTTTTGAAAAACAAGCAGACATGGCCATGTGATCATTAGAAATGACCTGCTTCTGTTGCGATTTAAACATGTAACCAACTATGCCACTACCGGAAAAAAGATCAACGGCAGTTTCAAAACGAAATTGGGAGGCTACACCCCAAATTTCTTTCAGCAACTTGCTTTTAGACCCCATAAATCTTGTTGGTGGATACATGCCAACCTGGGCTGATAATGGTTCTGGCACCAATCTTAAATTCAGCCTTGCGGGCGGCTTTATTTCGACTATTACATCTTCGCCGACTCGTTTACCGCCATTACAGCTGATATGCCGTTTCGTACTGATCACTTCCATGCCATACTTGCCATAAAGTTCAGTAACTAACGGATGATTTGAATTGGTAAGAACGATGTGACAACCTAGTTCATGCAGTCGCTGGACTTCTGTTGCGAGTTCCAAATGATCTTCTTCTAGAAACTGCTCTTTTGTATACCGCTTAAAATCGGCATAAACAGAAACCGGTAAATAAGGTGGATCTAAAAATATAAAATCGCCGGGCTCTGCATAATCTTTCAAAACCGCTTTATAATCGCCTAATACTATGGTGGCGCGTCGCAATAATGCGGATGCTGAGCGCAAGTTGTCTTCGTCAAGATAGCGCGGGTTTTTATAATGACCAAAAGGAGTATTGAATTGTCCTTTTTTGTTAACTCGGTAAAGGCCATTAAAACAGGTTTTATTAAGAAAAATAGTTCTGGCTGCAGCCTGAACAGGTGATAGCAATGTTGGTTCCTGTGCCCTTACCTCATAAAAAGCTTCTTCTGTGTTTTTATATGATTTGAGGGCCTTGATCACGCCATTAACATCTGACGCAACCAATCGGTATAAGTTGATTAACTCCGGATTGCTGTCGGAAATAATTGCCTGGTTCGGTCTGGCTGCAAAAAATAACGCACCACCACCAAAAAATGGTTCAATAAATTTGCCGTATTTTTTGGGAATTTTGGGTAACAATTCGCTTAATAGCTGCGATTTACCACCTGCCCATTTTAAAATGGGCCGACCAGGTAGTTCAACAGTCTCAAATGTCAAGTTAGTATGTTTCAAAACCATAAGTTATTAGCCTTGCACTTTACACGATAAAATTTTCTAATACAACCTTCGACAAAAAAGAGCCTCAACTCTAAGAATAAATACTTTGCCAGAATTGGCTTAAGGAGGCCCCTGGGGGCCGGTGGGAGGGATTGCGCCATTTTATACAGTTCCTTTAAAACCTTTTGGCACACGGCCCCAATGTCCAGATGACACGGCTACGCTCACGCTGAGGCGCAACCGAGCCCAAGCGATGACAATAAATGACAAACAGTAGAGACCTGGCCGGGTCAGCTGGACATTGCAGCGACCTGCGGAAGCCCGAAGGGCTTTCCGGGAGGTGACAGGTGTGGAGGCGGCGAAGCTGCCGGAACCCTGTCACCTCGACAGGACGCGGGCCGTGTGCCTTTTTAGGGCGGTAGCCGCTTTAGCGGCGTGCGGCTCATCATTACCCCTGGCAAGTTTGCATAATGCTTCATTATGTAAAGCCGGACCTGCCGGGCTCCCGGCAGGCAGAGGCCGGAGAGGCGCAATGTAAAGGGCCAAGTCTGATAAACGCGTTTATCAGACAGTGAGCAAAGCAATTATCGTGACGGCACGAGGCCGGCGCGATAATTGCGCGAGCGGTTTGCCCGGTGCCTGGTTTTGCGCCAGCGAAACCAGGCATTACATTGCGCCTCGGAGCTAGCCAGGGGTAATGATGAGC
Organism: Pseudomonadota bacterium; assembly: GCA_018818835.1. Taxonomy (GTDB): domain Bacteria; phylum Desulfobacterota; class Desulfobacteria; order Desulfobacterales; family Desulfolunaceae; genus JAHIRD01. The sequence goes on from JAHIRD010000208.1 coordinate 6,412, forward strand.
CGTGGTCAGACGGCTTTGCCGGCTGGCCAACCGCCCGGAGTTGTTTAGCACCGTTGGCGCAGCCCTGGGTGGGCGGGGGATCTAAACTGTCCTAAAGAGCGGCGTCCGCTGAACCCGGCTCCGGGATCGCGGCGGCGCAACAGGCTGGAGGCGGCCAGGGCTCTGACTGGTCGCCGGTCTTTTTCTTACAGCAAGCGGCTCCGGGTGCGGCCTGCTCCATCTGCGCCGGATCGCAACGAAAGTCACTGCGAACCGGACAGCGGCCCCAATGTCCGGACTGCCGGAGCGACTGGCGGCATGGCCGGCAGTAAAAAGTCTGCCGATGACAATAAATGACAGAGGCAGAAACCTGGCGCAGGCAGGCCGGGCATTGCACGCACCTGCGGAAGCCCGAAGGGCTTTCCGAGACCTAGCCAAAAGCGGAGGCGGCGAAGCTGCCGGAGTGTTGGCCAGGTCAACAGGACGTGGGCCGCGTTCCATTTAGCAGCGTTTTTCCTTTTCCTGGCCTGCTTCTCCTGGCTTCATATGTCAGATTTAAATGACTAAGAAATCCTTAACGTGCGTAAAATTCCGTTTGGTGTCGTGACCCCTGAATAGCAAAAATTCCTTAACGGAGTTTTACGTTCCATTGTTCCCTAAAGGCTCTTTTTCGCTCTATGATCTTACCATTTCTTGTTTACAGCTTCACGTAAGGCTTTGCCCGGAGCGAACTTAACCAGCTTCTTTTCCGGCACCTGAACTGGTTTTCGGGTGTTGGGATTGATGGCAGTTCTGGCCGGCTTCTGTTTTGTGTAAAATGAGCCGAAACCAATGATCTGCAGGCGCTTGTCCTTCTTCAGATTTCGCTCAATAATGTCCAGCAGGTTGTTAAGAATGCCTTTGGCAACAGAATGGGTAAGTTTGGATTTCTTCGCCAGGTCCCTGACAATTTCCATTTTAGTTACAAGATTATCGCTAGAAGCTGTTTTCTTCATGCTTTTGTCCTTTTTCGACTATTGTAGTTTGAGAACAGTCAAAATTACGCAGCCATTTCCAAAGTTTGCTGAACAGGCTTACTGGCATTGATTGCGGCAAGCTTCTGCAACGCAATGTTTTCCATGGCTACATTCAACATAATCTTGCTGCCAAGACCCTTTTTCAGAACTATTTCTTTGATGCTGTCAGACATATTGGCCATAGCTTCCGCCTGAAGATCTGACCTGGATTCTTCGGAGAGGCTTTCAATATATGCCTGGGCGCGTTTCTTGTTTTCTTCCTGCTCTTTCCGGCGTTTTTGCTCGGCAACTTCACTTTGGGCAATTTCCTGCGCCTTCATGGCTTCCTGGGCGATAACCTGCCGGGCGGCTTCTTCGTCTTCCTGCATTGCAAGGCCGTAATCATTTTGCAAAGCCTTCAACAGATAGGGCCGATAATTGTTTTTTGCGTTTTTGTTGGTATAGCGGATGTTCCGGGCCACATAATCAGTGCCGCGCATTTCATAAAAGGCTATTACAGGCTCAAGTATGGTTCTTTGTGATCGGCGCGGCTCTGGAAGAAGATTGATTAAAACAGTTATTTCAGGCTTATCAGGCATTACAAAAGCCTTTCTGTCTGTCTGTTGTGACAGTAACACAGATTTTGAGACAGTTTGTTTTTTGAAACACAAAATAGTCTGGCCAGCCTTAATCTGTCGAGTTTCCAGAACATACTGAGTATCAGTGCAGCGGTTGATACGGTTAATTGCTGTTTTGATTTTTGGAATGATGTGAGCTGGAAAGCGCTCTTTCATCGGGATCTTCTCAGCCATTTTGATAGCGTTGATTTCCCAAGTATCCCGGCCATGGAAAGACTTACATAGAATTTCATAGAGTCTGGTAGCAAGCGGTGAACGCAGTTTTTTGAACTCAGCGAAGTTGATATATTTAAAAAAACCTTTTCCCATCATCATTGTCAGAAATTCTTGGGAGAATCTGATATGCAGGTTCTTTGTTGTCTTGTCGATCTTCCATGAGTCTATAACGCCAAAGTTGATTGAAGAATAGTTTTTCCCATCATAGAAACTGCCTTCAAACCGAACGCCCACCATCTTCCAGCGTTCAAGACTATCTTCAAGCCGATCATACCAAACTTGAGAAGGCACCAGGCTGCAATCTTTTAAAACCTGATACCTAGTTAAAACCATTTCTGGAGCATAGTCGCTACGCTGGCTCTGCAACAGTAAATACAAAAGAAAGATCCCATCTGTTTTAACAGGAACTTTGTAACCAGCCCGATAAATATAACCTTCACGATCAGACCAGGTAACACCGCGACTGTTTTCTGCCAAACATTCATTTTGAAACCACAACGGGTATTCCAAAAGGTTTACGCTATGTTTGATTAAGTTTCTCTCCACTATGTCGCCTCCGCTAAAATCATTGTAGTTTTCTAACTTCAACAAAATAGCATATAAACAGAGCTCTTGGAAGTGAGAATTTTACAATAGAACTCAAAAGTAACTATTGTAGTTTGAGAACACTTTTATTGTAGTTTGAGAACACTTTTATTGTAGTTTGAGAACACTTTTATTGTAGTTTGAGAACACTGGTGTTTTTGTAAACGCAGATTGCAAAAGGTTTACAGCGGGGTGTTTTTAGGTGGATATATTATAGATGTACTTTAGATAAACTTACGACTAGAGACCTTAGAAAATTTATAAGCAAAACTGGTCGATTTAGTTAAAGGTTCGTTTGTCTGTCTTTTTTGTAAACATATTCTTTGAAATCAGCAAAAAAAGAGCTTATTGCTTGTTAGCAAGGTCTATAATGTGCAATATCAAACAACTTAAATCCCTACTATTGTAGTTTGAGAACACTTTTTCCTGAAACCCATGATCCAATCGAGGATTCGTAAATTTAGAACTACCGATATTTGAAAACACTCAAGAAACAGAAACACCCGTGTTTTGAAAACAGTTTTTTAAAACAGACATAGAGAAGCGACAGATATCTCATAGATGGTTAGACATGCAAAAGCAATTGTCGATTCTGTACAGGGCACGCCAGAGGGTCTAAAATGAGTTTTTAAACGGCCGGTTGTTTTGATGGCACAACACCAAACGGAATTTTACGTACGTTAAGACCTGACCGATGCCGGCAACCACCGATAAAGAGTAGGGATAGAAACCCCTAGGTCATTTGCAATATCTTTTGGAAGAGCCCCAGCCTCGAAAAGTTTTTTTGCTGCTTCAATTTTACTATCTGTCATTCGCCGTTTTCTACCGCCAATTCTTCCTTGTTTACGAGCAGCTGCAAGGCCGGCTCGTGTTCGCTCTATTATGAGTTCCCGTTCCATTTGTGCGAGACTGGCCATAACGTGAAAAAAGAATCGACCGGCAGGAGTTGATGTATCAATCTGATCGGTCAGGCTCTGAAAATGAATGTTCTGGCTTTCCATGTTTGTTACCATGTCGATTAAACCTTTCACACCGCGGCCTAATCGATCTAGTTTCCAAACAACCAGAGTATCTCCGGCGCGAAGATGCGAAAAAGCTGACTTTAGGCCTGGTCTATCAGATTGATTGCCACTGATCTTATCAGTGAATATTTTCTCACAATTGGCCTGTTCCAAGGCAATCATCTGTAGCGAAAGATCTTGATCGTCAGTGGAAATTCTGGCATAACCGATTAGCATAAACACCTCTAGTTCTCAAAATTCATCTTGAAGATAACGAATCGAGAACATAGAATCAAGAATGAGTTTTGAGAATAATGAAAGCCACTTTTTTCGTTGTAATTCCAAAACCCAGGAGACTTTCTTGAAAACCTTGGTTTTCGAGAATAGCTTAGATTGCGTTAAACTCTTTTTGTTGTCGCAACCCCATATACCAAAAAATACATCACTTGGTTTTTAATCAGATTGCAATTGTTGCCGATAGAGTTGGTAACTAGTTGCAAAGGGGTTGGTAACCGTGAATAAAGAAAAAGTCTCATCAGTAGCGAAACAGTTGGGTATTACCACTCAAGCGGTTTACAAAAAGTTGGCAAAGGTTGGTAACCAGATTGACAATCATTTAATCAAAGAAAACGGGGTTACCTATCTTACTGATGAAGGTGTTGAATTGCTTCGCTCTACTTTGCAAGCAAAGCCACAGGAGCAAGTTTCGTCGGTTGGTAACCTGGTTGCAACTCTGCAAAAATCAGCTGAAGAAAAGCAGGCTATTATCGATAAGCAGCAGAGTTTGATTGAACAACTGATTTGCAACCAGACCGAAGAAAGACAACGTTCGGATACGATCATTATGAAACTTTCAAATGACTTGGGAAATATGCGAACTTTGCTGGAAGAAACCAAAAAAACGAAAGTTCTTTTAAGTGAACCTCTGAAACCAATTAAACCTTGGGAGCCTCCTGTAAAAATAAAAGATCCTCTAGAAAATAAAAGCTGGCTACAAAAAGTATGGATTAAATATTTTGAACCTTGGAAAATGAGACACCAGGCATACTAAACATCATCGCAGAAACAGAAACAAAGTAGTAAACTGTTTCCGTGAAACACACAAAAAAGCCGTGAACCGGCTGAAAACCACGCGAAATTTCAAAGACTTCGGAGAATTTGCCGGAGTTTAGATTATACGGGCCTGTGGGCTGTTTGGTGTAATTTGAGGGCTGCAGGCGGAACATTGAAATGGGGGTTAAAGAGATGGCGAGAGGCGAAACTGACCTGTTAAAGCAGGTGTTAGAGAAACTTATGTATCTGGACCCGCCAATTAAAAAGTTTCCGGTCACTCCGGAAGATCCGGCAATGGCGGTTTTCTTTCTGGATCTGAAAGACGTTTGTTACATCACCACCAAATCAGACCAGGGCCGTGACGAAACCATGTTTATGACTTCCGGCGGCAAAGCGTATTTCAGCAATCTGCGCCTGACGGAGATCGAAAAGAGACTGTCTGAACATCCGCATTTTATGCGCACCAGCAAGTTTTATGTAATAAATTTGACGAAGATCCGGGGCTTGAAGGTGTCTTCAGCGCGTGATCTGTGGTTTGAAGGGCTCAAAGAGCCGGTAGCCAATGCAGTTACCAGCACATATCTGGCTGATTTCGAGAAAAAGCTGCAATGAGCGAACTGCTCAAGCGGATCGAGAAGCTATTACTGACGGAAAAGGCAGTAATAGCCAAAGACGGCACTTTTGTGCCGGTGAAAGATATTCTTTACCTGACCAGCAAACGCGGCGATGTTCTGGCCAATCTTGCCGGAAAGAAGCCGATCACGCTGCCGGGAAATTTGAATACCTGGGAAAAACTTTTGCGCGGGTTGTTTGTTCAAACACACCGGCAGTATCTTGTCGCTCTTGATAGAATTGAAGGGACTTTCGAAAGGTTTCCCGAGGAACCTGAAGAAGAAAAACGACTGACCAGGGCGGAACTTCGGGCAAAAGATGATGAATGTGAAATCAGTCTGCGCGGAACCGAGAAAAGGTTTCCGGTAACGGCTCTCTATGGGCAAAAACTCAAAAATACTCTTGGTATTACCAGGTTTCATTATCTTGCACCGGAAAACCCTTCAGACAGGGCTTTAAGACTTTACGGGCTGATTGACTTCGGCTGGCGGGAACTTTACAACCTTGATAAGAATGATAAAGCGGCAGTTGAGGCTTTTAAAGCAAAGTGGGATATCAAGCAATTTGATAAAAGGCGTATGCTCAGCTATTTCCGGCTTTATGGCGCGAATGAGATAAACACGAAACGGGTTATTAAAAACCTCATTTATCAGATGTGGCGCTGGATTCAGAAGGGCATCGAGGAGCCAAGTGACGGAAATATCAGATCACTCTGGTATAAGATCAAAGGCGTTCTGGCGCAACATTCCAATATTCTTGGTTCCGGCGATGTGGACACGTTTTACAGCACTTTGCAGGAAATGGTCGAGGATCAGGAACTTTTCAGATACAAAGACTTTGGATTCATGGACATGAACGAACCATACCGCGCGATCGGCGCGAAGAATCCGGAAATTATTCTGGCATCTGAAAAACTCGGACATTACCTGTTTATCAAGAAACTGGCCGACGCGCAGGGAGTTTCATTCATTTGTTTGAAAGGTGAGCCGGCGGTTATTTCGATGGAATACTTTTCAGACGATCTGAAAGAAAAGTGCGGCGGAAAGCCGCTGACAGTCTTTTCTATTTCGGATGTAGATCCGGCAGGCTACTCGATCGAGCGCAACCTGCTGAGAGGTCTGGGAAAAGCGCATCAAATCAACAAAGTTATAAAACTGGTTGATGTAAGCGCTTTTACAACGGAAGAAATAGGTTTTGTGCGGTTTCCGGTGGTGAGTTACGAGAAGAAAGGCGACCAGGTGAAACCGATTGCCCCGGCAACGACTGGCCAGATAACCAAGGGCCGCGCATGGTTTGAAGGGGAAATCAAGGATGAACGGCTTTTGACCGAGAAAGACAAGGGCGGCGGCTGGAAAGTCATTACTATTCACGGTATCGAGAGTGATGCGGCAGACCGTGAAATAATCAAAGCCAGGTTTCTGGCCGGACTCGGCAGATTGAGAAGAAAACCCGGAAAGAAGCGCTGATCAGCTGTTGTCTTCAATCTCAACAGAAACGTAATCACCTTCCTGGGGCGTTCTCTTTGTGAATTTTTCAATGGGAACGTATATTTCCTGGTAAACATCTGGTTCATCCGGGTGTTTGATGACAACAACGACAATACCGCCGGTTACTCGGTCAACGCAGCCTCTGACACGCTTTTTCTTTTTGCTGCCGTATAAACTGCCTTCGTGACGCTTGGCGCTCATAAGATTCCCTCCTGAGTGTGCTTCTATCTTCATTCTAACAGGTAAAATCAATAAATGACAGATTGTCATTTATTGTCATCGGTCGGGCGGGGTTTGCGCTCGGGAGCTATTTTTACATGGCCCCAATGTCCAGCTGACCAGGCGAACTATAGCCGGTTAACAGGAAAAGTTAGAAAATTACAATAAATGACAAACAGTAAAAACCCGGCCTGGTCAGATGGGCATTGCCGCGCCTGCGGAAAGCCCGAAGGGCTTTCCGGGAGTCGGACAGGAGCGAGGCGGCGAAGCTGCCGGAGCCCTGGCCGGCTCGACAGGACGCGGGCCAGGTTCCGAAACCCCGTTTACTTCTTCAGGCTTTTGAAGCTGATCGAGCGCATTCCCTGTTTTTTCAGCTGCATGTTTATCAATGGTAACTGGCGCTGCAGCCCTTCGCGGATAAATTGAACCACATATTTTTCTTTGGTTGCTGCCAGGACATCCCCGGATCTGAGCGCGGCAAGCGCGAGAGTGTGCAGGTCGCGCATCTGGTTGAATGGAACCAGGACCACGGAACTTTTAAAGTGTTCGTTTTCGCGAAAGATCGAAAAATTTTTCAGGCCGCGATATTGGCGCTGTTCGCACATTGCGGCAGCGTCGACCAGGTAGCGGGCAAGTTCGCGCATGTTGTCCGGAGTCATTTTCACATTCGAGCCGGGAAGATTCTGCAGCAGGGCGTAAGGATCTTTATCCTGGTCGGCAATTGAGATTTTGAATTGTGGAGCCCATTCCGTGAGTGGGGCGGGTTTTTCCGGCTTGCTTTGCGGTTTCTCGGTTGGGTCTGCCGGGGCCGGGTTGGTGATCCAAGTTTCAAGTTCTTCTTTGAAAAACAGAACATGTTTCCCGACTTTATGCGGTTTTAAACGACCCTTTGAAACCCAGTTGCGCAGAGTGCCTTCCGTGATTTTCAGGTATCTGGCCGCTTCCTTGTAATTCATGGTCTGCATGCTGAACCTCCCCTGGGAAAAGTAATTTGTCATCTATTGATAATATATGTAATTTATTGTCATTTTCAAGCGGTATTTTCTTGAGTTGAAAAGGGTTTTCAGCGGTTTGCCGTTGCGGCAAAATATTCTGGCCCGAAAACCTTTCCCCTGCGGAGCCGCCCGTCGATGCCCCTGGCCAACCGGCCCGGGGCGGCAAAGTCAAGGCGGGGACCCGGCCGGCGTAGCCGGCTGGGGTGGGGGCCTTTACTTTGTCGATCCGGGCGGTATCTAAAAGTTTCGACGGGCGGTGCAGCGGGGAAAGGATTTACGGAAGAGATATTAACCGGTTTCCCCTGTGGTGAGCCCAGAGGGAGTTTGGTAGTTGACGGGCAAGCAACACACAGCCCGTTGGCGGAAAAAGTCGCCAAAACGGCATTTTTATAGCGTTTTTTGAAAAAATGCCCGGTGGGTGTGCTGCGGGGCTGGATGGTGTGTTTTTTAAGTCCCTGGCGGGTAAATATGCCGGTTTTGGGCGCATGGCAGAAAGGCTGAAACGGCCCTGGGGGACGCGAACGGGCTGAAAAGATACGCTGGCCCCTTCCCTGAGACATAAGAGTTTTAGGGAATGAGAGACAGGCTAAAATCTCCAGCCCTAAAATTCATTGGATTCATTCAGTCAAATATTGAATAGAGGGCGGCAGAACAAGGTTTATATTTTTTTTCACGGCTATCTGTTGGATTAGAGAATTAATTACTTCATTTTTATGAAAGGAAAAGGTGCTTAAATCAGCCACAAATTTTTGGACCCCTAGTTCACAAAAATCCGCTGGCAACACGGCCTTGGGGTCGATGAAACCGTGAGGATACTTTTTTGTAAAAGGTTTCGAGATGCCGAAAACATGAGCTAAGACATCAGATGTCATTTGTATAAAATATGGGATGCGTATAATTTTATAACCTAAACTTTTGTATTCAGCATCCTTTTCATGGTCAGAGATTATTCTGGCTGCCTTGCAGTAGTGGCTATCACCGTCAAATTCAATGATTAGCTTTATCTTTTCGCACCTATAATCAGGCCGCCACCTTGCATTCTTTGAGCCAGGGACAGACTTATCGTGGACGAATTCTAAAGCAGGGAAAATCACAGACAGGATCACACCCAAATCTGCTTCTGTCAAATATGAAGGCATAGGTTAACTCTTTACAATTACAGGGTTCAGCTGGAGGCAATTTCTACCAGTTCTGTATAGTGGTTTGCATCTAAGTTCTCAAGAATAGAAAGAATTTCACCAACTATGTTTGTGCTTTCGCCCAGAAGATTGTCAATTGATGAGTCACCGGCTTCAATTGTTTGATTGTGAGAGTATTTGTTGATAAACCGATATACTCTTTCTCTTTTTTCTACGTCAGCAACGCCAGCTTCCATCCATTGAGAAAAATTGCCCCGTCTTCGAGGAAATTTAAAGGCAAAGAATGCTTCTAACAATTTACGTGCAATATTTCCAACGAGAAAGGCCTCATTCAAATCAAGCTGAATTTTTTCACGAAATGAATATAATTTTTGAAATAGATAATGATACTCAGAATCATAATCAATCAGGCTAGCCAAAGCATTTGCCAATCGCGCTTTTCTTTCATCACCCGGCGTAATTTCGATTGCATAGAAGCAAGACTTAATCTTGTCAGGCTCGCCGTTTTTCCCTTTCTTATTTTTCCCTTTCAACCAATCCCTGACAAGTTTAAAAAAAACAAAGCTATGAGTAAAAACAAAAAGCTGTTTTGCTTCAGCAAATTCTGACTTTAAAAAAGC
>JAHIRD010000235.1 GCA_018818835.1 Pseudomonadota bacterium
AATTGTTATTTCTTTCATTACTCTTCCAACTCTATTTTTAGTAGTGTGTCACTAGACACAAATATCATTGCACATAAATGGAACAACAAAAATCCAACAGTTGTCAATGATGTCAGTGTTCCAATGATTGACGACACAATTATTCCAACGCTCGTATATATGGTATACATACCAAAGATTGTTCTGAGTATCCCCAATGTAAGAATTCTATCAGTTCTTTTCATTCCAATTCGCCTTTTTGTCTTTCGGCAATTTCTCTTGCTATGTTCTTTCTTGCTTGCCATTCGTACTTATTGCCAAAGATTTCAGTGGAATAAATAGTTGTTTGAAGTAATAGCAATTGCAAGAAATCAATTCTGCCTGTTTTGAAATACTTAGGATGAATTCCATCTTGCAATGCTTCTTTTTCTACAGCTTTAACATAAGCATGATACTCATTCCAAGAGTTATTACCCATAATAGAGTAGTCTATATCATGCATATAATGTTCTAAATCGGTCCTGCATATCTTTGCTCCAGTGCTCAAAATAAGATTTTTAATGATTCGAATGTCTGAGGTGGAAAGAACGTCTATCAAGCTTTCTTCCATTATCTCTGCCGAATTACTAACCGCATCTGCAGGTCGCATGAAATCTTGCATCAAATCATGAAAACAAATGGCGACAATCAGACGCATCCTGTCTTCGAAGTCCATAGACTCCATATGCACGTGCCTTAGTTCATTCAAACAATAAGACACATGGTCAAGATTGTGATATGGTCTTCCATGATACATTTCTTCCATGAAATGATAAATCTCATCATTTAATGCATTATCAGACAATTCGTAAATTGCTCGACTCAAATAACCTTTTGCGCTAGTCATAGCTAACTACTCAACCTATGCTAGGCTCAGAGCTTAATAAAGAAAAGGAAAGAGGCAAATTTGTATGAAGATTAACGTGCTATTAACGCTTCTTGCTTTTCTTTTCCTCTAATCCATGCTTTTTCAATAAGAGTTGTCGTTTTCGGTCTAATTCAATTTCTCTTTTCTTCTTCTCTTTTTGTTCTTTTCTATACTGTTTCATCTTAGCTCGTTCTTTATCATTTAGAGTCCATCCCATACCCCAAGTAAACACACAAACACTGAATAGAGTTATCACGAAACTAATAGCAACAACCTTTGCTTGTTCCCATATGACCATTACTGCATCATAAAGTTGTTGTCCATTTATAACAGTTACAAATCCGAACAAAAGAAACATTAATCCGCCTAGTATGGAAGCTGCTCTTCGTATTGAATACATTATAGACATTGTTTTCATCTTCTGAATATAGACTTTTTCTTCGCTTTTCTTAAAAGCTCTTTCGCCTCTTGGATTGTCATCTCCATTTTTTCTGATGGAGTATCAACTTGAGCTGATTCGGCAACAATCTCTTCTTTCGTAATATGCTCAATTACTTCTTCTATTGCCTCAACTCCAATCTCTGCAAGTGGTTTGCTTGTTTCTCCAAGCCCCAAAAGTTTCAAAGCCACTCCACCAATTTCTTCTGGGGTTTTTCTTAGAACTGCAAGTAGTCTTTCCATGACTTTTCGTTCTCTAGTATCTTCTATAACTTTGGTATATTCTTTGTAATTCTCAAAATCTTCAATCATTTCTCTAAGCTTCTCTTCCATTTCTGCTTGTGACATTCTAGTTGTGACTACTTTTTGTAATTGATTTGCAATGGTTCCACCACCACCTGCATAAAGTCCTGCAGCGACAGGAATAACTCCGAATGCCTGTAAAAAGAACGATAAACAAAATGTAATAATGTATTGTCCCAATGTTCCCGGTTTTATCTTTTTTCCAACTTTAGATGGCATGGTTATATCCTCTCTTCTCGTTAAAATGGCAAAGGTAATTCCTATCATCATCCATAAAAAGACAGGCAACCAAAGCTCGAATGAAAAAGTTACATATTGGTCTGGTGTTGGGAAGAATTGCATTTTTCATCAGCATGCATTACTCACATTCACTAAAAAGCTTTGCGTCAAAATGAGATGTGGATAATCAGCTATGGAAAAGTACCAAGAGATTTAGCTAAGGAAATTATCATTTTTTATGAAAAATTGGGCGGCAGGTTTAAAAAACATTGTTTAACTGCCGTGCGCTCTTCAGCTACTGCCGAAGATCTTCCTGATGCTTCTTTTGCCGGACAGCAGGAAACTTTTCTAAATGTTAAAGGGGAGGCAAATTTAGTTAATA
>JAHIRD010000237.1 GCA_018818835.1 Pseudomonadota bacterium
CGGAATAGGGCTACCCTTCTTACCCTCGGCGGAACGGCGTTTGGCTAAAAACTCAGCTTTAGAGAAACCAGATACTTCGCGGTAGGCAAGATCCTGGGTATGTTCCCAGATGCGAGCCATACTCTCAGCCATTGTCCAGTCGCCGGGACGGATATCCCGTAGTACTTTGCCGAACGCCGATAACAGCTCATCCATATTCTGGCAGTAGTAGTAGACGATATTGTCGGGGGCATTCGCCCCGAACTGGCGGTATACGCTGGCGAACTTGTGCTCTGTGTCAAGGACATAGACCTTGGCCGCCGGGTTGAAGATAACGCATCCTTCGAGGTCGTCTACCTTGCCGTTCACCACCATTGCGACGGAGACTAGAGCGGAGGTCTTGCCCACCCCGTCTTTGCCACCGATGAGGATAAACTCCCGACCAGCATCAGTGGCTAGAAGGTCGGTAGAGGTCAAGGGGGTAGGTTGGTTCATAGCAAGTCTATTTGCTGTTATCATTATTCTTTCTCCTTGTCATTATTCTCTTGCGAGTTATACCACTCGCCCATCAATGCCATCATATCCTCAATAAAGTCGGCTACGGTCTCTCGCAGTTCCTCGTCAGTTAGAACGGCACGGCGATACTTGCCGTGGTAGATATCGTAGTAGTCGGTTGCTTTCCGCCAGAACTGGTCAGGGTTCATTATTCCTTACTCCAGTCCGTATCCACAATCCGATAATCCTCTTGGTTCATGTTTATGAGTATACCCATCATGCAACGCTCGATGTGTAATTCACCCTTACCCGTAACATCGATTCTTTTTACAATCTCACCTGTCTTGATATGCTTGACCAGTATCTCCCTTTTGTCATCATTCATAGATACCTCTCCATTTCCTCAATCAGCATCTTGTCCATCCGCTTCTTGAGTTCTTCTTTTCCCCAGCTGGTCTTTGAGTTCTTGATAATCCTCTGGTGTAATGATGATGTTTGCCCTCTCACAACATAGGCATTTGCGTTCTTCCAACAACTCCAAAAACTGCCTCAGGTCTTGGTCACGTTGGGCTTTGGCTATAGCTCTCAAACAATCCGAATCCTCTGGGTCGTATTCCACTTCGTTATTCTGTTCTAGCCAGGCATCCCGGTATTTCTCCCAAGCCTCATGGGATTCCAATATCGGCAGTTCTATCATTTCTTCATTACCTCCTTTAAGGCTTCATATAGAGTATCAGCCGCATAAGGTATATTAAGTTGTAGTTCTTGGAGCCACTTCTTAAATAAAATAGCATAAGCAACATCGCTGCTACATTCCTGCTTCAGCATAATCTTGTCTATGACTAATGGCACAGCCCACCGAAACAGGTTGTTGAGGTCTACACCTGGATACTCAGGAGAATGACAGCAACACTTGTCCACGAGTGTAGTTCCATACGACCACTTTCCGCATTTTACACAAGGAACTCCCCACCCCTTCCAAAACTCTATCTTTTGTTCGTCTGTTATCATTTCTTCTCCTTTCCCCGATGGGGTGGGGCTACTCGGCTTGCTGTACTCCCATAAGAGGTTTCCTGCCTTTCACCCCCACCCCTGCCTAAGCCTACCCGGCCCCGAAGATAAGCCAGCTAGTAGCTGAAGCTTGTAGTGCCTCATGTTACGAGTATGCGCTTCGTTCTGGTTTATAATTGCTTCTGCTCTCCGTCTTTCTCTGCCCTACTAGGGTAGCTGGCTGCCAGCTAGTCCCCTACATATCTATGAACCAGCCAGAGACAAAGTGGTAAGGATAAGATAAATATATTTAGTAACATAAATCCTTCCATATTCCTCTCTTTCAGGTAGCTGGCTCTTGCCGGTTCGGTTTCACGCTTCGCCTAAGACTCCCGATGATTAAGGACACCAGCAAGCCATTTTACCACGGCCTAACCGCCAGAACAGTAATCGCCCCGATTAGTATTATTACTAGAAACCGCATTTATCCCCTCTCTGTTTTCATGATACTACTAGGTGGTGGCTGTAAGCCCTCGCTTCTTGAACCCGCTACTTACGAATCTAGGTTCATCCTGTTGGATTTACGAATCTTCTTCCCTCGGTTTCCATAATAGACTCAAAGGCACTACAATAAACACTAGACCACACGATCCAACCATCCACCAAGGGTTTTGAGTAGTGAGTAATGCTACCAAGCTAGTAGCCTGCACGCCAATCGAAAACCCAATAATTGTCTGCTTCAATATCACTTTCA
>JAHIRD010000141.1 GCA_018818835.1 Pseudomonadota bacterium
AAGACGTTGACCAAAATTAAATATTCCGGAAAATATGGTCATATACTCACAGAGATAACTAAGGCGCAGAGGAATATTCTCAATGCCTTAAGCATCAAACTCCCTGGCAAAGCCTCGTCATAATTTTTGCGGGAAATAAGGTTATAAGACTTATGTCATTTTTATCTCGTCTTTATTTGGGTATCAACACTCCCGACCCATCTGTGTCTCTGTGCCTCCGTGAGAGACCGGTTTTTAGCGGCATTGCCGCTGTTATCGCTTCCCCTCCGGGTAAGCTCTTATATTATCTCACAGAGGCACAGAGACACGGAGAAAAGCAAGGGCATTTGGAGGGATGTATATCAGCCGTTGAAGTAAAACCCAGCACCAACACGGGTGATGGATCGGTTGTAATCGATGAGGCTTTCACCGTATCCGGTAAAAAAGGACAGGATGAACGAGGCTTTGATAGAGGGGATTTTCAGGCAGTAGTTGAGAGCCAGGGCGCCACGGTGGTGGGTGATATTCCCACGTGCCATGGCATGGATCGTATGGATATCAAAGAGTTTTTGATACAGGTGGAGTTCCCCGTAACCCATATAGTCGGTGATGTCCGGGTTGTCATCCCCTTCGGAAGCTCCCTGAAAAGGTTTATCGCTTTCGGGAAGTCGGTACCAGCATTTGGAATAGATAATGGTATTGCCTTCCTGATAATAAGGCGCCAGATAAAGACGGTTCCAACTCCGTGATTCCGGTGCGTTCTGGCCATTGGATTCATGCTCAAACCCAAGATCAGCCCCCAGGGATTCATGGAAATAAGTTCCAGGTAAAACCCGATAGAAAATTTCCGGATTGAAATTGGTTTCCCTGAATGGGGATGAGTTTTTATAATCATAGGCCTGCCAGAAGGATTTCTGGGTATAACCCAGATACACACCGGAATTAAACAGATTCTGCTTGGCACTGATCTGGAACACAGTTTCGGTCTGTCGGTTATAATATTCATTGGAGTACGACCCGAATAGAATGTACATGTCTTTGTGCAATGAGAGGCCCGGGCTTGTGCTTACACGTGAATGAAAGGGTTTGGCCAAGGAATCGCTCACGGCAGCAAGCCCATCTGACCCAAAAGTCAGGCAAAGAAATGATAAAACTACAAAATAATTATAAACTGTTTTTTTTGTTTTCATGGGTCATGAATTATTCGAATTTTTTAATGCACGGGAGTTCCTTGAAAAAGGACGTGTTTATACCTAACCGAAATCAGAGGGTTGTGTCAATGGGAAAGGTACAGGTTGGAAAGATAGACTGAAGCCAGAAGAAGCGACCTCTGGCTTCAGCATGAGCTGTTTATTCTATGTCTCCACCGCGAACAGCGCGGAAGATATTTTCATTGGAATAGCTTCCCAGAGACAATTCAATCGCATCCTTAGTAAAATTAATTTGCCAAGCATTGTCCGTGATGGCCGATGAAGACGAGGATGTCCAATAAAAAGATTTGGTATCAGGGAAGGCGGCCTCATAGCCTGATATATCATCCATGGATGCTTCAAGGAGTGATAACATTTCATTGCGGTTTGGCAATCGCCAGTCTTCATATCCGCCTAAGATCAAGTTGTTGCAGATGTACAGCGCTCCCTCAAAGGTCACTCCTATGCCTGAGTTGCCATTCTTTTTAAGCCACATAAGACCGGTTTTTTTGTCAAAAATAGTACTGCCAGCATCATCTGCAGGGTCATCAGGATCACCACTGTCGATGAAACGACTTGACCGGGTCCCACGAACACCCATGGACACAAAAACTGCTGATATGTCAGCTGTTCCGGTTTCTCCGGTGATGAGGGAATAATATACCGCCTTTGTGGAATCGGAAGGCGACAAGGTACTGGACCAGTAATTTCTTGAATAAATTACAGAAAAATAATCTGACATACTCAGAGAGGGGCTCTGTTTGAAAATAGTGATAAGCGACAGAGCATCTTTTTCCGAGGGAAAACGCCAGTCATTGTATCCGGCACATGTAGCTGCGAATTGTCCATCGCAGATTGTATTCCAACCCAAAAAAGTACTGTTCCAGTCAGCAGTAATATCAACGTTGTCATTCCACGTCAATCCGGATACAGTTTCGGTTACAGTACCATCCCCATTGACCACAAGTTTGTCTGAGGTATTGCCCCCCCTGACAGACCTGACACAGTAGGGGGCTGTCTTGCTCTGTATGGACCCTTCACTGTACCGGAAATTTACAGTTATTGATTGTGTTTCACTCCCAGAGTCCGAGGATGTCCAATACCGGTTGGTCTGGGTGTTTGGAAAATAGGTCATATCAATGGCAGGCCTGCTCATTTCCAGATTTGCGATGGAAGCCAGTTCGGCCACCGTGGGCAGTCGCCAGTCATCGTACCCAGCAAGGCTCAGGTTTTGGGCATAGGTTTTAGCTTGAAAGAAGGTTCGGGTGGTATTGACATTTGAATCACTTATGACTTCCCAATACAACCCAGTCACGTTGTCACGGATTACAGACCAGTCGGTTGAGCTTAAATCCAGGGGGGTACCGATGCTGCTGATTTTTGTGAAGGATTGAGGATTGATAAGGAAATCGGAATCCTCACCTGAAACGTCTGTGTACGATCCGGTCTGGCCGGTATCCGGGATAATTTGCAAGCTGGAATCGTCAATTTCCCCGTTGCAGTTGGTGTCCAGGGTGTCATTGAAAATTTCAACAAGACCGGGATGGATGTCCATGTTTAGGTCATTACAATCCAGGTCATTGGCAGCGTATGACCCGCCGGAAGGCGCATCTTCACCCACATCAATTCGAAGCCCACTGCCATAACCATCTCCATCGTCGTCCTGATACCAGGACAGGCTTTCTTTACCGTTGCAGTCATTGTCTATGCCATCGTCAGGGATCTCCTCCATATCCGGGTTGATGGATGTGTTTGTGTCATCACAATCAAAACGTCCGGTTGCGATATCATCACTGTCGTGTACATATATTGCAGGCTGGGATTCGGAGAGAGTCGAAATGGATTCATTCCCGAAACCATCCCCATCCTCGTCATAATACCAGGTGAGTTCATCGACTCCCGAGCAGTTCTGATCTATGCCGTCATCTGGAATTTCAGCAGCTGCAGGGCTTATACCAGACTCTAAATCATCGCAATCCGTGTTGTTAAGCACATAACCAACAGGCTGAGAGCTTGATGCATCAGTGATTTGTTTGACCGAGATATCTCCATAATGATCCCCGTCACTATCTCTGTACCAGGTCGTGGTTGTGGTGTTATTCCCCCCCCGGACTGCCTTGACAAATGCAAGGTCTGTTTTTTTGCCGAAAAAGATACTGCCCATGGAAAAATTGATCTGCCATGCATTGTTGCCATTTGAATTGATGGAAGAGTCTGCTGCTACAAGTGTGGTTGATGTCCAATACATGGATGTCATCGTATCAGGGAAAAGGCTGTCAGCAATGGCAGGGGTCCATGAGCTGAAACGGATAATTGATGTCAGCTCATTCCTGTTAGGTAAACGCCAGTCTTTATAACCGCCAAGTTCCAGGTTCTCGCAATATTGAAGGGCATCAGTAAAGTTCATGCCTTCGTCTTCATCCCCTTTGGCCGTTGCTTTCTGCCACATCAGTCCTGTGGCATTATCCTTGATGATATGTGGCCCGTATTCTTCTAAATCGGTAATGATTTCCTCTCCTCGAACTGCCCAAACAAAGGTTTCGGTTGTTTTAGGTGTACTATAGGGCAGCCCCCAGTACGGTAGAAATACCCAGGCTTGATCGGTGTTCGATGGATGAATCGTTTCAGACCATATGAAACCGGTTGGAACAAGGGGGAAATAATTTGATGAAATACATGGGTTATAAAGAGAGCTGTTTGCGAGATAGCATAACTCTTTGATTGAAGGTATCCGCCAAGCGTATCCATCACTAAAATGGCCAAAATCCTGATCGTTTAGGGATGCAATAAAACCGGATGTGGCATCCTCATAGGTGTATTTGTTATCGGCATCATGGATGTTTAGAGGATTCTTAACGCCATCGGAAGCCGTTTTCAGCTCCCAGATAAGACCGGTCACATTATCTTTTACCATATGCCATGTTGCGGCACTGAAGGGAAGCTCCTGACCGTTTTCATCCAGCTTTGTGTAAGACGGGCTGTCAATGATGTAATCGGAGTCTTCACCGAATGTGTTGGTATACGACGTGGATTGGCCTGTATCGGGTATAATTCCTGCTTTTGGGCTTTCATCGATTTCATCATTACAGTTGTTGTCCAAGCCGTCAGAGACTTCACCGGCCGAGGGGTTGATGTTTGCATTGGCATCATTACAATCAAAATTATTATCCACATAGCCGTCGGGTTGATCGGATGTATTCTGAGAATCGGTTGGAGTCCCAAATCCGTCTCCGTCACTGTCAAGGTACCAGAGCTGAGAAACAACGGCTGCTCCTCCTCCCCCGTCACTGCTTTTTCCGCAACCGGAAAACATGAGGCCGGATAGCATAACGGCCATGCACATATACAAAGCGGCTGTTTTGATAAAAAAATTCATAATGTTTCTCCTGTCATGATGTCACACGATAATAAACTCAAAACGCGGCATAAGAGCATGTTGCCCCAACCGGTCTGTGATTCCAGGTCAAACGGAGTACTGATAAAACATCCCGAATCAATGGTGGGAACCAGATCCTCGGAGATATCAGTTTTCGTTGAGTCATAGAGATAAAGGATTTTGATGCCGGCTGATCCATTGGCAAGGGTGATATAAGGTGTTTCATCGACCATGTTTGCTATAATTTCGGATACATGGGCCCATGAGCTGTAATGGGTGAGTTCCACCGGATTATCCGGTGTGCTGATATTAAGCACCAGAACGCCCTGATCGCCAATGGCCACATAGGCCTTGTCTTCAAGAACAGAAATACCAGTGGCATTTATGTCAATGGCGGGCGTGACGATGGTAATGGTGTCATCGTCTTCCGTTACGGTGCCTTGGTCATCTGTTTCGGTAACCTCAGCAATGGTTGTAAATGAAGCAGGTTCGGGCAGAGGCGATGAAAGATCGGAAATATTTAAAATTTTGACACCGGAGTTACCATCTGCCACAAGCAGATATGTTTGATCCCCGCTGTGATAGGCAGCTATGGAATTGGCATTGTCCATAGGGGCAGATGCCTTCAGTACAGGGCTTGATGGTGTGGTGATATCGAAAATCTCTATGCCTGACGGGCCTTCAGCGATGTACGCGTGGTTATCCGAGATAAAGATGCCCTGGGCTGGTCCTGTCGTTGGGGTTGAGCCCAGGTCAACCGGATTTAAGGGGTCTTGAATATCCACAAGGTGCAATCCGGTGATACTATCTGCAATAGAAAGAATGTTTTCAGAGACACACAAGGCCATGGGGGCAGGTGATGTGATGGAAACCCCTGTAAAAAAGGGATTGGAAGGGTCTGTCACATCAGCCACCTTAATATCACCGGCCTCAGCACTTAAATACGCATAATTCCCGGACACAACAACATCGGTTGATGGCTCAGAATCTTCAAGGAAACCTTTTAGCAAGGCATAAGAGTGCTCAGAGCTGTCAAAGATTCGAAGACCATTGTCATGGTCCAGCATGTAAGTATAATCACCCTCAACAAAGATATCATCGGCGGTCAAAGGCGAATCGATTTGGCTTGACAAGGTGGGTGCTGAGGGTGTGGACACATCCAGCTTGCTCAAGCCGCTTTGGACAGAGCCCATATACACCGAGGGTGGGTCTGCAAGGATGCTGTACGACATGCCCACATTCGTAGTGTACTCGCCGATGACTTGATACTCAAGTACTTCATCACTTTGAGCAGGTTCGGCAAAGATGTCCACAATCTGAAGCCCTGAATCCCCGTCAGCCACATAGGCATAGGAGCCGGAAATACTTAAACTCCGGGCATTGCCAGGCATAATACACCGACCGAAGTTTGTGATGGTAATGCCGTTGACATCTGAAATATCCATGCGTGATACGGCATAGCTTTTTTCATATTCGTAGGTCCCACTAATGTATACGGTGAGACGCCCCCCGGTTACTGTGACAAAAAGGTCTGACAACAGAGATATGGACCCATACCAGAAGCTGGTTAGTGTGTCTTTGATGACCGGGTCAAGGATCACCGCAGGATTGGTAACATCAAAAATTTTGATCCCATGATAAAAATCAAGAACAAAGGCATAGACCTTCCCGCCAAAGGGATACAGATTCATGTTCACATACCCACCGGTGGCGGTGTAACTTCCATTGACGTCCGGCTGTTTATAGCCGGAAATTCTTTCATCATCCTGAAGATCCTCAGGAAGAGTCAGAAGAATTTCGACGGGTTGGGATGGATCGGTAACATTTATGGCACGGAGCCCGAAGTTATCATCGGCTAGATACAGTGTCCCATTGTAAAGACCCAGTGCACGGGCATCGATATCCGGAACATCCACACTTATTGTATCGCTTTCACGAAAGGCCCCCGGGTTGTCCGGTGCTTGATCAAAGGTGGTGACAAGAATAGGATCCGCAGGGTCAGTCAGTGAATAAATCTGAAGCCCTCCGGCTTGGTGCCGGGTGTCATATCCTGCTGCAATATAAAGATTCGAATTTGGGTCATCAAAGAGCATATCCTGAATGCTTGTACTGGTCTCTATCCGAAAAATGCTGGAAACCGTATAGGAAGCTTTATCAATAACAACAACTGTGTCCCCCAGTGCCCAGAAAATAAAATCCCCACCTGATTCAACGGCATTGACGCCCCCATGAAGAAAAAGTGTTGGGGGTGAAAAGGGCCATTCGGCTGTTTTTCTCAGTGTCGTTGTTCCCCATGCCCCCATAGCATGGAAGATAATCAGGACTGACAGAATGATAATTTGTTTTAGTTTCATATGATGATGCCTTTGTTAAACGTCAGATCACTGCTTAAAAACGGCTTGTTACGTTGATTCCAAGACCTTTTTCATCTCCGGCCCTTATTTCGAGGCCCAGAGAGAATAACTCCTTGATATTCATGGTCACCCCCACGAAATATCCAATGTTTTTAGACCATGTGATATCTTCTGTGTAATGAATGAACCCCTCATTAAAATAGAGGGTGCTGTAATTTCTGTTCGTATAATCCTCCGACCCGGTGATGCTGGCGACTTTTACTCCCATGTATGGAGAATAGGTTGGCATGTTTGCCGATAAACAGAACGCCAGTTGAACCTCGTCAAGTGTGGATGCGTAGGATATTCCTTCTGACTTGAATCGGTCTTCTTCTATGGTTAATCGTCGGTAGGTGATATCCATTCCAAATGTCACAGGGATATCACCTTTGTATTCTCCCCGGTGCATGACAAAACTTGCACCCATGCCATAATAAAGATCAGGCCCTGACTCGAAGGTATCATGGCTTGCATAGGACCTGCTGACGGTCCAGTCGCTGTAATCGAAATTAATGGTAGATGTGCTGGTCCCCAGAAGGGCGTAAATGATACTGCTGTCGTTGATGGGAGCACCGACTTTAAGCCCCATGGTATCCATGGTATTTTTTGATTTTCGTGTCTGGGGGTAATGGCGCTGCTCAGGAGGCGAAATGTTCGGATTGGTCCAGGGAAAACGCGTGATCTGTTCGGGAAGATCATTGACCTGCCTGTCAAAGGAAACCGTGGTGATGATTGATATTCCACCATCTTTCTGGAACGGACCTGGATTCCACAATGCCGGATCACCGATATTACCAACAGGAGCGGCACATACGGCAATGGGCAGTAAGATACAGAAGCAGATCAATAGCATGTAGGGTGTACGGTTCATTCCTTTTCTCCGAATAAAACCTCGAACAAATCAGGACAAGCCAGGCAATGGACCGTTATTCCCACAGTTTATCATGATGAAAAAATATCATGGGGGCGGGTTTTACTCCGCCCCATGCATCATGGTGTGCTTTAAATATACTGGGATTTTATAACGGACTGTTTTCTGACGAAAAAAAGGAGGTAAAAGAGTGGCTGGTATAACGGCCCCATTAGTTGGTCGTTATTCGCACGTTTCCGCTGATCTGGGCATGATAGTCACGGATGCTGATACTCCCGAAACTGTTTCCTTCTCCTGGTTCCGTTCCCACGGTGATGGATCCGATGTCAAAATGATCGACGTCAATGGTGGCGCCGTTTAAGCTGACATTGATTCCTGTCATCATGGTATGGGAAAAAAGATCTTGCTCGGTTGTAACAGAAATGGATACGGGTTCTTGAAGGTTGATAACGCCCTGGAATGAAACGTCATTGACGCTTAAATACCCAGCAGTGCCATCGGTCCCGTCCGAATCTCCGTAAACCATGCTTCCGATTTCCATGTTAAGGGCAATTTGATCTGCTGCTGTAATTGCAATTCCCGCCTGTGCTGTTGCTTCGCGCATTCCCGTCTCAGTAAGTGCAGACAAGACCGCATACCCTTTTGAAGGAGTGATGGCCATACCCATAGAAACACATAATACAATTGTCATTAGGAAACTAAGCTTTTTCATTGAGATCTCCTTATCTGTCAACGTCCTACAGGCAACCCGGCTGTCCATGGAGGACCCGTGGCTTTCCGTCCCAGGATTGCTCCTGGTTTGGCATAGGAGGCGGCTCGGCTGTCCATGAAATTGCAATGCAAAAAAATGGACCCGTGGCTTTCCGTCCCAGGGTTACCCCTGGTTTGGCCTTGTACGTCTTCTGTTAACTGTTACAGGTAACCCGGCTATCCATTTTATCATAAAGAAAAAATGGACCCGTGGCTTTCCGTCCCAGGGTTACCCCTGGTTTGGCTCTGGAGGCGGCCCGGCTGTCCACACAATTATGGACCCGTGGCTTTCTGTCCCAGGGTTACCCCTGGTTTAGCAATAAATGGTAACCCGGCTGTCCATTTTATCATAAAGAAAAAATGGACCCGTGGCTTTCCGTCCCAGGGTTACCCCTGGTTTGGCGCGCTTGTCACCCTTTTACCTCCACGCCCACCCTTTTTTTACGAAAAGGGCAGGCATGGTCTGTCCCGACTTGTCAAAGAACATGAGCTCACCCCAACCATGCAGATAACCTAAGACGGATATCGACATGATACAGGGAAAACTTAACGATAATAATTGATCAGTTCGATAAAGTGACAGTGATCCTGAAAAATTCCGGATCAGGATTATCCAGCACACTGATCAGATGAAGTTTATTTGAACCATCAAAAACAAGGGGTATCCCATCAATAATGCTTTTAATCTTTAAATTAATTTCGTGGTCGTTAATTACCAGAATCACATTTTTCCCCTTTTCGGCCAGATACGCTATATTCATCCCATCCGGGCTGAACAGGGGATTGAAAATCCGTGAATAGCCACGTCCTTCAATCCCGTCAGTAACCAGAAAGATATTTTTTTTATCGAGAACTTCATAAAACATATGGTTTGAGTCATTACTGAAACATGGGCTTTTTACATCCATATATTTTTTACCGGGTTTACCGTCTAAAATCACCATGTTATTTTTTTCAGTTTTGACTGTATAGGCAACGTGTTTTGAATCCGGGCTGAACACCGGAGTACCCACAAATGGATAAAATCCTTGTTCCTGCCCGTCACAAATCACGGTAAACTTATTCTTTTTAATTCCGATATGGGCAAAACGATTGGAATCAGGACTGAAAATATATGTACCGAGAAGATCATATGCGGAACCTTCTTTCCTATCCATAACAAGTACCCATTTGTTTCCTTTTTTTGCAGGGTAGGCCATATGTTTTGAGTCGGGGCTGAATACGGGAAGGCCCACAGTAGGATATTTTTCATGTTCCTTACCATCTTCGACGATGAAGATTTTAAACTTTTTTTGGGCTGCATAGGTAAGTCTGGTGGAATCAGGGCTCCATGTAATGGTCAGAACATTCTCATAGGGTTTCCCCGTGAATCCGTCTTTGAATAGGAACCATGCCCCGTCTTTGAGTACAGCGCCGGCCAGATGGTTTGAATCCGGACTGAAAATAAGCTCTTTGATTCCCAAAAATGTGCCGATCTTCCGGGAATTTTTGATAACAAACCATTCCTTACCTTTTACGGCGATATAAGCCAGGTGTTTTGAATCCGGGCTGAACAAGGGCCGGCTTTTAATTTGATCAAACGGTTCGCCTGCCCTGTGATTTAACACGACAAAGAGTTCATTTCCCATCTTGGCCTTATACGCAAACTGTTTGCCGTCCGGGCTGAAAATCAGGTCGGATACCCCATCGAAATCCGGTCCTTTTTTCCCATCGATCACCACACATTGCTTGGAACCTTGAACCGCGATATAAGCAAGCCGGTTTGTTTTCGGGCTGAAAAAAGGGGTCCCCTTGGCGATACCATCAAAATCCGGGCCTTTCTTCGTGTCCAGATGAACAGCCATTTTCTGGTTAACTCGCGTTGCATATGCCACATGCTCTGCATCAGGCTTGTTCGTAGTCAGTCCGAACAGTTTGGACTCTTTGGGGAGTTTTCCTAAAGAGGTTTTGGTGATTGATACAGTCGGTTTGTCGCTTTTTTGACCTGCAAAGACAGCCAGGGTATGTGAAAAAAAACCGATCAGGCAAATAGAAAACAATGTCATACTTATTTTTTGAAACAAAACCATGTTAAAACCTTTTCTTATTTACAAAATTATATGGTTGCATGATATCTCTGCACGGTCCAATTAGTTGTATTCCGCTGATAAACGCTCAAGATATCTGTTGAACTCTTCTTCTTCCGTTTCCTCGGTTGTATTCAATTTTGATTCATCCGATTCCGGATGTTTTTTCTTTTTAAAGGGATTTAATTTATGAAACAGCTCTTTGATTTTATGGATGCTGTGCTTCATCATCATCTGTTGGTGGTGAAGCATCTCCATCTGGACTTCCAGGGGCATGGTCACGCCGAATGTGACAAGATAGATGCTTAAATCCTGCTCGTAATCAAGGCCGGCAAAGGGATTTCCCATCTGGGTGAAATCCAGGGAGTTCATATTGGTGCTTTCGTTATTATAAATGGTGAAATGATTGCTCCACAGATATCCCAGGCCCAGGTCAAAATCGATGCCGTTGGGGAGTTTGAGGCCAATGCCCGCTCCCACGAAATCAGCGTCCGGGATAAAATACAGGGCATCGAACTGATCATGCTGCAAAGATGTGGGGCGTTTTTCGTACCCGCAGCGCAAGGTCAGTTTATCGTTGACCTCGAATTCCATGGCAGTACTCCAGTGCCAGGTGTCTTTCATGTTTCTGTCCACCACAAAGGTATAGGCCCCATGCTGGTAGCCCAGCATTTTTGCAATACGAAGAATCTGGATCCTTTGGTCAAACACAAATCGGTCTTCTTTGCCGGCTGCTGCCCAGTTGGCCCAATGAACATCAAAAAGAAATTTAATCCTGTCCAAGGGGCGGACCATAATCCCTGTTTGAACCCGTGCAGGAAAAATCTGAGTGGCTGTAACGGTTCCGCTCTGATAGGGCACGGCCTTGATGGGAAGGTCCAGCATGCCTGCCGATTCCATGGTCATGGGGGTCGAGGCATTCCAGGCCACCTGTTTTTGGAACTGCTTGCTGTATTCCCACATGTATTTTCCGGAAATTTCTCCTACGGATTCACTTTGATAGCAGAACCCGTAGGAAAACCAAGTCCGAGGGCGCCATAAAAGACCCAGGTTGTATGAGGGAACAAAATCGTCTCTAAGGTCCATGGTAATGCTGATGTTGTGCTCATAAGGCCCAAGGCCGCCTCCCAACCAAGGGGGCGGGAGGGTTTGCTCTGACACCACGGGAATTTCAAGATCCTTGGTAGCATCCCCGATAACACGGGTCATGGCCACGAGTTCGTTGGGTGTCCGTACATCCAATTCAAGGCCCATGGCTCGCTGGGCCATACCAATGGAAACACCCAGGAAAAGCTGGTCAGATACAGCAAAACTGGCTGAAGGTGCTGCATAGATCAAATGTTGTGCATACAGGGACTTGCATCCGAACTGGAAGGGATCACCCTCATCCCGGTGGGCCATTCCGCCAGCAAAGGGGGCATAGTTGGCGTATGCAAAGGTCCACTTGCTGTCCGGCTTTCGTGAGGCCAAGCCCAGGTTCGGACCTGCTAAAAAATCAATGGGGCCGTAGAAGGGCAGGTACATACGTCCTGATGAGTTTGTACCCGATTTCCCGTTCAATGGGTCAGGCCCGCCGTGGTCGCTGTTGGGATCGGTTGCGGAATCGTAATATTCAGGATATTTATTCTCATCCGGCCCCCAGTAACCGTTCATGAACCCTTCAAAATCATCAGCGGTCTTAAACCGTCCTGTTCGTTTGATGATGGGCAGGGCAAATCCGTTGCTGAAGGTCTTGCCTTCATCTAATAAAGACAATCCCGCAGGATTGTAATGAACGGACATCAGGCCGGGCGGGTCGGCTGTGCAGGTATTGGCCAGGGACACGGCACGGGCATCCACGGCAAGCTGCTCATTAAAAACCGCATGGCTCAAGGAAGGCATCAGGAATATACAGATAGGTATGGTGAACAACCCGCTGTATTTTATTATGAGACAGAGAACGCGCAAAAAAAATCTCCTGTTCCTGAACCTGCCATTACAATTCGTAGGCAAAAGGGACTCTAACCTGAAGGGAAAAATCAGAGTCATTATTGGTCAAACCGATTCCCAGCCGGACATTCACAGAACGTTTCGGTGTAATGTTCCAGCCTGTTCCTATGCTGAAAACCGAGGAAATAGATCCTTCGGAACGTGTTTCCCGTGGCCCTTCCGGTCTGACCCAGTCATAGGATGTTTTGGACTGGTATGAATACTGATAGCTCAAGGTCAGGGATGCTTTATAGGACAGGGAATAGCCGATACCCATGGAAAAGGAATAAACTTCTCCAGGCTTGACACCGGCGAGGAATATTCCGGCTTCACCTTGAGTCCCGGTTTTGGAATTCAAATGGGTGGTTTCAATCCCATGCTCCACATTTATACCACCAAAAGCAACCAGGGGGTCGATGGATTTGCTGACATTGCAGCCCATGCCGATGGAATAGGTTCCGTTGCCCGTCGACATTTCTTTGGTGCTGTCAATTTTATAGGGGCTTCTTCCTGTTGGGCATGTTAATGACCCCGAGACAATTATTGATGGCAGGTCCTTACCGCTTTTCACGGGTTGGAATTGGAGACCGAACGACGTATCTCCAAAATCTGAAACATTCTTTGCTGACGTATTGGTCTGGCTGTTGTATTTGTAAACAAAGGGGATATTGCTGTTTACTGTCAGGTTTTCTTTGACAGGATACTCGATGAGAAATGAATTGGTCACCGTGTGGTATGCGTTGTGTTTCACGGCCACAATACTATCTGCATTGGCGGTGACGTTATCATAAGAATCACCGGCATAGCGAATGCTGTATTCAAAACCCAGTTTCCCAGGCTTCATGAGGGTATAATCACGGCCTGCGGCTGAAAGAATCGCGTCATCTTCAGAACTTTTTTCTTCCTGGGTGGTTTCAAGACGCCGCCTAATATCATTTTCTTCTTCCATTTTCGTGAGCTTGTCTTCAAGTCGTTTGATCTGCTCCTTGAATTGCTCCATATCGCTTGAAGGCTGCGCCTGCACGTTCACCACAGGGGGGGCTTCGGCATAAACCGCAGAGGTGAGAGTTATCATGGCTAAAATGATCAGTAGTTTTGTAAAATGTTTTATCACCTGGTTTCCCTCCGGACTCGGAACCATCTGGTCAGACAAAAATGGTTCTATTGTTTATACCGGTTAGTCTTTGTGTCTGTCGTAGTTCCATTATTATGAAAATCAGCTTCCCATTCCTGGGGAAGGTCAAATGGTCTGTCTACATCGAACATCAGAGTTTTTTCCATATCCTTATCTATAAACCGGAGATCCTGTTCTTTGAGGCTTAGGCAGGACAGGGCGTTCCCGTATTTCGGGTAGATTCTGAAAAGGATATTGTTATACCACATGCCCATAAACTGGTCCACCGGGTAACTCCCGTTTCCCCGCCAGGGATCGGCTACGAACACATGGCCTTTGTGAATGGCTTTCAAGACCACAAAATGACGGTAGCCGAACAGCTCTATGGGAACAATGCATGGCCAGAGTTCAGGATTTTTCAGGTCGGAAAGCTCCGCGTTGTAGCCACCGGCCTTGTACCCCAGAACATCCACGAACTTCTGCATGTCCCAGAGGGAAAAAGCTCTGAGTTTTTTAATTTGTTCTTTGTCCCCATACTCTAGAAGACCCTTGATAATTTGTTTTTCAGTAAAATTTTCTCCCAGGTAGTTGTTGAGGATGGTCCCTAAAGCCGCTGATCCGCAGCTGTAATCGTAATTTTGCTTCATCAGGCAGGCCTGGGAACTTTCGGAGAGAGGGATGACTTCAGGGTAGATGCGCAAGGCTTCATTAGTCCCCATGGCAATATTCAATTCACCTTTGGGGGATGAATGGAAGGGATGAAATCCTGAGATCAGTCCAGCAAAAATGATAAATGCAAAAACCACATGCATATTATAACCCTCTATCCATCGCGCAGGAGAAATTTCCTGCCCACTGTTCCCAAAGTATTGAAACAGTACATATCAAAAAATATCGGAAAAGGCACTGTATTATTGCTGTGATATCCAGGTTCACGGCGGTCATGGAGAATCCCACCACGTTCCAATTGAACCCGATTTAATCTCAGTCTCATCATACCCTGCAACGACCTTGAGGCCGGGCGTTGATCCACTCTGGCCCAGGTCTAATATAAAAAAAAGACCCATGTTACTGGTTGGGCTTCCATCGGAATTGAAATTAAATGTGGTCTGCCCCAGGTTGGCTTTATCATATACGGTCGGGCTTCCACCACTTAAGGCGATGGCAGGATTGTATGTGCCGGAGTAGCTGAGCATGTTGGCGCTGATCGTCCCCTGGAGCCGATTGGATCCTATGACGATGCGTTCGAGAACAGGATTTGTGGCAGAGGTGTCATCAAAGTCGGCAATAAAGACCAAACCGTCAATGGTCAGGGGGGTATCCGTAGATGTATCCCCCAAAATCACATTGTTCCATTGAATATCATAGTTTGCTGCTGCTCCGCTCCTTAAGCTGTCGATGGTCGCGTAGGTTTCCATATGAATATCCAGAAAAAGTCGGGCCGTACTGTTGCTCATGGTGAAATTGGTTAAACCGGCCTGGCCGGTCGATGATTTGAGCGCGTTTTCGTCCATGGCTTTGAGCTCGGCATGGAGCGACGATGGTAAGAATATAAAACAGAAAATAACAAGCACCATTAACTGGTAAACCAGTTTATCTCTGAACAAAAGTCCATCGAATCGGTGTATGAAAATTACTCTGTTCATTATGCTGTATTCCTGCCTTACCCTAT
Source organism: Pseudomonadota bacterium (assembly GCA_018818835.1). Lineage (GTDB taxonomy): Bacteria > Desulfobacterota > Desulfobacteria > Desulfobacterales > Desulfolunaceae > JAHIRD01. The sequence goes on from JAHIRD010000141.1 coordinate 15,380, forward strand.
TTATTCGTTATGATAACGGCTTAAGGATTTCCTAACCCACGGCCGGGGATCTCTATGTAAAGTTTTTGAACATTCATGCCGTCAATTGCAAATAGACCCAAGTCTGTCGTGCCTGAGTCAGGAGCATTGACCTGTATATTATCGATATGGAAGGAACCCGACATGGGCATGTTCAAGCTGATATGTGCATTAGATTCAGCTGAAATATCGATGGTTGCAGGCTTGTTATTCGTAAGATCACCCACTTGAATATCAAAGGTGATACCGGAAAAGTTCAACGCGTCTGTCGTGTTGTACTTATAAGAGAGAGTGTCTATTGTGATTTTGTGGCCTAGTTCGTAGTCGATACCCATACTGCCGACATGGGGCCCAATGAACAGGTGAAAAGATGACAGGACCATGGATTCAGCGGTTAGAGAACCGATATTTGTTCCGGAAAAATCGATGGCGTCAATGGTCATATCCGTGGATATTGAAATATCAGGACTTTGGCTAAAAAACATGATTTGATCATTGTAAGTGCCCACATCAATGCTCAAATGGTTGATTTTGCCGTCATCGTCCATGTCAGATGAACCTGTGTTTGTGTGGGTAAGAATATGGATGTCGTTGAAGCTTATATATTCAGTTTCATCATCGGGATTGTAAAAGGTCATGTTGTCACTGTGGACTTCTGTGATCATGTCACCAATGGCGATATCAATACCGGCCTGGGCCATGGTTTTTTTCATCTGTTGGTTGGACAGTGCTTCAAGGCAGCATCCGGTGTCCGGGATGATGCTTATGATGCTCAACACGATGAATAAGTATGTTAAGGCCTGGGTCACAGAGTTGTCCTTTAAAACATAATGTTTTGTATGTCACTCCAAGGCAACCCGACCATCCGGTGGGCACCGGACTCGAAGCTTTCCGTCCCCGGATTGCTCCGGGTTTGGCGTTTCTTGAAACATTTGATCCTATGAAAAAGCCCCTTCCGGGAAACATCTATGTTCAGGGAAGGGGCTCCACGTAAATCACTTATGAGGATTGTGCTAATTCATTAGTGAGCAGCGATTTCAACAATTCCACCAAGGATAGCCATTGCGCTCTGGCCTTTGGAAATTTTGATGAAGTTTGCATTATTGTTGATACCGGTTCCTGCAACACCAACTGAATATTCATCAGCTGTGGTGGAGATAAGAAGGGTCGGAAGACCAATCACAACACCAGTGACAGCCTGAGTGGTACCAATCGCAGTTGCTGTAGGATCAGCTGCAAGAGTAGCAACACCGGAACCTAAAAGAACGCCGGCTTCAGAGATGTCACGAACATCAGTATCTGCAGAAATAGTAGCAAGTGCAGTTGCTTTTGCAGTACCGAGAGCAATAAGGTTGGCCATAGAAGGATCGCCAGCATAGGTAGCAGCTGCTGTGGCAACAAGACCTGATTGAGTCAATACGGTAGTCAGGAGTGCACCGGCATCAGCATTAATGATGGCATTATTGGCATTAACTCCAGCTGCAAGGATTGAACAAGCTCCTACGTCAATGTTAAGAGCAGCAGCTTCAACCCAAGTACCCTTGTTGACAACACCAGCTGCAGCAAGGAAGTCAGCTTCGTAATCAGTCTGTGAAGTCATGGCTAGGTATTCTTTCACAACGTGTTTGTCACTGATAACGATTGAGCCTTCAACACCGTTTGTTCCGTCTTCATCCGTATAAGTGGTTGAACCTGTGAATTGTTCGATCACAACGTTATCCAAAGTGATGCTCACACCAGCCTGACCAGTGGCGGATTTCATGTTGGCGTCAGTCATTGAAGTCAAAGCAAAGACTGAAGGAGCGATTGCGAGAGATGCACCAAGAACTAAACTCATAGCTAATTTTTTCATTTTCTTCTCCAAAGTAAAATTAAAAATTAATTTAATTTACCAGAGGCAACCCGACCATCCCCATCGCAAGCATGATGCGGACTCGTTGGCTTTCCGTCCCTGGATTACTCCAGGTTTGGTATTTTCTTTGGCGGTTTTGCTTGCGCACCCTTGCGCAAGACAAATTGATTTGTAAAAACGATTTACCATTAAACAGATTCGTTTAACGTTCTTAAGAATTAGCCTCCTTTCCATATAAAAAGAAATGTCCCCACATTCCAGTTAATATTCATATCCCTAATGAGTCTTTTTAAAGATCTTAAGGGACACGCGACGACCTAACTAAAGCCGCCGGAAACAACATGTATGTAAATTTTAGAAAGAGCTGATTTATGCCTACCTCGTAAACCGGTTGGCTGTGCGGCCCATGTGTTCTCGTGTGTGGGCCTTGTCTTCGCATTCAATCATCGGATGAACCATTCAAAAATTGAAAGACCGTAACAATGTTTTATAAAACGTACGAAGATAATCCTTATGTACGAAAGTAGTAGGGTCGAATGATGATTGTATATCCGCTGCCCTTTTGCTTTGTCAATTAAAAATTTTCGATTTTCTTAAAAATTAAATTGTACGAGTATAAAAAAAAGTACTTGAAACGATTGACAATAGTCATTGTGAACGCTGTTCATCAGTTGTGCCAAATGTACTAAATAGGTCCATTCGGTTGTACAGCTGTTAAAATATCGAAATTTCAGGCATTTGAATTATAGCCCCGAAAAATGATTTCGCGAAATCCTGCGAAAATATGGGCTTTTACCGAACAATGTTCATGTACTGGAATGGGATTTTGAGGAAAAAATATGATTTCTATTGAGTTTTTAAGGAACTTGCGCGTTTGGTAAGGTACCTTTTTGATAAATCGGGGGTCACCATGGGCGTTTGTCAGGTGAAAGTAATTCAATTATCCGATTTTAAAGGTATTTTAACTGAATATATGTAAAAAAGTTCTTAGCTTTATTAAGTATTTTACCCAAGGAGAGAAACATAGTTTCAATAAATGGACATAGATCTTAATGACGATCATGATACTCAGACCCTATGTTTTTAAGGGCTCGCAGGCGTTTAATTGAAGGATGGCATGGGATGGCACGTATGTTGCTATTTTATCCATTATTATTCGAGGGGTCGGATAATACAAAAGATCATGTCATAGGATGTGGCAAAGAAAAGCACATTGGAAATTTTAAAGGCATCATAGGTCTCTTGGGTTTAAGCCGCTGAGACCGCATTATCGGGAAAGGTTATCCTTATTGGATTCCCGTTACACACATAAAGCCTGGTATACGCGTGTTGAACGGTAATCTGGGGAATGATTGTGACATCCTGTAATGAATGGTTCTTCATTTGGCTTAAGCAAGGGGTACCCTTACATGCCCCAACGACGCTTATCTACGCGTCGTAGATCATACTTATTTTTCGCAAGTGTTTAACCAGAAGCCTTTCCGCGACGACTTCAAGGAATTTCTGCGATTTTTTTCAGCCTATTTGGCCATTTTATTCATCAGTGGCTCAGGGTTTTCTCTGTTTTAAATTTCCAAATTATACACTATAAAAAATTAGCCATGTGGTTTTCCCAAAGAGAGTCCTATATATAAGGTGCAAAATCTTATGATTTTCTCACAGAGGTACAAAAATTCGGAGAACAACTCAGGGACAGGCCAATAATACACTCACCACCCGGTCGCATAGCTCACTGAAAAACACAGCGTGGCAAAGCCACACCCAAAAGCCTCGTCTCTCACGGTGGCACAAAGATTACGGAGAAGTGCCAAAAGCTGATTGCGATGTAAAAAGCCCCATATACAGCGTTATCGTGTTTAGCTGGGCTTAAATATACGACCAAGTATGCCTTCACGCCCGGCTAAACACTATGCCTTGCCTATGGACCTTGTTTCATAGCCATCCATCGACTTTTTATGAGTTCATCAAAGCTTGTGAATAATAGTTTTTTCTTTGTGATCTTTGTGCCTCTGTGGGAAAAATTTGTGCACATCCCCCAACAGTTAAAACATACTTGCGCTCAATTTCTATCCTATGGACGCACAGATTAAACCTGTTTGGCAACCTTTTTAAAAGGTTGGCCCCCGGCAGGGGACTCATTTTGCCCTTCTTCGTGTTCTTCAGCGAACCACTAAGAGTGGGTGGTAGAAAAACAGATTTTGAGAAGTATGAAGAAAAAAATCCCTTCATCAAATATGATCTTTGACCACATGAAAATGAAGGGTGGATTCTGTGACGGTGCTTTTCCCCATATACATAAATACGACGAGCCAAAGTCCCTGGACTGTCAGAATAACCAGGGGGTTCCACAAAAACAAAAGCCCTTGGGCAATGTCTGGAACCATGGGGCTGTTTTGCCTGAAGATCAGGGCGATGACAAGGGCGTAGGTTCCAGCGATTATGCCCATGATCTGGTAGGCGGAAAAAGTGCCTTCTCCCCGGTAATCGGCCCTGAAGAATTCCGAAAAACTTCGCCAGGTCTGGGTGACCCCAAGGGTCAGGACCAGGGCTGTGCCTGGGTGACCTGCAAAGAACAACCCCAATCCGATCAGGGCTGAAACGGCATAGATCACCGATGTCACTGCCTGAATGGGAAGAACTTTAACACCCTCAAGCCCTGACGCATAACATGCTTTGCGGGTAGCCCCCCGGTAAATAAAATGGTGCTTTGAAAAAAAACGTTGGAGCAGGGGATGGGTTTCGGAAAGGGCTTTCCCGTAACAGCATCCAAAACTGACACAGGACAGACGGCCCAAAGATTCACCCAGGCTGTATGAAATGGCAAAGGCGGCAAGCGTCTCTACAATGGGGAACCGAAAGCCAGGCACAGGTTCAAAATGATTGAATCCACAAATCACCCAGGGAGAGATGAGAATGCCCGTGAACACACTTCCGCCGATGGTGAAGGTGTGTTTCTTTTTTTCCACGATCCGGGCGATCCATCGGGCAGAGGGCAGGAGGACGGAAAGAAGCAGGGTGATCAGACAAAGGCTTGCCATGATGGGCGTTCCCATAGATGAACTGAGAATCAAAAACAAAATCACGGCCACGCATACCCCATTGGCAGACAACAGGCCGTACCAGGTGAAATTGACACCCTGGAAAAAACTGTCTTTGATCCGTTGTTTGGGCATGGCCGCAAAAATCTGGCGGTTTTCAGCGGTAAGGCGGGTGAAGCCCCAGTACAAATAAAGGGCTGTGAACAGGCCTAAACATAAAACAAATAAAATCTGGTAAATCATCATCTTCCTTTAATAGTTTTAGTTAGCGTCAGGTTTAATACCTTTTCCAATATCGCAACGGACGCATAGGTCCGTTTCAACCAATGGCTGGCCAAACCCCTTGGTGAATCTGCTTGTAACATCGTGCCGGGCTACGTTTTCCAGAAGATCCGGGCTGAATGTGAAACGGTTCTTCTGGAAAAGAAGAACCACCGTGGAGCTTCCCGGTCTGAAAAGGCTTTTGGGCTGGCCTTTTCTAAGGGTTTCTCCGATGCGGATCTCTCTGGGAGAATCATAAGCAACATCGCTGTATTGTTGGACAATATCCCCGATCATCAAAGCAACGATCTCGATCATGGCAACAAGGCCGGCGCCGGTACCTCCCGGGACATCCGTATCGATGATGGTCACCACCCGTTTGTTTTTGGAATAGGGCGTCGCCACCTCAATGACGGCTGAGGGATTGCAGGAATGGTAGACTCCCCGGACGCCATAGAAATCCATCACCGTCCCGGTGACGGGCATATGGTTGTAATGATATTTGTCCGGTGTCAAACGGAAAATCGCGTAATGCCCCTCTTCAAAGGCCGTGATCCAGTGTTGGTTTTCTCGTCCCAAAAGGTCTTGAACATCGAAGAATTTATCTTTGATGAAAAAGGTGGCCCCGTGATCCAGTGAGCCCGGTATCATCCTTGAATCACAGGGGGAAACCACCTGATGGGGTGAGTGATGCATGGGGCGGGCCGTCCAGTATGTAATTTTTCTTTCAAAAAGTTGGCGGACCGAACGAATCGTTTCGGGCTCAAGGGCTTCATCCATATTCAGACCCAGGTCCCGGATGATGCGTTGGATTTTCTCCGGCCGGTGATTCAAGGGAAAATCGTAGTTGAAACAGGCCAGAAGATCCGAGGCCAATGATCCGGTCAAGGATTTGAATAGAAAGGACGCATTTTCACGGATACGGGAGTAGAGCATGCGGACCATCCGGTCTCCCAAAAGTTTTTCCGTTTTGATTTCACCGCTTCGTCGTTCAATGTATTGGTGGGGGTAACACAGGTCCATGGGGCTTATCCTTTTGTCACTGTTTTTAATGACAGGTGGCTTTTTGATTTTTCCCGGAAAGGGGCGGAATGGGTCTGGGTTGAGTCGTCTTTGGCTTTTTTGTCAAAATAAATCTGAAGAATCAAAAGCCTGGCCATGGCAAGGATGTCTTTTTCTGAGGCCCTGTCATTTAAAATGGGGTCTTTGATCCGGTTCAGAAAATCCACCGGGCTTTCCGAGCCAAGGATTGAACAGACAACATCCTTGAAGACAGGCTCTCGGTAAGTGACCCAGAGTTCCATTTTCTCAATGTCCTGTTTCATTTGGCCCAGGGCCTCCTGGATGTGTTTTGTCCTCAACCCGTTTCTGTAATAGTCTTCGGCCATGCTGTTGAATTCTTCGGCCGGAATTTTCATGGGGTTTTTGATGGTTTTTTTCTTTTTACGGGAGATGTGACCCATAATTCCCTGGCTGAGCTTTGATGAAACCGACGATTCAACATGATGTGTCAGGCGATTCTCAAGATCGGCCATGGTTTTTTCAAGGCCAAGTTCACGGATCAGCTCTTTTCCATCTTCTTTGAGCATGGACAGAAGACCCATGCGATATTCCTGATTTTTAACCCGGACATATCGGGGATACCGATTGCTTTTTCTGCTTTTTTTTGTGTGGCTGAGAATGTTCGAAAGAAAACGGTTTGTGCTGTCCATGGAGACGTAGAAGGTCGGTATGCCGATGGCCGTCCCAAAAAAGATCTGTCGCCTCTCACTTTCCGTGAATGGATCATCGGGGATATCCAGGTGATCGACCTGACCCGTGAGGATGTACTGATAGCACAAGGCCGTGATCAACATCTGAAGATTGATCGCATGGGTGAGGTCTTCTCCCGGATTGTCGAACATGCTGTAATAGCGACCTTCAAATCCGGAAAAACCCATGTCCGAGTGCTTGCGCATCCGATACAGAAGGTACATGGGCATTCTCATGTCAAAAATACCCATGTCGTCCAGGTCTTTTTTAAGGCGGGTATCATTTCCCGGGCGTCCGTCCAAAGCCGGACTTTCATCGGAACTCATCAGGCAGGCAAAATAGTCGATGAGCCTGAAGTCGGGGACCACATCACCTTTAAGGCCGAATATGCGGCTGGTCAGTCGGTCCACCCATTCGGGACCGAAGGGCGTGAGGGTCCGGCCCAGGATATTTAATGAGGCCTTTTTTTTCCATCGCCGCCATATCATCCGAAGATGTGTGAAATCAAGTTCATGGGGAAGAAAGCTCAGAACTTTTTCAGGATGAAAATCCTTGAAAGAAAGCCTGTAGGGGGCCGCACTGTAGGTGTTCACAAAAAGGGGGAGAAAATGTTCGGTGATTTTGATCACCAGATCACCCAGGTATTTTTCATGCTCTGCTGTGAACCCCGAGTTTTTATTTTCAAGGAGACGGGATAGTTTTTTGCTGCCCAGGCTCACATGGGTTCCGTTATTGGCAAGACTGATGTTGGACATGTTGGGCAAAACCACCAGATTCCGGGTGATAATGCCCGCATTTTTCAGTTTGGATACCGCATTCATCTGGCTTCGGGAAAGGACACGGTGGCAGAGTCCCATGTATTGTTTTTTTTCCTCGCCTTTATCCCAGCCCGAAAGGCAGGGGCTCATGAATAATTCCCGGTAGAACGAATCCGGGATGATGTCATTGATCATTTTCTGACGTACGGGCGGGGTGGCAGCCGAATACGTGAAAACGGTTTGCCCGCTTTGGTTGAGGCCGAATTTTTTGTTGGCATACTGGGTGAGAATCTGTGTGAGGAGAAACCGTTTCACGGCCTCTCCTGATGCAGCTTCCCCGATGCTTGATCCTTTGCTGTGCTGGGCCGTGTAAAAGGAAAAAATTTCAGGGGAGGAGTTATCGTTTAAAAAATGATGCATCAGGCTCTCTCCGGTCACTTTGATCACGCTGTGGGTGTCCGGCTCAGAGCCGATGATGTCGGCCAGTGACAGTTTCAGAAGATAGCTGACCGGGATGCGGAGCAGGCTCATGTCATCGTCTTTGATGAAAAAAGTGTGTGCATCACTGCGGCGGGGGGAGTCGGGTTTGGATTTATCGCTCAGAAGATCCTGGTTGAAAACAAGTTTTGCATAAGAGCTTAAACAGGACATATCCAGGCGAACCCAGCTGTTTTCCCAGATCTGGCTGTGATTATTTTCGATAAATTGCCGGAGTCTCTCTTGAAGTGATCTGTCATTGTCACCTGACTGGGCCCGTTTGATGACGTTTCTGTAATAGTTGGAGTTCCTGATCATCCGGGGCAGATCCACCCGGTCACCGGAACCCATGACAACAGTCTGGAATTCATTTTCAAGTCCTGCTGTTGTGTCGTTTGATGAAAAGGGCAGGGATTTAACAAGATTTTCCGGTGAACTGAAATCAATGCCCAACAAGTCGCAGAGTTGGGATAAAAGGGAATTTGAGGTATCATGGGGTGTTTGAATTTTTATTTGAGTGTTAATTAGCACATGAATCCTTTTCTGAATAGACACTGTTTAGAGTTTTTAACCGCTGCCTTAATTCGCTCAGGGCATCATGACTATGCCTTTGAATTGTTTGGATATAATGAGTGTTATGATATGGTTGTGTTAAGTCGTATTAGGGATGTGAAAATGATGGTTGTCATTTAAGGGTACATAAAGCCTACAAGATGACACCCATTGAAAAAAAATTGCGACGGGGTTCCATTCATTGATCCTCATAAAGAATGTGTCGGATCTGCCTTAATCACTGAAATTAAAAACAATGTATACAATTGGTAACGGTGTGCGTTTAACATTCGGATAAATAAAATTGGTCGATTGGTGAAAGAAGCTTGACAGATTCCGTGATGTTAATTATTTCAAATAATATTCAGACTATACTTGAAATAATCATGCTCAGAAATGTATCGATGATCATCGTGTATTAATTTGAATCGAGCCCCTGGTAAGATGTCTGGCATCCCGTTTGCCCTGACAACGCAAGATGGTAACAATTAAATTCAATTTAGTGGTGGAGTTGAATATGAAAAAGCATTTATTGATATGGATAACGGCATTTTGTATTGGCCTTATGTTGACTGCATGTGGAACAATGACGGAAAATACGGATGAAGAGGTTGATGAGTTCCAGAGTAATGGAACCCTGGATCCGGAAATCTACGCAAACTTCAAACTCCTTGAAGTATTTGACGGAAGGGGAGCCCTGGAGGAAATCTGGGACAGCATTGATGCCAAGCAAACCAACCCCCGCCTGGAATGCACCGTGGACAAGTATCCCGATGATTTTGTGACCTTCTCCAATGTGGCTGCTGGGATTCTTCGTGCCGACAGCCAACCTGTTGCCGGCATGTTGTCATCGGAAACGGCGAGTATTATCGGGCGCATTCAGGATGAAAGCCCGGCTTTTATGGACAGCCCTCCGGATGTCGGAGCCTTTTACACCAAGGGCACGGATGTTTATGCAGATGACTTTTATAGTTTTCTGGACAAACTCTGGGAAGGGGATCAGAATCCGGGTGATCAGGCCATGGCGGCCATTGCCAGCAAGGTGGTGAGCCGGATTCTGGCTAAAAAGACCGCGGCGGATATTCTTGCCGACATGCAGGAACTGGTTGATGATATCCTGGATGCCGATTTTGACAGGGATTTCAATGATCTGGCCTCTCTTCTCGGCAAGCTGCTTATCCAGGCAGACTATCCGCTCTGGGTGGATGCTGAAGGACATCCTGTGAGCAGGGATGCCATTGATCCAACACTGGATACCAACCTGGGCGTGGGAAATGCCGTTGAAGGCATGAACACCTTTGTAAACTGGTTCAATAAATTAATGGCCAATGCCCAGTCACGGGAACTTCTCTACGGTGTGATCCGTGAGTCTGTGAAAATGTTCGATCCTGATCCCGACTCCCCGAACAGCGAAAAAGTAAAAGCACTGCTTCGGAATCTGGAAGACCATTTTACAAAAGGCGGATCGGTTTACGAGTCCAACCCCCTTTACAAGAGTGCGCCGGATGATCCCACTTACACCGATACGGAACTCGGGCAAACTGTCCGTGAATTCATGCCTTACCTGGCCCAGCTTCTGGCCCGGTCGGACCGGCCCATTTCCCTGGTCAAACATGATGAGGGTGAGGAGCCTGTGTATCTCTTGAGGGAGATGGTCCATGCCTTGAAGAGCGTCGGCTATGATCCGGATGCCCTGAACATGGAAGATTCCCTGACGATGATGATGCAATACGACCTTCTTGGGCGTGATAGGACTGACAAGGATTCCGGAGCTTTCCCGGCATCATTCCTTGAAAGTATGATGTTTCTAACCTGTGCCACAACAAATTTCGGATTTGCTGACGGTGGGCACACAGGGGAAACCACCCAGGTTACGAATCCCACCACCCAGCACGGCCACGGAGCATATCTGGAGGCTTTAACGCTCAACGATTCACTGATCAGCATGACCACGAACAAGACCATGGGGCTTCTCGGGATTTACGATATTTCATTCATGGCAAATGACAAGGAGTACATGTCCCGGAGTCTGGTGCCGTTCACCACGGATAACCGGAGTGACTATCAATTTGATTTTAATCAGGACTACGCTATTTTAAAGGCCCTTCCCACGAATTGTTCCGGAGATCTGGGTACACCGGACGGGGGGAATCCCAACGGTGTGAGTCCTGGGAAAAATATGTACACGCCCTATAATCCCACAGGCATTGGCGAAACCCAGCTGGCGGCATGGACGGTGAACTGGGTGGTCCGAAGTTGCTTCGGGGGAGAAGGACCTTATTACTATGCCGACCCGAATGCGGAAACCGTTACGGTGAACGGAAAAGAATATTCTAAATTTTTGCGTCCCGACGGCCGTGTTTATGCCCTTGTCAATATGGCCACCGATCCCTGGGAATATATTTATCCCACAGACGGAGACAGGGATGCCGAAGATATGGAAACTGCGGCTCTTGCCGATTATAACGGCCAACGCCAGCGTTTGAACCGGTTTAAATCAACCTGGCATTCGGATTATTACATGTACCGGAGGAATAATCTGATCCGGACGGTGGACAACAGCAGCGGAAATTTTACAACCGTGGCATTGAGAGACGGAGACGCGGCACAAAGGCTTACCTATCATGAACTGATTCCCGAAGATGACCGGACCCATGTGCGAGCCTGCGCAAGTCCTGAAGAAGCATTTTTCAGAAACTATCAGTGGGTTTACATGGAAAAGAAAATGGTCTTGATCATTCCCCAGAGTTTGAGCCTCATGGGGCTTGGCTATGGCCATGTGTTCATGGTCCTGGAAGCCAATGGCTGGTCTGGACTTGCAAATATGAGGATTTTAGAAGAAAACCATGTGTGGGCCAAACAAAAAACCGATGGAATCTCGGATATCCCGGGTGATTACCGGGTTGAGTTGAAAGCCGACATGACAGCCATTACATCCGTTGCCGTAAACACAGGCTCTGTTTACAATGGAACATTGGGCAGGGGACATTCCACGCCGGCCATTGTTGGAAAAAATCTTCCGGCACTCTATCGGCTGGCCTTTCCTATCAGTCCTGAGATGGACCGGGGCAATGGTGTGATCGATGTTGAACTGGGATCCCGGGAATTTGAGGTGGGGGATGAGATATGGCAGCGACGAAATGCCGTTGCACCGGCCTTTGTCTCATTGCTCTACGCCATTGATAAACACCGGGTACTCTATCCGGATTTTGACCCGTCCTCCCTGCAAAGCGGCATTCATGGTAACTTGAACAACCTGGTTCCCCTGATAAAGCCTTTGATGTTTTATGCAAAAAACGGTGAGGGGAACATTCCGCCATATGATGTCTGGAAAGTTCGCGTTCAGTCCGCACCCAACAGTGAAGATTGGGCTGGAGAACCCTATCTGAGACCCAGCATAGGCTTTTCGGGCAACCAGAGGTGGGATGGAACCGATGATGAATGGACCTATTACCAGCCTGCTGTGATGAAAAACTTTATCAATGTCTTGATTGACAGTGATATCATGGCATCGGTGACCCAGGGAAAACGCATGGACGGGATTCTGCCTGTCATGGCGGAAAACAGGGCTGTGACCAATCTTTTTAAAATTTTGATGAGCGATATCAACGATACCAATGAGCTGTACAGTGCTTTGGAGCAGATCACCGGGGCCGTAAAATACACCGAAGGCCAGTTGACAGCAATCAACCGCCCGATGGATTCAGCCAAGAAACTTTCCTTCCCCGACTGGATGTTCGCCCAGGGAACGGGTGCCGACGAATTCGGTTTTTATACGGAGTTTACAGGTGTGCGCCCCGAGGATATCATTCTTGACATCGGTCTGGACCGGCTTGTGGGCCATAATTCTTTTGATGATGGTGTGGAACATGAGGGCTATGGCCTTGCCTACTATGTGGATGACCAGGAAGCATTAAGCTGGGCTGATTTTGACAAGGATGTGGATGCCATGGAGGATTTACTGCATCCTGACAGTGAATACAGCATCGTGGAGTCCTTCATCGATATGCAGGATGCCATCTTTGCAAGGGATTATCAGTATTCACAGGATCAGGTGGCAGGTCTCTTGTATACCCTGGGAAAGGTCTTTACCCGTTTTGATCATGACCAGAGTCGGTGGGTGGTCCAAGGGGAAGCCGGTTTTAATGATCTATACTCCATTTTAAAGCAGAGGGTCCCGGTTATCCACGATATGGTCAAGGACGAGACCGGAGCCAATTATTGGTCCTTTATGAAAGTGAACAAGGACATGCTTGCCCAGATAAACGCGTGCGAATCCTCCAATGGAATGATGCCCTACCTTCTGAGTGCCATGAGCAGCGACGATGGGGCAGAAAAGATCATGACCGATTTCCACACCTTTTTGATGGATGACATCGTGTCCAAACCCGCCCCATTGTGGACCACTCTGGCTGATCTTCTGGCAGACATGGCCCAGGCCGTGGATAACTCCAATGAAGGGGAGCTGGTTGAAAAGGTTTTCGAGTCCTATGGGTTCCAGCGCAACGGGGATTATTGATGGCGTCGTAAAAAAGAAATTGTGATGGGCAAGCGAATCCTGCCCAATATTTATATCGAAAGGGCGGGTAATAACCCGCCCTTTGTTTTTGAAGTACTTCGCGTTGTGTAGCCGCAACCAAAAAAATAGATCTCTCAAAAAGACACAGCGTGGCAAAGCCACAACCAAAAAGCCTCGTCTCTCACAGAGGCACAGAGATCACGGAGAAGAGCTAAAAGCTTGGTAATGAAAGTTTTTCTTTGTGATCTTTGTGCCTCTGTGAGAAAAATTCTTCCTGTTGTCTGTGAAAGGGACGTACATGTTATCCACGGTCCCCATGGCCCCAAAATGCTGTCAGATATCCAAATTGTTTTTTTGATGGTAAACCCATGTCATGCCTTTCTTAGTTGTTGAAATCAATGAACAATGTACACCCAAGATAACGTTGTGAGTTTTGCACGTGTAAAATAAAGTGGGGGGCGTTGTTGAAAGATTCTTGACAGTCGCTTTAATGCCATTTATTTCAATATAATAGTTAGATTGTATTGGGTGGGGGCCTTCTTGATTTTTTAGATGATCTCTGTTGTTTTTGCTTGCAAAGTACCTGCGTATGAAGTCTGGCGCCCCGGATGTCCCGAAATATTAAATGGTAACGTAAGATTCATTGACGAGCTGGAGTTTGAGAATGAAAAAACGTTTATTCGTATGGGTAATGGCTATGGGGCTTGGCTTATTTTTAAGCGCCTGTGGAATGATGAGTGATGATTCAACAGACAATGGTGACGCATTTCAGAAAAATCAGACACAGAATCCTGATGATCCCTATCCGGAATTTAAGCTTCTTGAGATATTCGATGGTCGTGGCGCTCTTGAGGAAATTTGGGACAGCATTGATGCCAAGAAAACCAACCCGCCTTTGGAATGTACGGTGGATCGTTACACCGATGAGTTTGTGACCTTTTCCAATGTAACGGCCGGAATTCTCCGTGCTGATAGCCAGCCCGCAGCCCATCTTTTATCCGTAGAAACAGCGAGTATTCTTGGGCTCATACGAAATGAGGACCCGTCTTTTATAGAAAGCCCCCCGGATATCGGGGCCTTTTACAGCAAGAGTTCTGATGTTTACGCCGATGATTTTTACGCCTTTCTGGACAAACTCTGGGAAGGGGATCATAACCCGGGAGACCAGGCCATAGCAGCTATTGCAGGCAAGGTTGTGAACCGGATTCTGGCAAAAAAAGATGCCGGAGAAATCCTTGCAGACATGCAGGACATGATCGATGATATTCTGGATGATAAGTTTGACCGGGATTTCAATGATTTGGCTTCACTTCTGGGTAAGCTCCTGCTCCAGGCAGATTATCCCCTCTGGATAGATACTGACGGGAATCCGGTGGGCCGGGATTTAATTGATCCTTCTTTGGATACCAATCTGGGAGTGGGTAACGCCGTTGAAGGCATGAACACCTTTGTGAACTGGCTTAACAAAATGATGTCAAACGTCCAGTCACGGGAAATGCTCTATGGTGTGATCCGGGAATCCGTAAAAATGTTCGATCCCGATCCCGACTCTTTGAACAGTGAAAAAGTCAAAGTTCTGCTGCAAAATATCGAAGACCATTTTACCAAAGGCGGTTTGGTTTACGAGGCCAACCCCCTTTACAAAAGTCTGCCTGCTGACCCCACATACACCGATTCCGAACTGGGGCAGACCGTCCGTGAATTCATGCCCTACCTGGCCCAACTCCTGGCCCGGTCAGACCGGCCCATTTCCCTGATCAAAAATGATCAGGACGAAGAACCGGTTTATCTTCTCAGGGAGCTTGTGAATTCCTTGAAAAGTATTGGATATGATCCGGATACCCTGAGCATGGAAGACTCTCTGACCATGATGATGCAACACGACCTTCTGGGGCGGGACCGGACCCAGGCTGATTCCGGTGCCTTCCCGGCATCAATGGCCGAAAGCCTGGTCTTTCTCACCTGCGCCACCACCCATTTCGGGTTTGAAGATGGGGGGAATACGGGAGAAACGACTGCAGCTGTGAATCCCATTACTCAGCACGGTCATGGGGATTATACCGAGGCTATGAGCCTGAACGATTCATTGATCAGCATGACCACCACGAAGACCGCGGGCCTTTTGGGTCTTTATGATATCTCTCTTTTGGATGGGGATGACGAGTATCTGTCCCGAAGCAGTGTTCCATTTACCACAGCCACCCGGAGCAACTACAAGTACGATGTTGACCAGGATTACCCGATTCTTGGTGCCTTGCCCGGGACCTGCGCCGGGGATTTCGGAACGCCGGATGGTGGAAATCAAGGCGGGGCGATTATCCCAAAAAATCAATACAAACCTTACAACCCCACCGGCCTCGGGGAAACCCAACTGGCGGCCTGGACCGTTAACTGGGCCGTTAGAAGCTGTTTCGGCGGAGAAGGCCCCTATTATTACGAGAATCCCAATGCAGACATTGTGACGGTAGACGGGAAAGACTTTTACGCGTATCTGCGTCCCGATGGAAGGGTCTACGCCCTGGTCAACAAGGACAACGATGTCTGGGAATACATTTATCCTACGGATGAGAGAGATGCGGAAGATCCGGAAACATCTGTTCTTGGTGATTACAACAACCTGAGGCAGCGTTTCAATCGATATAAATCCACCTGGCATTCGGATTATTACATGTACCGTCGAAGCAATCAGATCCGTACGGTGGACAACAGCAGCGGCAATTTGGAAACCCGTGCACTGAATGACGGTGATTCTGCACGGTCCCTGACCTATAATGAATTGATCCCCGAGGACGATGAAACGCATATGAGGGCCTGTTCCAGTCCTGAAGAGGCTTTTTTCAGGAATTATCAATGGGTGTACATGGAGAAAAAAATGGTGCTGGTTATCCCCCAGAGTCTGTCTGTGAATGTCTTGGGCCTGGGCTTGGGGTATGGCTCCGTGTTTATGGTTATGGAGGCCCATGGATGGTCCGGGCTGGCAAACTTGCGAATTTTTAATGGCAATCATGTCTGGGCAAAAAAAGGAACGAACGGGACTTCGGATATCCCCGGTGATTATCGGGTGGAGTTGATCGCCGATATGGTATTTCCAGCCTCATTGGCTGTGACGACCAATACGGTATATAATTCGACCCTGGGCCGGGGTAATGCCAATCCGGCCATCATCGGCAAGAACCTGCCGGCGCTGTACCGGTTGGCCTTCCCCCTCAGCCCGGGAATGGACCGGGGTAACGGCATTGTGGATGTGGAGCTGGGTTCCCGTGATTTCCAAGTGGATGATGCCATTTGGCAGGACCGAAGCGCTGTCGCGCCAGCCTTTGTTTCTTTGCTCCAGGCCATTGAAAAAAACCGGGTCAATTATTCGGATTATGATCGTAACTCACTGAAGAACGGAATTCTCGGAAATGTGAATAATTTGGCTCCCCTGATGAAGCCACTGATTTATTACAGTAAAAACACAGACGGAACCTTCCCCAAAGAAACCTGGAAAGTTCGAGTGCAGACGGCACCCAGTAGCGAAGATTGGTTTGGTGAGCCCTATTTGCAACCCAGCGTCGGTTTTGACACAGAAGAAGCACAGAGGTGGGATGGGACAGATCACGAGTGGCAGCATTACCAGCCTGCGGTGATGAAAGATTTGATCAATGTCTTGATTGACAGTGATATCACCGCACCGGTGGCTGATGGAAAGAGAATGGACGGGATACTTCCGGTGTTGGCTGAAAACCATACGGTGACCAACCTTCTCAAGGTGCTGATGAGTGATACCAACGATAGCAATGATCTGTATAGTGCTCTGGAGCAGATTGTGGGAGCCGTTAAATACACTGAAGGGCAGATGACGAAAATCAATCGGGCAGCGGACGCCACAAAGAAAATTCCATTTCCTGACTGGATGTTCGCCCAGGGAACAGGTGCCGACGAATTTGGTTTTTATACGGATTATTCCGATGTGCGTGATGAGGATATCATTCTTGACATCGGTCTGGACCGGCTGATAGGGCATAACAGCTTTGAGGATGGCACCTTCCATGAGGGCTATGGCTTGGCCAACTACGTGGATGAACAGGAAAATCTCACCCCGGTTGCCTGGGCTGATTTTGACAAGGATGTGGACACCCTGGAAGATCTTCTCTACCCTGGCCCGGTAACCTATGATGGAGTGCCTTACGTTGAAAATCCCTATTGCATCGTAGAGTCAATTATAGATATGCAGGATGCTATTTTTGCAAGGGATTCTCTGTATTCCCAAGATCAGGTTGCAGGTCTCTTGTACACGCTCGGCAAGATGTTTACCCGCTATGACAGCGAACTGGGCCAATGGGTGGTTCAAGGAGACGCTGGATTCGCAGACCTATACACTATTCTGAAGGTCAGGGTTCCGGCCATTCATGATCTGGTCAAGGACGATACCGGAGCCAATTATTGGGCCTTTATGGTTGTGAACGGGGATATGCTTGTGAACAAGGATATGCTTGCCCTGGAAAATCCCTGCGGGATCTCCAACGGTATGATACCCTATCTTCTGGAAGCCATGAGCAGTGATGACGGGGCTGAAAACATCATGAGAGATGCTCACACCTTTTTGATGGATGATCTCGTCTCTGAACCTGCTCCTTTGTGGTCCACCTTGGCCGATCTATTGTCGGATATGGCAACGGCCACGAAGGAGGCCAAGGAAGGTAATCTGGTTGAAAAGGTATTCGAAAACTACGGGTTCCAACGTAACGGGGATTATTGATCCCGGCAATTCCATGACATGATCTCTTGATAAGGGCGGGTCCTTGACCCGTCCTTATTTTTTCTTAAACACTGGAAGATAATAGGACATATAAGTCCCATGGGTCCCATAGGTCCCATAAGACTTTTATGTCCTTTTTTTTAGAAAACCTGTGTTTTCCAGGGCGGAGTCCCCGGCTTTTCTTTTCAGGTTTGTTTGATCAAGGGATTGATCAAACAAATCACGATGTGATACATTTAATTCACGTATTTTTTATTCTGTGTCATGGCAATTCCCAGTTTAATTCACGAGGCCACTGTATGTTTAGGCTATTGATGACATGGCGAACCATTCTTGACATTGTGCTCATCGCCGGAGCGCTTTTCTTTTTGTACAGGACTCTGATCCGCCTGGGAACCTGGAAGATCGTGTCCGGGATTCTAATTGCGGCCATTGTGTTTATCCTTTCAAGTTTTATGGATTTGAAAGGCATTGAATGGATTTACCAAAATCTCAGCCATGTTGCCGTCATCAGCCTGGTGGTGATTTTTCAGCCAGAACTCCGAAAAATCTTGGAGAAAACTGCCACCATGAGGCGGAACAAAGGCCTGGCCTATGATGAAGAATTTTCCAAGCTCATTGCCGGGAGTATTTGGGAAATGGCATCCAAGCGGATCGGGGCGATTATTGTCATCCCCGGCAATGAACCGGTGACACCCTGGTTGACCGGTGGCCTTCCCATCGACGCCATCCCAAGCCATTCATTGATTTTGAGTATCTTTGACCCCAACTCTCCTGGCCATGACGGCGCTTTGATTGTCAATCAAGGAAAGCTTTCCTCTTTTGGTGTCCGCCTGCCGATTTCAAGAAGCGGAAAACTTTCGGAGGATTTCGGCACTCGACATCAGGCTGCCATGGGTTTGAGTGAACGGTGCGATGCCCTGGTCATTGTCGCTTCGGAGGAGCGTGGGGTTGTCTCGGTGTTCTTTAACGGTGGAATCAGTACCATGGCCGGTGAACAGATGATTTTCGATGCCATTTGTTCTCACTGCAATGACGACGGAACCTCCCATCTGGATATTCAGCCTGTGCATATGGGGCGGAAAATCATCAGGGATGGCGTGGGTTCCCTTCTGGTCGCCCTGATTTTCTGGTTGACGATGATTTATTCCCAAAGTGAAATCTTGGAAAAAATTATTTCAGTGCCCATCGAATACACTGCCACGGCCCAGGACGTGGTCATGATCGGAGAAAAACCCAAGGAGATAAGGGCCCATCTTACGGGTTCCAAGTCCGACCTGGACGCCTTGAACCCCGCCTCCCTGAGTGTCAAGCTCGACCTATCCAAATCCGAGGAGGGCAAGCAGACATTTCCCATCAACGAAGACAATATCCAGCTGCCCAAAGGACTCCGGCTCATCGACGTGGAACCGTCCTCGGTTGATATCACCATGGCCAAGCTCATCATGAAAGAGGTTGGTATCAACCCCCAGCTCGTGGGCAAACTGCCCGATGGGTTTGAACTGGTTTCGGTCAAAACCGTGCCGGAAAAAATAGCCGTGTCCCTGCCATCGGCAGAAAACGGTCAGACAAGCCAACATGTGACCACCACACCGGTCTACCTCAGCACCATCCGGGAAACCACCACCTTGTTCTGCAAAATCGTGGCCCCGCCCACGGTGCAACTTCGTGAAAAACAATGGCCGGATGTGTCGGTGACCCTCACCGTCAAGGAGGTCAAACCGCGATAACGGGGATTAATGGTCCCGCTTATTCTGTGACATTATAAAGAAAAAACCCCATGCCCATGGAGGATATTGATGCCGATGACGATCAGGACCAGTCCGCCCAGGATTTCGGTGTAACGGCTGAGCCGGGTCATGTTGCCCAGTCTGGCCCCCATATTTATGCCCACGGCGGTGAACAGGGCCGCCACAATACCGATGACCAGGGCCGGATAAACAATGGACACATTCAAAACAGACAGGGTGAAGCCAATGGCCAGGGCATCGATGCTGGTGGCCACGGAAAGAACAATCAGTTTGATTGATTTTGTCGGGTCCTTAGGGGGTGGGGCATCATCATCCTT
Source organism: Pseudomonadota bacterium (assembly GCA_018818835.1). Taxonomy (GTDB): domain Bacteria; phylum Desulfobacterota; class Desulfobacteria; order Desulfobacterales; family Desulfolunaceae; genus JAHIRD01. Next base: position 35,416 of record JAHIRD010000141.1, read on the forward strand.
TTCAGCAAAAGCTTCTACCAGCATTTTTCCTCCCACCATCAAAAGCAGCCCAAAGGCGATCCAATGATCATATTTTTCGATGTAGGAGATCACATGAACCCCCAGGCTCCATCCCAGAACAGGCATCAGGGCCTGGAATAGGCCAAAGTGCCAGGATAGCCGGAGGGTCTGACGCAAGCTGACCTTTTTTAAAATGATACCGGAGGCAATGGACACGGCAAAGGCATCCATGGCAAGGGCAACGGCAATGGCCATGATATTGAAAAGAGTCATTGTTTTTCCTCTTGTTTGACAATAAAAAGCGGATTATAGACGTAATGAAGGGGATTGGCAACGATCATAATCCAATGTTTAATGGTTTATGCTGAGACGGATACGTCATGTATTTCGTATCAGCAAGAATAACTTAATCGTTTTTTTTATTGATTCTTGTTTTGAAATATGGGACTGTTACCATGATTTAAGGTGGGGTAGATTCTTTCATATGGTTATGATATTACCGGTAATGTGAAACTAACCGGAGAACAGTATATCCGAAAAATACGGCATCCTTCAATCTCATGAGAGTGTTTGGCGGTATCTGGGCTTTCCGGCCAAAGGGTTTTACGGGCGTTCATGGGGAGAAAATGGTGATGTTAACAGAAAACAGGCTTGATCGACGTTTCTTTGAACGATTCAAAGTATTGGGCCCTGCCTATGCGGCCATTGGACCGGGTTTCGAGCGGATGGGCCACATTATCAACATCAGCAGAAGCGGAATTGCCTTCAATTATATCCAGCATGCAGGTACACCCGCGATTTTGGGTGAAAGCTTTATACAGATCAGCGACAACTTTCAGGTGATCAGTGTCATGCCCTTTATTTCAATCCTTGATGACAGCGGTGATTTGCCTGATCCTCACAGTTCAGTTGAAATCAGATGCCACCGGGGACGTTTCGGCCCCCTTTCCCGAAACCAGCTGGATACCCTGATCGGGTTCCTCGAAGAAAAAACACAGTTTGAACTGATCAAGAACTGAATAAAATGGCCGGCACTAAGGGCTCTGTGAGACTGCCTTGTAAAATTTAGTTGCTCTTGCTGGAAATTAGAAGACGCGTTTCATAACATTCTCAACATTCGATGCTTCAGAGCCCATCGTCAAAATTTATCTTATTTCCTCAAATAAATCTGTCAGGATCCTCAAGAATCTTTCTGTCGTGATGATCACCATCTATTCCTATCTTTGCGGTTTTGCGAGAGTCAACCCTTGTAAACCCATTCCCAGTCTTCATATTCCGGGAGCAAGGCCTGATTTACATGATGTAAAAAAGCCTGACATACCCGGGTTCCCCTTTGATTTAAAATCCAACTCTTAAGAACAATTCCTTAGGTTTTGCGACGGCGTTCGTGCTCCAAAACAGTGTCGTGGGGCAATGCACAGGTGTTTCTCGGTTTTCTTCACGTGGGCCATGGGGCCATGGCATATCTTTTGCTTTTATAAAGAGAAAACGCCATCATGCAACGGCCCAAAATGGACCGGGCAGCCGTATCCCTATAACAAAAACCCAATAGCATAGTGGGTTTAAAAGGAGGCCACCATGACTCACCATATAGATTTATCCGATTATAAACCGGGTGATTACAGAAAGAAACGGGTGAAACCCTCGGACTGGCTCAATGCCCAATTCCAGAAATGGTGCAGTGCACAGGAAGAGCACAAGAGACAAAAAATAGCGAAGATCATGGTTCCCACTGTGTGTATTTCGAGAAAAATCGGAGTGGGTGCCCTTGAGGTCGCCGACCACCTTTCGAATATGATCGACTACAAAGTGGTGGATCGACAGATTTTGGAGCATATGGCTGCTGACGGGCAGCTGTCCGAAAAAACAGTCAATATTTTTGATGAACGGTATCCTGGAAAAATGAAGGAATTTTCAGCCCTTCTTTTTGCGGAAAAATCTTTTATCAAAAGTGATTACGCTCGGCAGCTTGCCAAATCCGTAATCGCGTTGGCTAACCTTGAACCCACCATCTTTGTTGGACGGGGCACGCATCTGGTGCTTCCCAGGGAAAATGTCATGGCAGTGCGTCTGATCGGAAGCCCGGCTTACCGAATCAAACGTCTGGCCGGTATCATGGAGGTGAGCGAGGCTGAAGCGGAAAAACGTATGGCCATAATTGACAAGGAACAGCGGGAATTTTTCAAGACTATGTATAATAAAAAAGACGCGGTTCCCTATGAATTTGATCTTGTGATTAACATGGATTACATCCCAGAGCCAAAAAAGGTAGCGAATATCATCGCCTGTGCCTTTGATGAAAAATTTGAGGACCGGAAGGTCTGATTGCCAACGTAATCATTGGCCCAACCCGTTCGCGTAGCTCACCGGGAGCGGGTGGTATACATTAAACTGTTTTTAGACCTTCTCCGTACTCTTTGTGCCTCCGTGTACGGAAAATTCATCAAAGGCATTATCGACTTTGGCGGCAAAGATAAAATCGCTTTCCACCAGACCCTTGATTTTGTGGGTGGTGATCTCAATACCCAATCGTCCCCAGCTGATGTGAAGATCCGGGTGGTGGTTTTCCGCCTCGGCTATGTCCCCGATTTTTATGGCAAGGGCCATGGCGTCCTTGAAGTTTTTAAAGCGGAAGTTGCGCGTCAGGTGCGTGCTGTCGTCTTTCAGGTCCCAGTCCGGGTGAACCTGCTTCTTCATGGCCTGGGCCTGTTCAGGGGAAAAGGGCTTGACACCGCCCTGGCAGGGAATGCATGTTTTTTGGAATAATTCCATGGGAGCCTCCTTGTTTGAAAAAACGAATCTCATCGGCTTTCGGATATGCTGCCCTAAGCCCTTTGTGTCTCAACTAATCTTAGAATATAATCACTGTTTGAAGCAAGGGCAAGGCCATGGAATGAGGAAGGGAGCGTCTCGGAACATTCCCGGACGCTCCCTTTTAATTTATTTAAGGTCGTAGGTGAATTCGTCCGTGAGGTTTTTCCCATCGGCAGTGACTTTGGTTTTAATGGTATACGTCCCTGGATTCATCATGCTGATGTCGGCACCGAACCCATCTCCCATGGCCATACACATGGCTTTCTGGGTCTTTCCATCCGGGCCGGTGACCATATAACCGGCCTGGCCCTTCACGGGTCCATTGGGGCCCTTGACCGTGACCATCAAGTGATGGGTGGCTTTCATGTCCATGCCTTCCATATGCCCCATTTTTTTCATGTTTTCACGCATGTCCATCATGCGGTAGTCCATGGTGTAGCCATCAACCTTTCCGGTGTGAATGGCGTCTCCATCATGGCTCATATCCATGGCCGGGGCCTGGGCTGCGAAAAGAAAGAGGGTTGCAATCAGGATTGCGAGTTTATGTGTTATTTTGTTCATGGTGTTCTCCTTTAACGTCAATATTTATAGTGGTTTATGAATTTCCCGGTGCTTCACGATAAAGTAAATGGCCGGGATAATGACCAGTGTTAAAATGGTGGAGGAAATCAGTCCCCCCACCATGGGTGCTGCAATCCGTTTCATGATTTCCGAACCTGTTTCGCTTCCCCACATGACGGGCAGAAGACCGATGAGGGTGGTTGAAACGGTCATCAGTTTGGGCCGGACCCGATCCACGGCTCCTTCCATGATGCCCTGGTGCAGGTCCTTATCGTTTGTCATGGTGCCTTCGGCTTTTTTCCGGTCAAAGACATCGTCCAGATAAACCAGCATGACCACGCCGGTTTCCGATGCCAGGCCGGCCAGGGCGATGAACCCCACCACCACGGCCACGGATATATGGTAATCCAAAAGATAGATCAGCCAGATTCCCCCCACCAGGGCAAAGGGCAGGCTGGCCATGACAATGACGGCCTCGGTGATGTTTTGAAAGTGAAGGTATAAAAGGATAAAAATAATCACCAGGGTGGCCGGAACGATCAGGTTCAGGGTTTTTCTGGCTTTTTCCATGTATTCGAACTGGCCGGACCAGACCATGGAATAGCCGGGGGGCAAGGGAACTTTTTGATCGATCAGGACTTTGGCCTTGTGCACATAGGACCCCAGGTCCACGCCTTTGATATCCACATAGACCCAGGCTGTTCTCCTGGCGTTTTCACTTTTGATTCCGGCAGGCCCTTTGTGGATGGACAGATCCGCCAGTTGGGCCAGGGGAATCTGGGCTCCTGTGGGGCTTAAGACCAGGACCCGTTTCAGGGCATCGAGATTGTCCCTGAGTTCCCGGTTGTAGCGGAGGCTCACCGGATAACGTTCCAGGCCTTCCACGGTGTAGGTCACATTGGTCCCTCCAATGGCGGTCATGATCACCTCTTCCACATCGGCAATGGTCAGGCCATATCGGGCAATGGCCTCCCTTTGGATGGTGAAATCCAGATAATTGCCGCCGGTGATCCGTTCGGAAAAGGCGGAAAGGGTTCCGGGCACAGCCTTGATTTCAGCCTCGACTTTTTCACCCAGGCGGGTGAGCACATCAAGATCAGGTCCCATGATTTTGATGCCCACCGGGGTTTTGATGCCGGTGGCCAGCATGTCGATGCGGGTCTTGATGGGCATGGTCCAGGCATTGGTGACACCGGGAAACATGATGGCGCTGTTCAGATCATCAATCAGTTCGCCTATGGTGATGTGCCGCTCAAGGGGAAGCACGAGGGACAGGGGTTTTTTAAGAAAACCGGGCCAGGTTTCAAAAAATCGGGGAATGGCTTTTTTTCGCCATTCATGAACAATCCGACCTTTTTTCATCTCGGGGAAAACAAGAGAAAGGGGCGCTTTGAGCCAGTCCGGCCAGCTGGGAAAAAACCGTTTAACCGGAATCATTTCATACTCCACCTGGGGACGGAGCATGATGGTGGTCTCGATCATGGAAAGGGGCGCGGGGTCCGTGGGTGTTTCGGCCCGTCCTATTTTTCCCAGGGTATGGTGGACTTCGGGAAAGCTCTGGATGATTTTGTCGGTCTGCTGCAATAGTTCCCGTGCCTTGGTGATGGAAATCCCAGGCAGGGTGGTGGGCATATACAAAAGATCCCCTTCGTTCAAGGGAGGCATGAACTCACTGCCCAGTTTTGACAGGGGGAAAAGGCTCAGGACCATGAGGGCCAGGGCAACGGCCACGGTGGTTTTTCGAAAACGTAAGACCAGATGGATCACCGGGGTGTAGATACGGATAAAAAACCGGCTGATGGGGTTGGCAGATTCGTCCAGGATTTTCTGGTGCAGCATCAATGAAAAAATCATGATGGCTACCACAAGGGCAAGGATCAGGCTCCAGTCGGGCAGGGCCACTCCAAGAAAACCTAACATCAGCACCAGAGCCACCGGCAGTGTTGAAAATAAAAACAGGTACCGCTTTTTTGCTTTTTGGCCCGGCAACTGTCCAAGGCCTTCTTCCCGGATAAAAAAGGTCATCAAAACCGGGATCACGGTGATGGCCAGCACAGAAGACGCGGCCATGGCAAAGGTCTTGGTAAAGGCCAGGGGCTTGAACAGACGGCCGGACTGTTCTTGGAGGGTGAATACGGGCAGAAAGGACACGGTGATGATCAACAAGCTGTAAAACAGGGCGGGCCCCACTTCCTTGGACGCCTTGATAATCAGGTCCGTATGATTCAGCTTATCGGGGTTGTTCTTGATGTGTTTGTGGGCGTTTTCAACCAGCACCACCGAGGCGTCCACCATGACCCCGATGGCAATGGCAATGCCACCCAGACTCATGATATTGGCGTTGATATTCATGGCATACATGATGATCAGCGAGATCAGGATACCCACGGGCAAGGTGAAAATCGCCACAAAGGCCGACCTGAAATGGAGCAGGAAAAGAACGCAGATCAGGGCCACCACAGTCATTTCTTCCACGAGTTTGCTCGAAAGGGTGGAGACGGCCCTGTGGATCAGGTCCGAACGATCGTAGCCCATCTCAATGGTCACGCCATCTGGAAGCCCTTTTTCAAGGTCCTTTAATTTTGTTTTGACCCGGTCAATGGTTTTAAGGGCATTTTCCCCGAATCGCATCAGGACGATGCCGCCGACAATTTCCCCTTCCCCGTTCCATTCCAGGATGCCCCTCCGAAGCTCGGGGCCTGTATGGATGGATGCTACATTTTTCAGTAAGATGGGCGTTCCTGCTTTATCGACTCCCAGGGCAATATTTTCAAGGTCATGAATGGATTTTATATAACCCAGGCCCCGGACCATGAATTCGGTTTCGGCCATTTCCACCAGCTTGCCGCCCACATCGTTGTTGGACCGTTTGATGGCCTCTTTGACTTTGGGAATGGATAGATTATAGGCCCAGAGGCGGTTGGGGTCCACCTCCACCTGGTACTGTTTGACAAAGCCACCGATGCTGGCTACTTCGGACACACCGGGCACGGCTGTCAGTTCATAGCGAAGGTACCAGTCCTGGATGCTTCGCAGCTGCTGAAGATCATGCTTGCCCGACGAGTCTTTCAGAACATATTCATAAACCCAGCCCACACCGGTGGCATCGGGTCCCAAACTTGGTGTGACGCCCTGGGGCAGCCGCTGTGAGACCCCGTTCAGATATTCAAGAACCCTGGACCGTGCCCAGTAAAGATCCGTGCCGTCTTCAAAAATGATGTACACAAAGGACAGGCCGAAAAAGGAGTATCCACGAACCACCTTGGCATAGGGTACGCTGAGCATGGCTGTGGTCAGAGGGTAGGTGACCTGATCCTCCACAACCTGGGGGGCCTGACCCGGATAATCGGCGGAGATGATCACCTGGACATCGGACAGATCCGGGATGGCATCCAGGGGCATGTTTTTCATGGCGATAAGACCGCCCGCCACGATGAACACCATGGCCACGATGACCAGGAATCTGTTTTTCACTGACCATTCAATGATATGTTCTATCATAGTTTTGTCCTTTTAATTCATATCCTTGAAAAAATCATCGGCTTCGGGTTCTGTTTTCACAGGCTCCGGCATTTTCTCAGGTTCGGTCATTTTCCGGAGGGATTCCTTGAGTTTGGATTCCGAATCCAGAAGGAACTGTCCGGATACCACCACCCGGTCTCCGGGGACAATGCCGCTGATAATGTGAATGGTGCCATGGTCCATGGCAACTCCTGGCACGACGCGTCTTGGACTGAATTTACCATTACCCCTGTCAACGAAGACCAGGTTCGTCTCGCCCGAGCGCAGGACCGCTTCCTCGGGAATGATGGTTCCGGTCTCACCTTTCTGTGTGCGAATGCTCACATCCGTGAACATGTCGGGCTTTAACATCTGGTCGGCATTTTCGAATTCAAGGCGGACCACCACATCCCGGGTTTTTTGTTGAAGATAAGGATAGATATAGGTCACTTTTCCCCTAAAAATTTTACCGGGATGGTAAGGCAGGGTGATTTCGGCGTCTTGCCCCAGTTTGACCAGATCAAGCTCGTATTCATAGATGTGGGCTTCCACCCAGATGTTGGACAGATCGGAAATGCTGTAAACCTTGGTGCCCGCATTGAAGTAACTCCCTTCCACAAGGGGTTTGTCCATGACAATACCGTCAAGGGGCGAGTAGATGGTCAAGCTTGTCTTGGGGGAATTGCGTTTTTCCATATCCCTGATTTCATTGAGGGGAATGTCATAATTCAGGAGTCGTTGACGGATGGCGGAAAGCATGGACCCGGAGTTATGACTCCGGTACACGTTCAGGTATTCTTCCTGGGCTGAAATCAGCTCGGGGGAATAGACGGTGAACAGGGCCTGGCCCTTGGATACGCTCTGGCCCGTGACGTTGGCCATCAGTTTTTCAACCCAGCCGCTGAACCTGGGATTGATCTGGGCGGTGCGCGTTTCGTCAACGGTCACATGGCCGTATGTTCGTATGGTATGGACCAGGGGGCCGCTTTGGGCGACTTCCACGCGGATACCCATGGATTGCTGGGTCACGGGATCAATGCGGATATCAACACCCCCTTTGAGTTCATCCTCGTAAACAGGGACAAGATCCATGCCCATGGCACTTTTTCCGGGCTGTTTGTAGATTTCCCGGGGGTTCATGGGAGCTTTCCAGTACGCTATTTTTCGCTCACCTGTTGCCTCGGTGGGTGCGTCCTTTGTCTTGGGGACCAGGGTCATGCCGCAAATGGGGCAGTTTCCCGGTTCTTTCTGGATGACAAAGGGATGCATGCTGCAGGTGTAAAGGGTTTCTGCCCCATGGTCATGATTGGTTTCCGTTTCCTGAACGCCCCTGCTTCCGGACATGGTGATGTAAAAAAAAGCGAAACACAGGGCAGAGGTGATCAGAGCCGTTACGAGTACGACCCGGGCCGGGAATCCTTGCTTAGGGTTGAGGTTTGTCATGGCATGGTCCTCGTCAAGGTGTTGGGGGTTAACGGCAGGCCCACAAGCTCATTGAGCTCCGCCCGCTTTTTTTTAATGAGAAAAAGGAAATTTGTTGCCTCAAGCTCCAGGGTCAATGCTTTGATTTGGGAAGAAATCAGGGTGCTGAATTCGCTTTTCCCCACCTCATAATCTGATTGAGCAGAACGGGCAATGTCCTTTGCTGTGGGTATCAGTTTGTTTGTGTAAAGGGTGTACCGCCTAATTGTTTCCCGGATATCGGTGGCCAGACGATCCACATCGTGGGGGATTCGGCTCTGGAGGTTCCGAAGCTTTAGTGTTGCGGATTGCACAGCCGATTCCTGGGCCGCCAGATTTTTATCCTGCCTGCTATGCTTCCACAAGGGAATGGACAGGCCTGCGGACAAGGACACGAAATCCGTTCGGGTTTTGCCCATGGGATCATCGTCCCTCTGGCCGTAGGTGAGCCTCATATCCACATCCGGATAATAGTCCTTCTGGGCAAGCATCCGCTGGGCTTTGTTTTTTTCAATATCCAGCTTTAATACGGCAAGTTCCGGGTTGTTTTCAAGGGCCTGCTCCACAAGATCCGGGATGTGTGGCAGACTCTCTGAAACACCGGGTGTATCATTATGGGCCACCGGTAAGTAATTGCTCCGGTTCAAGAGGCCGTTGATGCGGTCTTCGATCTGACGGTATGCGTTTTCAAGCATAATCCGTTCATCCTCACGCTTGTCCAGCTCCATGCGGGCCATCAGGATGTCCTGGCGGTTTCCTTTTCCCGAGGTGTATCGGGTTTCTGCCACCTGGATCAGTTTTTGGACCAGCTCGTAGATGTTTCGGTTCAGGACAAGGCTTTGTCCAATAAAACCGAGATCATAGTAGTTTTCGGTAAGGGTTCGGATCATGGATAGTTTTTTGGATCGGAGTTGATGTTCGAGCTTTTTCGCATCAAAGTCAACCGATTGAGATTTCAGTGCCCGTTTTCCCGGCCAGGGAAATTTCTGGCCCACAAATATCTGCTTCTGAGTCATGGCTTCATCCCGGAAACTTAACGAATCAATGGGGACGTTTGACAGGGAAAATCCAATCTGGGGATCGGTCAAGGCACCTTCAAAAGAGGCCTTTGACCTGAGGCTGTCAATGGCCGACTCCATGGCCTTTATGTCCTGGTTTTTTTCAAAGGCTTCCTTGATAAGCAGAGAAAGGCCTGAACCACGCCCAGGGGTTTCCATGGCAAAGGACCCCATGGGTTGCGAAAGGGAGACAACCAGAGTGAAGGCAATAAAGAATGGGTAATAAATATTCATAGCGATTCCTCGATAATGTCTTGATGCCGTGAACCATCTTTAATCTTTTTATGAGTTCAACAGGGTGTAATGGCCCTTGGATACAGGATAGCAGGGATCATGCCATAAAAGGCTGCCGGTATGTTCGCGTGTGATTCCAGATGATTAAAGAATAAGACTGGGCTTGTCTTTGGGCGGCACTGTGTGTATAGTAAAGAATAATCAACAGTGGCTTTAAAGAATAATCTTCATATCAGAAAAAATCAATGAAAATAAAAATGTTTCAATTTTATATCTTCTCATGTATTTTATAGGTGAGATTAATCGCCATTCCCGTTGATACCTAACGCAGTAAGCGAAAATAATGATCAGTTTCAATTACATCTAAAGGTAATGAAAGATAAGCGGGCTTTTCTTTTTATACGTTTCTTTCCATGAATGAACATTGAATGGAGGCATCATGAAGGAGAACCATGGAGTTTGACGACTTGTTTGGTCTTGAGGAGAAAATCATTCGTCATGGGGAAAAAATCATGAGCTTGGACTCACCCCAAGGGACCATGTGGAAGGATGAGTATGCAACACTCCTGAAACACTATGAAAAAATGTATAAGCAGTTGACCCGATTGATCAAGATTAACGACAGGCAGCAGAGTAAACTTTCCCAGGCCAACACCATCCTTGAAAAACACTCCAAATACGATGAGCTGACCGGGATATGCAACCGGCGAATGTTCAATGAGATGTACGAACGTGAGTGGCGTCGATGTATCCGTTATAAACAAACCATGTCAATTCTGATATTTGATATCGATCATTTCAAGCAGGTTAATGATGAATACGGTCACCAGGCAGGGGATGAGATTCTGAAAATAACGGCCAAAAAAATTGATAAGGTGGCGCGACGTGTCGGGGATCTGGCCGCGCGATATGGCGGAGAAGAGTTTATCCTTCTTCTCCCGGACACTGAGAAAATGGGTGCCTTTAAGATGGCCGAAGAGATCCGCAAGGATATTTCGAAAATACGGTTCCCCTATGAGGACAAGACCATTGGCATTACCATCAGTGCCGGGCTTGCCTTCATGGTTCCTGATATGGGCAATGATCCTGAAAAATTGATCCGGAGATCTGACGATGCCTTGTACATGGCCAAACGGACGGGTCGAAATCGCGTGTGTATCTTTGAGGACATTCGGATGGAGGGGGCGGATCATGCTGGATAAACTCTATGGTATGGTGGAATATTTCAAAGACCATGAGCTGGTTTTCTGGTATAATGGACCCGTATCCCAGGTTCTTGTGGTGGAGATAGGAGACATCATCAAGAAAAGCATTGATACGTCATCGGATAAAAAGGTCATCACCAGGATATTCGGCATCCTGGTGGAACAGATGCAGAACATTATTAAATATTCAGTTCAAAAAACACCACGTATGGACAAAGTAAACCGTTTTTTCATGAGTTCCGGCCTGATTGCCGTAGGCATTGAAAATGAATTCTATTCGGTGGTCAGTGGAAATCCAGTCAAAAACAAGGATATTAAACGCATTAGTGAGCGTTTGGACAGAATTATCGCCATGGACCGGGAGGGCCTGAAAGACTATTACAAAACCATGAGGAGACAGGAGCCAGACGAACAAAGCCTTGGAGCAGGTCTGGGTTTTATCGAGATGGCAAAAAAAGCCAGCATGCCCCTGGAATACAGATTTACAGCCATTGATGAGAATCATAGTTTTTTTTCCATGAAAGCGCTTGTTAAGATGGAGCCATGATGGATGATCTGATCATAAACGCTACCCCGTTCACACCTGAAATCCGATTTTATTACTCGAAAGATTGCCTTGAAATCTCAGGGGAATCCTATCCCGAAAACACGTCGGAATTTTACGGCCCGGTGTTTCGGAGTCTTTCCACCTACCTGGACGGTATCATTGACCGAACCGTGACCGTAATCGTGCGTATGAAATATTTTAACAGTAGCTCCTCTAAAATATTGATCAATCTGTTTGATCAGCTTGACGATGCCTGCGAAAAGGGAAATGATATCACCGTAAACTGGTTTTATAGAAACGGCGACGATGATTCACGTGAATTTGGCGAAGAATTCTCAGAAGATCTTCAGTACCTGCATTTCAATATCGTGCCTGAATGAGAGGGGTTAAGAATACACAGGGGGTTAAGATCTCCTGAATGTATCCTTATGAAAAAATATGAGTGACGATCTACTATTTAGTCTTGAAGAAACGATAATCACTGAGGCAGAAGACGTCTTGAAACACATGTCTTCTTCGGACGCCTCTTTGAATAAGCATTACGCTAAGCTCCTAAAACAATACAAGAAAATTTTCAAAAATCATAAAAAACTCATCAAGATCAATGATATTCAACAGAAAAAACTCAATGAAGTGATCAAGGAGGTGGAGCAGGCCAAAGAAGCCGCTGAAACAGCGAATAAATCCAAAAGCAGCTTTCTTGCCAACATGAGCCATGAGATCCGGACACCCATGAATGGCATTATTGGAATGACTGGCCTTCTCCTTGAAACACCCCTTAACGTGGAACAGATCGATTATGCCCGGACGATTCAGTTCAGCGCGGATTCCCTACTGACCATAGTCAACGATATCCTTGATTTTTCTAAAATTGAAGCCAAAAAACTTGAACTGGAAATGACTGATTTTGATCTCCGGCAATCCATGGAGGATGTGGTGGAGCTCATCTCTGTCAACGCCCATGAAAAAGAGTTGGAGCTTATTTTGAACATCGCCGTTGACGTGCCTTGCTTTTTAATTGGTGACCCGGGACGATTGCGTCAAATCCTGTTCAATCTTGCAGGAAATGCCGTGAAGTTCACTGAAAAAGGTGAGGTGGCCATCAGGATATCCACGGAAGATGATGATGGAAAAACCGTTAGGCTAAGATTTGAGGTGTCGGATACCGGTATGGGAATTCCTGAAAATCGTTTGAATCGGCTTTTCAAATCCTTTTCCCAGGTGGACGAATCCACCACTCGAAAATACGGCGGTACAGGTCTTGGGCTTGCCATATCAAAAGAACTGTCCGAAATGATGGGTGGGGCAATCGGGATTATTCCGAATCCGGGTCAGGGTGTGACCTTCTGGTTCACTGCTGTGTTTGAAAAACAGGCCCAGGGGCAGGAATGTCTACCGGTGATTCCCTCGTCCGTTTCCGGGAAAAAGATTCTGGCCGTGGAAGATAATGAGACCAATCGCCTGGTCCTGGAGGGATATCTCAAATCATGGGGCTGCAGGTGTATTTCGGTCCCGGGTGCAAAACAGGCGCTTTCGATGATGAAAGAGGCCCTGGCCGCAGGAGATCCCTTCCATCTGGCTGTGATCGATCACATGATGCCTGGTATGGATGGCGAAATGCTTGGGAAAATGATAAAGGCGGATCCCTCCTTGTCCGGTACCCGGTTGGTGATTCTGGGATCTCGTGGTTTGAGGGGCGATGCTGATGCCTTGGAAAAGGCCGGATTTGATCGGGTCATTACCAAACCAGTGCGCCAAAATCAGCTTCTGGAATGCATATCGCTCCTTCTCGGGGATGTTCCAGGCACACAGGTTGACAGTAGTATCCTCCCTGGGGAGGATAGAGTCATGGGCAGAATCAGGCCCAAACGGAAAATGCGAATTCTTCTTGCCGAAGACAACATCGTCAACCAGAAACTGGCTTTGGTTCTGTTGAGAAAATTCGGGTTCAATGTCGATGCCGTGGCCAACGGTAAGGAAGCTGTGGAATCCCTGAAAAAAATACCCTACGACCTCGTTCTCATGGATGTCCAGATGCCTGAGATGGATGGTTTTGAAGCTACCGGAATCATTCGTGATCCACGTTCAGGGGTCCTTAATAACGAGGTCATGATCATCGCCATGACAGCCCATGCCATGAGGGGTGACAGGATGCGGTGTATTGAGGCAGGGATGAACAGCTATGTGTCAAAACCCATTGACCCCCGGACACTGATTGACGTGATCCAGGAGGTTTTCCAGGGGGGGTGAGCAGGTGTTATCACGCCGGAATAGAATAGCTTGTAATATCAATCATGGTTCGATCATCAATGGGCATGTCAAATTTTAGGTGAAGGGAAAAATGAGTTCCTTTTTGTTCTCTGGCACTGATGATGGTCCCCACCCCAGCCACTTCGATGGGTTTGCTCCGGGTCAGTATGGCGATGGCCATGTTGAGCTTTCGGCCAAGCAGAAGACGAGCCGTTTCCTTTTTCGTTGTCTTGATCATGAATGAAATCCCCCCGATGGAAAAATCCAGGAGTTTGCCCTTAAATGGCTTTCCAATGGGCTTTTCGTGTGTATCCAGAAGCTGAACCAGAGTTTTCCCGTTTAGATTCAGTCGTTTTTGCTGGCGACGATCAAGTCCTGTTTTCGTGACCAGGGTGTTAATCCCATCCCCCAGAGCACAATAATCCATCAGTTTTTTTTCCAGTTCGGGATGTTTGAAACACAGATTTTTCAAAGTGTCCCGATCCAGATAACTCACTTTGACCTGGGACAGGGTGATAAGGGACACCGTGGACACCGAGATTGCGAAAAAGGTGTCGTCACCGGCAATATCTCCGGCACCTAACATTTTTAAAAAAAACTCGTTGTCCCCATGGGTATAGACAATTTTCAGCTGACCCCGGTTGATGAAATAGAGCCTTGCGTTTTTTTGATGCTGGGTGATGATGGTTTCATCCGAGGCGTATTCGGCTACTTTTAAGCTGTAAAAAAGATCATTGGCTTCTTCGTTGTTCAGCCGTTCATACAGATTCCCCCAGATATTCATGTAATCGTTGATAATGGCATTGTTTTTTTCTTCTTCGATCACATCGCCGGTTTTCACAATTTCATTGAGGGCCATGGGATCCACTTCAAAAAGTTTTTCCCGGAGTTCTTCGGCTTTGGTGAAATTTTTCTCCCTGGCAAATTTGACAGTCATTCGGTAAAGGAGCCGGACGGCTTCAGCCGTGTTTTTTTGTCTGACATACTCATCCACCAGTGCCTCAAGGCGCGCGGGATCCGCAGTGAGCAGATCTTCGGTTTTTGCGTCGCCCCGGGTACGACTTTTTTTCGTGTTTGAGTCGGTTTTGTTTTTTTCCGCCTCATCTTTTGCCCCTTTCGTGGGCAGACTCTGTAGGTATTTTAATGTCAGGGATGCAGACTGCCGTAATTCCGGTCCATAACTATTGATTCCCAGGATTCCTTTCTGGGTGACAATGGAGCTGAGTGTGGGGATGGCTTTTTTGGAGCCGATTCGTTTCAAGGCAGCGCATATGGTCAGATCAAGCTCATTTTTCGCTTCAGCAGACTCTGCTGCTTTTGCCTTGAGGACCTGTGTCAGGGGAAAGACACCCTCGTCACTTTCAGTTTTTCCAATCAGATCAGCGGCCAGACGTTTGATGCTGTCATCCGGAATGGCAAGGGCTTGGATAAAAAATTTGACTCTTTCCTTGCCTCCGATATCAAAGGCACAGTTCAGAGCCGCTTTGGGGACCTTCTCATTTTTATGTTTCAAAAGAGGTCTGAGTATGTCCAAGTGCTCTTCGGAACCCATGTCGCTGAGAAGTTTGATGAGGTTCCTCATATAGAACCATGAACTACCTTGCTGGAGGCGTAGCACAATGGCGGGCAGGGCCGGTGTCCCGATTTCTGTGAGAGCATTGATGGTGCGCACCCGTTGGGACATGTCTTCACTGGTTCTAAGCAGGTCCAGAAGGGGGATAACCGAGATTTCGCTCAATCGAATTAGCGTGTAATAGGCGTTTTTACCTTCATTTTTTTCATTATCACGAAATTCAGAGAACACCAGATCAAAGGTCGCTTCATTGGCAATGTCGCTAAGAATCCTTGCTGCGATGTCTTTGATTTCCGTGTTTTTTCTGAGACGCCCATCGGTGATGAAGCTGAATGTTTCAAGGATGGTGTTGGCCTCGGAGAATTGATAGTTGTGGATGAGCTGCCGGGTATGGCTCTGTAGCATCTTGCAGGCCGCTTTAAAGTTGAAGGTGGCCTCGGTTTCAAATTTAATCCAGAGGTTAAGCTTGTGGGCGAGTTTGTTGATTTCATCCTGTTTGTTTTCGGAAATGAACGTCTCCATGATGGAAAGGAGAGCTGAAGACGCTAAGGACCTGATCTTCAAGGATTCATTGAGAAGACCATCGGCTATTCTGTTGATAAGGTTATGGGCCGAATCTACCTTGCCCGAATTGAACCAGAATCCTATCCGACCTGAAATACTCTCCATGATAAGGGGGTCGGCCAAAGACATAAAATCTCCCTGGAGGATTTTGTTTATTCCTTTCTGCTGATGGACCTTGTCCAGGGCGATCCTTTTTTTTTCTGTCAGGATTTTTTGTTTGATTTCTTCCCGGAGTACTCGGGTTTTCTGATTTTTTTTAAGCAGGCTCATGACGCTTGCAAACTGAGCGCTTTCTTCGGTCGTCAGTTGTTTGTCTGCATAGGCATGGTTTTCGTTGATTCGGTTGATTTCGGAGAAAAAATCCACATACTGATCATCGGAAAGGGTTTTGACCAAGGTGTCAAAGAGGTTGCCAGCCTGGTTTTTCGCCATGACAACCGTGAGGAGTTCCTTATCGTTGTCAGACAAAGCACGGGTGATGCTGGAGGACACCCGGTCCCAGTTTTCCCGGGGTGTGGACCGGCCAAAGGCTTGAACCATTTTGCTGATGGTGTCGGGAAGAAGACTGTCAGCAAGGTTGATCCCCTGGCGCTTGATCAGTTGGATGCCTGTCTTGAAAAATTCATTCACCCATTGGGAATCCGACGATTTTTCCCCAATACGCAGAAAATCGGTTTCCATGATACGCCGTTCACCCAGAAATGATTTGATCAGATCAATGTCTGTGCTGTCAAGCAAGGATGATTGAATTTGAGCGGTTTCAGGAATAAACAGGGAAGGGGAGATGGAGATGGAGCTTAAACCAGCCCCTGCCGCTATTTTTTGAATGCCACCCTCCAGATCGACCTCATCGCTGTTTTTGCTCAGGATATACAGCAAGTTTCTGAATTCAGTCGGGCTCGTTTCTTTTTTAAGAATGATGCTTTTAATCCTGAGATCGGACAAGATGTTCCTGAACGACGCCACCTGAGGAAACTGCTGGTGTTTGAAGCTTAATGGCTCTCCTGAAATCAGAAGGCTCTTTTCCGATTCTGCGATGAGAAGGGGCGTGTTCGACGTAATGGCATTTTGAATTCCGTTAAAGGCCTTATCGATGGAATTTGCGATCAGTGCACTTGATGGAGGATAAAGTCGAATATTATTTATGGCTGCAATCATGGCTGCAAGAATGTTAATAATTTTATCCATTGGAATCGAATTGGGCATAACTTACCTAAAATGAAACGAAAATAGTGTATTAGAAGAAAAATTATTTTTCATAAAATTACAACGCCAAAGCAAACCACTTACGAATATAAGGATTTTGCATGGAATTGTCAAACCAACATACAGAAATCAAGGGAAAGATTTAGATGTGGCTGAAAAAAATGTAAAATTAAAAACTTATATTCATGGGCCGGTGAATAGGAAAGGGATAAGGTCCGGGAAGAGACGGGTTACCAGTGCAGTGGAAAATAATAGAAGGAGTGAGTAGGTGACAAAGGTGCTGAATATGTCATTCCCCACAAGTTTCAATGCGCTTCCTGAGGAACGTTTGACCACCACGATGAAACCGAATTTGAGGCTCATGGCGTGGAGCTCGTCAAGGATAAGATGGGACAGGCAGCCGCAGAATACGGACAGGCTCCCGTAAAAGGCGATAAACTTACCCGAGCTGTCCAAGAGAATATAAGCCGCTTCCGCAGACAAAAAGGCAAAGGGAAGACTGTGCATCATGCCCCTGTGCCGAGTCATTTTTTTGACCATAGGGCAGGCCAGGTAATTGATAAAAAGATAAAAAATAGGAAAATAGCAGAGCTGAAAAGTTATATCCGTTACGAGACCCGGCTTGACATGGGGATAAACCAGAATGGGGATTAATACTGAAACCAATTGAAAGAGAAGAGCCAGGGGTTTTCCAGAGTCACTGTCGATGTCAGGAAGAAGACCTCCCGTGGCTCCAAGGATCAAAACAGCTCCAGCCTGGATTGGATCAAGGTCATGGCCGATGAAACCCGCCGTGGCCATGGCCGTTCCGGTGAGTACCCCGGCAGTAAGATGTATGTTGAAATCCGGCATGGATATTCCTTCTCCTTATGTTTTCTTTCAGATACCAGTACGGCCCCATATGTGGCAAGGAAAAAACATCATGGATTGTCTGTTATGTTCAAACAGGGGTTTTTACTCAGAAGTGAAGGCCCATTTACTTTAAATTATTTGGTTTTTTAGTGTGACAAACCCCGAGGCTCATCTCTTGGTGCTCGATTTTTCTAATTGACAGCTTTGCTGAGAAAACGTTATAGTTTGAAGGTAAACGAATACTATTTGGAGTGTCTCATTGACTGTCCGTCCTGAACTTGGGGATGGTGTTTCTTTTTATCAGCCTTATGAATCATGGGTGCGCATGGAGATATTAAATTTTGAGCGACAGCGATAAGGACAATAAATTCAAGGAAGAGCTGGAAAAAGAACTTGAAACCGGTTTGCATAATACGTCAGACGATGGTGGTGCAGATGATTTCACTGTCAAAGTCCGCCGTGAGGAATATATCGTCAAGCGGCGGTTTTATGATAAAGATAAGGCCCTTGAGGCCGCTGAATCCTTGCGAAAAGACAAGCGGAATCTTGTTGAGGACAATATCCAGGGTCAGGCCCTCTCATCTGATGAGGACGTAGAAGATGAAAAGGTGGACTGGGATAAGCTGGTGGATGCCGGCCTGGTGTTTGACCCACCCATTGCCCAGGCTGTGGAAAAGAAACCCGGTGAAGCCGTGCTGGTAGTGGCCCAACGGGTGACAAAGGCTGTCATTGATGACAAGGAACTGGAAAAAACCCTGGTGGTCAGGCGGCCGAAAGTTGTACCTCTTTCCGAAACGGATGATGAGGATGAGGACGGGGAATTTGAGGATGACGAGACCGAATTGGATCAGGATACATCGGCCGCTCAAAAATCAAGACGTCTATGGTTGGTTTTGGTCCTCCTTGTTCTGGCTCTGGGGGGAACCCTGTTTTATGTTATGCAACAGTCTCCTGAAAAGGCGGCCCTGAATTCCACAGATACGAGATTAGATAAGGCCGAGCCCAAGGACCTTGGGCATAAAACCACACCCCTGACTCCCAATGCAAAAAATGACGAAAAACAGGTGTCAAAAACGTTGGACAATCAGGCGAAACCCGTGGCGGCCCCTAAACCAAAACCCCCGGCTATGGTCACGACCCTGGCGGATAATGCCCCGTATCACGTTGAGAAAACCCCCCCTGTTTCTTCCAAACCGGATAAAATCAATACAGACGTGACGCAACATTTTACCCATACGGTTCATGTGAGTTCTTACAGGGATAACAAACGTTCGACCACAGCCGTTGCCCAGTTGAAGAAAAAAGGGTTTAACGCCTTTTCAGGTGTGATTCGAATCCCCGGTAAAGGGGACTGGTACAGGGTTTATGCCGGCTATCTCACGAATCTCGATGAGGCCAGGACCCTTGCAAATAAAATTAAGAAGACACTCCGTGAGGACGCCGTACCACGTAAAACCCCCTGGGCAATCCAGGTGGGAGACACAGTGCCTTTGTCACAAACCAAGGAACTTATTTCCCGTTTACAGAAAAAAGGGTATTCGGTAAACACAGTGCCCGTATCCAAGGATAATGACGTGGTCCGTATTCTTGCCGGTGCCTTCATGTCTGAGTCAGAAGCATCGACCATGAAATCGTTTCTGGCCAAAGATGGATTTTCCGTAAAGACTGTTCAACGATGATCCTGATAACCATTCAGGTTCTTTGATTATAAACCACTCGGGTTACTCAGCGTGACAAACAATCTAACTATCGCCAAGGATCACTGGTGCGAAGACTTAGCGTCCGGTGCATCCGTTTGTTTGGATTAAGTTTCTTCGGGATCGGAATCGATTTGCTCAAATCCACAGACCCGGGAGTCTTCTTTGATCCCGCGCGGGTCG
The DNA here is from genome assembly GCA_018818835.1 of Pseudomonadota bacterium. Taxonomy (GTDB): domain Bacteria; phylum Desulfobacterota; class Desulfobacteria; order Desulfobacterales; family Desulfolunaceae; genus JAHIRD01. The sequence goes on from JAHIRD010000141.1 coordinate 55,122, forward strand.
GTGGACGCCGCTTAGATTTCCGGCTTTCTCGAAAATTCGGGCGACATAGCCGATTGAAAGGCCTTAGGCATCACGCTTTTCGTGTCCAAGTGTCATTTCGATTGCACTCCCGATTATCCCAACATATTCGTTCATCCACGAAGGATATTCGCTCAGCAAATCTATAATAAAAATGCACAAAACATTCTATGATATGCCCGGGCCGGGGTTAAGTGCATGGGCTGCCTTATAATTTTTTGACACAAGTCTGGTTTTCGGTTATGAAGTAATGGACGTCACGAGTGAATGATTTATCGAAAGGGCTTAGAAGACAAGGAGAAGAGGAATGAGTGATAAACTCACAAAAGAGCCGTCTGTTTTTATTCAGTTTGCCGGTCAAGGTGTTAAATACATGGAGGATCTTCGCAGGATGTATACAACATGCCCGGATATCCGTCCGTTTATTCACGCATCCATTGCTGAGATTAAGGCCCAGGCCTCTTTGTATGATGATTCACAGACCCACTTTTTTACCAAGGGACTGGACGTGGATGTTTGGATCGAAAAGCCTGAAACAACACCGGAGTTGAGTTATCTTTTGTCTTCCCCCCTGTCCCATCCCCTTATCAGTCTGACCCAGATGGCGTCGTATATGTCGGCTTTAACAGAGGGGATAGACCAGGACAGACTTCTGGCACAGACACACAGCGCAACAGGATTTTCAACAGGTATTGTGGCCGCTATCCTGGTGTCCATGGGGCTGCCCTATGATGATTTATGCCGCATGGCCATCAAGGTCCAAGCCATGTTCTTCTGGCAGGGGGTTCGGTGTCAGGAATCCATGCTCACCTTTGGCGTGAATCCAAAACTCGTCACTGAACTTTATCATTCGGTGGAGGGGAGTCCCAGTTGTATGGCCAGTATCACCAATTTGACCCGGAGCAAGTTGGAGACCGCCATACACTCTTTTTCAGGAAACGGAAACTGCAACATCTATCCTGCCTATGAGCTTTTCCCTGGTCGATGGATCGTATCCGGACTTCCCGACGACCTTTCGGTGCTCAATCAATACCTCAAGAAGGAAGAAGCCCAGGCCACATGGCGTTACATTCCTTCCACCATCGGTGCCCATTCGCCTTTTCTTGCCCATGCTTATGAAACATCTCCCAGGGATGCCAAACGACTGGGGCTGTCATTTAATGGGAAGGACATGAAAATTCCAGTCTTGTCCAATGACAAAGGTGAAGACCTGAGGGCTCTGGATGACATTATTGATGAGGTGATGCGGGCCTATTTCCTCTGTCCGGCCATATGGAGAAAACAGATTTCTCCGATTTTGCCTCCCACGAAAATTCGTTATGTACTGGATTTTGGGCCAGGGACAGGTGTGGCCAGCCTGACAGAGAACCATAGTGCCAGTTCAGGCATTCAGGTGGTTCGGTGTTCCATTCCCCTTGGGCGCAAGAAACTCATGGAAGAGATCCGGCCGCAACTGGGATTGTGACCGTTTTGATGGCCCTAACGAAATTTTAACCTAATTCTTATCTGATCCATATCACGGAGGCCTAAAAATGCATTAAAACATAATTTAAGGAGAAAAAAATACATGGGTAAACACTCACAAAAGGAAGCCCTCCAGCGAGCCCTGGATTATCTGCAGTCACTTCACGATGAATTCATTGACGAAATAGAATCTAAAACCCGTGACATCAGTATCCATCGGGCCAGACGTGAACACCTGAACGACATATGCAAAGAACCTCCGGATATGATACGCCAATTGCAAGCATGGCGACGGACCAGTTTTGCTCTGCACCAGAGGCGATCCAAACTAAAGACCATGGATGATAACCTTGTTCGTCAGATCAATGAGGTGAAAATGACACTGGACCGCCTGGAAGACATGACAGCCCGGATGTCAGTATCCCATGAGGGGGTGTCCATAAACAGACCCAACCTGTCAATGCCCCTTCAGGATTTTATCTGAATAATCCGATTTCGATTTATCATTGCCTGCAAACGTGGCCCATTCTCGGAGCTGACTTTTGCTTACGCTCACTTCGGAGCAAGTCTGAGAATTAAATTTGACACAGAACTCTGAACACTCCCCCAATTCTCACCTGTGAAAATCCCATAAGTATCCCTTCGTGTTTTTATATTCATGATATCCGGTTGATTAATTATCACCACTCCAAGGTTGAACACAATTTGGGGTGTTTAAATATCATCTGGGTTTTTGATCAATGCCATGCCAATTCTTTTTTCCCCATGGAAGATGGTTTCGGTTATGTACTCCAAAGGCCTTATAATAGCGAGACTTGGCCGCTTGCATGGAATTGTGTCTGTGTTGGCACGAATATCGCTAATAGATGTTAGAAGATCATAAAAAAATCACGCCTTGAAGAAACGTGCCCGTTTCCTTTAAGGGAAAAAACATAAAAGAATCATAAATAATCCTGATGACAGGGATGCATTGAGTTGGAGCCATTTTTATGAACAAGGTCAGCAGCAGATGGCAGGAAGATAAGAGTCTTTCGGAATCCTATTTTGGGGAGGATTCTTCATTGTGTGGTGGATATTCATTGATCCCGTATGAGATTGGCAGTACAGGGTGTGGGCCTGTGTTTGAATTTTTTGGGTGCTGGTTTGATTTGTATAAAGATATGAGCACCGAAGAACTGGGAGTATTTAACAGCATCCTTCAATCAAGAACATACGACCGCGAGACAGCCCTGATGACTCAGGGCATGGTGAGCGACCGGCTATATTTCATAAACAAGGGCCATGTCAAAACAATTTTCAATGAAAAGGGAGCCCGGCTCATGGGGGCGTCCATGGGCATGGGGGACATCACCGGTGTGGAAACGTTTTTTGGCGGGGGACTCAGCAAACGTTCTGTCCTGGCTGAACAGGGCACACGGGTGGATTTTCTTGAAAAAGATGATGTTCTGGAACTTTTTGCCCATGTTCCGGGACTGATTGGGAAATTGAAATCATTTTGTTTGAAAAGGAAAAACGATATGCATGCCATTCAATTGTCAACAATGGAAAAACGAGCCCAGAAACGGTATGCCGTGTCCGGATTGACCGCTGCAAAAATTCTGGATACCGAAGGCATTCCAACGGGAAAACCATTCCGCGGTGAGCTTCTGGACATTTCCCCGGGTGGATTCTCCTTTAACCTCCGGCTGACCGAAGAGAATATGGCTCAGCGGCTCCAGGGTCGGAGTATCGTGTCCCTGCTCAAGATTCATCAGTCCCGTCCCGGTGAGGATGTGTTCTGGGGCGGGCGCATTGTCAAAGTATGCAGGCGCAGTGGCCTCAATTATTCGGTGCACCTCAAGGGCGATGTCACATCCAGTCATGTGTCGTCCATGCTTGAGAATTTGTGTGATTGAAGTTGATGGGAAGGCTTAAGCCTTGCCCATCTCATTCACTGCAATATGGTATCGGGTAAAATGCATCATGTCCACCATCAGTGACATATCGACAGTGTCTACCGGGTCGTTTTCAAAAGTGCCTGATGGATTTCTTCCCCAACCGGATTTTCAGAGGTCATGTTCCGACTGAACTGTTCCAGGGCCTTCCGGGCCTCTTTCCCTCCGATTCTTCCCAGTGCCCAGGCGATCATCCCCTTAACCCGCTCATCGGTGTTTTCTTCAAATGCCCTTGTTAAATCGGGAATGTAAACCGGATCCAGGCTGTTTCCCATGACCCGCGCAACATTCATCCTCCACCGCCAGATATCCTCATAAGACATGTAAAACATATGGGGCCATATTTTATTCTCAAAATAGTCTTTGTCCATATGGAGCAGACGTGAAAGATCAAAATCATCGGCTTTGACCACCACGTTTTCGTTGACCGGAAGGTCTTTGGCCAGCCAGGCCAGGTTCCGGGGACAGACATTCTGGCAGCGGTCGCACCCGTATACAAACATCCCCATGGGTTCACGGAGCTCTGTGGGCGTGATGCCCTGGCCAAAATAGCTGAGGTAAGAGATACATTTTCTGGGGTCGATCCGGCTGTTGCCTTTGAGAGCCCGGGTGGGGCAGGCCGCGATGCATGCATTCCTGCACCAGTCCGGGCAGTTCGTTTCAATGGTTGGGATACCCGGCTCAAAGACATGGTCAACCACAAGGGCAATGGGAAGGGTCCAGGAACTCTGCCGGGCCACCTTGCTTGAGTAAAACAAACAGTTTTTCCCAAAGGTCCCCATGCCTGCACGGGCAGCAGCCACCCGGTGGGGGAGGTTGAAGGGCACCTTGGACGCGATGCCCTGGTCCCGAAGATAGGACCTGAATGCTTTGATTCTGAGGCTGAGGCCGTCTTTGGTCACACGGTCGTCATCCAGGTAGCAGCGCCCGAAGGTCCCTTCCATTTTCCTTGGATAGGATTTTTTAAAATAAAGTTCCAGAAGCACAATAATGGACTGGGCCCCTTTAAGAATGGTCTTGGGGTCTGTGCCGTTTATAAGGTCTATGCCCGCAGCCTGGGTCCATCCGTATTCGTCCGGCATGGACTCAAGCAGTTTTTTGTGATCATCAAAGGCCTCGGCCGTGGTGAATCCAATATCTTCGAACCCCAGTTCCCGTGCTTTGGCGATAATATCCGAATTTGTGACCATTTATGTTCTCCCTTTTATATGGGGTAACCCCAATCCCCGAACAAAAACGCGCGATCTACCCAATTGGTATGTTGGTAGCCATAAGATATATTTGGTATAATAGAAATTTCATCTTATTAATATAGAACAAGATGAAATTTTGCCTATAAAACGGTTTATCGCATGCATATGGAATATGACAACGTATTTTTTGTCAGATTATTTAACAATAAATAATTTGTTAAAATAATTAGGGACGAATAAATGGAGCCATTAATAACATTTGGCCTACCTTGCTTAAAATTCTTTCACCGCAGATGCTTAACCGTGTTTTGCGATTCATTACTCCCTAAACCCCAAATACCCCAAGGCGAAAATGAGCCCTGTTTCAGGGGTGCCCGGAATTGACATTCAGTGAATCCAACAGGTCCTTGACCATGATCCAGACGAAGCCCACGGGAAAGAGCAGGGGGAAGACCACGGTCCATTGGCGGGTTTGCCACAGGAACCAGACCGGGAACAGGGTGTAGATGAAGATGGGGAGATTGATCGCCATGGCGCCGAGGGAAGGACGCTGGTACACCCGGAACAAGCCGGACAGGCGGGTCCGGCTGGGTACACCGTATTTGGGGGTTCGTACAAAGGTTCCGCCACGGGTAAACAGGCCCGATATCACGGAAAGGGAAAGGACCGGGGCCATGCCGATGGACAGCAGCGGGATCAGGGGCAGGATCCGGACCGACGACTTGTGGTAAGTCAGGGCGAACACCAGGAAATAAAACAACACGGCCCCGCTTGAGAAAAAAAACAGACCGATTCCCACCTGAAGCAGGAGCGGCGGGATCAAGGTTCGACTCATGGTCACGGCCGGGTAGAGGGTCAACGTCATGATCAGGCACAGGAGCCAGCCCAGATTGGCCAGGAGATGGGCCGTTGCTTCCAGTTTGGCCGTGGGGGTCAAGGTGTTTGAGAAAACAATGCGTGGCAGGAGTTTCCGTGCGGTCTGGATGGACCCTTTGGTCCAGCGTTTCTGCTGGTTTCTAAAGGCGTCCAGGGTGGTTGGAAGTTCGGACGGCACGGTGTAATCATCCACATACACAAAACGCCAGCCCTTGAGTTGGGCCCGGTAGCTGATGTCCAGATCCTCGGTCACCGTGTCCGCCTGCCAGCCTCCGGCATCAATCAGAGCTTCTTTTCTCCAGATCCCTGCCGTGCCGTTGAAATTGAAGCACATCCCAAAATGATGGCGGACCCGGTGTTCGATCCGGAAGTGGGAGGCCAGCATGATTGCCTGAATCCGGGTGAGCCAGGAGTGATCTTCGTTTAAAAACCCCCAGCGGCACTGGACCATGCCGATATCCTTGTGTGAAAAACAGGGCACGGTCCTAAGTAGAAAATCCGTTCCCGGAACAAAATCCGCATCAAACACGGCGATGAGCGACCCCTTGGCCTGCTGAAGCCCCTGGGCCAGGGCTCCGGCCTTGAATCCCATTCGGTTGGTTCTTCGAAACACCCGGATATCCACACCCTGGTCCCTGAAGTGGGTTACACGCTCGTCCACAATGGATCGGGTGTGGTCCGTGGAATCATCGAGAACCTGAATTTCCAGACGGTCCCTGGGCCAGGTCAGGGCGGCGGTGGCGTCGATAAGCCGTTTGGCCACGAATCGTTCGTTGTACAGGGGCAGTTGGATGGTTACCCATGGAACCGATGCGTCACAAACCATGGCCGGAGGACTCGGTTGCGGGGGAAGCCGCCGCCAGAGGATCAAAAGCCAGATGCGGTGGACGCCGTAAAGGGCCAGGCCGCACAGGGCTGTCATGTGAACCAGCCAAAGGCCGTATGTGGTTGAATCCATGGATAGACTCCCGGGTGATGGTTATTGCCTGAAACCATGGGTTATCGCTGAATCAGCGGTTGGGGTCAAATCAAAATTTCCGATAGAAGGTATCGAAATCATCCGGAATATCGATTTGCATTTAGGTCTATGGCAAGATACCTTGCTTTTTTCCATGACAAAAAAATAAGTAAGGGTTGTTAGGAGAGAACTCCAAATTGAAGGTGACTGTGATGAAAAAAAGGGTGACAAACCTTATCCTGGCGGCAGGATGGGCGGGGGTGATGCTGATCGTTATACCGGTGATGTGTTTTGCCGGGGCCTGGACCCAGGAAAAGGGGGCCTCGTATCATCAGTTCACACTGAACTGCTATTATGCGGACCGGTATTTTGATGATGACGGGCATGATCAAACCATGGCTGACCAGGGAGAATTCAGGGATATCCATGTCAGTTATTACGGGGAATACGGCCTTGGGGAACGGCTGACAGTGCTGACGTCCCTTTCTTTCAAATATCTGAAATTTGAAGACAACACGGTGGAATCCGATTCTTACGGGGTGTCGGATATTGATCTGGGACTTAAGTACAAACTCGTGGATTCACCCCTGGGTATCGTATCTGTCCAGGGGCTGGTGAAGATCCCCGAAGCCTACGACGAGGATGACGCGGTACCTCTGGGCAACGGCCAGTATGATCTGGAGTGCCGTCTCCTTTACGGAAAATCTCTGTATCCCTTTATTCCGGGGTATATGAACCTGGAAGCCGGATATAGGTGGCGGGCCGATTTCCCTGCCGATGAATTCAGGTATCTCGCGGAATTCGGAGTAAACGTCACATCGAAAATCTATGGCCGTATGAAACTCGACGGCATTTGCAGCATGGGCAACAGCGATACCCTGGACGCAGCCGGAAACAATCCCAGTGTGACTCCGGAGTTTGATCTTGGAAAACTCGATTTGGCTGTGGGATATAAGGTTACGGAATCCTGTCTGGTGGAAGTGGGTTTCAGGCCGGAAATCTACGGCCAGAACACGTCCAAAGGGAACAATGCCTCGGTTTCGGTAGCTTTCAAACGGTGATGGCGTCGTAAAAAGATCCATATGCGGCGTTATAGTGTTTGGCCGGACGTTCGACATACGCTCGTGTATGCCTTCACGCCCGGCCAAACACTATGCCTTGCCTATGGACCTTTTTCCATAGCCATCCATCTGTAGCCTTTTTACGAGTTCATCAAACGGTGGATGATTTTCCAAAGGCTTTGACCAGATACCCGGCAAAGCAGGCCCCAAGGGGCCCTGCCCAGATCAGATTGATGGACAGGGGATCCTCGGTCCAGGCCCCGGTGAGGACATAGGGAATCTGAACGGAATAGGCCAGAAACACGGACCAGCTCAGAATGACGCCGGCCATGCCCGGAACAAAGGGCAGCATGGCGGTCATGTACAGGGCGTACCAAGGGTGAAGGGTGGGCGTTAAAAAAAGAAAGGCCAGGTTGATCAGATAAAACGGATAAAAGACCCGGTGTGTGAAATCTCCCGGACCCAGGGCGTACCTGCAAACGATCCCGGTAAGGGCCAGGACAAAGGCCGAGCCGAGGATCACCCGGGAAAGATCCCCGGATAAGCCCCACTGCCTGAGCCAGAAAAAGGAAAAACCGGAAAACTCCCAGTGTCGGGTATAGGTCCCAAGGGTGCCAAACATGTGAGGCAGATCGGGCAGAAAGGGATGGCATAACAGCAGGGTGCCGGATACCGCGCCCGCGAGAAAGAGAATCCGTTGGCGTTTGTGAAGACTGAAGAAAAATAAGGGAAAAAAGACCAGGGGAAACAGCTTGACCAGGCAGGACCAGGCGAATAACCCGCCGGAAAGCCCCAGGCACAAGGGCCTTATTTTTGAATTCCAAATGGTCTGGGCCAGGGTCAGAGATAAAAACAGAAAAAAGATTCCGGCCCCGTCAATATGGCCGGACCCCGCGATTTCAAGGACGGCCAGGGGATGCCAGGCATAGATCAGACTCCGGGTGACGGGCTGCCCCAGTTGGCGGAGCCATTGGATGATCAGGGCGCAGGTGGCCAGGTCCATCAGGACGAGAAGGGTTTTCAGAACGATGGGCCAAGGACCGATGAGGGCTGCGGCAAAAAAGACGACCTGGGCTCCGGGAGGGTACACGGTGATCAGACCGGGATGATTGACCAGGGGCAAAAGCGTCCGGGCCGCCTGGCTACCGGAAACGACCTGGGCCGGAGCCAGCTGGTAGGGATTGTGCCCCGAAACTGTTTGGAGCCCGTCCCAGAGATAGCGGAAGATATCATCGGACAATTCCGGAGCCCGGAACAGGACCATGATCCGTATGATGGCGGCCACAGTAAGGATCAGGCCCGGTGACAGGTCCTGGTCTGTGTAAATGCTCACCAAAATGAGAACCATCACCCAGGCCGTGGCAAACACGACAAGGGGCAGAGAAAGACGCAGGTCCTGCGCAAAGGCCATCATGGCGTATAAACCGAGGACTCCGGCGCTTATGGAGAACGTGGATAATTTCACTCAGTACCTTGCATGGTTAGCGTTAAACGCGGAAAGCTCTCGGCAGGATCGCCCGAAGCAAAAATACTATTAAGCTACAAAAAACCTTTTGTCAAAGATAGATGAACACGAACGCTATAGGAGATGAGAATGATGAAGAAAACGTTTCGGTTATACCAACAGCTCGCCATGATGGTCTTGCTGGCTGCCCTGGTCTCGGGCTGTAACAGTTCCACCCATGTGAAAGAAACGGGAACCCCCATAACGACCGTCTCTGACCCCCAGACCGGCGATGTGTCCCTGTTTCCCAATTCGACTCTCCTGGCTTCGGCCAAGGATATCCAAGATAACCCGGACGGGCTGATTCTGATCGATACCCGGTCTGGGGACGCCTATGCCGCAGGGCATATACCGGGAGCCATTTCCATGGATTGGAAAGAGTATGTTCTCTGGAATGATCCGCCCCAGAAAGCCGTACTCAAATCAGTGGCCAACCTGGAGTCCGCTTTGGGCAATAAGGGATTGACTCGTCTGTCTCATATCGTGATCTACGATGACACCGTGACCTCCTGGGGTTCGGCGGGTCGGATTTTCTGGATGCTGGAAACTCTGGGCTGCACCCATGTCCGAATTCTCAATGGCGGCTGGGATAAATGGATTACCGACGGTCTCGGGACCGAAACCACGGCCAGCACCCTGGACCGGGCGAAATTCGAGGCGGACCTGACCTTGTTTAGCGGGAACAGCGTGGATAAAGCGTATATTAAAAGCCGTCTTTCCGATGATGATTTTGCCGTGGTGGATACGCGGACCGATGCGGAATATATCGGCTGGAAACTTTATGGAGAGGCCCGTGGCGGTCACATCCCCGGCGCGGTTCAGCTTCCCTATGAATCCTATTACAATGCAGATCATACCCTTCTTGGATACGATGATCTAAAAGCCATGCTTGACGCCCACGGGATCACTGCGGACAAGGAAGTGACGGCCTACTGCACCGCCGGAATCCGGTCCGGATTTTTTTATTTCCTGGGGCGGCTCATGGGCTTTCACCGGATCGCTAACTATGATGGGTCCATGTGGGACTGGTCTGCGGCCGATGAAGCCGACTATCCCATGGATACCATGGCTCATTATCAGGCGTTGGTGTCTCCTTCCTGGCTCGATACCCTGATCAAGGGTGAGGAAACCCCGGAAACGTTTCCGGCAGGCCAGGACTATGTGATTCTGTTTACGTCCTATGCGGCCCGTTACAGTGAAAACCGCACGGATTACGTGGGAACACCCTATGAAACCGGGCATATTCCCGGTGCCATTTTTCTCGATACCTATTCCATTGAAAACGGCCCATCTTCTGAATACGGGGACGGCTACCAGTCTCCCGAAGAAGGCAACGCCAAACCCATAGCTGACCTTCAGGACCTGTTCGGTTCTCTGGGTATTGCCCATGACACCACCGTGATTGTGTATGCGGATGATGAGATTTCCATGATGACCGCCGGGCGAGTGGCCTGGTCCCTGCTGCTGGCCGGAGTGGAGGATGTGAGAGTGTTAAACGGGAATTTTAAGGCCTGGGTGGCTTACGGTGGCGCGACGGAAACCGCTGTGAATGTCCTTGATCCGGTGGCCTTCGGCCATGTCCCCGGCCGGGCGGATGTGCTGGCCGACATGGATGATCTAAACGATGTGATTGACGGCACAACCCCCGATGCCCTCATCGTGGATGACCGGGAATGGGCCGAATATGTGGGGTCATCCAATTCCTATTATCCCTATTTCAGCGAATACGGGCGGATTCCCACGGCCCAGTGGATCGGTGACTGGGTCAAGGTGGTCAGCGATGATATGCAATTTTTGAAAAGCCCCTATGCCGTGGATAAAGACTGGCGCGACGCCGGATTCACCCCGGCCAAAACCATGTATTTTTACTGCGGCACGGGCTGGCGCTCGGGCCTTTATACGTTCTATGCCTATCTGATGGGATGGCCCGCGGCCAACTTCGACGGGGGCTGGTTTCAATGGTCGTCTGTGGAGGGAAATGACAGGGAGACCGGAAACTCAGATAAGCTCGTTACAGCATCCTGGGTCAAGACCATGGTCGACACGGAAAACGACGGGAATCCCTATGTGATCGTCGAAACGGGATGGGGCCAGCCTCCGGCGTCTTATTTAGACGGCCATATTCAAGGCGCCATCTGGGTAAACACCGATGAAATCGAATACGACTGTTTCAACGCCCGGAACGACTGGCCCGTGGATGAGGGTTACCCGGCCTGCATGGACCGGAGTACCACAGAAGAGGAAGACCTGGCCAAAGGATTGGGCCCTGATGATGCCCTGCCGAGAAATTGGTGGAACATCTATCCGGATCGCTACCTGCTTCCGGCCATCACCAACATGGGTATCGACAAGAACACCACGGTGGTGGTGTACGGCAAAGGCGGTTCCGCTGCCGCCAGGGTACTCTGGACCCTGATGTACGCCGGGGTTTCGGACGTGCGGTTCCTGAACGGCGGGAAGACCGCCTGGACAAGCGCCGGATACACTCTTGAAACCGGCTCCGTCACCCGGACACCGGTGGACTTTTTTGATCCGGATGACCAAGCGCGCGATACGGCCCTGCATCCCGAATACAAGGTGGATATCCCCTATGTCCGTGACGTGGTGAACGGGGTGTATCCCGACGATGTTTTGGTGGATATCAGGTCCCAAGACGAGTTCATCGGTGCCAGCCGTCCCTACCGCTACATCCCCACCGACGGCCGGGTTCCCGGAGCGGTCTGGGGCACCGATGATTTTACAAACACCGACGGCACCCTGGTCTCACCGGCGGAGATCTACCCCTACTGGCGGTCCTTGGGCATCACCCAGCGTGTCCACTCAAGCTACTACTGCGGCACGGCCTGGCGCTCCAGCCTGGCCTGGTTTTACGCTTACCTGATGGGTTACCCCGACATCAGCAACTTCGACAGCTCCTGGTTTGAATGGAGTATGGGCCTAGGGTCTGACTACAACGGGGACGATCCCGTGCTGAACCCCATTGAGGATGACAGCCCCACCTTGCCTGAACTGGAGTAGTGACAGTAAACCCCATGGAATCCGGCTGCCTGTAACTTCAGGCAGCCGGATTTTATGCGTTCATGGGGTAAATCATACGCCTATGCTTTTTATTAACCACCCGTTCGCGTAGCTCACTGAAGGGCACGAAGAACACAGCGCGGCATAGCCACAACTAAAAAGCCTCGTCTCTCACGGAGAGGCGCACAAAGAACCTGATGACGTGTCAATGGGAATATGGCCTTGGGCGGAACATAGTTTTTTTATCAACCACCCACTCCCGTTGGTCGTTTGCGAACACGAAGAACAAGCGCGGCAGACAGTGTTCCAATGTCCGTGTCAGTCCGTGGTCGTCTGTGTTCGTCCACGAAAGAAATAGCCTGGACAAACACGGACTGTCACAGACAAACACGGACATGTTCCACAGACGGTGTTGCAAGGTTAAACTGCTTTTTTTCAATCCCAGGCAAGGACTGGGATTTTTATAATCACCATGAAGGTCATGAAGTTTAGGGTGGATATGTTTTCTTTTTTTAAACCACCCGTTCGCAACGCTCACTGAAGGACACGAAGAAAAAGAAATAATTTTCCTGACCTTACCCATTTAAGTTTTACGACTTTTTTGCCCTTTGTTTTCTGACGATAAGGGGAATGGATGACACGATTCCGATCAGAACCCCTCCGGCAACGAAGGCGGGTGAAACATGACCACGGAGAATGTCAGGAAGAGAGCTTGAAAAAACAATGAAGGCGATGCATGCCGGAAGCATGCAGAAAAATGACGTGACCGCATAGTGAATAAAGCTGATTTTGGTAAGACCAAAGGCATAGTTCAGCAGGTTGTAGGGGAAAACCGGAATAAGGCGTGTGAACGCGACGATTTTCCATCCCTGACGTCCCACGTCCTCATCAAGGCGTTTCAGCCGGGGATGGGCCATCAGCATGGTTTCAGCCCAGGACCTTGCCCCGTATCGTGCAATAAGAAACGACACGCAGGCACCCAGGGTGGCCCCGGTGATGGCGTACACCACGCCCCAGAATGGCCCGAACAGTATGCCTCCCACGATTGTAACAGGTAGCCCCGGAAGAAACAGGGCAGGGGATATGGAATAGATAAGTATATAAATAAGGGGTGCAAAAACGCCCCCGCGTTCTACCCAGGCTTTCAGAGTTTCCGTTTCAAGGTAGCCGGACGCACCAGAGAATTTTAAGGCCAGTATTGCACTGATGATCAGGGACACAATGAAAAATCCCCGCGCTGCTCCGTGTTTGCGGCCATTATCGTCGGCTCTGAACCGTCTCTCTCTGGTGATTGCCCCAGGATAGTCTTTTTTTATCCGGCGTTTCACAATCAGACGGTTTATGTATGTGACAGGAGATGATGACACCTTGGATTTCCCGGCAATAGCCTTATCGGTATCAAAAATAATGTCAAGGATATGGGAGATGTTTGACGGTCCTTTGAGATAATTTGAGCACCCGGTGCAGTATGTGATCACATGTTTTCCGTCCGCTTCAATCATCCGTTTGGATTTCCAGGCCTCACCAAGCTCAGGGTTGACAAACCCGGCCCCTCCGCCTTCACCGCAACAAAGGGTTTTGATGCCGGAATGGGGCATTTCAGAAAGAATGCAGCCCGTCCGGGTTGCCAAAGCCCTGACCGTGCCATGAACATGGGGATCATGCCGCAGGACACAGGGATCGTGAACGGTGAAGGTTGTGTCGGAGGGGATGTTTAACGCCTCACCATCCAAGCATTCATAGATCGAGACAATATCAAAGCCTCCAAGATATGTTTTGAAGACCTTAAAGCAGTTCGGGCAGGCCACAATGATTCTGTTTACACCGTTTTCCGAAAGATAGGTCTTCATCTCGCCGAGCATGTCGGAAAAATATGTCTGGCGTCCAAGATCGTGGGATGGCTTGCAGCAGCAATCCAGAACAATGCCGGTTGACGGGTCTGATTGTCTCAGATAATCATACAGTTCAAGGGTGATTCCCGGCCGTGTGCCGGTGAGGCCGCATCCCGGGAAAAAAACAGTGTTGCCCTGTTCAGGCAGGCTGTAGAACGAAAAAAATGGTGACGTCCCCCGCTTCTCATACGCCATCAGCGGATTATGGGATTTCAGCGGGGCAAGGCCAAGGCTCACGGCCTGTCGCCGCATGTCAAGAAAAAGGTCAGCCGGGGTCAGATGTTCAGGGCATACCGATCCGCACAGGCCGCACAGACTGCATTCAAAGGCGGACAGGAGATATTCCCCGCCAGCCAACAGGACATTGCCTGCGATGGTTTTCGGTACGCCGTATCTTTGAAGAAACACGCATTCTTTCCGGCAGATTCCACAGCCGGTGCATGCGTCACGCATACTCAAGGCAGCAACATCAAGGCGTGGATGGTGTGTTTCCATATCCGAGGAGATCGTTGTTTTTTCCGCTTGAGGCATGTTTAGTTTCATCTTGTGGCTCGTCTCAATGTCCAATTATTATTGTTTTCATCATATTGGGACATTGGTTACAAACTGATTAAACAGGGTCTGGTATAATAATCTGTTTTTTATTAAAGGACTTAAAATATGATATATTATATCAATATGTCAAATCGGAAATAAGAATATTCTTATGTCATTCCATCGAGATTTACGATTAGGGATAACCCCACCATTCGTGTCGCCAGCCGCAAATGTTCCTATGCAAAATAACGTGCATCTTATCCTTGATCAACGGGAATCATACTCTTGCCGTTAAAATTGATGGTAGTCTATGGGCATGGGGGCCGTGTGCCCACGGTCAGCTCGGCAACGGGTCTTCATCAGGTCAGGTGCTGTCGCCTGTGGAAATAGAGCCCGGAACAGCATGGACATGTGTTGCAGCAGGGGACCACTTCTGCCTCGGTTTAAAACAGGACATTTCATATGCATGGGGCGACAATGGCTACGGCCAACTCGGCGTCGGGGGCACGGATGATTCAGATGTTCCATTGCACGTAGAACTTTATTAAATCATACACGCATGGCAGGCCACAAACGTCATGGGGCTTACCAATCAGCCCCGCTGGCCACGTCACGGAATAGTTTATCATAATTCGACTCGTTCAACCTCTCTTTCTGAAAAAGGGATGCGTTACCAGGGACCGGAGCCTGGGAAGGGGGTTGAGGCCTTTTTACCAAGACAAGAGTATAAATGGGTGGCTTTTTTATGGATTTTACTTTAAAATAAAAAGAATTGGGGGATTTTGAATACTAACTATTGGGAGGAAATTATGATTATTACTTTGACAGACAACGGGGGACGGCGTCTGGAAGGTGACAGGCGGTTGCTGGTGGAAGAAAACTACAGCCCCGAAAGACGATCGGGCCTGGACCGGCGGGTTGAAGGTGACCGCAGGAAAGAAAAGAAACAATCCGGAACCACCAGCGAACGTCGAACGATTTACGAACTATTAAGTGCATGATTTTTTGATCAGCCTATGAATGATCCGGGCTCCGGCTTTTCATGCCGGAGCCTTTTACCTATTTCCTCTCCTTTGACGTCTCGTCTTTTGCCTGAATGTTGCCCATTAAAATCCATCGGTCACGTCCGGCTGATTTTCAATGATACCGAAAATTCTTTGGCAAGGAGACGACGATTTATATGAATTATTTTTTCCAAAATAAACGGGAATGGGTTAATGCTCTGGTGATGGGATGCCCTTTTGGTCAAGCTCTGCCGGATTGTCCCTTGACAGCCATACGCAAAGAGTCCCCTACCATAAGATTCAAGCAGATCAAATCCCTGACCGACGTCGCTATCAACGTCATGATTGCATATCATAAGGACTGTTTGGGGGCCCGGGAAAGGGAGCTTCTTAAATAGTTCCTATCCATAAACTCCATTGATGGACACTGAATAACCTAAAATGATTATCAGATATCCGGCAGCGCTTCTTTGACCAGTTCAATGACTCTCTCCAGGGGAATTCGTTCATGGGTTTTGGCAACAAAACCGGTTTTATGAGTGAACTTGATGTCCGGGTTGCCTTCCAGTTTGGAAAAGTTGACTTCCGGAACATTGTCGAAGCGGCACATTTTCCATCCTTTACCCCGGCTGTCATGGGTGATGAGGACCGCAGCAGGGTCATTCATTGTGTCGTTGTATTCCTGTGACCCGGTAGAATCATCGGTATGGCCGATGACGATCAACTTGTTTTTCAACGTGACTTTTTTACATTTTCCCCAGAATTTGAACCGTGCAGCCATCCCCGACGCTTTTTTGATCATGCTGATTCCAAACCTTCGCATCAGGTCAATGGATGATGCGGGATCTGCGGCAAAGAGGTCAAGATACCACTCCTCAAAGGGGCTGTAGGTGATCCGTAAACGGCTGGTACCCAGTTCGGCCCCTGTCTTTGCAGGTCCGAACCGGTCGATTTTGTCTTTGAAATCGAACCAGGGAAGGGTCCGCAGTTCCCGGGTCAAGTCCAGATAATCAGATACCAAAACAAAACTCGCAGAATGATTGATGTCCTGATGGTGGTCGAAATTTTTTAAATGGGGTTCCAGACGTTCGCCAATGTCAACCACCCAGATATCCGGATTATCAAGCTCCTCCAGTGATGGCTCCCGACGTTCGATGTAAAACGTGGTGTCCGGCGAGGTTGCGAGAATCAGTGAAATGGCAAAAAACTCGTCAAAGTGCGCAGACCCGGGATGGGTGATGATCAACGTGCCCAAAAAAGACCTCCCATAATCGGATAATAATGAAAAGACGTAAAATCGACCTAATCGAAAGAAAAAAAGAAAAAGGTTAAGTATCAGAATGAGCCGAGATATTCAAACGGATTTTTTTATTTTTTTATCGTGTGACTTCCTATGAAAAGCAAACGTACCCGTGTTCGGATGTTTGACATTAAACCCGGTTTAAGGTATGTAAGTTTTTCTTTTAATTTAAGATGCAGGAGAAGGGCATGGGCATTATATCAAACATTTTTACGAGCAGAAAAAAGAAGTTGCACCGAAAAATTGACATGGCCATCGATCAGGTCAAGCATGGCACTTACAATATCCTGTTCATGCGATATCTTGAACGATTCGACCGCGATTTTTCGGGACATCTTGCCGCTGCAGTCACCAATGCCCTTTTCGCGGAAAAGCCCCTGGGAAAAGATGCCCAGGGTTTTCTTGAAAAGAATCGAAAAGAAGTGGAATCCGAGACCCTTTTACTGAAAGGCGATGACGAGATCGGGTTTCTTGTGGCCGATGCGGTCCAGATCCGGTCCATGATTGTGTTTGCTGTCCAGAAATCAGGGACCTACGATCTGAATTTTGGAAAATCCCTTGAACTATTAAGAAAGCTGGATTTGCTTAAAAAGCCGGAAGAGGTTACCAAACCCGGATTGTTTATCGTCAAAGCTGACAAGTATTTTAAAGCGACACTCAAAAAAGTGAAATATCTGTAATATTGATGGCATCGTAAAAAGACTCATAAGCGGCCTTATAGTGTTTAGCCGGACGTTCGACATACGCATCATGTATGCCGTGCCGTAACCCAGGCCAAACGTTATCACAAGGAGATATGAACATGGATGATTACCGTTCAAAAAGCTGGTGGCTTGAATCCCTATTCCCAAAGGGGCAAAAGGAGACAGGATAGATACTATCCTTTCAGGTGCCTTGAGGCAACTCGCCGATTCGGGACGATTGGAAACGTTGTATGAAAAAGTCCATGGCCCTTATGTAAAATGGCAACCGGCAGATATGGGTTGGTGATTGTAACTCAAATGGCTTCATCTACTGTGCTTGGCCAGAGGATTCACGCCTGACCAAGGCTACTTTTAACGAAGGCATCACGCATAATCAGGGACGGGTACTAATCACCGCACTGATCGCAGGGAACCCCGTCTTCGGGATGCCATAGCGCCATCCATTCGCCGTCCCATCTGGCTTTATAGAATTTCCCTGAAACGTAAAACCAGGTTTTGAGAAATTTCTCCAGGGGAACAGCCTGAATTCCTGAATGGTTTTTCAAGGAATCAACATAATAAACCATGGTATTATCGGGGCTGAATCCGATCAGAGTGACATAATGTCCCATGAAGGGGATGGAGCTTTCAAGGTGTATCACAACAGGGATATCGTTCGTGAGAAGGTGTTTGCGGATATAAGTGAGCCGTTCAAGCCTGGCCTTAGATTCCCTGATTCCGGTATGTGAGGAACACACATAGGCATGATAGAGCGGTGCATTGTTTTTGGGGGAGAGGTAAAGATCAGCCGTTTTTTTTAAAAGAGACCAGCTTGAACCTGTCCCGTAAGGTTGAAGAAATTTTCCAAAGGCTGATTCATCGATATACATGGGTTTTTCCCGGTTTATATTCCGGATTTCCACGGGTTTATCTTCACAGGCTTTTTGGGAGGGGCGTTTATGGTAATAGGCCCCGTAATCCTTATAATAACTGATGATATGATACACGGAAGCCGGTCCGCAGTAACCTGAGCCGTCAATGGGCGCAACCCAGTCCCACCTTTGGGTATTTTCGTAGGGTTGACGAATGTTACCATGCCGGATGAATGGTTGTGTCGAAATGATGCTTTCTGTGGGCTTTTGGGAACCATTGCCCAGGTTACGGCAGCTTGAACCAAGGCACAGAAAAGATATCATTCCGATGACACATGCAAGGTAGATGGACTGTTTTGTTTTCATAATGTCTGCTTTACTGTTTTTGACGTGCAAAGGAGTTATCCCATACATCCAGGGCTTGTTTTGCCCCGAAATTTTCATTCATTAAACCGAGGGTTGTGAACAAGGAAAGGTTATCAGGTATGGGCAGGGGCAAGCTGCTGATATCGATGTCGGCAAAAAGGGTTTGTATGACGGCTTTGGCGCTGATGCTGTCAAGAAGGTCCGCCTGGAGGGCAATGTACCTGGCCTGGGTATCCTGGGAGGATGTAATGGCGCCGACACTGTTGCTGATCCAGCCTCCTTCCACAACCATGGCAGGCAACGATATGCCAGCCAGAAGGCGGCTGTAATAATCGTCCGGGATATCGTCGGGTTGAGCAAAACCAAAGTAGGGGTAGGATGATAGACCCAGGGCCTGTGCAAAGGGAAAATCAACAATATCCGTATCAATCCCTTCAAAGGTTCCATCCCCGCCCAATACGCCCCAGGCTGTTTCAACCTGGACACTGATCAGAATGGGTGCTGTTGCATGAATGGCCTCAAGATCCCCGGCCGCGTCATTTGCTGCCTGGACCACCGCCGTATAGACATTGGCGGGTGCTATCTTCCGAATCAGGTTTGTCTCGGATGCCAGGCCGATATAGTCGGGTTCCAGTAATTGGACAAAGGCTGTTACATAATCACGGTAAAGCTGCTGTATGGCTGTCTCGGTGATGCTGCGCCCAAGAGCGCGTAATTGGGGGGGCTCTTCTCCCCGGGATAAGCCATCCGTGAGATCCGCCATAAAAAAAAGGCGCAACCCTTTACTTCGCATATACGCTACCAGAGGGACTTTATCGCGGTTATTGTTTGCCATCATCTTCCTTGAACAATAAACCAGGGGTTCAACAAATTTTCCTTATTATAAGAAAGGGGAGACTCAGTGCCGTATTGTTTGACCAAAAGGCCACTGCCTTCGGCAATGGCCTGACCTGCCGCGGTATCCCACTCCATGGTGGGGCCGAGTCTTGGATAGATATCGGCTTTCCCTTCGGCAACCAGACACAGTTTCAAAGAACTGCCCGCAGAGATGAATTCCACGGGGTCGTATTCTGTTTTTTTCTTTTCAACAAAGGCTAAAAGTTCAGGGGTGGCGTGGGAGCGGCTGCCCACGATGGTATAGGGCCTTTTGTCGCTGAATTCTCTGACTGGGGCACGTAGAGGCAGTTTTGACGAGACGTTGATCAGGTTGTCCAGGTCCATGGTTTTGGGAAGTTCTGATTCCGGCAGCATGTATGTGTAAGCACCTGTGCTTTGGGAAGAAAAATAAAGAATGTTTTTTACAGGGACATAAATGACACCCAGCACAGGTCTGTGATGGTCTATCAACGCAATATTGACCGTAAATTCCCCGTTTTTTTTGATAAATTCTTTGGTTCCGTCCAGGGGGTCCACGAGCCAGAATGTATCCCAGTTTTTTCTTTCCGAATAGGGAATGTTTCGTCCCTCTTCACTTAATATTGGAAGACTGAAACCCGACAGGGCCCTTTCAATAACCGCATGTGCACGCTTGTCAGCCAGGGTCAAGGGGGAGTCGTCTTTTTTGTGTTCAATGTCGAAATCGGTCTGATATACTTCAAGGATTTCCTGGCCGGCTTCAATGGCCGCGTGGATGACTGCAAGCAGATACCTTGTCATGATTCAAAACTCCTTTAGACACGTGACGGGGCATGGTTTTTATGCCAGCCTGTGTATTCAATGTTGATTATGTGACCATTTTTCACCTATGATAGATAAAACAATTTTTCTGTCCTGTCTGCAAGGTTTTTACTTTTTTTTCATCAATTACCTTAATGAGGTGTTTGGCACAACAAAGCCGGTCAGCAAACAATGAACTTATTTTCGAAAAAGAAGACGTACACGTATGGTGTGATGATTTTTGGTGTGATGGTTCTCCTGTGGTCCTGCGCGGGCCATGGGACCTATTTCCGTGAACGCTGGTGGAATTTTTTTGAGAGGGCCACGGCCTATGAAGACCAGGGCCTTTATGACCAGGCCCTGGCCGATTTGGGCAAGGCCATTTCACAGAGAAGCGAAGACCAGCGCATGGCCAGGACCTACGGCATGCATTTCATCGATTATTTTCCCCATAGGGAACGGGGTATCATTTATTATCATCAGGGTTATCCGGATAAGGCCGAGGAGGAACTTGAACTTTCTATCGGTCAATATCCGTCGGCCAAGGCCCGGTATTTTTTGGATTTGGTCAGGAAAGACAGGGTTACTGCATCGGGCCTGGGCCAGGCCCCCCCCGTACTGAGCCTGGATAATTCAGAATCGACGATCTGGACCCGGTCCGATCCGGTTCGTATCTCGGGGACGGCCCGTGACCCAGCCTTTGTTTCACAGATTTATATCGGAAATGAACGAATTTTCCAGGAGGGCACAGAAAAGGAAATTTCATTTTCAAGGGATCTGAACCTTGCCCATGGCTACCACCGAATAGTTGTTTCTGCCATGAATCTGGCCGGTCAGAAAAGTCAGAATATTCTGACCATCCATGTGGACCGCAAAGGGCCTCTTTTGGTGATGGATGCTCCTGAAAAAGAGCCCCAGGGGATTCGTATCCGTGGAACGGCCGTTGACCGTGCCGGTGTTGAAAGCCTTTTTGCAAATGGTGTCAAGGTTCCCATTCCTCTTGCCCCACAGACTGATTTCAACGTCCTTCTGGCTCTGGGCACACCGTCTCTTTCTCTGGAAAGTCGTGACTGTCTTGGTAATCAAACCCGTGTGGAAATTCCTCTTGAACGTCTTGTTGCAACGCAGCAAGAGCCCCTGCTGCTGGCCGCCAACAGCACCTGGCCCGGCGGATCTGCCGGGAATAAGGATCGCAAAACACCGGAAATCCATATTCGAGACTGGAACGAACGTCAGGTGGTTTTTCTTGCTAAAATCTACCTGGATGGAATGGTCCAGGATGGAGGCGGGATAGGCTCCTTGACCATTAACGGCGAAGAAATACTCGAACGTTCAGGGGTTCTGGTGGCCTTCAACCAATTTATTGAACTGGCCCAGGGTGAGAACAGAATACGAGTGGAAGCCAGGGATTTCAGCGGTAACAGATCCAGCCGGGAGATTGTTATCGAGCGCAGGGTCCCGTCGGTCCTTCAGCTCAAGGAGCGGATGAGTCTGACCGTGTTTCCCTTTGAGCACAAGGGCACTGTCATATCTCAAACCATGGACTTTCAGAGTCATGTGATCTCTGCCCTGATCCGTGAAAATCGTTTCAGGGTGGTGGACCGGGACTATCTGGAACGGATCATGGAAGAACAGAACATCAGCCAGAGCGGTCTGGTTGATTCAAGCACCTGTCTTGCCATCGGCAAACTGGCCTCGGCACAGGCCATGGTGGCAGGAACACTGGTGGAGAGTAGGGATGGTTATGAGATCGTTTCCCGGGTCGTGGACACGGAAACATCGGAAATTCTTGCCATGGTGGATGTGTTCAGCGATAAAAAAGACAGGGAGGTTTACCGACAGCTGGCCTGGGGTCTGGCCTCAAAAATTCATCGTGAATTTCCCCTTTCAGAGGGACGGGTACTGGATCACCAGGGGAATACCCTTATCACGGATCTGGGAGAACAGGAGATCAAACTGTCACGCAGACTTCTGGTCTACCAAACAAATACCCGTGTCTCTAAAGGATATGGGCCTATTCCGGGTGAGGATTACCGTATACTTGGGCGGGCCCGGGTGACCCGGGTGGGTCAGGAAACCTCTTTGGCTGTACTTGTGAGTGATATTCCCCAGGAGAGTGGGCGGGATGAACGCGTGATTGCAGAATAGTCTGCGATAGGGTACGGATGAGTGAACTGACGGACAAGGAGATTATTGAGGGCTGTATCACGGGGGACAGCGCGATCCGGGAGTTATTTGTGCGCCGTTTTTCCAATCTGGTCTATGTGACAATCCAGGGTGTGTTCAAAGTTCGGCAGAAATCCATGGTCCGGGATGATCTTGATGATCTACACAACAGTGTTTTTGTCAGTTTGTTTGAAAAAAATTGCCGAAAACTTTCCCAATATGAAGGGCGCAACGGGTGCTCACTGGCATCCTGGGTCAGGATGATCTCTGTCCGTAAGGTTCTCGATCATTTCCGCAAACATAACCATGGTGTGATTTTAAGTGACGACGTTGAATCCTTGGATTTTTTGTCAGATGTCATTGAAAACGGACCCTCGCCTCTGGAGCATCTTGAGTCACATGAACGAAGAAAATTGCTTGAAACGGCCATGGAAAAGCTTCTTCCCAGGGACAGCCTGGTCATTCGTCTGCATTATTTTGATGAATTGCCCCTTGACCAAGTGGCCCGTATGATGAATGTGAGTCCCAATACCCTTTATTCTTTGAAAAGCAGGGCCATCCATCGATTGATAAACCTGATAGGAATGGACCATGAAAATAAAATTAATTCGTGAGGCTGTGCAAGGAATCATGGTTTTTTTTCGTCTATGTTATTGAGGGTGACGTGAAATGATGATGAGGTCAGCCATCCGTCGATTTTTTACCAGTTTATCAACGAACCATGGAAAACCAAAAAAATGAGTACGGGAAAAATTGAACATGAAATCACAATGTCCGAGTGAGGAATTCCTGAATGATTATCTGGAAGGGCGCCTGCCAACAGACGCTTGTATGGGTGTGGAAACCCACCTGGCCCAGTGCGACCATTGCCGGGACGTGATTTCAGTGTATGACAGCCTCCGGGATCTTGAAGGGGCCCCGGACATGA
The DNA here is from genome assembly GCA_018818835.1 of Pseudomonadota bacterium. Lineage (GTDB taxonomy): Bacteria > Desulfobacterota > Desulfobacteria > Desulfobacterales > Desulfolunaceae > JAHIRD01. The sequence continues at coordinate 78,552 of JAHIRD010000141.1, forward strand.
TGCCTGTTCCCGAAAGTCTGACACAGAAGGCCATCGTGTCCGTGAAAAAAATGGAAACAAGCCCTTTGTCCCGGCAGATCAGTCGGGCTGTTCGAACTGTCAGTGAACGTGTCCGTTTGTTTGGGCGGCATATGGAATGGTTTCTTGCGGGTGATCCGGTGCTTGTCCGGAACGGCGCACGTGCATCCAGCCAGGATGTGGTCACGGTGATCAAGGTCCTCAAAGGAATGGATGCGTCCATTGAAATTGAAAAATGCGGAGAGGCAAAAGCCTGTCTGCGGGTTGATATGTTCAGCAGTCAGACGCCGGTTCCGTCGGTCAGAGTCGCCCTGTTTCAGGGCCAGAGGGAGGTCGCATCCTTCCAGGCCGCAGGAAAACCCGCTTTGTTTGAGGATATCCCCTTTGGTCCCTATGTGCTTGCTTTTTCAAGAAAGGGAGAACACATCGGGGAGTATGTCTTTGAAATCCGGGAATCCCACCATGGATAAGAATAACCATCACCGTTCTCCTGAAAGTACAGCCCTTCTCCATCTGGATGTGGGTATGGACGGGGATAACATCAGGATAAGCGCTTTTGAGCAGAAGGCCGGTGAGGTGATGACCACCCGGTACTATGAAAATCTTCAGGGTTTTCTGCCCACCATGGAAGAGAGAATCAGACAAACGGTGGACACCCTGAATAGGGCCAATAAGCGGGGACGTCTGACGCCGGAATTACTGAACAAGCTCAAAGGGGTGGGGCAATTGCTCCGGGATGAGCTTTTGACATTGTCAGTTAAGAAGACCCTTGAGGAAAGCCAGGCCGAGCATCTGGTCCTCAGTCTTGATGAAAAATTAATCCATATCCCCTGGGAACTGCTTCACGACGGGAAACAGTTTCTGTGCCAGCGGTTCAGCATGGGGCGGATTGTGAAAACCCGCAACAGACTTGTGAAAAACGAGTCACGGCCCCAGGCTTACCCCATGGATATGCTTATATTGGCTGATCCGGTGTCCGATCTTCCCTCGGCCTATATGGAGGGCATTGTCATTCGGGATTTATTGGAAAACCATCCTGATATGATCCGGGTGAGCTTCAGATCCGGGAATATTCCCCTTGCTCTGGTCAAAGAAAAGATCCGTTCTTTTGATATGGTCCATTTTGCCGGGCATTCTGATTATCATGGAAATAATCCCGAAAACAGCGGATGGCGTTTTCAAAAAGGGGGTCTCACGGCCAAGGATGTCATGACCATGGCCGGGACAGCCCATATGCCCTCCCTTGTGTTTTCCAATGCCTGCCAATCGGGTAGGTCTAAGGCCTGGAGCCAGGACGCGGATTATCAGGAAGGCCTTTTCGGGCTGGCTGACGCCTTTATCTACGCCGGGGTGAGGCATTATATCGGAACGTTCTGGGATATTCTGGATGAGCCGGGCAAACATTTTGCCCAGACCTTTTACCAGGGTCTTATGACCGGAGCTTCCATCGGCTCGGCTCTTAAACAAGCCCGTTCGGAGCTGGTGACACGATACGGTGAGGAAACCATTGTCTGGGCCAGCTATCTTTTGTATGGGGATCCCAGCACATGTTATGTCGAACCCTCTATGAAAACACAGTGGGACATCCCATCCCAAATATCTGAGACTCATCACATATCCCTGGGTGCCCAAGGTGTCCGGGCCCCGGAAGATGTGATCGAATTTTCTACAGGTGGTACCCCACGAAAAAGGACATGGCGCCCATGGCTTCTTGCCCTTCTTATCATGGGGGTGCTGGGGACGGGGGCCTATGGTGTTATAAGGTCCAACAGAATTCAGTCTCTGGAAGCAACGGTCCTGGGCCGCTACCGGGCCGGAGAGTTTGCCCTGGCCCTTGACCAGTGTGAGGCACTGATTGAAAAAGCACCCATGCGTTCCCTGGCCCACCTGATTTCCGGAAATATCCATTTTTCCCAAGGCGATATGGACCGGGCAGGTGACGAATTTGAAACGATTCTGAACAATGCGGATGCAGATAAACACACCCGAGCCCAAGCCCTGATGGGGCTGGGAAGGATATTCTCCCTTTCCCAAAAAAAAGATTCGGCCCTGTCCTATTATCGGGCCGCCTCGGATCTGGAACCCTTGAACTGGGAACCTTTTTTTTATCAGGCTGTTCTTCTGGAGCAACAAGGCCGTTACGCTGAGGCTGGAGAGCTGGTGGAAAGGGCCAGTCGTCTGGATCCTGATCAGCCGGATCTTCGCATGTTTGCACAGGGACTGCCCCATTCCATAAATCCTGAATCTGAGAGTAAACGTAAGTTGCGCATCAGCCAGATGATTAATGATCTCAAGGTACGTCAGACGAACCAGGGGACCTCGGAAAAAACGACGACCGATTCCTGGACGTCCCGACCCCTGACGATTTGGATAAGGGATCTGGTGATCCAGGGATTCAGCCAGCGCGAAGGGCTGGACCGCCTGGTAATCAGCGGCCTAAACCTTTATCTTTTGCAAGGCCCCCCAGGTATGATTGTTGTGGAGAGAAATATACTTGAAGCGGTTCTGGATGAATTGAACATCAGTACGTCGAATCTGGCTGATCCAACCAGCCCCTTGAATCTGGGCCACTTGATGGCTGCCCGCTTTATCCTTGCAGGTCGCATGACTTGTTCGGCTGGGTCCATTCTCATCAGCCTCAGACTTATTGAGACCGAAAGCGGCAGGATCGTCTGTGTTCTCAATGAAACCTACGACAGAAACGCCAGTGCAGATATGATGAGCCGTGATCTTGGGCAGAAATTACAGAACGTCGTGGCAGGTCAGTTTCCTCTGAGGGGCCGTATTGTCACGGTCACGGGCAACCGGGTCACACTCAATATTGGACTGAATCAGGGCGTGATTGCAGGGCAGCGGTTCAAAACCATGGCCGAATCCCCCATGGAAGCCCTTGTTGTTGATGTTAATACAAACCAGAGCATCGCCCAGCTTAACGTGTCCCATCCCCCATTGGATCCGGGCACTCCCATGGAGCTGGTTCCTTGAATTTTTAAACAGAACGGATTGGGACCTATAAAACCTATAAGTCCTATGACCATACAAGGCCAATCCCCAATGGTTGCGGTAGGCGTTTGTTTGAATGAAATGATCGCCTATATCTATGGCGTTTGCATGCCTTCGGCGTTTACGACCCCACGGCTTTGGTCATCCATTGTGACCTTGGCTGTTTCAGGCTCGAACGCATATCCTTCTTTTGAGAAATGGACACTCAGGATTTCACCGTTTTTGGACTTATTTAAAAAAGATTTCATCTGGTATTTACCATCCTGATCCGTGTAGGCGGTGAACAATCGATTCCCTTTGGTGCCTGCAAGACCATTGTCCGATGAATAAATACTGACCATGACACCTTCAATGCCTTCTCCTGTGGTTGTGTCGGTCACTGTTCCGCTGATATCACAGGCTGTGAGTAAAAAAAGACAAAGAATTATTCCCGGGATAACCTGTTTCATGCTCATGTGTCTATCCTTTCAAAAAGTCCCGGCCAAGCTCTACATCCGCACGGGGAGAGATTTGATCCGCAAGCTATATATGTAAAGTGCTTATAATTAATGTATATAATTTGTCATTCAAGAATTGTCAATACTTCTGAATTGAAAAAAGCACCCCATGAAGGTGCCCGTGTCAGTGGGGACGGGGGGGGCGGTATAAGCGCTAAGTAAAAAAAACGTTGATTCTGATAGCGATTTCGATCCCGAAGGAACGAAATCCCAACAAATGGATGCACTGGACGCTCATTCTTCGCGCAAGTGATTCTTGGTGTTCTGCAGGTCCGGATGGATATGGAAAAAGGTCCATGGGCAATGCATCGTGTTTGGTCGGGGTTACGACATACTCGAAAGGTATATCGAACGTCCGGCCAAACACGATAACGCCGCATATGGGACTTTTTATGACGCCATCAAAATTACATGATCCCTGAAAGATAGGTGAAACTTTCCATCAGGCTTGAAAGGGGTTTGGTGTTTTCAAGACCGGAAATAGTATCCCAGTGTTCCATAATTTCTTCGGGAAGGATTTCACGTTTGCCGTCACCTAAAACCATGCCGGATGAACACAGAATCTCCGTGCGGCTGAACCACCCTCCGGCACAGTTGAAAATCATTTTGTTGTCTTTATTCTGCTCGGAGCAGAGATACAGAACCAGGGGGGCAATAAACTCGGGTTTCAGCTTCTCAAGGACTTCTTGAGGCATGAGGTTTTCCGTCATACGGGATGCGGCAATGGGAGCAATGCAGTTGCATGAGATGTTATATTTGGCCCCTTCCACAAAGATACTGTTCATCAGGCCCACCAGAGCCATCTTGGCCGAGCCGTAGTTGCACTGGCCAAAATTCCCATAGAGGCCTGCACCCGATGAGGTGTTGACAATTCGTCCGTAGCCTTTTTCCTTCATCACGGCAAAGGCTGGTTGGGTGACGCAGAAGGCGCCTTTAAGATGGACGGCAATGACCGCATCCCAGTCATCCTCGGTGATTTTAAGAATGCTTTTATCCCGGATGATTCCGGCATTATTGACCAGGACATCAACGGTACCGAATTGGTCCAGAGCTGTTTTGACGATATTTTCTCCCCCTTGCCGGGATGCCACCGAGTCATGATTGGCCACGGCAATGCCTCCGGCATCTATGATTTCCTTGACCACAAGATCAGCCGCTGCCGCATTCTGGCCGGACCCGTCCAGGGCTCCTCCCGGATCATTCACCACCACTTTGGCGCCTCTTTTTGCAAATTCAAGGGCATAACATTTTCCAAGTCCTGACCCGGCTCCGGTGATAACCACGACTCTATTGTCAAATTTGATTTTGGACATGTAAACCTCAACTGATTGTCTAAAGTGTTATTTTAATGGAACCCTGGGGCTCATTACTAATAAGGTTAATTGTTAAGGAAATAGATCATGACTTTCCCTGTTTGTCAATAATCTGTGTGAGGCCACTGCGGCTGGGCTTTTTACACGAGCAGTTTTCCCGACACTTGTATTGTTTTTCAAGGCTTTGTTTGACATAGCTCCCCGGTGCGTCTTCAATGGCTTTCAAGGGACCTTTCCCCGGCGTCCGCGGAGTCACACGATCCCCTGCAAAGGCCAGATTCCATTCATGCCAGTTCGGCCACCAGGAGCCCGCCTCACGAGTCGCGGTTACCAACCATTCGTCAGGATCCTCGGGCAAAAGGTCCGATGATTTGTAACTGTATTTGTTCTTGGACGGTGGATTTGCCACACCGGCAACATGGCCGGAACCACCCAGTACAAAGCGGGTTGGGCCCGAATGGAGTCGTGCACCCCTATATGCCCCCTTCCAGAGAACGATGTGATCATCTTCTGTGGACAGAAAGTAGGAGGGCGTCTTGATGTCGGAAATGGAGATGGGGACTCCGTTCATGGAAATACCTTTGGGATCTTTCAGCCGGTTTTCAATATAGGTGTTGTTCAGATAGAAACTGTACATTCTGGCCGGAAGATTTGTGGAATCGGAATTCCAGTACAGTATGTCAAAAGGTACAGGTTCCTTGCCTTTCAGATAGTTGTTCACGGCATAGGACCAGATCAGGTCCGTGGGCCTGAGCATGTTGAATGTCTTGGCCAGATGTCGTCCATCCAGGTAACCCACGTTGTTCACATCCGCGACGATATGTTCGACCTGTTCCTCGTCCAGAAAAATGCCCAGATCACCAGGATAGGAAAAGTCGATGAGGGTGGCCATGTACGTGAGGGATGCAAAACGGTCTTCACCCTTTGCCGCCAGATATGCTGCCGTGCATGAAAGAAGGGTCCCACCGGTGCAATATCCAATGGCCGAAACCTTGGGCTGTTTGGTGATTTTTTTGATCACATCAAGGACGTCAATATGCCCCTCGCACATGTAATCATCGAAGGTTTTATTCGCATGTTGCCGGTTCGGGTTGACCCAGGAGATCATAAATACCGTGTATCCCTGGTCAACAAGCCACTTGACCAGGGAGCTTGTCTCGTTGATATCCAGGATATAGAATTTATTGATCCAAGGGGGAGAGATAAGGACAGGGGTTGCAAACACGTTTTCTGTGGTGGGTGTATACTGAATCAGCTGGACCAGATCATTCTGGAACACCACCTTTCCGGGCGTGGTGGCAAGGTTTTTTCCGACTTCAAAGGACTGGGTGGCCGTCATTTTGATGGAGAGACTTCCATCATGGCAATCCACATCATTTAAAAAATTATCCATGCCTTCAAGAATATTTCCCCCACCGGTTTCAAGGGTGAGTTTTAACAGTTCTGGGTTTGTGGCCAGATAATTGGACGGAGAGGCTGCCTCAAGAAGTTGTTTTGTAAAAAACTCAACCCGTTTTTTCTTTTTTTCATCAAGGCCTTTTACCTGTGAAACAGCCTGGGTGATATTCCGGGCCGAAATCAGGTAGGAGTCCCGGATAAATTCGAAGAAGGGATTTTTTCCCCACTCATCACTTCTGAATCGTTTGTCGGTTAAGGCTTCGGGCACCCCTTCTTCTTCGCTGTCTATGCCCATGAGCTTTCGGCCGAACCGGTCGGATAGCTTCAATAGATCACGCATGTATTCCTGCTGGGATGATAAAAGGGTCTGGGTATCACCGGCAAGTTTCATCATCATCTCACCAAAATCGGACATCAGTGAGATGTCTTTTTTATAATCATGCTCCCGGGGTGATCTGGACAAAGCAGACATCACGGATTTTTGTTTGTCTGAAAATTTAATCATTAATTCGGATAATTTGTTAAGATTAAACTCCTGGGTGTCTTTATCTTTGGCCATACACGTTCCTCCCGTATTCGTAAAGGGACAAAATCAGGGCTGCCTATCCGTAGTGCTGCATGGCATACAGGCAAAATAAAGGAGACGCCGAGATTTCAAGCCCTCGTTTTCCAATGATGTGATTGTGAACGTTTAAATAATATTACAAGACGTTGTTACTAACGTTTAAACAGCTTACCGCAAACACTGTTAAAAACCAAACAGAAAAAATGACATCCTGTTTGTTGATTATTTAGGGGCCGGTGGCTTTGACTAACACACCGGCCCCGTGATTATCTCATGGAGATCAGCTTTTAAGGCAGGTGTATCGGTATATTTTATGTCTGTCCTATGAAGTCATTGAATCCATAAATGATTTAATACGTTCATGATTGTTCAGCAACGCGTGTCTGGCGCTTTCCTGTGTGTTTTTGACAAGCTGCAACCAGCTTTTCATCAGGGATTTCCCTTCGTCGGGTATGAGCGAATTCTGCTTAAATGCCGTTTCTATGTAACTTTCGGCCTGATTCTGGAGGACCACAAGTGAATTGAATGCATTTTCAAAACCCGCTTTGTTGTAGACCATGATATTCTTGATTATGGGTGTGTGTTTCATGATTAATATCCTTTATTTCTTGTTGGTTAAATTCCAGCAGGAATCACTAAAAAAACCCGAAATTCGTTATTATGCGAATCCCGGGTCGTTTTTTATTTCATGTATCCGCTTTGGAACTATGCGGTGGTGCCAAGATAGGTCTCAATGCCCTGGTATCCTTCGTCGGCGTATTTTTTCAGCGCTTCTCTTCCGCTACGGGCAGTGTCTGCCCATTGTTTGTAAAGCTCTTTGGCTGGCCCGGGGATAAACGCAGTCCCTTCTACAAAGGCGTTGACCTTCTGCTCCGCCTGCTCCTGAATTTTTGTGAAGTAGTTGTATGTTTTTTCAAAGTTTTCCTTTTGAAATCCGACGGCTTTGACGAACAGTTCTTTGGGTTCCATGGCGTTTCTCCTTATATGTGTTATGACCGTGTTATTCGTATACTATTTAGAAAAACCCGGGGTTGTCGCGATTACCTGCTTTTATTTTTTTCAATCCCTTAAAAAAAACCACCCCGGGTATCTGGTTTAAGCAGCTGGAAAAAGTGCTTCAAGGCGCTCATACCCCTTGATTACATTATCCCTCAGGCCTGCTCTGGCTTTCTTGCCGGCCTCAATCCAGGTTTTTGCAAGGGCCCTGCCCTGCTCAGGAATAAACTCTGCGTGTTCAAGGGCTTGGCCTGTGTAGTCCTCAACCTTTGCCTGCACTTTATCAGTCGCTTCAAAAATGGTTTCAAATCCTTTACGGTTATATTCAAAAGCGCGTTTGATAAAATCGTTTTTGTTTGTGTTTGTTTTGTTCGTATCTGTTTTTTTCATGTCAAATCTCCTTTGTGTGATGTGTCTTTCTCTTGAACATAAGTTAAGGCAGGAGAGCAAACTGTCAAGAAAATATTTTTGCGTTGCAACAATAATTTGTGCGGATGCCGTAAAATTAAATAGTAATAACTATCTTAAATTATTTAGTTTAAGTAAAATAAGACCGTCTTAAAAATTAATTTATGGTGCGTTGCGTTAAAAATTAATTTGCAAAATATGTTTACAAACAGAAAAAAAGGCCATAATTTTATGTTAATCCCTTAAATAAGCATTGCCTGGCCGTTTTCTGCTTTATGGCATGGCGCCGGTTGGTTTTTAGCTGACTGATGTCTCTGTCCATGAACAGAGATTCCAATTTCCCGTAATGAACCTTTATGACCGTTCGTTGGGGGAATGCAGTAACGTTTTTATTTAAAAGGGGGTATGAATGGTTTTTGATTACAAAGAGGTTCTCAAGTATTGTTCCGAGCTGATGATCACCGAAAGGCCGGAGTGGATTTCAGAGCATGAGGTCATTGTCGAAGATACGGCCTACAGGATGCTTGGTTTTAACACGGAAAACAGGACGGACAAGGTGCCGGTGTTGATTATCCCGCCCCAGGCTGGCCATCACTCTTGCATCGCTGACTTTGGTTCTCCTGAACAAAGTCTCGTAAATACATGCATCCGTCAAACAGAGAACGTTGTCTATGCCCTGGAGTGGAAAAACTCCATGCGTAGAAAAGAAACCATTGATGACATGGTGCTTTACCTGGATGTCTGCGTGGAAAATGCAGGGGGACGGGCTCATTTGATAGGACTCTGCCAGGGTGGCTGGCTTGCCACAATCTATGCCGCGATTTATCCTGAAAAAGTTGCATCGCTTTTGATTGGTGCTGCCCCCATTGATTTCAGGGCCGGGAAAAGTAAGGTCCATGATTTTGTGGACCGCATCCCCATGAAAGGCTATGAATGGATGGTCAAGACAGGGGGCGGTTTTCTGCGGGGTGATGTGATGCTCAGCGGATGGAAACTGACCAGCCCCTATGAACGCTATGTTCAGGATTATGTGAACCTCTGGGAAAGCATCCAGGATGATAAAAAACTGGAACGGTCGAAAAAATTCAGAACCTGGTATGAATACACCCAGAATATATCCGGAACGTGGTACTTGCAGGCCGTTCGTGAGTTGTTCAAGAAAAACAAACTGATCACCGGAAAACTGAGAATCCTTCACAGAAATGTCAATCTCGCGAGGATCAGTTGTCCGGTTGCCATGATTGCCGGTGAAAAAGATGATATTACACCCTATGAACAGGTTTATGCCCTTGCTGATTATGTCAGCACGGAAAAGAAGAACATGTTCAAGCGGATCATACCCAAGTCCGGTCATATTGGCGTATTTATGAGGACAGATTCCCAGCCCCACTGGGCTGATGCTCTGACATTCGTTACTCAGAGGATACCTGAACCGTCAAGGGGTTTGCGGGACGCTGTTGCTGCCTGATCAGACAAGGCCGGGTCCACAATTGACTCGTGGCCCGGCCTTTTTTATAGTTTGAATTTGGAGAGTTGTTCGTTTAATAATTCGGATATGGACAAGAGGTTTCGGGCACCTTCATCTACCTTTGCACTGTTTTGGGAAATATCGTCGGCCCTTGTATTGACTCCCTCCATTTGTGAGGTAATGACCTGGGATGACTCGGAACTCTTGGCCACGCCCTTGTTTACATCAGAAACACCACTGGATACCTGGGCGATATTTTTTGCAATCTCGCGGGTGGTCACGGATTGTTCTTCCACAGCCCCTGCTATGGAAAAAACGATTTCATTGACCGAGTTGATGACTTGGGAAATATCGCTCATATCATGGACAGTTTCTTCGGTGGAGTTTTGGATGCCGTTGATTCTTTCCTTGATTTCCTGGGTGGCTTCTGCTGTTTGACGGGCAAGGGCCTTGATTTCGTTGGCAACCACTGCAAATCCTTTTCCTGCTTCTCCGGCCCGGGCCGATTCTATGGTGGCGTTCAGGGCAAGGAGATTGATTTGTTCGGAAATTTCTGTGATCACTTCCGTGACTTTGTCGATGTCCTTGGCTGAAGAGCCCAGTTTGGCAATTTTTTCAGAAGCGTTTTTGGATGTGGTTACGGCACTTTGGGCAATCTGGCGTGCTTCTTCCGATTTTTGGGCAACTTCCTTGACACTGGCCGCCATTTCATCGGCTGCCATGGATACCTGGTTTACGGTATTTGCTGTCAGGTCGCATCCGGAGGAGACCTCGCTTAGCTCTTGGCTTGTCACTGAGGCTTGGCCGGACACATGGACAGTGTTCTGCCGAAGTTCGATAATGCCCGTATTCATGTGTCTCGAAAGTTCTGAGAAGTGAAGGGACGAGGCCCGGACCTCCTGGGATTTTTCCACGATGCTTTTGATGATCAGGTAGAGTTTGTCCGTGAACGTGTTGAATCGGTGAGCAAAATCGCCCACTTCATCTTCGCTGGTGATGGCAAGACGAGTTGTCAGATCGCCTTCTCCCTCGGCCAGGTCGCGAAGCACATCCGCCGCACGTGTGATGGATTTTGAGGTGGCAAGGACATTGGTCAAACCCAGGGTCAGGCCTACTGAAAATCCCACGATGATAAAAAAACCACTCCAGATATAGAATGCATCATATCGGTTCAGACGGTACTTGAGATAGGATAGTGTTCCGATGATTTCCGTCTTGCCCAAGGGAGCCCATGAGATGACCCGCTCATTGACATTCTCATAAAGAGATCCCGGACTCCCAGAGCCAAAACCAGTGGCGAGATCCTTTTGGAGCCCTTCCCAGCGGGGGATATCCAGGGTTTCTCCTTGGGATCCGGCAAGCAACTTTCCGGACGGATCGACGATGAAAAACAGCCGATCCGGGTAATCTGCTTCCATGGATTTGATGATGGACGTTTCATTTTTGGTTTGATCTATGGTCGTGAGTTGGTTGACGATGGCTTTTAGAAAGTGGGCATCCCCATATTTTATTTCTTCAATGGTCTGGTTTACTCCTGTATAAAACCCAGCAAAGCCAAGCCAAATGGCAAGGCCGATGGACAATGCGATAAAGCAACTCACCAGTTTGGGATAGATATTGATCCGGGTGGCAGTGTACTCAAGGCTTCGTTTGGAAATCTGGCCGACAATATATTCGGTGCTTTTACCCATGATCAGGTTGATTGTACCCAGCACCATAAAGGGGCAGGCAATGGCACCGGCCAGGCAGGCTCCCCATATGCTGAATGAGGATATGTTGCCGATGCCATAAGCCCGATACACAAAAAAATTACAGAGGGCCGCTGCGAATATGAACAGACAGTACATAATGGAAATTCTCAGGGGAAAGGCGCTGTTGTTTTTTGCAAGGGTGATCAGTTGGTCATCGTTACAGGACGAACCGCCAATGATCTGGGTGAGGACACGTCCCAGTGGCTTGTACATGAGGCTTAGAATGAGGGACTGCATGGCCAGTAATAAAAGCCAGATAAAGACAGCCCAGATCATAAATGTCACCTTCTGCTCGGGTGTCGTTGACATGCAGTAGAATACTGAGACAATGGGGCCTGCTGGCTGGACCAGCCACAGGGCAGTCAAAGCCAACAATAAACGGGATAAGGTGTTTTTCATAAGCAACCATCCTGTAATGAATTAAAAAACATTTTTGGGGGGTGGAAATCAACAGAAAATAAAATCGGAAGGTCCGTTTTTTTCATTTTTGGGTAAATTGTTTTTTGAAGTGGTTGATTTTATTGGGACTATTGAAATGTTTAGTTTTTATTATAGCAGGCGATAAATGAGTTGGCAAGGGGGAAAGTGGGGGGGGGCTGGGGTGGACGAACACGGACACACACGGACTGGCACACACGGACTGACACGGACGAGCACGAATGTCCGTGTCGGGGGGGGTTAGTCCATGATCAGGGCTTCTGCGACGATTTCCCAGAGGTATTTTACGGGGATATCCATGTTATTCTCGGCCAGGGCTTGTTTGATCTGGCCGTGGCAGCTGTGGCAGGGCAGGACGATCAACTCGGGGTTGACTCGTTTGATCTGCTCGATTTTTTTTCGGGAATAATGGGAGCGGACCTCCTTATAGGGGGTCAGCATGGTACCGCCGCCTCCACCACAGCAATAGCCGTTGGCGCCAGCCGGATAAAGATCGACCCAGTTGGAGACGAACTGGGACAGAATCCATCGGGGCTCTTCATAATATCCATGGCCGAATTTTTCTTCGGACTTCCTGCCGTAGTTGCAGGGATCATGGTAGGCGATTTTCATGGTGAACAGGTTTTTGTCAAGTGTGATTCTGCCCGACGAGATATAGGTGACCAGAAGATCAAACACCGTGAATGCCTTATGCTTTTCGAAAAACTCAGGAAACCATTTTTCCAACCCTGACCGGGTTGCCATGTATGCGTGTCCTCATTCGGGATACATCAGATGTTCTATTCTGAGGGTATCCATGTGGTCAACAATGCGCCCCACAATGATCTTCATGGCTTCATCATCGCCGGAGAACAGACCCCAATTCACCCCTTCCCAATTTTCGGATGTCATGGTGAAATCTTCTTTGGCAGCATGGAAAATTTTCCACCAGTGAACAAGATCTTCGTTTTGGGTGTTGACCAGTTTGTTGTGAAGGGTGTGCAGAAGGCTGGCGCCTTTTTTGTCAATGGGGGGGACAAAATCCTCAAACCCTTCCTCTTCGGCCATTTCCTCAGCAACATCTCCAATGATGAAGGTGAAATCCTCACCGGGAAGGCCGATGTTGTTGCCTGTTTCCAGGCAGAGCTCGACGCCTTTGTGTATCTGGCCGGGTACCTTGTCCCGGTCTACTTGGCCCCTTATATCCCTTATTATGTTGATGATATTAATGCCCATGGGGCAGGCATGTTCGCATTTTCCACACATGGTGCATAGCCAGGGAAGCTTGGAGTCGATCAGTTCCTGGTCCCGGTTTTCCAGAACCATGCGCACGATCTTGCGCGGATCAAACCCCTCCATGCCCGTGATGGGGCATCCGGCGGAACAGGTACCGCAGGCCATACAGGTCTCAGGTTTTATGCCCGAGGGTCGAAGGGGGGCATGGGATTTGATTGTGTCAGTGGGTTCATTCATCAGAGTTGTCCTGGTTTATAGAGTTATACCTTCTCATGGGCATGCTTCATTCAAAAAGAATTCAATGGAATCCATGATTCCTTTTTCCTCAAATTGTCCCATCATGATGCTGCTGTTGGGGCAGAGGCTGGCACAGGCACCGCAACCTTGACATGATACGGAATCCACCATGATTTTGCCGTTTTCTTCATCCAGGTAACGTGCCTGGTAAGGACATTCCGGAATACAGGCCTGGCACCTTGAGCAGAGACTGTGGCGGACCCTGGCCGTGACTTGGGGTGTTTCAAGGAAGGGCCTCCCAAGAATTCGTAATGCCCGCATGGCTGCGGAAATTCCTTCGTCCATGGCTTCCTGGAAACCCAAGGGAGCCCGTGCAAGACCGCAGACAAAGATGCCTTCCCGGCCAGAATCCACGGGTCGCCATTTGCTGTTGGCCTCTTTGAGAAAACCGTCCTGTGTTGTGTTGATATGGAAAATTTTGCTGATAATTTGGTTATCTGTGGGCACAATCCCCGTGGATAAAACGAGGAGGTCGGGGGCGAGTTGCACATCCTCCTGCAGTACCGGATCAAACCCTGTGACGTGGATCGTTTGATTGTTCACGGCCACCTGGGGTTTCTTATGCAGATCAAAGGGGATGAATAAAATCCCTGCCTGGCGGGCCCGGGTGTATATTTTTTCAGACTCGCCATAGCTCATCATATCCCGATAGAATATATGAATGGATGCAGAAGGGTTTGCCTCTTTGATGGCGATGGCGTTTAAAAGGGCCTTTGTGCAACAGATGCGGCTGCAGTAATTGCGCGGTTCTTCACGTGTTCCGGCACACTGGATCATCACGACCTTTGAAAAATCAAGGGGGTTCAGGGTTTTGTCTCCAAGCCCCTTTGCCAGATCGAACACTGAAAGAATTCCGTTGTGTTGCGATGCACAATAATCCAGGGTTTGGGCTTGACCACCCCCCGTAGCCACAATGGCCGCACCGTGGGGAATCTTCTGTTCCACGGCGTTGGGGGTCGTGATGGTGGCCGTAAATACACCGGCAAGACCCTGGTGCCGGGTCAAACAGGTGGCGGGATGAACGCGGATTTTCGGGTGGTTTGTCACCGAGGATAACAGTTTGTCCAGGCTGTTTTTTTCAGGGCCAGGGCTGAAATGAATCCCGTTGCCACCGAGTTGTGATTCTTTGTCCAAAAGATCCACGTCAATGCCTGCCGAGGCAAGGCAGAACGCGGCAGAAAGCCCGGCCGGACCTCCGCCCACGACCAAGGCACTGGGGGTCACGGTACGTTTTTCCCTGTATACCGGAAGTGTAAGGTTCAGACTATTCACGGTGCTTTTGATCTGGGAAAGAAGGGATTGGGTCTGTTCGTTTTTTGTCTTCCCGGTCACGTGGGACCGCATGTCCAGAGTCTTGAAGAACCCGTCGGGAAGCTGTGCATCCCTGGCCAGTGCTTTGATTTTATGATCGAATAAAAAGGGATTGCAGGCTGCGATGACCACCCGGTTGGCCTGGCTCGAAGTCAAGGCGGTTCCTATGGATTCAAAACCTGCGGCCCCGCAGGCCTGTTCAAGTTTAAGAATTTGGGGTGCTCCGGGCATGGCAGAGAGATGGCTTTCAATAAGATCCAGGTCCAGGTCATTGGACAAGTTATTCCCACACTGGCAGAGTACCAGAAGGGGCATGGCTTTTTTGGATAGACGCTGGGTATCAAAAATCCGCTGTTCAGGGGTATGGGGAGGCCCCCCCAAGGCCATGGCTTTTCCCGCAGCCACGTCCGCTGCCACCAGGGATTCCCCGATGTCCTTGAAATCAAAGGTGTCACTCAGGGCGAATACACCCTCATTTTGGTAAAAGTCCGGATGGGTAAGACCTGTTTTCTTGCCTGTGGAAAGGACCACCAGATCGACGGTTTCTTCCATGTACATCCCCTTGTCATTGACATAGGAGATTTTCATGCCGTCTGTGTTTTCACAGGGCTCTACACTGTGGACCCTGCATCGTATAAAACGAAGGCCGTGGCTTGTTTCAGCCTGGTCCTTGTATCTCTGGAAGTCTCTGCCAAAGGTTCGCATGTCCATGTAAAAGATCGAGACTGTCAGATCATCATGGCTTTTTTCACAGGCCATCACCGCTTCTTTGACCGCAAACATGCAGCAGACACTGGAACAGTGATCGGCATTTTCCATAAGATTCCTGGACCCCACGCACTGGAGAAAGGCCATGCGTTTGATGGGTTTATTGTCCGAGGGCCGGAACAGCTGCCCCTTGGACGGTCCGCTGCTGCTCATGATTCGTTCAAGACCCTTTGAGGTGACCACATTGGGTAAAACGCCAAAGCCGTAAAGATCAGATTGGGCAGGATCATACTGGCCCGAACCCGTGGCCAGGATCACGGCATTCACCGGGTTGAATTCGAGTTTCCGTGCCTCTCCGTCCAGGTTGATGGCGGACACGGGGCAGGCTTTGACACATTCCCCACACCGGGTGCAAACGGAAAAATCAATGATTCTGTGATTGGGAATCTGATGGGGGACAGGCAAAAACACGGCTTTTCGCGTGGAATACCCTTCGTTGAACCCGTCAGGAACAGATACCGGACATACCGATTCACAAGAACCACATGCCATACATTTTAGAGGATCAATCCCGGTGTGCTGTTTTTCAACGACCACCGACAACTGACCGGCAGGTCCCTTGACCGAAACAATTTCCGCCGAGGGGATAAAGGTCACGTGGTCATGGAATATCCCTTTTCGAAGGCAGAACTGTGGGCCCTTGTCCCTGTCAATCATGGGCAGAAGGGTGCACATGCCGCAGTGGTTGTCAGGGAACTGGTGATCAAGCTGGCTTAATATACCTCCGGAAGAGGGGGCCTTGTCCAAAAGCACCACCCTGTGTCCCAGCTCGGCCAGATCAAAGGCCGCCCGGATCCCGCTGATGCCTGCTCCTGCAATGACCGTATGAATATTCATCGTGTTCAATCCCATACCCCTTTGCTTTAAAACGCTAGTCCCCACGTTTCCCGTTCCTGACAACCAGCTGGGGAATGGGCTCTGTCACATCCCGTCCCGGCGTGTAATTGAAAAAGGCCTGTGTCTTTTCCGATACGGTGCGGAACATATCCGCAACCTGAATATCCGATGGGCAGACGCTGCTGCACTGACCACAGCCCACACAGGCATGGCCGATGTGAGACAATCGGGTTAAATGGAACATGCTGGTGTCCGTGGGCATTTTCACGGCTCCCCGCCTTGTGGCCCGTTCAAGAAGAAGCTCGGGCGGGTGGGCAAAGACGTCCGTTAAGAATACGCATTCCTTGCAATAGCAGACCGGACAGGCTGTCCGGCAGTTGTAACAGTTCAGGCACCGGCCAATAAAGGTCTGAAAACCGTCTATGGTGCTCATCTGTAAGGCTGTGGCATCAAACAGTTCTTTTTTTGATAGGCTTCGTTTGTCTGCGAGGGCCGCGATATCCTGTTTCCTTTTTGGCAGATCGTCACCTTTTTTGAAACCCAGAGATTCGAGCAGAGCTTTCCCTTTGTCCGTCAGGGCTTCGAACCCCATGTGTCCCGGCTCGGCCCCAAGGGTACACAGGGTGATATCCGCGTTTTCAGGAAGAAAGTCATTGCAGGTTGAGCAGGTGGTTGTGATCTTGCCCTGAAGTTCAGGGCTGCTGAGAAAACGCTCGGTGATACCGGGGCCTGTTTTGGCTTCATCGGAAAAAATCTTGTTTTCCATGCGCCCCAGACAGTCCATGCTTATGATGATGGCATTCTCAAGGGAACACTGGTTTAACTTGACCAGTTCGATAAGGGCACGAATTTCACAGGGCCTAAGGACCAGAACCACGGTTTTTCCGCTGGGGCTCCGGGTCAGGGCCGATGCCTGGCGGGCGCTGCTGACAGGGGCCACAGGCGCAAGGGGATCCACGCCCTCCATGCGGTCAGGATCCGTGAAAAGGGTGGGCATGGGCACGTCTGACCAGGGATTGGACGCAAGAACCAGAACCGCATCAGCCAGTTTTTTGCCCAGAAGCTCCTGGAGCATGGATCGGACTGTTTGAACTATGCCTTGGTCCGGCGAATTTAAAGGGTACATCATCATGGCTTACCTCATCTCTAAAGGATCATACGATCCGCAACCTGGCTGGGTCCCAGGGCCGTGATGCGTTCGACAAACGCAGTCATGTTATGCTGGAATTCCGGGCCTTCGCTGGCGCCGATCCACTGAAGCGCAAGTCTGTCCGGTTCAAAACCGAATTGGGATAGGAGATTTCGTGTCCCGCCGATGCGCTTTTCCGCCTTGATGTTGCCGTCTATATAATGACAGTCCCCGGGATGGCACCCACCGATAAATACCCCGTCCGCACCGTCTAAAAAGGCCTTCAAGATATATTTCTGGTCGATCATGCCCGTGCACATCAGCCGAATCATCCGGATTTCCGCCGGATACGACAGCCGGGATGTTCCTGCCAGATCCGCCGCAGTATACGTACACCAGTTGCAGACCAGAGCAACAATTTTAGGTTTATATTCAGACATAACTCCCCTCATTTTTTATTGTGACCTGTCCACACCGTCCACCTGTCCACACTGTCCACTTAAGTCCACTCCCGTCCACCCGTCCACTTAACTCCACAAAAAAATCATACCAATCTCTCCAACTCCCCCATAATCTGCCGATCCGTAAAATGATCCACTGATGCCGAACTCGAAGGACAGGTGGCAGCACAACTGCCGCAGCCTTTGCACAAGGCTTCGTTGACCACGGCCACCCGCCTTGCCTCATCAAATCCAATGGCTGAATAGGCACAGGCGCCGATGCAGCTTTTACAGCCAATGCACAGGTCAGGATCTATATGGGAAATTTCAGCCTGGGTGGTGACCATGCCTCGAGAAAGCAGGGCGATGGCTTCACCGGCAGCACCCATGGCCTGGGCCACGGTATCCGGGATATCTTTGGGCCCCTGGCAGCAGCCGGCCAGGAAAATGCCGTTCATGGGAGTGGAAACCGGTGCCAGCTTGGCATGGAGTTCGGTAAACCATCCGTCCCCGTCCCTGGATACGCCCAGGAGCCTGCCCAGGTCTTCTGCACCCGGTGCCGGTTCAAGGCCCACGCTAAGAATCACCATGTCCACGGGTAGCCGAACCGTCCTTCGGGTCAGGGTGCTTTCCGCCACAACGGTCAGTCTCCCTTTGTCATTGGGGTCATCGGTCATGTCCGTGATTTCTGCAACCCGTCCCCTTACAAAACGAACCCCTTCTTCCTGGACCCGGTTGTAGAATTCTTCGTAGAGTTTGCCCGGAGACCGGACATCAATATAAAATTCCCAGACCTCGGCCCCGGTTTTTTCCCGGAGAAGATGGGCAAATTTCATGGAGTACATGCAGCAGACCCTGGAACAGTATTTCTTGTGGCGAACATCCCTGGAGCCCACGCAATGGACAATGGCCACCCGTTCGGGAATTTGGCCGTTTTTCATCACCATTTTGCCCGAGGTGGGGCCGGTGGCGTTGTTCAGACGCTCGAACTCCAGGCTGGTGTAAACTTCCGGGAAACGGCCGTATCCGTAAGGTTCCAGATGTGTGGGGTTAACAGCCTGAAAACCCGTGGCTGCAATGATGGCACCCACGTCAAGGGTCAGGAATTCGGGTTTCTGTTCAAAGTCAATGGCCTTGGTTTCACAGAATTTGGCACAGGCGCCGCATTTTTTGTTTTTGCCAAGAACGATGCAGTTTACAGCATCAATGACCGGCACATTGGGCACGGCCTGGGGAAAGGGCGTGAAGATGGCTGTTCGGAAACTCAAGCCTTCGTTGAATTCGCTGCTTATTTTTTTAGACGGGCATTTTTCCATGCAGGTGCCGCAACCCGTGCATTTTTCCATGTCCACATACCGGGGCTTCTTTTTTACCGTGACCTGGAAATTTCCGATAAACCCTTCCACCTTTTCTACCTCGCTGTAGGTATGAAGGGTGATATTGGGGTGCTGAAGCACATCCACCATTTTGGGAGTCATGATGCAGGCCGCACAATCCAGGGTGGGAAAGGTTTTGTCAAACTTGGCCATGTGCCCGCCAATGGAGGGCTCCCTTTCCACGAGATAAACCTGATACCCCGCATTGGCACAGGTCAGGGCCGACTGCATGCCTGCAATGCCTCCGCCCACCACCAGCATGGATTTTATAACCGGGACCTCCCGGGTGGAAAGGGGCTGATGAAAGAAAACCCGGGACACGGCCGCGGCGGTGAGGGCTTTGGCTTTTTCCGTGGCATCCATGGAATCGTGTGTGACCCAGGAGACCTGCTCGCGCACATTGGCCATTTGAAAATAATACGGATTCAGACCGGCACTTTTCACGGCGTTCCGAAATGTTTTTTCATGCATGCGGGGAGAGCAGGATGCCACCACCACACGATTCAACCCCAATGATTTGATATCGTTGATGATCATATCCTGGCCCGGATTGGAGCACATGAATTTGTAATCCCTGGCCACAACCACATGGGCCAGTGTTCCTGCATGGGCCGCCACATCTTCCACGTTGACTTTGGGGGCGATGTTCATCCCGCAGTGGCAGACGTAGACTCCGATTCTGGGTTTTGTTTGATCGCTCATGGCCGGGATATTACCTTTTCTGCTGAGACAAGAAGTTTGTTCATTCCCAGAGACGTGGCGGAAAGACCCAGGGCCAGACCCGCAAGCTGGGTGAAATAGGTGACGGGAATCCTGGGTGTAAGGTCACCTGTCTGGGCCTGGTCCAGGTTGAACTGGCACAAGGGGCAGATGGTGGTGATGATCTGGGCGCCTTTGTCTGAGATTTCCCGGATAATACGGGCAGACAGATTCCGGCATTCATCTTTGTAAATCACTGCATGGGATGCCCCGCAGCACTGGGTTCGAGCCGAATGATCCGTGACGGCGAATCCGATTCTTTCAAGGAAGGTTTCCAGAATCTCCGGGTATCCGCCCTTGTCCAGAAACTGGTGGGGACGGGTCAGCTGGCATCCGTAATAGGCCCCCACAGACAGACTGCGGTAACGTTCGCTGGGGGCATCGGGCATGGCCTTGGTCAGGATTTCGAACAGATGCCGGATTTTGGGTATGCGGTCAAGGGTAAGCCCCAGGGCTTGGAGGACATCCTTTGTTTTTATAAAGAGTTCAGCGTCTTCGTTAAGGAGACGGGCAGCTTTGCCCAAGGTGGCGTAACAGGCATTGCACCCGGTGACGATTTCCTCAAACCCCATGGCCTGGGTCAGGGCGAAATGTCGGGCAGCCAGGGCTGTGGCACGGAGTTTGTTCTCTCCGAACATAACTGTTGCGCCGCAACAATTCCAGTCAGGGATGACCACAAGCTCAATGCCCAGCTTTTGGCATACCGCTTCGGTGGATTCTTTGTACCCGGCTGTTGATGCATAGGAGCATCCGGGATAAAAACAGATCCTCATGCCTTGTCCTCCGATTTTTCAGTGAGTTCAAAAAGACGGGCAAAGGATTCGGGGTCTGAAACGGACAGGGCTTTGGGCTCAAGGCGTTTTCGGAGTATCATCTTAACCGCCAGGGGGATATTTTTCAAGGCATCCAGAGGGTGCTTGACTCCGTATAGGGCCATCACATAGGACTCGGTGATTCGTCCTTTGGCTTTGATGATTCGGGAAAAGGCCCGGTACATGTCGGGCATTTTCTGGTTTTTGGGAGCCGTCCGTTTTCGGGTGATGATTTCCTTGAAGGCGTACATCAGATCCGTGACCGGAATTTCTTTGGGGCATCGGACCATACAGGCGTAGCAGGACACGCAGAACCAGGGCGTATTGGATTTAAGGGCCATGTCGTATTCACCTTCACGGATCAGGGCGAACAACTCCCTTGGGGCATGGTCCATCTGATCAGACAAAGGACAGGAGCCGCTGCAGGTTCCGCATTGAATGCATGCGTTGATGGTTGCAATATCGGAAATGCTTGTAAACGGGTTCGGCTTGCTGGCCTTATTCATAACCTCATGCCTTTATTTTGATGGCATCGTAAAAAGTCCCATACGTCGACTTTTTGCGAGTTCATCATTTTGTGTAAGCGGTCACGATGGCGTCAATACGATTTTTGATGAAACGAGCCACGTCCCACGCTTTTTCTTCGGATAAGACCGGAATGCTTTTGGCCAATTCTTCAATTTTATCTTCATCCATGTCCAGGGTTTTGCTTACAAGAAAGCTTTCCACCTCTTCACCGTCCATCAAGAGACCACAGCCACCGGCAGCACCCAGAAACGTGTCCCCTAAAAAAATGGGTACCACGATTTTGACAAGACCGGCATCGCAGGCTTCCACCACAGGTTCACGGCTGCTTTCAGCGTCCCCGGCTATATTCTGGTGGGCTGATGAGCAGATAAAGGTCTGCCCTTTGGGGATGGCTTTGATTTCAGGGCAGAGGGCATTGGGCCAGGTGGTGGTCCGGGTGATGCTGACTCCTTTTGTATCATAGATGGTCGGATTTAAGCCGGATTGTTCATGGATTTGTTGTTCGAGTTCGATCCATTTCTCAATGGGAAGAATATCAGTCAGTTTCATTTGCACCTCCAAAAAAACATAAAACACCCTGTGGCTCCGGTCACGGTATATATAAAATCAGGTGATGTAAGATCCAAGGTAAAGGAAAACCATTAGCATGCATGGGGGCGATTCTTCAAGAAACTTTTTGGAATTCCCATGTTTTATACCTGACAGCTATGGTATGAATTACAAGGGTTTCAGAACTTATTCCCTTTTAAGAACAAGTCTATGGTTGACCGGGGAAGGATATATATGGAAAAATACGGCTTATGATGAAATGGAAAAAGGCGGTTACCGTCCTGGATATAAACATATTACCGGCATGTGTGCCCTTTATGGCCATGTACCTGATCTGGTGCGTCATGTCGGCTGTGGCCATGCAAATGGGCGGTTATTTTGTCCATGCACCTTATTTCCAAACACTGATTCTGCCCTTGTTCGTTCTGGTTTATATTTTTCTGGCTTTGTTTATCACCCAGCTTTTTATGGTTTATGTGAACGACTGGCTTGATGAGATTCCCATCCTCAGGCCGATGATGTTCGCCATCTGCGGGGGGCTTGGTTTTTTTGTCTATATGGTGATGCGTCATGGGACCGTCAAGGGGGTTTGGATCACAAGCCTGGGCACGGCGAACCTGATTGTCTTTGCCTGTCTTGTCGCATCCTGGATGATTCATCCCCTGAAGCGGCCGTCAGAATTGGTCCCTTTGTGCAGTGTGGTGGCATTGACCGATCTGTTCAGTGTCTTTGCAGGCCCCACCCGGCATCTGGTGGAATGCATCACGGCCTATTACGAAAAAGGAATGCAGGGCCCACCCCCTTTGGCGGATTATATTCTGGTGAAAATCAGCGTACCCGGTTTCAATGCAGCCATGCCGCTTTTCGGTGTTTCGGACTGGATTATTCTTGTGTTTCTTTCCTCGGCCCTGACGAAATTCGGATTCAGTGACAATCTGGCAGGAAAAAGTATTTTGGCCATGAAAAAAAATAATCGGCTTACACTGTATCTTCCCGCAGCAGCCCTGGGACTCATGGTGTCCATTGTGGGAGCACAGGTGAGTGGTATGTTTTTGCCGGCTCTGCCTTTTGTGGTCATCTGTTTTATGGCTTATGCCCTGATTCGTTACCCCCAGATAAGGGATTTGAATAAACGGGAATGGCTTATTATGTCGGTCTTTTCTCTGGCTATGATCCTCCTTTTGGCTGTGGGATTGCTTATTAAATCAAATGGATAGGGAACGATTGTCCAAGCCGAAAAGAAATGCCTAATCTCTCGAAGAGTGTCATGGAGCCAATTTTTTATGAAAAAAAAACTCGTCATCAAACTCTTTATTTTCATGGTTGTGCTTGCCTGTGCAGGGCCTTTCATAATGAAGGACCAGGAGGGGCGTCCTCTGATGACCATCGACCGGATAAAAATTCCCCGGTGTTCCTTTCAAATAAGCGACCTGATGTTCTGGAAAAATAATTCAGCCCCGCCACCCAAAGCAGAGAGGGAAATCCTTTCTCCGGACAGCATCGTACCGGGTAAGGGTCAGGAGGTGGTTAAAATATACACGTTTAAAGATGATCAAGGGGTGTCACATTTCACGGACCAGGAACCGGTCCGGGACGATTATCAGGTCATTTACCTTCCGGTGAGCAAGAAGGAGAAAAAGGGCGGTCTGGCCAAGATCAAGGACACACTCACCGGCCTGACAAAAACAAGCAAAAGCTCAACGCCCGCAACAACTCCTGAGACAAAAACTGGCCCTGGCTTTACGATTCCTCTTCCAGGTCCCTATTCCGAGGCAGGCCATGCTCTGGAAGACGCCAAAGCCTTAAAAACACAGGTTGAAGAGACTTACAAGGAACGCGAGAAGATGATGAACGAATAAGGTGCTGTAGGTTTTTTGTTTGTCAAGGCCATCAAAATTTCATAGGATTGCATCCATTGTCTTGTCATGGGGCGTTTTTTCTTGGTGTTTTTAGGAGTCAATATCACAGGGGGGGAGACAGTGAGCTTTATTATCAAACGTCTTGCGGGATTTTTTTTTGTTTTTTTAATGGCCGGTCCATGTTGGTCACAAGGGACGGTTTACGGTGTGGGCTTTGGGGCCACTGAAGACGGGACTGCCCTTTATTTTCCGGTGAAAATGAATCAATGGATGGTTGAACCCTTTGTGTCTTATGAGACAACCAAGCAAACCGATCAAATCACAGGTACGGATTACTCAGGCACCAGTGAAACAAAGGAAATTGCCCTTGGGATGGGGTTTTACTATATTCCGGCCTTAAACGAATACGTCAACCTGGTCTGCGGTGCCCAGATTGTTTACGTCGATGTTCAGGACAAGACCACGGATTCAACCGGAACGATTTTTGGTGATTTTTCAATGACCGGTTTTGAATTCGCCCCAACACTGGGGATTGAATATAATTTCAACGAGCATCTTTCCCTGGGAGCCTACCTCCGTTATGCCATCCAACGTGTGTCCGGTGATTATACAAGTGATACGAACCAGGAGTTTGAACGGGACGTGGACTCGTCATCGACCCAGACCGAGTTGATTGCCAAATACTATTTTTAAAAAGAGATGGCCTTTTTCCATAGCCATCCGCTGACTGAACATTGCGTTTTTCAAAATAAGAGAAGGTCACTATGAATTTGCCAGGAGAAAACATGGATTCGGATGGGAAAAAGACAAGCACCTTCAAAAAATGGTGGGGGCTGGCACTTCCTTTTGTTTTTCTGCTGGGCAAAGCCAAATGGCTGCTGGCCCTATTGAAACTCAGCAAATTGAGTACTCTTCTGACCATGCTTATAGCTGTCTGGGCCTATGCACAGTTATGGGGTGCCCCTTTCGCCCTTGGATTTGTTTGTTTGATTTACATCCATGAAATGGGTCATATGCTCATGATGCGTAAAATGGGAATTAAAGCGGGAGCACCCTTGTTCATTCCTTTTGTTGGGGCTGTGATCGCCATGAAGGAACTGCCGAAAAATGCTTGGGTGGAAAGCCTTGTGGCCTTGGGGGGGCCCTTGTTGGGAACCCTGGGGGCTGCGGTCAGTCTTGTCATCGCAGAATATACAAAATCCAATCTCTGGTATGCCCTGGCGTCCACGGGTTTTTTGATCAATTTGTTCAATATGCTTCCGGTGTCTCCCTTGGACGGAGGTCGCATTACCGGAGTGATCAGCCGGTGGTTCTGGCTTCCTGGATTCGGACTTGGTTTTCTGCTTTTTTTGAAAACCCATTCTCCCATTCTTTTTTTAATCCTCTTGCTGGGTTGTTTGTCCCTTTTTAGATCGGCCAGCAAGCAGAATGCCACATATTATGATATACCTGCCCCCCAACGAATGGGGGTGGCAGCGGTTTATTTTACGCTGTTGTTTCTCATGGCCGCGGGGATGTGGTTTGCGGATCAGCCTCTTAAAGGGCTGATTGCATAACTGATGTCCATTGGACGGACACGAAAGACGTAAGGATACCATGGTCGTCGAATCATTGTTTTCATACGGCACCCTCCAGGACCCTATGGTTCAAACGGCTCTTTTGGGGAAAATTCTTCCTTTTCAAAAAGCATGGATTCTCAATTGGGGCCTGTACATGGGTGCGGATGGCTATCTTTTTGTCAAGCCCCTCTTGGGAGCAAGGGTGCAAGGAAGGATTCTTGCATTGGCCACGGCTGATCTTGCCCTGATTGATCTCTGGGAAAATTGTGATGTATACAGCCGTGAGTCCTGCAAGGCCTTTTCGGATGAAACATCTTTTAACGACGTCTGGCTTTATACCCGTAGAGCAGCCCAGGGGGAAATATTCAGTGGTCAGGGTTTTCATGGGAAAACACGGGGTGAGCTAATGGAGGATATCCGGGCTCACATGAAAACCCTTGGACAGGCATGAACCACAGTTATAAAAATAATCAGCATTATAAAATAATGAATTAATGCATCATTTCCTTGACAAAAAGGGACAGATGACGTTAACGTAATCGTTACTATTTCAAGGTATAAAAAATTATCCATTAAAACTTAAGATGATTCTATTTGACGGTCTTGTGATCTCCTTCGCTTGGGGGGGGTGGGGGTTCACAAGACTGTTTTTTTGGTGGAATGCATCCCTTTCAAGAATCCCAGCAGTTGTGCGGTCTTCTAAAAATTCAATTTTTTAAAATTTATGGTTGAAAAAATAAAATGTATGTCCTATGGTGTGGTTCCTTAAAGATGAACCATTGTCTTTTGTTGCATTAATTGTGATACTTGTTGAGTGTGTTGAGCGACATGAAATTTTTTCATGAGAACAGGAATACCCCCCAGCTGGAAGCATTCTTGCCCGGCCCCAAGGGTATGACTATTTGCTTAAATATTTAAAATGACAATTAAATAGTGTCCATCCATAGAGTGTATCAGATCCGCCCAAGGTCGGTAAACATGGTGAAGGAGCGAGGACGATGGCACCTCACCACCGATTTTGTGAATCCGGCATCGCCGTCCGGGAGCCTTTGATACAATTCAAACCATGGATACTTAATTAACGTTTAACCCATTGATGGAGACATGTATGCCAAACAGAAAACGATTCGTGGTTTGGGTATTTTTTTTATTGGTTTTGTTTGCCGCCTGCGGCCAAATGGTTGAGGAAAATGAACCCACAGACGGTCTTAACCAGACCGGATTCCAGAACAACGGTTCAGATAAGGAGTTTCCGGATTTTGCACTGACCGAGATTTTCACGGGGTGGGGCGGCCTTGAAGAAATGTGGGACAGCATTGAAACCAAGGGGTATAACACGCGTTTTACCAAGACGGTGGATGACTTTACCGATGATTTCATCACCTTTGCCAAGGTGGGCTCCCGGGTATTGGGAGATCCATCCAGAGCCGTGATACTGCTTGCCGGAACCGATGCTGCAGGTCTTTTGGATACACTTATCGATTCTGAAGAAAATTACCCGCTCAGGGATAATGAAAACAGTGAAGGCCATTATTTCAAAGGAGACGGCCAGGAGTATATGTCCGGATTTTATGCCTTTCTCGATGAAATTTATAAAGATGGGGAAGATCCGGGAAGCAAGGATATGGTTAGTGTGAACCACAAGATCATGACCCGCCTGATCGATAAAAAGGATTCCGAGAAGATACATGCCGATATGGAAGAGTTGATCGAAGATATCCTTGATGACGATTTTAAAGATGATTTTATCGATGTAACAACGTTTCTGGGAAAGCTTCTGGCCCGGGCCGATTATCCCCAGACCGATGAAAACGGTGAAAGTCTTGGAATCGGTAATGGTGTTCAGGGAACAATCGACCTCTTTAAATGGTATAATCGCATGGAAAAGAACCCCTTGACCCGTTCCATCCTCCGTACACAGGTCAACGAGCTTGTTTCCATGTTCGATCCGTCTGAAGACTCCCTCAACAAAATCAAAATAAGGAAGCTTCTTACAAATATTGAAGATTATTTCACGGCCCAGGGATCTGTCTACAGCGACCCTGATCCCGCAAATATTTATCATTGTGATAATGATGATATTTACGCCGATGCTGAACTTGGGAACACCATCCGCGAGCTTTTTCCATCTAATATTCAGCTGTTAATGCGATCCGATCGTCCCCATTCCCTTATCGCGGATAAAGGGGAAGAGTCGGTTTATCTTTTACGAAAAATGGTTGAAAATCTAAAGAATCTTGAATTTGATCCTGAAACAGCGAATATTGAAAAATCCATCAACAATTTGATGCAATACGATTCATATGGTCGTGATCGAACCGATCCCACATCCGGGGCACATCCCACCTCCCATCTTGAAAATCTGGTTTTTTTGACCCATGTGACCAGCAATCTGGGCTGGCAGGACAGAGACATTGATAAAATTGATGATACAAAGCCGGAAGTGGGTGAAAACATACCTGTTGTCGCAGATTCGGAAGTGTCAGACAGGGATGATGCCAGGTATCTGCACGGCCATGGTTCCTATACCGGCCGTTTGTCATTGAACGACTCCCTGTTCAGTATAAAGACCCATAAAACCATGAACTCCCTGGGTATGTTTGATATTGGTTTTAATGACAGCGATGGCGATGACATTTACCGAAGCCGGAGTCCATTTACACAGGCCACGAGCGCCAGCTATAAGTTCTTTTTCAACCAGAACTACGATGTTCTCCAGTGCCTTGCCCCGCCCTGTCTTGGTGATGTGGGATCACCGGTGGGTGGTAACCCCACGGGCCAGGCTTATGATGAAAATGATATGAATGCCTTCAGAGCTTATTCTCCGGATGGCCTCAATGAAAATCAACTGGCGGCATGGACCCTTGGGCTTATTGTCCGGGCGTGTTTTAACGGTGAGGGGCCCTATTTTTATGCGGATCCGTCAGCCCCCAGTTTCATGAGCGGTGCCAAATCCTGGGTTACTTATCTGCGGCCCAACGGGAAGGTTTATGCCTATGTGAACAAGAGTGATATGAATGCCTGGGAATATGCCTATCCGGCAGAGGAGGGTGAACCTGAAGATCCAGATGGATTGATCGTTGCAGGGAAAAATCAACGGTACAACCGATACAAAGATCAGTGGCAGTCCGATTATTATATGGCCCATTATCTTGAAGAGAGAGATGAAGGGGGAGAGACGGTTATCCATGACGTTTACAAAACCGTTGATAACAGTTCAGGTCAACTTGAAATGGTGGATGTGACATCTGAAAACGGCTATGCGGCCGGTCGATTGAATTACCGGGAAGCCATTGATGAAAACGACCCCAACCGTGCTTGCTCAAGCCCTGAGGAAGCTCTTTTCAGAAATTACCAATGGTTTATGACTGAAAAGAAAATGGTGCTCATCATTCCCTTAAAAATTGATCTGGAGGGAACCGAAGCTACTATTTTCCAGGTCATGGAAGGCAATGGTCTTGTGGGCCTCTCAAAATTGAGAAAATTCAAGGCCAATCACTATTGGGCCAAAGCAGGATCCAACGGGGAATCTTTTATTCCCGGTGACTTCAGAATTGAAGTTGTCTCTTCCAGTAATGATCCGAGCAATGTTCTTTCCGCAGCCAAAGTCTATAATAAGACCCTGGATTGTGGTCATGCCACTCCCTCGGTGGTGGGCAGAAACATTCAGGTGCTCAGCAGGTTGGGCTTTCCTCGGTATACAGGTTTGACGGTCAGGGCCGATGGGATAAGCGATTCCGAACTGGGATCCAAAGAATTTGATGTCGGGGATAACAGTATCTGGAATGAGCGATGTGAGGTTCTTCCTCCTTTTCTCGCATTGGTTTCAGCCATGAGGGAGTATACCCCTGATTATGAAAATTACGAAAATCCCTTGAAAAAAGGTATACGGTCGTTTGTGGAAGGCACCTCGCCCCTTCTGAAGCCTCTGATTTATTACCAAAAAGCTCATGGTGGGCATCCTTACGAAACATGGAAGCCCAGAGTATACGGCTCTCAGGCCCCCGGGCCCTCGGATTCCTGGGCTGATTATGCAGGGGATGATTTTCTGCGATCATCTGCTGATTTTCATGACAGGGAGGACCTTAAGGCCACTGCCTGGGACGGGACTGATCTTGAAAAACAATACTATCTTCCCGCTGTGGAAAAAAGCCTGCTCAATGTTCTAATTGACAGTGATATCAAGGCTGACCCCGATCCTCAGGAAGGCTTTAAAAATACACGCATGGATGGACTCCTTCCTCTTGCCATGGAGAACCACTCCACCACAGAGCTTCTCAAGGCCCTTCTCAGTGATGTGAATGATTCGGATTTGCTTTACGGAGCCTTAGAGCAGATGGCTGCCATGATGAAAGTTACAAAGGGCCGGATGACAGAAATAAATGAAACAAATGTAAAAAACATTGACTTTCCCTCATGGTTCTTTGTAAAGGGATTAGACACAGGGTTTTATGGTGAGTTTACGAATTTTTCAGGCATGCGTGATGAAGATGTTGTTCTTGACAGAGGCATCGACCGGTTGATCGGTCATGATTTTGTTGATGATACCCATGATGGATACGGCATTGCACAGTATGTTGATGAACAGGAAAATGAAGACTGGGAGGACTTGTACGATACTCTGGATCTTCTGGAAGATCATCTCTATGCGGGGAGCACGTCCATTGATCCGAGTCCCTATAGTCTGGTTTCAAGTTCACTGGATATGAATGACGCCATCTTCGCTCGTCAGCGTCTGTACACAGATTCTGAAATCAGTGGTCTTATCTACGGACTTGGAAAATTGATGACCCACTATGATGCATCGGCTGACAGATGGATCAACCAGGGTGAAGAGGGATTTGACGATCTCTTGAATATCCTCAGAGTCAGGTTGCCCGTCATTCATGAACTGATAAAGGATGAAAATGGTTTTTCCGGGGATCATTACCGGTCAGCCCTTAAAATCAACTGTGACATGCTCAAAGAAGATGGTGCCGTTGAATTTTTAGTCACCACCATGGAAACCAAAGTCAACTGGGAACAGTTGATGGCTGATTCTGCGGCTTTCCTGAAAGACGAGCTGGTAACGGAAGACAGGCCCTTGTGGTCAAGCTTTTCTGACCTTCTTAGCGATTTGGCAACGGCCGTGGGAAATTCCCGGGACGGCAGTTTGATTGAATCGGTTTACGAGGATTACGGATTTCAGAGAAACTGATTGGTGTTGTTTTCCTGTTGACACCATAACATTGGCAGGGGTAAAACCCTGCCTGATTAAGAGAGTATTCACCCTGATTGCATGTCGAAACTGGCACTCATTGGCACGGACACTAGTGAAAATTTACGAATAAAAACCTTAACAC
Source organism: Pseudomonadota bacterium (assembly GCA_018818835.1). Taxonomy (GTDB): domain Bacteria; phylum Desulfobacterota; class Desulfobacteria; order Desulfobacterales; family Desulfolunaceae; genus JAHIRD01. The sequence goes on from JAHIRD010000141.1 coordinate 109,188, forward strand.
ATGCTGGAGCTCTTTATGAAAAAACACTACCTGTTAATCTTAGCGACTCTTTGTTTGTTTGTGATGGTATCTTCATCCTTTGCATCCAACTATGGAGATTCCTACGGATATTCAACCAAGGGGATGAGCCTGGGCAACGCCATGAGCGCCAGGGTGGATGACTGGTCTTCAGTCTACTACAATCTGGCGGGCCTTGGTAAAACCCGTGGACTTGAAAATGGGAAAAATCAAATCGGCCTTGCTTACCAGGGCAATATGCCCGTGTTTGACATTGACATCAGCCGGGCTGACGGTGACGGCAATGCTCTGTCCACAGGCGGAGACCAGGACCTTGAAACCGGAACCCTTATCCTTGGGCTGGCACTGGATGCCAATATTCTCATGAATATGCCCTCCTTTATTTCATCGGCCCGTCTGGGCGTGGGTGTTACCATCAATGATGACATGACCGCAGTGAAAATAAACGATCTGGATCCCCGGACACACAATTTCATGCGTTATGGCCGTGAAGCCCAGCGCTTGGAAGTGCTTAGCGGTATGGGTTTCGGTTTTATGGATGACCTTTTTGGCTTTGGTTTAGGCATCAATTCAGGCTTTGGTGGAGATGGTGTGGTTATCCTTGAAGATATCGATTTGGACACAGAGGCCCAGAGCCCACGTGGACAAGCCAAGATGGATATGACCCTTGAACCGAACCTTCTTTTCGGAATGTATTTCAGTCCTGGAAAGATGATTGAATCTCTTGAAGGTCTTGATTTCGGGTTTACCTTCCGTGATGAAACCATTCTTGATATCTATCCCTTTGAAACCACAGGCGTAACCAATGTGGGGGCCTTTCCGTTGAACATGATGCTGGCCCTTAACGATTATTTTCAGCCAAGAATGTATGTTCTTGGGGCATCCTATGCCACAGAGACCTGGACCCTGTCCTTTGATCTGGAATACCAGGAATGGTCAGGATTCAAAATGTCCGATCCCATGACAGAAAATTTTCAGGCCGATCTGGTTGAGTTCGACGATATTTTTATTCCCAGGGTTGGGCTGGAAACAAAGATCAACCCCTGGTTGAATCTACTGTTCGGTTACTACTACCAGCCTTCCTTTGTTCCGGATGAAGCCGTGGCAGGTGTTATGAATTATCTTGATAATGATAAACATGTTGCATCGGCAGGTCTGACATTGGATGTTTCCGAAATTCTTCCGATCAAAGGCCACACGGAATTATGTTTGGGCTATCAACTGCAGTATCTGGTGGACCGTGATGTTACCAAGACAGCCCCAACCAGTTTTAATCCCGATTATTCCTATGGCGGCACCTGCCATACGGTAATGATGGAACTAAATATCAACTTGTAATACGTCACGACCACGAAGATTGTGAACCAATGCCGCTTTGCCTCTCCCCCTCGGGGAGAAGGCCATGCGGCATTTTTATTTTAAACGGGAAATGGCCGCTGTCGAGATGCAAGCAAGGGCACGACGCATCGTGCCCCGGACCGCTGGAGTGTGGTGGAAGAGAGTGCGGATGCCATGTTGTATTATTTGCCTGACCCCTGTTTTCGGTTTTTATTTTACCATAGAGAACACAGAGGGCCAAAGAGTTCATCTGCGGTCATTGTTGGCTCATCCCAAAATGCATGTTTGGGGGCTCCGGCAGGGATAATCTTTTGCCCTTCTTCGTGCTCTTCGTATCTTGTGGTTAAACCGTTTTTATATTTCGTTTCCCGGCAAAGCCTGGAAACTTAAATTTTTTTCACCATGAAGGTTATGAAGTTTAGGCTGGAGATGTTTTTTTTTCATGAGCTTCATGTTCTTCATGGTAAACTTGTTTTTCTTTTTATAAACCACCCGTTCACTACGATCACTGAAGAACACGAAGAGCACGAAGAAAAACAAAGAATATTAGACAGTTATTGGATTAAGGTTTTAACTTCCAGCATAAAAAACTAAATTTTACGAGATAGTAGCACGAATAGACATTCAAATTCCCAGCAACCCCACAAAATCCTCACCCCATCGTAGAATTGACAACCGTGTACCCGTTGTCCGTGTTTAATGAAAATACTTGGCGTTGATTTTATCCATGGTCCCGTCTTTGTCCATGGTCTGCCTGATCAAGCCCAGCATCCGGACAAAGGCCGCTTTGTCTTTGATCCGGTCGGCGGTAAGGCTAAGAGCGATATAAAGTCCTTTATTCGGAAGAACAGGGACGGGGAGCTGAACGATATCATGCTGAATGCCAAGCTCCAGAATATTGGGCCGGATCAGGCGGGCGCTTGAGATATAACAATCCACACGCCCGGACATGAGTTTCTTTAGATTCATGTCGCAGGACAGGGCCTCTTCAAGAATTATTTTCTTATTTTTCACAGCTTGGTCAAATTCATTTGAGACAAAAAATCCCGATTGATTGGCGACTTTCTTCCCGTAAAGATCGTTCACGCCGTTGAAGGGGAATTCATGGCCTTTTTTGACAAAAAGATGGTACGTGGCCACATGAATGGGTGTTTCGCAGTAGAGAAGGTGGGCCTTGCGTTCCTCCTTATAGTAGATCATAAAGGTTCCGTCCACCGCACCATTGATCAGATAATGCCATGATCGTTTAAACGGCAGAAGTTCAACCTTGACTGTGTACCCTGCCCGTTGCATCATTTCCATAAATATATCATAATCATAGCCTTTTATAACCCCATTTTCCTCATAAGAAAATGGCGCAGCATCATCCAGGCCCGCAAAATAAAGTTCGTCAGATGCAAAACACGTTGATGAAATCATCCACAGTAAAACAAAGGGTAAAGCCCATCGCATGGTTGAATCCTTAGTGTTTTATTAAAGGGGGGGTAGGGAATAGTGACATCCCGTACGTTCAGATATGAGGCCAACATGTAACAAAACCGAAAGAATTACTAATTATTATGACGTATCACCGCATGTTTGGCAAGTTTTTTGAATAACCATGTATCATTCAAGAATAAATTTTCCGCTGGTTTTGGGAGCCTGGGAAACAAGATTATAAAAATCAGGCCATGGCAACACTGTAATCGTCACGCTTACTTCAAAGATTGTTTTTTGATCCGTTTGATTTCGCTTATAGCCTGATCGGAAATCTCGCTGTCGGGTTTGATGCGGCTTACCTCTTCAAAGGCTTCGATGGCTTGTTCAAACTGGTGATTGGCATGGTAAGCTTGGCCAAGATCAAAGTAGAGCTGGGGAAAGGGTGGGGATTTATCGGTGGCTTTTTCAAAATACTGTATGGCCAGATCATGTTTACCCATTTTCTGATATGACAGGCCCAGGCCGCGGAGGGCCATAACAAAACCGTGCTGAATTTTCAGGGCTTTGTTGAAATATTCTATGGCTGTTTTATAGTCGTGTTTGTTGTAGTAGGCCCAGCCCAGATTGTACATGGGGTAGTGGGGGGTTGCGTACAAGAGGTTTTCATTGAGTTCTTTGAATATGGCAATGGCTTCGTCCCATTTCTCGTCAAGAAGATAGGCCGAGCCAAGGTTGTTTTTTCCGGGTGCGAATTCGGGTTCAAGCTCCAGGGCTTTTTTGAAATGCTTAATAGCCGTATCAAATTTACTTTTTGCCACATAGACTTTCCCCAGATCATCGTGGAGAAGATAGTCATCTCCATAGGTTGCTTCAGCCTGAAGGAGGTATTTCAAGGCTCCGGAATAATCTCCCTTTGACATGTATGCTTCTGCCACACGGCGGGTATCCTGGCTTTGTTTTATGGCTTTTTGTTTGTTTGAGCAGCCAGAATAAATCAATACGAAAGAAAATAAAATAAAAACAAACGACCATCTGTTGATCTTCATGAGACAATTCCCAAAATTATTAAGCGTTTAATGCAAGTCATCATCATACCTGCATACGGGCAACGAAGTCAATATGAATAGAAAAAATCAGCCTGTTGTCCAGGTTCATGAGCCTTTGATTCGGAATCAACGACCCTATGGGTGATGTTTTTCCAGGTTCAGCAGTTTTGCAATTTCATGGGATATGCGTTCAACATAGTGCGAAAGTTCTTTCCCTTCCAGCGGTTTTTCCGGTGTTGGGACATTTGTTAAATCACTGGGATGGACAAGCCTGGGGTGGTTTATCAGGTCTTCCCGGGGCGTGATTTCAAACTCTTTGGGGAAACGGTTTTCAAAATACATGTCCTGAAAGCCAGAAAATTTAAGGGCATGGGCTGTGGAGTCCACAATGGCCGTTGCCTGTTTGTCAACGATTCCAAGGGCAACCGCTTTGGCAAGTCCGGCCAGGCTCTCCCCCCCCTGGGTGCAAGCGATATGGCCATTTCTGTTGGCCAGAAGTTCCCAGTCCATGATCTCCTGCTCGGAGACCTCCACAACAAAGACGTTCTTTTTGTTGGACAAAGCATTGTATTTTTCAACACGGTTGATGACCCGGGGCATGGAAACCGGGTTTCCAATCATGGCGGCCTGGGCCACGCTGGGCCTTACATTAACAGGCACAAAGCGACGTTTGTCTTTGTCCGGCTCAAGGTAATAACGAAATACAGGATTGGCATGATTGGACTGGACACCGATGATCTGGGGAAGATGGTCAATGATGCCTGCCTCGAAAAATTTCATGAAGCCGCTCATCACGGCAGTGATGTTCCCGGCATTGCCGATGGGGACAACCACCACCTTGGATTGCATGTCGTATTCAAAATCCTGTGCGATTTCATAGGAATAAGACTCCTGGCCAAGGATGCGCCAGGCATTTTTAGAATTGAGAAGGGCCACGGGGTACTTGGCGGACAATTCTTCAACCACCTTCATGCAATCATCAAATACACCGGGGATTTCAAACACCTGTGCGCCACTTCCCAGGGGTTGGGACAACTGCTGGGGCGTGACTTTTTTACTGGGAAGAATCACAGCCGATTTGATATGGGGCTGCAAATAGGACGCGTAAAGGGCAGCTGCGGCAGAGGTGTCACCTGTGGATGCACAGATGGCCAGCACATCCGAAACGTAGCCTTTTTGAATCAGAAAGTTGATGTAACTCAAGGCACTGGCCATGCCCCGGTCCTTGAACGATGCACTGGGGTTCTGGCCATCATTTTTATAAAAAAACCGGATTTTGGCTTTGTCCTGAAGAAACGCGTTGGCCTCAACAATCGGAGTATGGCCTTCTCCAAGATAAACAATAGAATCAAGGGGCACCACCGGGCCAATGAATTCATGGTAACGGTAAATGCCTTTCAGGGCAGGAATGGTAAGCATTTTCCGGTAATCGAAAATTTTACGCCACAATTTTCCGGTGATCTTCGAGATCCTCTCGGGCTTATTGTCCTTGAGCAGAAGGACCTGGCCACAATCCGGACAGACATAGAGAAGGCGGCTGATGCCGAATTCAGCCTCGCATCCGAGGCAGGTATAGACAAGCTCCCCCTGGTCAGAGGGAATCACGTGGTCTTTTATATCCTGGGGGAAATCTGATGTTTTCATAATTCTATCCTTGTAAGGCCTCCCATATAGGGGACAAGCGCGTCCGGAATGATGACGGATCCGTCTTCCTGCTGATAATTTTCGAGAATGGCGGCCAGGGTCCGGCCCACAGCCAGACCAGAGCCATTTAATGTATGAACAAGCTCGGTGCCTTTCTGCCCTTTTTTCTTGAAGCGGATGGACGCGCGACGGGCCTGGAAGTCTTCAAAATTGCTGCAGGAAGAAATTTCCCGGTAGCACCCTTGACCCGGCATCCAGACTTCCAGGTCATAGGTTTTTGCAGAGGAAAAGCCCATATCACCCGTGCAGAGGGCCAGAACCTGATAAGCCAGTCCCAGCTCTTTGAGGATTGTTTCCGCATCCTTTGTGAGTGATTCAAGTTCATCATAGGAATGTTCAGGGTTAACGAGTTTGACCAATTCCACCTTGTTGAACTGATGCTGCCGGATCAGGCCACGGGTATCCTTTCCGTAGGAGCCGGCTTCGGACCTGAAACAGGGGGTGCACGCCACAAATTTAACAGGCAGGTCGTCCTCGCTTAAAATTTCCTTCTGGAAGATGTTGGTCACAGGAACTTCAGCTGTCGGGATAAGATAATAGTCCAGTCCCTCCAATTTAAAAAGGTCCTCTTCGAATTTGGGAAGCTGGCCCGTGCAGGTCATGGAGTTTTTGTTCACGATAAACGGGGGCAGTATTTCTTTATATCCGTGCCTTTCCGTATGGATATCCAGCATGAAATTGATCAGGGCACGTTCAAGTCGGGCTCCTTTCCCAAGATAAAGGGGAAATCTGGCGCCAGTGATTTTGGCTGCCCGTTCAAAATCCAGGATTTTGAGGTTTTCTCCGATATCCCAGTGTGCCTTGACCTCAAAATCAAAGACAGGCGGTTTGCCCACCGTGCGAAGGACTTTATTATCGGTTTCATTTTTCCCCAGGGGCACAGAGCTGTGGGGAATGTTGGGCAAGGTCATCAATACCTGACTGACGGCCTCTTCATTTCCCGAAAGCTCTTTTTCAAGATCCTTGATCTGGCCGGATACATCGCGCATCTCAAGAATATGGGCCTCGGCATTTTCACCGTTTTTTTTCATGGTGGCGATCAACTGGGAAACCACGTTTCGTTTATGCTGAAGTTCCTCAAGACTCAGAAGAATTTCCCGTCGTTTGGTTTCACACCGGATAAAGGTAGCAAGGTCCGCTTTTCCCCCCCTGTTTAAGAGGGCTTCCTGAATAATTGATAAATTTTTTCGAACATACTTGATTTCAAGCATAACAATACCTATATTGCTTGTGATAATTGTAAGAATTTTGAAATGATTGCAGAAAGCAAGAAAAAGGCGAAAATGTATGGCCTTATAACCCCGCTGCAAAACCTGATTTTTTTAGCATGGGGCCTGTTTTTAGTCAATGATTATTGTAAGTTGAATTAAATCGATGATTTCGTTTCGAGTCTCAGGGCTGAGCCTGACCTAATAAAAGACACTCCGGAGAATTTAAGATGGATGATGTGAAAGAAAAAAAACGTGAACTGGTCAATGAGATTGTTGAGAAAATAGAATCTTTTCCAGAAGAGGATCGAAAAAAGATGCAGGCAGCTGTTGAAGAAAGGCTGTTCGATTTTGCAAATTTCATAGAATCAAAAATCGCCCTGCTTTATCTCCGGAGGCACTGTGAAGTTGATACGGAAAATATCATTAAGGAGAGTTTGAAAAAGGGAAAGAAAATTGTCCTCCCCCTGATTGACCGGGAAAATAACAAGACGACATTATACAAGATTGAAAACCTCAAGGAAGATCTGAGAAAGGGGGCAGATGATACCCTGGAACCTAATCCGGATCACTGCAAGGCTGTTCCCCCCGAGCAAATCGATATCGCCATTGTGCCGGGGTTGGCATTTGATGAAAAGGGCGGACGTATAGGCATTGTTGATAACTTTTATGACAAGTTTATTGCACGCTTGCCCATGACCACACGGAAGGTGGCCATTGCCTTTGAAGCTCAGGTGATTTCACAGGTTCCAGCGGACTCCAGAAGTAAATACATCGATATCATCGTGACGAACAAGCGAACCATCTATAAAATATGACAACCGGGGTTCCATGGGGTGTGTTGCTTATCGGAAGATACTCGATGGAATCCTGGGGTTTAAAACAGTCTCGAGACGCATCAGGTCTTCGTCTTTTCCCACAGCAATAACCGTATCCCCTGCCTTGAAGATGGTTTCAAAGGAGGGGTTGAAAAGCATTTCCCCGTTTTCCTTTTTAATGGCAATGATAATAAGATTGTATTTCTGACGGATGCCCGTGTCTTTGAGCATAATGTTGACCAAGGGTGAGGAATCCTTCACCGGCAGCTCCTCCATCTGGATATCCTTATGCTTTCGGGTCAGGGCAATATCCAGAAAGTTGGTTACGGTGGGACGTAGAATTTTAAAGGCCATATTGGCAGCCCCCATATCATAGGGAGATTCGACCATGTTGGCACCTGCCGCCCGTAATTTGGATTCGGATTCCTTGTAACTGGAACGTGCCATGATAAAGATTTTCGGGTTGAGCTGGCGGGCTGTAAGGACCAGGAAGACATTGGCCGTATCAGTGGCAAGGGCAGCAACCAGGCATTTGGCCTTCTGGATTCCCGCTTTTAACAGACAACTTTCCGATGAGGCATCATCAATGAGATAAAGTCGTTTGTCTTCCTCAAGAATGGGGACCATTTTTTCATCTTGCTCGATGACAATCAGGTCGAGGGGATTGTTGACGGTCAACTGGTGGCAAAGTACCCTGCCGATCCGGCCATAACCGCAAACGATGTAATGATCTTTCAGGTGATTAATTTTTTTGTCCAACTTCCTTCTCCCCAGTATAAGCCTGATTTGTCCTTCGACCATGAATTGCACAAAGGCGCCCATAACATAAATAAAAAAACCCCCGCCGATGAAGATCAGGACGATGGTAAATATCTGGCCACTTTTCCCAATGGGGTGCACCTCACCAAAACCAATGGTGGTCAGGGTGATGATGGTCATAAAGATCGAGTCCATGAAATTCCAGCCTTCGATATACATATAACCCAGGCTGCCCATGGTAATGATCAGAAAAAGGATGGTCAGAGAAATGACGAACTGCTTGGTTCCGGTCAAAGTGTGTGCCCATAAAAAGTGAAAAAATTGTGTGGTAATAACAAAAATAATGCTATTTTACTAAAAAAAAAGGATTTATCAAACATAAAGTGCTATAAATCTCCCTTTATTCCTAATTGATGACCCAAATGACCATGAGTTGACAGGAACTCCACCATGAACATTGCTGAGAAACGGTATAAACGATTGAGGGATGAGATGGTTCAAGCCCAGATAGAAGCCCGTGGCATTTCTGATCTGTTGGTGCTCAAAGCCATGCGAACGGTTCCTCGACATCTTTTTGTGATTGAGGCCATGATGGACCAGGCCTATATGGATTATCCCCTGCCCATAGGAGAACAACAGACCATTTCCCAACCCTTTATTGTGGCCGAGATGACCCAGGCCCTTCATCTTTCTTCCCATGACCGGGTCCTTGAAATCGGTACGGGTTCAGGATATCAGGCGGCTGTTCTTGGGGAAATCGTGTCCAAGGTGTACACCATTGAGAGAAAACATTCACTGTTTGTTCGAACACGGCGTTTGTTCGATCAGCTTAAATATTATAATATCGTGACCCGCTATACGGATGGCACCACCGGCTGGAAAGAAGAATCACCCTTTGATGCCATCATTGTCACGGCAGGGTCGCCGACTATCCCTGAGGCGCTTCTGGAACAATTGGGGGTGGGCGGCCGTATGGTGATTCCCGTGGGGGACCAGCACTCCCAGGATTTGATGCGGATTGTCAGGCATGAGGATGGCTTTGAAAAGGAAAGTCTTGGGCGGTGCCGTTTTGTGAAGCTCATCGGTGAGCATGGCTGGGGAGACGAATGATGTTAAAAAAAATGTACGATTGGGTGCTTCACTGGGCGGAAACCCCTTATGGTTCATGGGCTTTGTTTATCCTTGCCTTTTGCGAAAGCTCGTTTTTTCCTATTCCTCCGGATGTTCTTTTAATTGCGCTGGCTGTGGGCCTGCCGTCCAAAGCCTTCCGTTTTGCACTGATCTGTTCGGCCGGTTCTCTTCTGGGGGGCTGTTTCGGTTATCTGATCGGCTGGCAGTTCATGAGCAGCATAGGGATGAAGATCATCGACCTTTATGGCCTCCATGGGCATTTTGAAATGATTCGGGAAAAATTCAACATCTACAATGCCTGGATTGTATTTACAGCCGGGTTCACCCCCATACCCTACAAGCTGATCACCATTTCTGCCGGAGCCTTCAAGGTTAATTTTCTTGTGTTTTTCATTGCTTCGGCTGTGTCACGGTCTGCCCGTTTTTTTCTGGTGTCGGCCTTGATCTACAAATTTGGGCCCCAGATCAGGACGTTTATCGACAAACACTTCAACCGCCTGGCTGTGGCGTTTACTGTTCTTTTGATTTGCGGGTTTGTGGTGTTTAAATATCTCATTTAAATTGTTGTTTTTAGAAAGTCCACGAAACTCTTGCACAGGGGGGATGGGGTCTTGGCTTTATGCATGGTCAGATAAAAATGACGGGTCAAATCTATTCCTTCGATGCTCAATGCCTTTAACGAACCGTTTTTCAGATCATCTTCCACGGCCAATGGGGATAAAACGGAAACGCCGATGCCGCTTTTCACTCCCTGGCGGACTGCTGCCGTGTTTCCCATGGTTGCTACAATGCGTAAGATAGATGCATCAAAACCCGAATCCATAAGGCTCTGGGTCAAGGATTTCAATGTGCCGGAGCCATGTTCCCTGCCGATGAAGGGTTCGTCCTTGAGCATTGACGGATCAATGCTTTTACGGTTTTTCCAGGGATGATCTCCGGGGATGATCAGGCTGAGCTCATCTTTGATCAGGGGCTCTTGCATCAGGTTTTTGTCGTTGTTTGGGGCACCAACAAGACCGACTTCGATCTGGCCATCTAAAATCGATGCAATGATTTTATCCGTATCACTGATTTCAAGGGCCATGGTGACGTCGGGAAACTGGGCCAGGAACTTGCCGATGACCTGGGGAAGAATGTAGCCTCCGGGAATGGTGCTGCCACCGATCACCAGGTGCCCACGCGTTTTTCCCTTGAACTGGGACAGTGCTGTTTCGGTTTCATCCCTGAGGGATAAAAGCCGTTTTGCATAACCGTATAGAAGCTCCCCTGCTTTGGTGGGAAGGGCCTCTTTGCCCAGGCGGTCAATGAGACGGCAATCAAAATGTTCTTCAAGATCTTTGATATGACTGCTGACTGTGGGCTGGGACAGGTGGATGGCCGACCCTGCTTTTGAAAAACTTTTCAGTTCAACGACTTTGGTGAAGATGTTAAGTTGCCAGAGATCCATAGGACACCATCCTGTTTTAAGTCTTAAACGGTTTTTATGAATTTTTCTTTGAGCTTTTTTTCCACAAAAGGGGGCACCAGCCCATGGATATTTCCGCCAAAGCTGGCCAGCTCCTTGATGCCCGATGAACTGGTGAAAATCCATCTCAGACCTGTCATCAAAAAGACGGTCTGGATGTCCCTGTTCAGGCGCCGGTTGAACATGGCCATCTGGAATTCGTTCTCAAAATCCGATACAGCCCGCATGCCTCTTAAAATGGCCTGGGCGTTTTGTTTGACAGCATAGTCAATGATCAATCCCTCAAAGGATGTGATCTCAACCCGATCAAAATCCTTCAGGCTTTCACGGATGAGCTCAAGGCGTTCATCCACAGAAAACAGGGGCTTTTTGCTCTTGTTGTTCAAGATGGAAATGACGACTTTATCGAAAATTTTAAGACCCCGTTCCACCACATCCACGTGGCCGTAAGTTAATGGGTCGAATGTCCCAGGATAAATGGCAATACCGGACATGGGTTATTCCTTATTTGAATTAATGTTAAGCCCCAATGATAATATCAATAATACAATGAAATCAGCCCTATCACAGTTTGGTGGAATGAGATAGGGATTTTTTTATAAACAAATGAAATCAAAACACCCGTTTAATCGGATGGTCCAAAAAAGAGGAAACTGACCTGTGTTTTACCGTAGCGTCTCTGGTCCGTCAGGGTAAACAACTCAGGAAGGGCACCCAAGGGATCTGTCAGGGCATGTTCACAGACAAGGCAGGCCCCGTTTTCAAGCAACCCTGAGGCGCTTAAACCCACGAGGGTATCAGAGATCATATTCATACCGTATGGCGGGTCCATGAAAACAAGATCAAAGGCTTGCCCTTTTCCATGGATGCCCGCAAGATTCCGGGAGATATCTAAGGAAAGGACCTGGCTGCAATGGTCCATGGCACAGGCGCTGATGTTTTTTTTGATTACGGCAAGGGCGTCTTTGTGATTGTCCACGAAAACACAACGTTGAGCACCTCGGCTTAAGGCTTCCAGGCCAAGGGCTCCGGTTCCTGCATACAGATCCAGTACCCGGGTCATTCGGACCTGTGTGGAAAGAATATTGAAGATGGATTCTCTCAAACGATCTGACGTGGGCCGGGTCGTCATTCCGGGGACGGATAAAATGGTTTTTCGTTTGAGAGTCCCGGCAATGATTCTCAAAACACGGCTCCTGGTTTCTTGTCGATCATTGTTTTCTCATCATTTTAATCACATAGCTTTTGCTGATACCCAGGGCTTTGGCAGTCTTTTCCGGGTCATTCCCGTGGCTTTTCAATTTGGTTTTTATGAATTCTTTTTCAAATTCTTCACGGGCATCCTTGAGATTATTGAATTCATGAAAAGGCGCAAGGACATCTTCCGTATCCTGGCTGATGTCGATATTGTAAGGTGCAGGAATGTCCGAGGCATTAATCACGTCCGATTTGACGGTGACGACCATACGCTCCAGAAGGTTTTTAAGCTCCCTGACATTCCCTGGCCAGAGAGCCTTTGTCAGAATGTCCAAGGCTTCAGGGCTCAGGGATTTTATTTGTCCTCCGGTGTTTTCCGCCCATTTTTTCAAAAAGGTATTGATCAGAAGGGGCAGATCGTCCAATCGTTCCCGCAAGGGAGGAACCCTGATGGGAATCACATTCAACCTGAAATAAAGATCTTCACGAAAGCCACCGGTTTCGATTTCCTTTTCCAGATTTTTATTTGTGGCGGCAATGATCCTCACATTCACGTCATGGACACGGTTTCCTCCAAGGCGGCTGAATTTCTGCTCCTGGAGAACCTGGAGGATTTTAGACTGGTTTTTAAGGCTCATGTCACCTATTTCATCCAGAAAAAGGGTCCCTCCATCAGCCAGTTCGAATTTTCCGATGTTTTTGCTGGTGGCTTGGGGAATGGCGCCTTTTTCATGGCCAAATAATTCGCTTTCAAAAAGACGGTCCGGAATGGCAGCGCAGTTTACCGTGATCATGGATTTATCCGAACGGCTGCTGAACTGATGAATGGTCCGTGCCACAAGCTCTTTGCCTGTTCCGTTTTCACCACTGATCAGGATGCATGAATCACTGGGCGCTGCAATGGCGATTTGCTGGTTCAGAGACTGGATGGGAAGGCTGATGCCGTCAATGGAATTTTTTGAAATCATCTTGGTCCGAAGGTAGCGGTTTTCTTCTTCAAGACGTCTGAAATTCAGAGCATTGCTGATGGCCACAATGACCTTGTCAATGGAAATGGGTTTTTCTATAAAGTTGAAGGCGCCATGTTTTGTAGCAGTCACGGCGGTTTCGATGGTACCGTGGCCCGAAATCATGATCACAGGTAGTCTCGGATGACTTTTTTTAATTTCCTTGAGTGTTTCAATGCCATCAATGCCGGGCATCCATATATCCAAAAGCACAAGGTCCGGGAATTCGGTTTCAATGGTTTTCAGACATTCGTATCCGTTGGCGGCGGTGATGACCTCAAACCCCTCATCGGTCAGAAGACCTTTCAGGGCATTCAAAATGGAGGGTTCATCATCAACAATCAACAGTGTGGGGAACATATGTGTTTCTCCTTTGGTCTTATTTTCAGGGAAAAATCCAATATATTATGATACTGGAAATTCAATGACAAAGCGAGTCCCCTTTGGTTTATTGTCAAAGACACGGATGCTTCCGTTGTGATCAGCAACAATGGAATTCACAATGGCAAGCCCCAGTCCGGTTCCGGATTTCTTGGTGGAAAAATAGGGCTCAAAAAGCCGTGATTTGATATTGCTGTGGATTCCAGGGCCGTTATCTGCAACTTCCAGGATCACGATATCTTTGATTTTGTTATGGCTCATGGAAATTTTGATTTCCCCTTTTTTATTGAGGACTGAAATGGCGTTGTCCAGAAGATTGATCATGGCCTGTTTAACCTGCTGGCGATCGATGTTCAGCAAGGGAATTTCCGGTTCACGCAGAATACTGAAGGTGATATGGTGATGGCTTTCCTTGTATAAAGACACGGATTCTTCAATGATCACAGGGAGGTCACAGGGCGCCGGATTTGAGGTGGGGAAACGGGCAAAGGTGGAAAAGGCGTTGACCAGATTCCGGATCAGATCCACATGGTCGATGATGGTCCGGGTGCATTCATCGAAAATCGGATCCTTGACCTGGGAGGAATAACGTCGTTTCAGCCGTTCCGCAGACAGTGCAATGGGCGTGAGGGGGTTTTTGACCTCATGGGCGATACGCCTTGCCACTTCCCGCCAGGCCGCAATGCGCTGGGCCTTTTCAAGTTCTGTCAGATCATCGAACACAATGACCACACCCATGGAATTTTCATTGTCATCTTTCAGGGCATTGGAATGGACCATAAAGCTCCGAAGTTTGTTGTCCACATTGAGGCTCAATGGGAAATCCACACCGGTTGTCGAGTATTCAAGCTTTTCGGCGATTTCTTCAGCCTTACCCAGCTGGCGTTCATCCAGGAGTTCTTTGTAGTTTTTCTTGAGGACATACTCGGCTTTGATGCCCAGCATGCGTTCGGCCGATTTGTTGAGGGTGGCGATGTATCCCCAGGGATCCAGGGAAATGACTCCGGCCGACACGTTTTGAAGAACGATTTCCATGTATTGACGACGTTCTTCGATCTCAAGATTCTGCTCCCTGAGCATGCGGGCGGATAGGGCCAGCTGCTCCCGGCTGATGGATAAGTCATGGGTCATTTTATTGAATGAATTGACGAGGCTTCCGATTTCATCATCCGAGGACATGGTGATGTTGAAACTCAAGTCCCCTTCGGCAACGCGCCGGGTCCCTTCGGCCAGCTCCATGATGGGAATGGTGATGGATTTGGCCAGATAAAAGGCGAACCAGATCGCACAAAACACCACCAGAAGAGCCACAATGGAAAGGGCGATGAAATAGGAAATCTGGATGGGCCTTTTCATCAGCTTGATCTGTTGATATTCTTCAAAGCCCCGGGAGATGGAGGCCATGCTTTCACTCATGCCCGGGGGGATAAGAACGGAAATCACAACAAACCCTTTGAGATTGGCCCGTGACTCCCCAAAGGGAACTGTGCCGATGGAGCGAACAAGCTCACCTTGGGGGACATGTTCCGTATAGGTCTGGATTTGGGTAGGCTGGGCCTCTTTTTGGAGCTCATTGGCAGAAATGGGGGATAAAATGGCCCGTTCGATGTCCTCGCTGGCCGAATAGGTGATTCGGTTGGAGTTGATATCATAGACTTCGATGGCGCTGAGGTTAAAGGCCCTTTGACTGACCAGGATGTAGTGCTTGAACGGTGTTTCGTTTTCAGGGCTCAGATAATTTTTCTTGTCAATCTGATAGGAGATACGTTCCAAAAAGAATCGATTGTTCTCTTCCATATAGGTGTAGAGCTGCCTACCGATGGACAGGGAATTGTCAAGGGCTTGTTCCACCGGAGCGTTAAACCAGAAGTCCAGGCTGGTGGAGATGAACTGGATGGAAAAATAGAAGAGAACCGTGGTGGGAAGCAGGGACAGGGTAATAAAGCCCACCAGGAGTTTGGTTCTGAGCTTGGCTCCCATGACTCCGTGTTTCCGGTCATAATACAGTTTGACCAGATTGCGAAAGACAAGGATCAGGAGAAAAAGCAGCAGCATCATGTTGATGTTGATCAGAATGAACATCAAGATGGTGTTTGAAATGGGAAAATCCACACCAAAATTGGTGGTCTGGGTAATCACATAGGTGATGATGGCCACAGCAATGATGATCATGCCGATGAGGATAAACTCCTTTTTACGGCGTTTCCTTTCAAGGTCAGGCAGAGCGGGTGTTTTGCTGTCCAGATTTGTGTCCATGTGCTTTCAAACAGGGGGTATCAGTAAATTAAATCGACAAAGGTCCACTTGGTTTCAAACTTCCAGGAATTACGAAAAAAAAGAACATATTTCAGATAACTGGGTCGAGAGATTTTTTTCAGTCTGCCTTTGGCAGCGATCCGATAGCGTTCGCCCTTTTCAAGACGGTCCAGGGGAAGAAGGGGAATGCCTTCAATCCGGGTCATCAGTAATATGGCCTCTTCAAGAGATTTGACCGTCTGGGGCTCAGAAGATTTCCAGGACCGGGTAATGATATAATCTTTTTTAAGGGTGTCGAATTTGATCGTGTGAGTAAGCTCAATCTGGCTGATTTTTTTATCAAGCCAGAAGCTTCGTGCGCGCCGGACGATGACGGGAAAGGAAAAAGACAAGGTGACCCCGCTGTTCAACGCAGAAAGGATCTGGTCACCAAAGGCGTTTTCCACCTCCACATACAAGAGGAGCGTGTCTCTGTTATTGGTGACCGTCATGTTCTTAAGACGGGTATCTTTCCCTGCGAGAAGTGGGCTGGATATAAGCATCAAGACCAGTGTGAAACCAGCGATGCGCCGTAAAAATGGTCGTGTCATATTAATAATTGTTTCCCCAATTTTTATCGAAATCGGAATTCCGATTCCCCTTAAGGGCCATTTTATAGCCGAGGCGTTCTTAAATGGCAAGTGATTTTGGCACTTTGGCTTTTGGGGGGGGCTGATTATTAAATTGTTTGGTTTCCCAGCAGTCCTTTCGGGAGACCAATTCATTTAAAAAGGCATGGTTGAATGCATGGCCGGATTTGAAGGTTTCGATGTGGCCGATGATGGGCATACCCAGAAGTGAAAAATCACCCAGACAGTCCAGGAGCTTATGACGGACGAATTCATCCTCGAAACGCAACCCTTCCTCGTTGAGAACACTTTCTTCATCAATGGCTATCCCTGTTTCCAGGCTGGCACCCTTGGCCAGGCCGTAACGCCTCAGGTGGTCCACTTCCTGAAAAAAACCAAAGGTCCGGGCCATGCATATTTCTTCGGAAAAGGTTTTTTCGGACAAGTCGAATACATAGGTTTGTTTCCGGATCAGGGGGTGGGCAAATTCAATGGTGCTGCTCAGCTTAAAAAATGGATGGGGTGATGCTTTGACGTATTTCCCGTTTTCTTCAAGGATGATTTCACGGGTGATGGTAAAAAAGGTCCTGGGGAATGAAAGTTCCTTAATCCCCGCTTCAAGGATCATGGATGTGAAAAGGGCTGCACTGCCATCCATGATGGGCATCTCATAGCCATCAAGCTCCACCACCGCATTGTCGATGGACAAACCCACAAAGCATGCCATCAGGTGCTCAATGGTTGACACGATGGCCCCTTCACTGCCGATGACCGTGGCCAGGCTTGTATCCACAACCATGTTGAATATGGCGCTGATGGCCGGGCTGTCCGGAAGATCCGTTCGAATAAATTTGATTCCGTGATTGGGAGGAGCCGGCTTGATGGTCAGATTGACCGTGATTCCTGAATGAACACCGACTCCGGAACAGGAGACAGCTTTGCATAATGTTCGTTGCTGGGTTAATAAGGCCATATATTTATCGTCGTTAAACGCTTTCTATTCGAGGTTCACTTCATGTGACAATCATGCTCCGGTGCTGCAAATCAGTCATCCGGATGATCGATCCGCCATTATACATAAAATATTGAAAATTGCAAAACACAAAAGGATTGTTCCCTTAACGATGATCTGCTATAGCTGCAAGGTGTGCTTGTCCACGTTACAGCAAAATCTGATGCGTTGGTGTTTGGTCTGATTTGTCTTCAATGGAAATGATCAGGAGGGACATGTTGCTTTCAAAGGTAGCCAGCAGTGCGCTGGAGGGGATTACGGGGCGTCTGGTTGATGTGGAGGTGGATATCCGCTCCGGCTTGCCGGTTTTTACCACGGTGGGTCTGCCCGATGCTGCGGTCAAGGAGAGCCGTGAACGTGTCCGGGCCGCCATAAGAAATTCCGGCTATGGGTTCCCCGAAGATAGGATCACCGTGAATCTGGCCCCGGCGGACATCAAGAAAGACGGCACCGGATTTGACCTGCCCATGGCCCTGGGGATTCTGTCCGCCATGGGAATCCTGCCCCCGGAGACGGTTACGCCCTATCTTTTTTTTGGCGAGCTTTCCCTGGATGGGCGGCTGAAACCCGTAAAAGGCTCGCTTCCCATGGCCATGGCAGCCAGGGATGCCGGGTTCAAAGGCGTTGTGGTCCCCTTTGACAACCGCATGGAAACCGCCGTGGTCAAGGGTCTTTCCGTCTATCCTGTCACGAACCTTTCCCAGGTGGTGGGATTCCTTATGGGCTTTGTCAGCATCGAGCCTGCCCGGGCAGATATGAAAGAACTCTTTGAGAAAACAGGCGGTGGGGAATCGGATTTTTCCGAAATCATGGGGCAGGAACATGTGAAACGTGCCCTTGAGATTTCTGCGGCAGGCTCGCATAATGTCCTGATGACAGGGCCACCCGGCTCAGGGAAAACCATGCTCGCACGGAGTTTTTCATCGATTCTTCCTCCCTTGACCTATGAGGAAGCCATTGAGACCACAAAGATTTTTTCCGTAGCAGGCCACCTTGCCAAGGACCAGGCTTTGGTCACCACCCGACCGTTCCGGGCCCCCCATCATACCATTTCCGATGCGGGACTTATCGGAGGCGGGCATCATCCCAGGCCCGGCGAAGTGAGTCTGGCCCACAACGGGATCCTTTTTCTGGACGAACTTCCCGAATTTAAGAAACATGTGCTGGAAGTGCTCAGGCAGCCCCTGGAAGACAGATTCGTCACCATATCACGGGCCGTCACGTCCCTGACCTTCCCGTCGGGGTTCAGTCTGGTGGCGGCCATGAACCCCTGTCCCTGCGGGTATCTGACAGACAGCACCCACGCATGCAGCTGCACGCCCAGTCAGGTCGACCGCTACCGGGCCAGGATATCCGGCCCCCTTCTGGACCGCATCGATATTCATAGTGATGTCCCGTCGGTTCCCTTCAGGGAGATCAAAAAGGGCCAAGCCGGTGAGTCGTCCATGGTCATACGTAAGCGTGTGATTGCAGCCAGAGACATCCAGACCCGGCGCTTCAGGAATTCGGATATCCACGCCAATGCCCAGATGAACAGTCGGATGATCAATCGGTTTTGCCATGTTGACAATGAATGCCTGACCCTTCTGGAGCAGGCCATTGCCCGACTGGGCTTATCAGCCAGGGCCTATAACCGGGTCCTTAAAATCTCCCGGACCATTGCAGATCTTGCCGGTGAACACGAAATCAATCCACAGCATGTGGCCGAGGCTATACAGTATCGGAGCGTTGATCGGAATAATCAGGGATAAACGGATCAGCAAACGTTACCCTTGACGACATTAATCTATTTGTCCAGATTTATAAAATCTGGCCCCCGGAGGGCTGCCAGAGGCATATTTTATTCGTGTTCAGCGATCAGAGGGAGGGCTATGCATGGACAAAACTGATATTTTTTCGTCTGATATCAAAATCCCGACATTGTTGTTCTTTTTTCCTTGGATAAATCACTCGAATTCAGCGGGTGATCGGGAATCTGCAATGTGGAGTTTGACGCCGGATTCCCGGATGAGTTCTAAAAATTCTTCGGGGGGTGGGCAGTCGGTAAAAAGGTCACTGACCTCCGAGATATGACCGATGCGGGTCATGGCGCTGCGACCGAATTTGGTATGATCCGCCACAAGAAAAACCTTGCGTGAATTGGCAATGATGGCCCGTGTGACCTGGACTTCGTTATAGTCGAAATCAATGAGGGTTCCATCCGGGTCAATGCCGGCCACACTGATGATGCCGAAATCCACCTTGAACTGGTTGATGAAATCAATGGTTGCTTCGCCGGTGATGCCCAGGTCATGGTTCCGGATGATGCCGCCTGCCATGAAAATTTCAAATTCCCCGTTGACGCTTAAAATTGAGGCAACATTGATGTTGTTGGTGATCACCCGGATACCTGTTTTGGATAATATGGCGCGGGCCACTTCTTCGGTGGAGGTTCCGATGTCCAGGAACAGGGAGGCATGATTGGGGATGTGCATGGCAACGTGCTGGGCCACCCGTATTTTCTCTTCCGAACACAGGGAACGCCTCACCGAATAGGTGGTGTTCCGGGCGCTGGTATTGGGACCGGCTCCACCGTGGTAACGCCTTAACAGTCCGTCCGTACTCAACTGGTTGATGTCCCTGCGGATGGTCTGGGGTGTGACGTTGAAATGCTGTGACAACCGTTCGATGGCAACATAGCCTTTTTCCTGGACCATATCGAGAATCTGTTTCTGACGGGATGGCAGTTTGTGTTCCAATGGGTTTATGCTCCTTCGATGAGGTTGTGTTCGGATATGAATGTTTTTATCATTGCTATGGCGGTAGCTCAAGGAAAATGTTCGGAAACGATCATGCGGAGGGATCTGTTAATCCAGATTCAAGCCTTGAAGAACAGCCGGGGCAATTCTCCGGGCATAGGATGCGATCAGGGAGGGCTCTGAATAATGATGGTTGACAGCCTCTATGGTTCCCAGTTCCTTTATTTTCGTCTGGACAAAGGTCTGGGTGGCTTTATTGCTGGGGGACCAGTTTTTTTCCCATGTGTCTGCGCGCTTTTTTTTCTTTTTTTCAGGGTCAGCCGTCTTTTTATCGGGGTTCCGGGTCTTAGGGGGCGGGCCAGGCACAGGGCCGGGGGCGTCTGAGTGTGCCCTGATAATGTCCATGATGGCGTCACCATAGGACGTGATTTTTTGTTGACCTATTCCGGAAATTCCCATCAGGGCCGAAGGGGTTTGTGGTCGTTTTTCTGCCAGTTCCACCAGAGTGCTTTCGTGGAAAATGACATAGGGCGGGACTTTCTTTTTTGAAGCGGTTTTGGACCGGAACTCCTTGAGGGCCTGGAGCAGGCCCAGGGACGACCCGCTTTGGAGCTGGGAGGGATCGTAGGTCGAGGGCCATGTCTCTTTGGGACGACGGATAGGGCTCTTTCTTTTGGTTTTTTTCAAAGGTTTCGGATCTTTTTTGAAAAAGATCTGTGTTTCGTTTTTGAGTATGGGCCAGGAACGCTCGTTGAGTTTGAAACCACCCTGGCTTTCCTGGTCAACCGTCACATAACCACCGGCCACCAGTTGCCTGAAAATGGACCGCCATTCAGCCTCACTGTGTTCGTTTCCCATGCCGAAGGTTTTAATCAGGTTGTGGCGGAATTTTTTAATGCGTTCATCGTCTTTGCCCAGAAGCACATCGATCAGATATCCGGCTCCAAAACGTTGACCCGTTCGATAGATGCAGGACAGGGCTTTCTGGGCGGCAATGGTTCCGTCAAAGGTTTCAACGTCACCCAGGCAGGTATCACAAAATCCGCAGTCCTCCTGGAGTTTTTCTCCAAAATAGCCTAAAAGGGCACGTCTCCGGCATTCGCTGATCTCGCAGAAGCCAAGCATGGCGGATAGTTTCTGCTGCTGAATGCGTTTGAATGCATCATTGCCCACAGAGTTTCCCAGCATCTGCCTTAAAAAGACCATGTCACCCATACTGTAAATTAAAAGGGCGTCGGATTTTTTACCGTCCCTTCCGGCCCGGCCTGTTTCCTGGTAATACCCTTCGATGGTTTTGGGAAGGTCCAGGTGGACCACAAAACGGACATCGGGCTTGTCAATGCCCATGCCAAAGGCGATGGTGGCCACCATGATGGCGGATTCTTCACCAAGAAAACGGCGCTGGTTTTCCGCCCGGTCTTCGCTGTTCATCCCGGCGTGATAGGGCATGGCATGGTAGCCTTTTTGCTGTAAAAAGGCGGCCATGGCATCGACTTTTTTCCGGCTCAAGCAATAGACAATGCCCGAATCACCGGGGTGGTCCGAGTCGAGAAAGTCGGTCAGCTGTTTTTTGATATTGTCTTTGAGGATGATTCTGTAAAAGATATTGGGTCGGTCGAAACTTGCCACAAACCACCGTGCCTGCTCCATGATCAGTTTTTTGCTGATTTCATTGCGGGTCTGGGGGTCGGCCGTGGCTGTGAGGGCAATACGGGGTATCCCGGGAAAGCGTTTGAACAGCTGGGACAGCTGCATGTATTCGGGCCGGAAATCATGGCCCCACTGGGACACGCAATGGGCCTCGTCAATGGCAAATAAAGAGATGGGGATGCGGCTTAAAAGGTTCTGAAACCCTTCGGTCATCACACGTTCCGGTGCCACGTACAAAAGATCCAGGCCCCCTTTGAGGACGTGCTGTTCAACTGCTGCAGCCTCCCTGGGCAAAAGGGTTGAATTTAAAAAACCCGCACGAATTCCCAGCTGGAGAAGGGCTGATACCTGGTCCTGCATCAGGGCGATGAGGGGGGAAATCACGATACCCGTACCGGAGCGCAACAGGGCCGGGATCTGGTAACACATGGATTTACCGCCACCTGTGGGCATGAGCACCAGGGCGTCACCCCCCTGGATAAGATGGTCAATGATGTCTTTTTGATGGCCCCTGAAGGAATCGTAGCCGAAAAAGTGCTTCAGTACAGACCCGGGGGATTCCAAGGTGTTTTGTTCGGGGAATGGCCCCTTAGTTTTTGAAGAATATGCCATGGCGCGCTCGGTTAAAAAAGGTGGTCCTTGAACAAATACACGATGTATTCAGGTACCACAGAGCATGGCAAAATACCAGAGACTGATATAAAAATTCATCAAAGAATGATAATCGGGTTTGCCGAAGGTCAGGGCGTGTTTGCCGTCTCCAAATCCCGCTGGGTGGCAACCCGGTTCCGGCCCTTTTCCTTGGCCAGATAGAGGGACTTGTCAGACCGATCAATAAGGGCCTCCAGTGTTTCTCCCGGCTCATACATGGCAAGTCCCAGGGAAAGGGTGACCTTGCCCAGCCGAGTTGCTAAGGTCTGGGATTTTAATTCGGACAGATCGAAATAGGATCGGATCTGCTCTGCCACATGGAGAGCGCCGGCAAAGCCGGTCCGGGGAAGCAGGATCACAAATTCTTCACCCCCAAGCCGGGCCACAAAATCCTGGCCCTTGACCATACTTTTTATTTTTTTTGCCACAAATTTTAAAACTTCATCCCCCACCAAATGACCGTGGGTGTCATTGAAATATTTGAAATAATCGATATCAGCCATGATCAAGGCCAGGGGTTCGGAACGGGTATTCGCATCCCGTATGACCTGTGTTGCCTCCTCCATGAAGGCCTTTCGATTGGCGATACCCGTCAGGGGGTCCTTTGCAGCTTCTTTTTTGGTGTGTTCGTATTCCTGTTGCAGGGCCTCAAGGTCCTGGGTTGTCTGTTCAAGCTTCTGCTGGATGGTTTTGCCGTATTGGACCAGGGATTTTGTCTCATCGATAATATCCTGAATGATAACGCCAAGCTTTTCACCGTTTCGATCATCAGAAAGAAGGACCATGGATCGGGAAAGAAGTTTTTCGTAATCCTCTGTGTGTATGGAAAGCCCCTGGACTTCACTGGCCAGGGTGATGAGAACCATGGTGAGCCCTTCCTGGAGTTTTTTTATTTTGACTTCGTCGTATAGAGCGCAAAATTTTGAATAAAGAACCTTGTTTTTTTCTTCGGTAAATTGGTCACCATGTTTGAGCATTATATCGATGGTTTCTTTTAACTTTGGGTTTTCACCGGTAACGTAGTTGTACCAGATACTGTAGTTCATCGGGGTGGTGGGTATGCCGTGATGGCCCATAAGAGGAAGTGCCATGCGTGTGTATGAATGAGCTTTTTCCAAAGACAAAGACATTAGTTCAGCCATGGTGATGCCTCCGATGCGTATGTGTTTGAGATTGAAAATGAGAAGTGATGCGTCTGACTATACGAAACCCCTGATTTTTAACACAAACAACGGGCCATAGCAAGAAAAGAAACGGTGTGTTCCTTGAATGAAGGCTCAAAAGGAGGGCGAAGAAGCCCTCCTTTTCGGATCAGGGAATCCCAGGACTATGATCCTGTGACCGTTATCTTGCGGGGCTTTGCTTTTTCAACTTTGGGCAGATTAAGCCTCAACACGCCGTCTGCAAGATCCGCTTTGATTTTGGCCTGGTCAATGACTTCGGATAAGGTGAATTTACGACTGTACTGACCCATTTCAAACTCCTTGAGTAAACGTGTTTCCCCTTGGGCTTTGTCAGGAACAATATTGCCGATAATGGAAAGGGTATCATCGTGGAGATCAATGTCCAGGCCCTCGGCACTGACACCAGGCAGGTCTGCAAGAAGTGTCAGGCTGGTTTCGGTTTCGAAAATATCAACGGACGGGGTGAAAACAGGCCCGGGTTTGGTCTGCTCGCCAGACGCTTTCAGCTCTTTTTTGTCTTTGGCCTGGAGTTCTATGCTTTTGTCTAACATGGCTTTTCCTCCTTGATTATCATTCATTTAGAATTAGTGGATACTGATTTTTCTGGGTTTGGCCTCATCGGCCTTGGGAATTACAATGGTCAGGATTCCGTTTTTCAAGCGAGCATCCACCTTATCGGCATTCAAGGGTCCTGGAAGAGTCAGGGCCCGGCTGAATTTCCCAGCTTCACGTTCCCTTCTGTGATATCGTGCTTGATTGTTTTCCTCGGGGATCTTCCTTTCTCCGGCCAGTGTCAGATTGTTACCGGTCACTTTGATGTCGAGTTCACCTGCCTTGATTCCGGGTAATTCAGCCCGAACAATGTAATGATCTGCCGTAGATGAAACATTGAGTAGGGGGAAAACACCTGCACCTGCGTCATCATAGGCATTTCGATTCGGGGCTTCAAAGGTGTTGAGTAATCTCATTAACCTGCTGAATTCATTAAATGGATCTGACCATTTTGGTTCACTGTAAATCCGTTTGAGTATCATGCCTGACCTCCTTTGATTAGGGTTAATATGACCGTTGAAACGGCTTATTACGTAAAAATAATTTTTACCATGATTCAATGTTTTTTATTCCATGCACCCTATGGTTCCTATGTGAAAAAAATAAGCATGGCCCCCCATGGTGTCAAGGTGTTAAAACTAAATTAAAGTTAAATATAACGGAGTGTTAACATGGAAAAACATGTAAAATAAACACGCTGTTTTTATCTGTCAAGGGGTGCGTTGTGATGGGCTGTCACGTTCGGTGTGGGGTTGCGCATAATGGTTGATATGTGTGTGCCCATAAAAATACAATTTCTAAAAAAAAATAGGTGGATTCAGAAAATCTGAAACCACCTATAAAATTAGATCTATTTGGTTTATAACTCATTTGCACAGCTTTTTAAGCTTGTCCCCGCGAAGGCGGGGAAGCTGGCCACCGGAGGCTTACCTAAACAATTTAGAACGGAATATCATCATCCGGCGGCTGATGGAATGCCTGATCTGCTCCGTAAGGATCGAACTCGGGCTGGGGCTGTTGGTTGTGATTCGGGTTCTGGGGACCCCGGCTGGGTTGCTGGAAATTGGCTTTTGGGTTTTGGAACCCGCCGCCCTGGGGTCCGTTATTCTGTGGATAAGCACCGCCACCAGCACCGGCACCCTGGTAACTGCCTTCGCCTTTGGCCCCAAGAAACTGCATGGTATTGGCGATGATATCCGTGGAATATCGCGTGATCCCGTCTTTTTCATAGGACGAGGTCTGGAGGCGTCCTTCAACGTAAATCTGCTTGCCTTTGGTCAGGTAACGGCCGCAGGTTTCGGCAAGCTTGGCAAAGGCAACGATTCTGTGCCATTCGGTCTTGTCTTTTCTTTCACCTGTGGCTTTGTCAGTCCAAAAATCCGTGGTGGCTATGCTGAACTTGGCGATGGCCATACCGGAAGGCGTGTAGCTGACTTCAGGGTCCCTTCCCAGATTACCGATGAGCATGACTTTATTTAAACTGGCCATTTATCTCCTCCTTAAAAGAAATATCAAAAACGTTCAAGGTTTACCCGAAGCGTTTGGTCGTGGATTACAGCGAATTATGAATACTGTGATTGATTACGAAAAATAGATACACAATAAAATCAGATCTGTCAATCATGGTTCCCATGAGATCTCCATGTCAGGTTTGGTGGCCATTTTTGATAAAAAATATTGTCATTACGCTGTATTTCAGGTTTAATGCTTGATATGGGCACGGATCCCCGGACTGCCGTTTCCCGATGGTTGGTGGGGGAGATTCAGGGGACTTGGACATTGTTTTTTTAAAGGGAAGGGCGCCAAATATTATTTATGAAACGGATTCGAACCATCATTTTAGGTTTTTTTTTCTTAATGGTCCTGGCTGTGACAGCCTTTGCAGAAATAAGTGAAAAAAGCCAGTCTTTCTCGTGGACTCTTCAGATCATAGGACTTTTTGGGGGCCTTGCTTTTTTTCTTTTCGGGATGGAGTTGATGAGCCAGGGCATGAAAAATGCCGCTGGAAATCGGATGCGCCATATTCTGGCGACCCTGACCGAAAACAGGTTCAAGGGCATGCTTCTGGGCATTCTGGTCACCATGATCATCCAGTCCGGCAGCGCCACCTCGGTGATGCTGGTTAGTTTTGTTCAGGCTGGGCTCATGGCCTTTTCCCAGACCATTGGCGTGCTGATCGGGGCGGGCATCGGCATGACTGTCACGGCCCAGCTGATTGCCTTTAAAATCACGGACTATGCTCTGGTTTTTATTGCCATAGCCATATTGATACGCATGACCACACACAAAGATACCTTGAAAAGTCTGTCCGAGATTCTTCTGGGATTTGGCATTCTTTTCTATGGCCTTCACTTGATGGGGCAGTCCATGGCACCCCTGGGCCAAAGTCAGGAGGTGGTGGACATGCTCAAAGGCCTGGGCAACCCCTTTATCGGACTGCTTGTGGGGATCTGTATCACCGCCCTTATCCAGAGCAGCACGGCTTTTATCGGTATTTTGATTATCCTTGGAAGCAGTGGCGTGATTCCCTCTCTGGGCACCCTGATCCCCATGATTCTCGGGGCCAACATCGGGACCTGCATTACGGCAGGGCTTGCCAGTATCGGCACCAATCGCGACGCAAAACGGGTGGCTGTGGCCAATGTTCTTTTCCGGGTTTTTGGCGTGGCCATGATCATTGGCTGGGTCCCTGAGTTTTCAGCACTGGTTCAGGGTATTGACCGCCAGTTCGGGTCGGGCATTGCACGCCAGATTGCCAATGTCCACACCATTTTTAACATTGGCCTGGGGCTTGTTTTTTTACCCTTTACCTCCCTGTATGCCCGGTTGATTCTCTGGATTATGCCCGACAAGAAAGAAGATCTGTCCCTTAAACCTGCCACCACATTTCTGGATGAAAGCACGATTCTTTCTCCGGCCCTGGCCATTGATCTGGCCCGTGCGGAAATCTCCCGCATGGCAGGCTCACTTGAGCGCATGCTCAGGGCCATTGCCGTACCCTTTGTGACCAGTCAGGTGAAAATGGACAAGGAACATCCCGAGTTGACTCTGATGCAGGGGGTGGACCATATCGAAGAAGAACTCGATTTTCTCGAGGAAAAGATCGTGTCCTACCTGGTCCGTGTGGCCCAGATGGGAGGTTCCAACGAGCATACACGCATCACCTATTCCATGATCTCCATTGTCAAGGACATGGAAAGTATCGGGGATATCGTGCATAGGAATGTGGTGCCTCTTCTTTATAAAAAAAACGAGTTGAAACATGATTTTTCAGCCGAGGGCAGGGAAGAGCTGACTATTTATCATCAGAAAGTCTGCAAACAGATTCGTCTTCTCAAGGAGGCGTTTTCTGAGAAAAATCCTGAGAAGGCCCAGGATATCATGATCAAGGAGCGGAAATATCTTGATCTGGAACTCCAGTACAGGATCAGACACCTGGACAGGCTTGTGAGCAAACGGGCCGAATCCCTTGAAACTCACGAAGTCCATATGGAATTGATGAATCTGATGAGTCAGATTATTGTCTACACCTCCAATATCGCCAAAACATTTCTTCAGACCCAGGCCCAGGAGCGGCCTCTGCTTTTGTAGAAGAATAAGATGTATGGGACTTATGAGACCCATGGGACCTATGGGACCTATGGGACGTATGGGTCTTTTTTTTGATTGAGGTATGTTTACACATTACACCGGGTATCCTTCCTTTTTTTCATTCACCGAATACGGCGACACTCACCATTTAGGGTGGGATTTTTCGATTCAAATCAGACCATGAAATGGAATGAATGGATAGAACTGTTTGTGAATTCAGTCTGTTCGCTTCACTTAATGGTGGTTGTTAATCCCTGGCATGACTCTTGATATGATATTTGGCCAACAGGCGCTATCACGGCTTTCCCTTACTATATAGTTAGAGGTAAGTCCAACGTCCTCGCATATTTGGTGATTGTCGGGGAGATCCATAACTCAATACAGGTACTTAATGATTATGAAAGAAAATAAGATAAGGAAACTTTGCAAGGAAGAAGCCGGTAAGGCCGTCGTCCTTCAGGGAAATATAGCATTTGCCGTTGGCTGTGTCCGGTCAGGCATTCACAGTGCGGAGGGATATCCGGGAACCCCCAGCACGGAAGTTATTGACCGGGGCCTTTCCCAGGTCCAGGATATGATTACTGTGGGCTGGTCAGTGAACGAAGCCGTGGCTGTGGGTGTGGGTTTGGGACATACTCTGGCCGGCAGGGATACGGTGGTCACCATGAAAATTCCCGGACTTTTCCAGGCTGGGGATCTGTTTACCAGCGCATCCTGCTACACCGATCCCCGGGGTGCTCTTGTTTACTATATCGCCAGTGATTTTACACCAAGCTCGACCCAGCACCTGGTCGATCCACGCTATCTTTTCAAATCCTGTTTTATTCCTGTTTTTGAGCCCGGAAACCACCAGGAGATGCTGGAGGCAGCAGAAATCGGAGCTGATATCAGCCGCCAATTCAAAACACCCCTGGCCATTCTGGCCTCAGGGGCCTTGTGCCATAGCGAAGGCCTGGTCCGGTTGAACCCCGTCAGCAAGCGCGAACCCCTGGTCATGGGCGAAGATCTGACCGTGTTTAACTCTCTGCCGGGAATCGCCCGTAAAAACTACGATATTATTCAGGCCGAACGCATGAAGGCCTTGACAGCAATGGTTGAGGCTTCACCGTTGAATAAAGTGATTAAAGGCAGCGGCAAGACCGGTGTCATTACCTATGGGGCCAATACGGCCTATGTACAGGAGGTCAAGGAGGCCTTCGGTGCAGATATGGATATTTTGTCTTTGGCCTTCACCAATCCCTTGCCCGTGGATGTGATCCGTCATTTCCATGCATCCATAAAGGGTGATGTGTATGTGATCGAGGATGGGTACCATTTTGTTCAGGATGAAATCGAAAGACTGGGCCTGGAGGTTAAGGGCAAGGCGCTTTTCAGCAATCTGACCGAGTACACCCCGGCCCTCATTGCAGAGAAACTGGGGTATGAGGTACAGAAAAAAACATTGACCACCCAGCCGGTCAAACGTCCGCCCATGATCTGCGCGGGGTGTCCTTACCGGCTGTTTGCCGAAGTGGTTTACAAAATGCGGAAACGGGGAAAACTCGAAACAATTTTCGGTGATATCGGCTGCAACTCCTTATTATGCTTCCTGGGTGCCGTTGATACGGGCGTGGCCATGGGCGCCAGCGAAAGCAAACGCACGGGCTACGTGCTTTCCCGGCCGGATAAGGCGGATAAATGTATTTCCGTAATCGGAGACAGCACCGAGTGCCACAGCGGTATGGATGCCACCCGCAACACGGTTTTCCGCAACGTCCCCGGCCTTAAAATCGTCCTGGACAACTACTGGACTGCCATGACAGGTGGTCAGCCTGCCCCCACGTCACCCGTCAATCTGGCCGGTGAGCCTTGCGCTTACGATCTGGTCAAGGAACTGGACGCCACGGGAGCCAGAACGACGGTGGTCAGCGCCTATGAGCGAAAGGAGATCCAGAAAGCCATGAAGCAGGCCTTGGATGATGCGGCAAACGGCGTGTTTACCACATTGGTCATACGGGGCTGCTGCATCAAGAAAGTACCGCCTAAAGAAAAAGGGATCAGGCTTAAAGTCAATGCTGACCTATGTGACACATGCCATACCTGTCTGATTTGTCCTGGGATTGAGGCCAAGCCCGGTGACGTCCCTTCCTTTAACAACCTCTGCAGCGGATGCGGCGGCCAGCATCAGGCCTGTTTGCAGATGTGCCCGTTCAATGCCATCGAGACCCTGGCCGAGGAGGACCGGATCCGAACCAGCGGCCCGACCTATGATGATCCGCCGGTCATCCCATCCATCTCTTTGGATCACGTGGCCCTTCCCAAACAATTGATTCTGGCCATACGGGGCGTGGGCGGACAGGGCAACCTGTTTTTTGGCCGGGTGATGACGCAGCTGGCCTTTCTGGCCGGTTACGGAGAGAAGAACATCGTCAAAGGGGAAACCCACGGTATGGCACAGATGGGCGGGCCGGTGATCAGTACCTTTGCCTGTGGCTCTGTATTCAGTCCCGTGCTGATGCCGGGCAAGGCGGATTGCGTTATTGCCATGGAAGTAAGTGAAATGCTGCGACCGGGATTTCTTGAGTTGCTGAAACCGGGAGGCACCATCCTGACGTCCCGAACCATGGTTGTGCCCCAATCCATATCGGCTGGGGAGTATCCGGACCTTGATCAGATCAAAAAAGCGTCTGACGGATATAACCTGATCGAGGTCGATGTGCTGGATAAAGCGGTTGAGATTGGCGATGCCACCGGCAAGATTGCCAATGTGGTGATGATGGGTGCTTTGAGCAAAATCGCCCCCTTTGATCTTATTCCGGAGGCCGTCTGGCTTAATGCCTTGAAAGATGTCACCCCTGCCCAGGCGTGGGGGGGCAATTACAGGGCATTTGTTGCCGGTCGCGGCTTATTGTAATTGAACATAAGCTGATGAAAAGGTCCTCTCCTGGGCTCCCGTTTTTGTTAGTTTAAAGGCGGGAGCCTTTTTAAACATTCTGATAAAAATTTTGGGTCGTATCATGACATCTCACATAAAGCAGATTCCCGCAAACAATCCTGTGTCGGCCAGGTACACAAAGCTTTTTTCCCCCGAATCCATCGCGGTGATCGGGGCAAGCAATGACCTCCTAAAGCCGGGTGGCCGGGTGACAAAAAATATCAAGGAAAACGGCTACACGGGCCTTTTGTGGGCCGTGAACCCCAAAGCCGACTCGGTTTTGGGATTGCCCACCTATCCGACCATCGAGGCCTTGCCCAAGTCCCCGGACCTGGCCATCCTGGCCATTCCCTCAAAATTCGTGCTGCCCGCCTTGGAAGAGCTGGCCAACCGAAAGACCGGAGCCGTTATTGTACTGACCTCGGGATTCGGGGAAAAAGACGAGGCGGGAAAAAAGGTGGAACACAACATGCTGAAGATTGCCAATGGGGCTGGCATGACACTGATCGGCCCCAACTGTTCCGGTTTCCTGACCCATGCCTACAAAGGCAAATTTGCCGGAATCATTCCCACGCTGCCCGGCCAAGCCGTTGATTTTATCAGCGGTTCTGGGGCCACGGTGGATTATGTTATGGAACGGGCGTCCACCCGGGGTCTTTCATTTGGGACCGTCCTTAATCTGGGGAATTCGTTGCAGATGGGTGTGGAGGATCTGCTTGCTGTGCACGATGAAAACTATGGCCCGGACAGTGCTTCGATTCTGATGGTGTACATGGAGGCCGTTAATAAACCTGCCAAACTGCTTCGGCACGCCCGCAGCCTGGTCAGCAAAGGATGCGTGCTTGTGGGCATCAAATCAGGTGCCACAGCCGCCGGAGAAAAGGCAGCGGCAAGCCATACCGGTGCCATGGCAACCAATGACACGGCCGTACAGGCCTTGTTTGAAAAAAGCGGCATTATTCGTGTCCAGGGACGGGGCGATCTGATTAATGTGGCCTGTGTGCTGGCGGCAGCCAAGGGACGGATTGCAGGCAAGCGGATCTGCATTGTCACCGATGCCGGTGGCCCGGGGGTCATGCTCTCGGACGAATTGAACCGCCAGGGTTTGGAACTGCCGCAACTCCAAGAGCAAACCCGGGCCGAGTTATCAAAGATTTTACCTCCGGAAAGTTCAACACTCAATCCCATTGATGCTCTGCCCTCCCGTTCGGCCGAGCAAATCAAAGAGATCATCCGGGTGCTGAGAACGTTCGAAGGAGATCATATCGACGTGATCACCGTTCTTTTGGGAGACTCTGGCCTGTCCGACAATGCCCCCATTTACCGGGAGATATCCAAGGTCATGCAAACCGGCCCCATACCCGTCATTCCCATGTTCAGTTCGGTGGTCTCATCCCGGTTGAAAATCGCTGATTTCATTGATGAGGGGAATGTTTTCTTTCCGGATGAAGTGGAATTGGGACAAGCCCTGGGCAAGGTCATAAACTGGGTGCCGCCTGAAACGTGTTGTTCAATCCCGGAGGGATACGATCATGCCTTGGTTGCCGAGGCCTTGGAAGGGCATGAGGGAATCCTGGATCCCGAGGTCGTCAGTCAGGTTTTACGGGCAGCGGGTTTTCGGATAAGCGATCAGACCGAGGTTTTTGAGGAACAGCACCTTAGGGAAACCTGCCGGAAGATGGGTTATCCCTTGGTGATGAAAGTGATTGGCCCCTTGCACAAAACCGATGTGGGCGGTGTCAAACTGGACATAACCGATGATGACATGGCCCTGGCCGCCTGGAATGATCTACTGGGGATTGACGGCGCAAAAGGTGTTTTGCTCCAGCCTGTGATCAGAGGCCAGGAGGTCATCCTGGGTGCTTGCCGGGAAGGTGATTTCGGCCACCTGGTCATGTTCGGCCTGGGTGGAATTTATGCTGAGGTTTTAAAAGATGTCACCTTTGCACTGGCACCTCTGTCCAGGAACGAGAGCCTGAAGATGATTCGTGGCATTCAAAGTTATCCGGTCCTCAACGGGTT
Source organism: Pseudomonadota bacterium (assembly GCA_018818835.1). GTDB lineage: Bacteria > Desulfobacterota > Desulfobacteria > Desulfobacterales > Desulfolunaceae > JAHIRD01. The sequence continues at coordinate 141,857 of JAHIRD010000141.1, forward strand.
TCGTGGTGAGGTTGGAATGAATATGGATGTTCTGGCGGACACCATTCAGCGATTGGGGCGTCTTGTCAGCGATTTTGGCCAAATCAGGGAAATCGATCTGAACCCCATCAAGGGATTTGATTCCGATCTGTTTGTTGTGGATGCTCGCATTATCGTTCACCCATAATAATATATGAGATTTAAGAGGACGATACATGTCAGATCATGCCCCACACCCCTTGTTCAGATATCGCTGGTTGATTTTTTCCGTATTGGCTCTGGCCTATTTCTTTGTTTATTTTCACCGCCTGTCCCTTTCTGTTGTGGCTGACACCCTGGTGGACGATTTTAACACCACCGCCGGTACCATGGGCCTGTTGGGGTCCATTTATTTTTATTGTTATGCGGCCATGCAGCTGCCTGCGGGGTTGTTGTCGGATTCGGTGGGGCCCAGGCGAACCGTGACCTTCTTTTTGATAGCAGGTGCCGTGGGAAGCATTCTTTTCGGTCTGGCACCCACCATTGAAATAGCCTTTGTGGGGCGCATCCTGGTGGGGTTGGGCGTTTCAATGGTTTTCATCCCCACCATGAAAATTCTCTCACAGTGGTTTTATCCCCATGAGTTCGCCACCATGACCGGCATCCTGAACGCTGTGGGCGGGGTGGGGGTCCTGGCAGCCACCTGGCTTCTGGCGATCATGACCGGCTCTTTTGGCTGGCGTTTGTCATTTGAATTGATCGGCGGATGTACGTTTGTTCTTGTTTTCCTCCTTTGGGTTATCGTCAGGGACCGGCCCCAGGACAACGGATGGCCTTCCATAGAGGATCTGGACAATAGAGCCGGGTCGGTTGACTTGTCCGTTCAGACCATCGGTCTTTGGGCCGGGCTGAAAAAGGTGTTCAGCCATCCCCGTTTCTGGCCCTTGGCCTTGTGGTTCTTTTTTGATAACGGAATTTTCTTCGGATTTGGAGGCTTGTGGGGAGGACCCTATCTGATGCATGTGTATGGGCTGTCCCGGAATACCGCGGGTTCCGTCTTGAGCATGATTGCCTGGGGCATGATTTTCGGCAGCCCGCTCATGGGCTTTTTTTCAGATCGTGTGGTCAAGAGCCGTAAAATTCCCATTGTCATGTGCTCAACCCTACTGGTCCTTCTGATAACAGGTCTTTACCTCTGCCCCACCGGCCTGCCACTTCCCCTGTTGTATGTGGTTTTCTTTGTGTTTGCCGTGTGTGCGGCAGCCATTGTGGCCATCGGGTTTACTTCAGCCAAGGAATTGTTTCCGGTGAACATGGCCGGGACCAGCGTGGGTATGGTCAATCTGTTCCCGTTTATAGGCGGTGCGGTTTACATGCCCCTGTTGGGAGCCTTGCTTGATGCCTACCCGGCTTCGCCGTCCGGTGTTTATTCAACCGAAGGGTATACCCGAATGCTGCTTGTGCTGTTGATTTCAGCCCTGATCGCTCTGGGGTGCGCCTTGATGATTAAAGAGACCCATATCCGCCGTCAGTCCAGCCCGGGCAGAGGATAGAACCATCCGGCCCATCCCGCCTTATGTGGTGTATCCCGCCGCATAAGGCGGTTCCAACCCTTCCGCACGGTCTTTTATCCTGCTTAAAATTATTTTATTATAAATAATATCAATTAGATAGTTTGCAATAGGTCAGGCAAAAAAACCTGGCACCTTTTTTGTAAATCATGAAGGTTATATCCAAGTTAAAAAAAATTAACACTGTTAAGCGAGGGGTACTTACTCAGGGGTAAATCATAAAACAGAAATAAAAGGTGATGTCTTATGGAAAATGAAAATGGCTATCCAGGTACGCGATGGTTGATGCTTGCCGCTGTTGCGGTGGGCCAGGTTATGATTGGTACCACATTGATCTGTTATGCTCCTATTCTGGGGATCATTGCCGGGGATATCGGGGTATCTGTGGGTGAAATTTCGGCCGCAGCCATGGGTACCATCATTATGGCGGCGGCGATTTCGTCCATTCTGTCCGGACCCATCCTGGACAAATTCGGGGTGGCCCGGGTCATTACCTTGGGTGCACTGATCACCACCATGGGTGTGCTGCTGGCACCGGTTTTTGATAACAGCCTCAGGGAAATCATTCTTGTCCGGCTCATTATGGGCATGGGGTGGGGACCGGTCACCGCCTGCACGTCCACGGTGGCGGCACGCTGGTTTCCTGTGCATCAGCGAGGTATTGTGGCGGGTATGGTGGGTGCGGGAATTTCCCTGGGAATTATCCTCGGCTTCATCCTCACGCCGGCCTTCATGGATGCCATGGGGCATTGGAGCTTGGCTATCCGCAGCCTCGTTGTCATTCCCGGCATCGCACTGATTCTGGCCTTTGCCACGAATTTTTTGACCGAACCCGAGATCCACGAGACAGTCACCGCCGAATACGATAGCCATAAAATCAGCAGTGATGTTGCCCTTGCGTTTAAATCCCTGCCCACATATGTCGGGATCCTGTGCATGTTTTTATTCACCTGGTATATGAACGCATTTAACGATCTGACTCCCGGTTTTATTGCCATTGAACCGCCCACGGGCTTGGGCATGGGCCCGGCAGTGGCCGGACATTTCATGTCTGCGGTCCAGGTGGGCATGTTGCTGGGGTCTGCAGCTTCAGGCTTTATTCTAATGAAAATTTTCAAGGGTCGGATCAAACCGGTTTTGATCACAGGGTTCCTTTTCTCAGGGGTCTTTATGTTTGCCGTTAAATTTCCCCTTGTCAATTCCGCGCCTCCCTTGCTCACTGCAAGTCTGTTCCTGGCAGGTTTTTTTGAAGCCTTTATCATTCCCATGGTGGCAACGTTCATTGCAACCAATTATCCGTCCACCATTATGGGGCGTATTTACGGAACGACGTTCGGTATCAGCATTTTCGGCGGTGCCATAGGCGTTTTTGTGGGTTCCACCTTTTTGCATATGACCGGAACATATATGATTTCGATCACCATGGTCGGTGTCGTGGCCTTGCTGGGCATGGTTGCTTCCTTTGGAATAAATCCGCCCAAGGTATTTACTCATATCGATTAACACCCGGAATTTTAGAAAAACCTATGGGGGTTCATTGGGTAAATCAAAACGATTACCTGTGTATGAAAACGGACCCAGGGCAGGGGATAGACATGTGCGTCATATCCCGCCATATGTGGTGGATATCACCGCATATGGCGGGGCACTGAGGTGTCCTGGTATTGGAAACACACAGGGTATATTAAACAGAAACAGGGGGTTAAATCTATCTGGGCCGGAAAGGAGAAGCTGGCACCTTTTTTGTTATATAAACAGGTGGCTTTCCATAGCCATGCATCATAAGTTCGGCAGGCTTTCTGTTTGCCTCGGCCAAGGGCCAGGCCATGAAAAAAGAGCTGGGGATTCCCCAAGGGTTTGAACACATTTTTTCCGTGGCCCTGGGCTATATCGCATCTGAGAAACCCGTGACACCGCCAAGGAACCGGGAAGTATTCAGCTATATCAAATAAATAAAGCCCGTTGCTGAAAGAGTTCAGCGATGAAAATCATGAAATTGTTAACGTTGGAGTATAATAAATGAATTTTTCAGTAACCCAAGACACCCTTGGGACGCACCTGGAGTGGACACTTGAAGGTGTCAACGCCCACATGGTGGACTGGTTCTGGTCCAATATGGAAAAAGGCTTCATCTTATGGCATCCGGCCCAGCATGAAGCCCTGGAGTGGGCCGTACCCCCGAAGAACGGCAACCCCATGGGCGCAATTCACATTGCCCCCCAGACATGGAATGACGGAAGACGCCAGAATCTTTACATCCGCTTTGAAGCACTGGAGGATGTTCCTGAAGAAATCCGGGATTACATCATCTATGAGCACGTGATTATTGTAGCCGGTCTCGGGCTGGGTAAAGAGAGCCTTGTCACCCCGGATCCCATGGGCTTTCGCCTCCATCAATGGGAACGAAGGGACTATGGGATTATCGGAAAGTCATCTGCCATAGGCACCCGGAAAAAAGAAACGCCGGAAGAGGGCCGGGTCTGGTCCGAACATTGTGCCGAAGAAATAGGCAACTGGGAAGTTTTCCTGCCCCGGTTGTACACCTTGTACAAGGTCGTGAAATGCCCTACGCGCAACCCTTTCGCTGATTTTTCCGTCGAAGGTAAAGGGCGTAATGCCAGGTATGCGTTCATCAAATAGTCCTTTGATTCAATGGCGAGGACCTTTAACGAGAGGAGTTGATGGGATGATTAGAAGTTATCTGATTTTAAATCTGACAAGCTGGGATTATCTGCCATTGATGGACCGGTGGCTTTACAAAGACCATGCCATGGAAACCATGAACCAGGTCGGGCCAATATTGAGGCGTTATGCCACCTATCGTTCCATTCCCGAGCCAGGGGGGGCCTTTGACTATGGCTATTACAACTGGCGTATGACCGAGCACTGGTGGACAGAAAGTCCATTCCGGAAAGGCGTTATGGGACATGGCAGCGCCATGTCGGAAGTCTGGCCGGAAAACTATCAAAAGGCCCTGGGCATCCCCGAGGGCGCGGGGCAGCGCGACCGCAAGTGGGAGGGCAAGGCGCCGACCTTTATCTTTGTCCCCTGCCGTCCCACTGAAGATTTTCTGGGCAGCAAGCTGACCATCAATGACGGAACCATCATCCGCTGGATCACGGTGTTCAAATACCCCGAGGGTGTTTCCTGTGATGAGGGCGATGCCTGGTACATCAATGTCCATGCACCTGAAGTGATAAAACAACCCGGATTGAAACGGTTTTTCAGCTTCGGTGCGGTGGACCCCAGTTCCAGGGTCGGGCCGTTTATGCGCGTATCCGAATTATGGTATGAGAACAACTCCGCATGGCGTAAAGCGGTTATCGAAGAACCTCCGGCCTATACCAAGCCTGCATGGGCCACCTTTGATCAGTATCCTTTTTTGAAACCCGATGTCGATTTTATCAGTACCTTTACCCTTGAGCGGCCGGAATGCGATTTTCTCCGGGATTACCGGGGGTATAATGTCACGGCGTGATAGGTTCTGAGCCATTTATTGTCCATGCACGTCCTTGGGTGAGCTACCAAGTCATTTTGAAAAAAAAACAGACTCATGGGTAAAGCCTTCACGTGAGTCAAAAACAGTTTAACCATGAAGCACAAAGGGGGTAATAATGAAAGTTCTGGGACTGACTTGCGGCCGGAAGATGAGCAATACTGAAATCGTTGTCAAAGAGGCGCTTATGGGTGCCGAGGAGATGGGGGCTTCGGTGGAAATCGTCCGTCTGATGGATCTTGACATCAAACCCTGCACGGGCTGCAATGCCTGCGTGATTGACCTTTTTGAAAAGGGGGGTTCCGGAGACTGCGTCATTAAAAACGATGATTTCAAATTTATTGACGATAAGATTCTTGATTGTGACGGCATCATTGTGGGAACCCCCATTTATGAGAAGACCCCCCAGGGGCTTTTGAAATGCCTCAATGATCGGATGGGGCCAAGTCACGACCTGGCCTTTCGGATGATTGCCAAAAAAATTCGAGCAGAAAAAGGCATTACCAAAGGGAAGGGGCCGGACGAGCGTTCATTTAAACCCCATGTGGCATCCCTTTTTGCAGTGGGGGGATCTGATTGGACCACCCTGGCCCTGCCTTTGCTCCAGATTTTTGCACTGCCCATGAACATGACGGTGGTGGACCAGCAGCTTTTCAACTGGACCGCCTTGCCGTCCACGGTGGTGTTAAAGGATGAGATGCTTAAAAGGGCGCGTCGCTCAGGACGCCATGTGGCAGAGACCCTTAAAAAACCCATCGAGGAGGCTGCCTATATCGGTCCCAAGGGCGTCTGCCCGGTGTGTCATTGTGATGTGATCGAACTGGGCAAAACAGGTGATAAGGCCGTTTGTGCGGTCTGCGGCGTTAAAGGGACCTTGAACACCACGGGGGCCGACTATGCCCTGGCCGTTACCGAGGACGATTGGGCCCATTCCCATGTCCTTCTGTCCGGGAAGTTCAAACACGGAGAAGAGCTAAAGACCAGGTCCCTGAAGCCAGACCCACGCATGAAGGAGATCCCCCTGTTGATTGAAAAATACAAATCGTATTTGACGTATTCAAGGCCGGAGACAGCTGTAAAATAGCCCTTGCCAACACCCATACCGGGTCGGGACCCGGAATCTATCCGCCGGGTCCCTATGGTTCGTATGCCAGCGCTCTGTCACCAAATGAGGTGGGTTGTCTTGCGGTTGTTTCCTGCCTGTGTTACCATTTTATTCATGGTTTAATTGGATGAAGATGGTAAATATGCCCTTAATGTTTGAGTCATACCCAGGTAATGGTGCACTGTGAATCGTCCGGATATCATGAAAAATACCACAGATCAGAATCAAATGGCGGTCTTCCAGCAGTATATTTTTGATCTTTCCGCCGTGTTTATTGCTATCCCGGCAGATAATGTGCCCGCTGAAATCGATTTGCGACTCAGGGAAATTGCCCTGTTTTGGGGTTTTGATCAGGTTTTTCTCTGTAGGTTGACGGACAACGACAGCATATTGACCACCATTCACGCCTTCAATGCCCCGGGAGTAACCTCTGCCCCCAGCAAGACCAAAACCGCCACCTTGCCATGGTTGATAGAGGCCATTTATAATGGGCAAGCCATCACCTTGACCCATGTGCTGGATGAACTCCCTGATGATGCCCGAATTGATCGGGATCTGGTTGAACGGCTTGGCATCAAGTCGGCCCTTATTCTGCCCTTTATTGTGGGAGGACAGGTTCAAGGCGGTCTTTTTTTCAACAGCGTTCGCAGACACCGGGAATGGCCGCCGGAACTGGTTAAGTCAATGGAGCATCTGGGCCAGATTCTGGCCGGAGCCCTGGAGCGGCTCAAAGCGTTTGACCGTCTGCAGTATGCCATGCGTTTTGATCGTCTTCTGTCTGAGATTTCAGCGACCTATATTGATCTTCCTGCCAGGGATATTGTTCAGTATATCCAAAAGGATCTGGGGCGGCTGGGTTCATTTTTGAATGTTGAACGGTGCGTTTTTTATTTGGCGGGGAAAAAGGGGACGTTTCAGATCGATGACCTGTTCAACTGGTGGCACGAAGAAGATAGTGAAAATATCAAGAAGGTCCAGGCATGGATAAGAGCCAATCCCGGTTATATCCATACGCTTAAATATTTTTTTGATAAATGGAACCGGGGTGAAGTTGTTCAGTTTACGAGTCTGGAAGAGCTGCCACCGGAAGCGCTTGAATTGAAGCAGGTGCATCAGCGGTTTGGAACCCAATCGTGGCTCTCGGTGCCCATTTCAGTGGGGGGGCGAATCGTGGGTGCGCTGGTTATTGCAACCATTCGTTCCCAACGCGTCTGGCCCGAAGAGTTGATTCCCCGTATTCGTCTGTTTGGTGAAATTTTTGCCAATGCCATAAACCGGAAAGACCATGAAACCACCTTGCAAAATGCCTTTAATGAAATCAAACGATTAAAACGGCAAATCGAAGCTGATTATGTTTATCTGCGTGACGAATTGACACTGGAGCATAATTTCGAGGAAATTATCGGGAAAAGCGATGCCCTGAAAAACGTACTTTTCAAGGTCGAGCAAGTCGCACCCACCGATGCCAGCGTCTTAATCCTGGGAGAGACAGGAACCGGCAAGGAACTCATTGCAAGGGCCATTCACCATGCCGGCAACCGCAGTGAACGCCCCTTGATCAAGGTGAACTGTGCCGCACTGCCCCCCAATCTGATCGAAAGCGAGTTGTTTGGTCATGAAAAAGGGGCCTTTACCGGGGCGGATAAACAACGCATCGGCAGATTCGAGCTGGCCCACGGCGCCTCATTGTTTCTGGATGAAATAGGGGAACTGCCCCTGGAACTCCAGCCTAAATTGTTGCGTGTCCTTCAGGAAGGGGAGTTTGAACGGCTGGGCGGCAGCCATACCCACCGCGTGGATGTCCGTATTATTGCCGCCACCAACCGCAATCTGGAAAAGGAAGTGGAGGGGGGGCGGTTCCGAAGTGATCTGTGGTATCGTTTGAATTCCTTTCCCATTTCTATTCCTCCCCTGAGGGATCGTATGGACGATATCCCCTTGTTCGTGACCTATTTTATCAATCAGTACTGTGCTAAAATCGGAAAACGGTTTGATAAGATTCCAAGAAAGATCATCCAGGATTTGACCGACTATTCATGGCCGGGAAATATTCGTGAGCTTGGCAATATCATTTCACAGGCTGTAATCATCAGTGAAGAAGGTAATCTTCAAATTTCCATTCCCAATTCCCCGAACCGACTCCATGCCGATAAAAAATCCTTCAAGGAGATGGAAAAAACATTTCTCCTTGGGGTTTTGGAAGACTCCGGCTGGAAAATTGAAGGCCGCATGGGCGCAGCGAAAAAGCTGGATCTCAAACCCAGCACATTGCGTAACAAAATGATAAAATTGGATATTAAGCGGCCGGATCGATAGAGCAAAAAATAATTTAATCAAGAACGCATACGTTTTTTTCATCATCCGGACTGACAAGAATTGCCATGGTTCGGATCAGGCCAAGTGAAAACAACAGGACACTGAAACTGATAAGAATATAACCTGTAAGTTCCTGGTGCATGTACAGTTTGACAATAAGCTCACGCAAAATAAAGATGATGGCCGGGTCAATCATGCTGTGAAGTCTTATTCGTCCTGCCTTGAAATATTCAATGAAGCTTCTGAAAAGCTCAACCATAACAAGAAAGGATAAAATATCGGCAACAATGCTTGAAAGACTCGAACTCATGGATTCGGCGTTCAATAAAAATCGTGTGGCATATAAGGTTTTCGCCAGTCCCAGAATAAGGATGATAATGATAAAAAGTATGATCACATTGATGATACAGCTAATAACTTTGTCGAAAATCATTTGAATTGTCATGGATCTCAGTTCTTCTCTTTTTAAAAATTTGGATGTTAATGACATAAAGGTCCCATTGGACGTATCTGTCCCATTTAGTTCAATTACTATAAATCGATTGAATAATGATTCTGACCATTTTAAATCAGAGCCGGATTTTGTTTATCTGGAATATATTTAGGAATGATGTGACGTGTGATTGGGGATTGTTATTTTTGAACACCATTGAATAGCACATCGAAGAAATGAGATATCCCAGAGCTTTTAAAAAATGAACAACATAGACGTGGTTGTTCCCTATCGGTCCTGTAGGCCAATTCCGTTGTCGGCAACCGCTTTCACATGGTAATAGCTGGTCAGGTCATTGAATCCGGCATAACCCAGTTCAAGATGAACATACCAGGCGGAGATGAAGGTGCACAGGTCACTGCTCCACAGCCATTTTTGGTTGGAGTCGAACACGGATGGCATGCAATAGTCTTTGCCCTGGGGGGGGCGGTTGATCAGGGAGAGTAACTCGCAGGTGGTGGGCAGGCGCCAGGTGGCTATTCCGGCATGGGTTTCACTGTTCAGGTGATTGATGTACTCCCTGGCCTGAACCATGGTCACGGGGAAGCGGGTGCCTGAAGTCTGCCAGAGCAGGTTCGTGGTGCGATCGTGGATGATCTGGTCCTTAAGAGCATCAAAACGGTTTTCCGTGTAGATACGGGGTCGCATCAACTCGTCGGTATCAAAGGTTATCCGGGCATCTTTTTTCGATATTTTTAAGGGGGTCGACCGGATGCGCTTTGTGTCAGGCAGCGTTGGCTCGTCGTCAAACAAACTATCCGGGGCCTTGCAGCTGACCTGTTTTTTTTTATTCCAGCGATGTTTGAGTTCGTCAAGATCCCCGATCATGGCATGGGCATCTCGGTAGCGATTCCGGGGATCAGGGTCACTGGCCTTGAGGATGAACCGGTCCCAGTGGGGGTCCAGATCGTTGTTGAACCGGCTGGGCAGGATGTCCGGGGGCTGGGGAAGACGGCCTGTGACCATTCTGAAAAGCATCACGCCCACGGCATAAAGGTCCGATGAGAAATCCACCGAATCCGGGTCCTTTTCCTGCTCGGGAGGGGCGTAGTAGGGTGAACCTACTTTCAGGCTTGCATGGCGTTTGAAGGATTCGTTCCGTAGCTTGGAAAGGCCGAAATCACAGATTTTCACCTGGTCTTCGTCGGTGACAAGGATATTGAAGGGCTTGATATCCCGGTGAATCAGGCCAGAAAAATGCAGACGAGAAAGGCCGGAAAGAATTTGCCGGGTGTAGTCGATTGACTTGTCCAGATTGATGATTCGGGATTTTTTTTCAGTTTCGTAGGATTCGCCGATCATGGTGCCCAGGTTGTTGCAGTAATACTCCATGATGTAGTAAGGTTGACCTTCAAAGGAATCGAAGTCCAGAATTTCAGCCACGTGGGGGTGGCGGATACCCGCCATGGTGACGGCTTCCTGGGTGAACATGGCCTTAATGGTGTCCAGGCCCAGAAGGCTCACGAGAAAGGGATTGGGTTCTAAACGTTTCAATGCGCCGATTTTTCCGGTGACCGGGTAGGATATCTTGTAGACCTTGCCCATGCCACCCTGGCCAAGGAGTCCGCAGATTGTGTATTTTCCTATTTTTTTCATCACACGGCACTCCCGTTTGTTATAAAAGTTTCTGGGCGTATTGTTCAGGAATCCCCGCCTTGATGATTTTATCGGCCGTGGTCCTGTTGTCATAGGGCACAGCCTCTAACGTCAGAATTCGTGTCCGGGTGTCGTAAAGAACATATTTGGCGCGATTGTCGCCATCCCGGGGCTGTCCAACGCTGCCCACATTGATCAGATATTTCAAATCAGGATCAAGCCGGGTTTCACCAAAGGGGAGAGTCGAGTGGACCAGATGTGTGCCATCATAGGTGATCAGGCCAAGATCATGGGTGTGTCCTGCAAAACAGAGGGATTCATCCATGGCATGGAGGCGTTTGGCCAGTTTGTCGTCGGTGAGTTGAAACAGGTAAAGCACCGGGGATGATGGCGGTGCCCCATGAACAAAACGTATTTTCTCAAAGACCCTGCTTTTGGGGTAGTCTTTGATGGCAAGGAGCGACTGGTCCGACAGGTGATCACGGGTGTACCTGACCGCCTTCTGTGCCAGGGGGTTGAACCAGGATATAAACGATTCCTCGTTCATGGCTTTTTCATGGTTGCCAAGGACGGATTCGATGGTGTTTTTCCGGATCAGTTCCATGACGGCTTCGGGGTCGGGGCCATAGCCCACATTGTCGCCCAGGGAAAAGATCCGGTCCACCTTGCGCGTCCTGATTCGGGCCAAAACGTCCCTGAATGCTTCCAGATTTCCGTGGATGTCTGCCAAGACAGCGATAAACATTATTTTTTCCTGATATGAAAATGAAGATTAAGGAATAAACGATTTTTTTAGTGAACTATGTAGCATATTTTTAAAATAAGAACTATATTTCTCGGCCTGTTCATCCGATAAATTGTGTGTTGCAATACTTTTTTGCACCATGGTACAGTTTAGATAACGACTCTTGGGGTAAATAGACTGTCATTCGCTGTATCATATTAATCACCATCTAAAACGAAAAACCATATTAATACCATGTCACTGAAAATAAAAACACTGGGAAGTCTTCTGGCCCTTGTCATTGTGTATACGGCAGCCCAGGGATTCATCCATCGACGTATAATTCTTCCGGGTTTTCTGGCCCTTGAAAAGGTGGAGGCGGATAAGAATATCCAACGACCCATCCAGGCCATTGACCGTGAGCTGTTCCATCTGTCAGCCCTGGTGCATGACTGGTCTGCCTGGGATGATACCTATGATTTCATGGTGACACAATCGGAAACCTATGCCCAGGTAAACCTTCTGCCCGATGATACATTTTCAATGAATCACATCCAAATGTTCTATTTCTGTGATCCTTCGGGTAAGGTCCTCTGGTCAAAAATCATTGACCCCGTGACACACGAGACACTGACACGACAGGATATCCCCGGTCAGCGGTTTCTGGAAAGTCAGGCTGTTTTTCCACAGGAATCGGACGGGGGCTCTTTTTCGGATATGGAACGGACAGGCATCTTGCCCACGCCTCTGGGGCCGCTGATGATCTCCATGAGGCCGGTTTTGACTTCTTCAAACCAGGGTCCGCTCCGGGGCACCATTATCATGGGTCGGTTTATCACAAAGGATGCGCTTAAGGATATGGTCAACCAAACCGAGGTCCCCTTTGAGCTCATTCCTCTTAATAATGCGACGGAGGCTACTGAAGAAAAGGGCGTTTTGGATGTGGTTCAGGGCAGGAAGTCCTCCTATATTGACACCAGGGATGCCCAGAATCTTTTTTTGTATACTGCCCTTTACGACATTTCAAAAAAACCGGTTTATCTGGTCAAAACGACCATGCCCCGGAGTATTCTTGAAAAAGGGCGGACCACCCTGGGATACAGCATGATATCGATTGTTGTCTCTGGTGTCCTTTTGATCATTTTGTCCATGGTTCTTCTCCATATCTCCATCTTGAAACCGATTTCGGATCTATCAAGGCATGTTCAAGCCGTTGAAGAAAAAGGGGATCTTTTAACCCGATTGGATCTTGGAAGGGGTGATGAACTGGGGCACCTTGCAGGCCGTTTTGATGATATGCTTGAAAAATTATCTGTCACCCGTTCAGAACTTCTGGACAAATCCTACAATTCGGGTCTGGCAGGAATGACCTCGGATATCCTTCACCATGGCCGAAACATTCTTATGCCCATGTCCCATAAAATAGGAAAAATGAAGGATGTGTGCAGGAATCTGCCCAGGGAAAACATCCAAAAGGCCATGGACGAGCTGAGCCGGGGAGAGGCGGAACTTGATCGGGTAAAAAATTTGAATCGTTTTCTCTTTTTGTCTACAGGGCAAATGCTTACGGCCCTTGGGGAAGCACAACAGCTGCTGGAAGACATTTCAATCCAGAACAACGAGATGGAACGTCTTTTCGGGGACCTGGAAAAATTCAGCCGAAGCGGATCCCCCACCTTGGAGATAGCCCCCGGGGTTCTGGTCCAAAAAGCCTTGCAAATGGTGCCTGATGAATTGAAGGAACGCTGTGAAATCCATGTGGGGCAGGCTGTGAGTACATTGCCCATTATGAAGGCTGAATCTCTGGTTCTGATGAATGTGATCGCATCTGTCCTTGTTCATTCAGCCATCTTTGCCGCTATGGGATCCGATGGGCCGGCTAAGGTGCAGATTGACGCCCGGACAGAAACACGGGGTGATAAGACACTGATCCGTTTCATGGTATCTGGCAACGGGCCGAAGCAGGATGAGGGAGATTTGAAAAAGATGTTTGCAAGAAACTATGCAGAGAATGACAAAACCCCACGGTTTTCAAGTCTCCACTGGTGCAGTAACGTGATTTCTGCCATGGGGGGTGAACTTGAGCTTATGAGCAGCAGTCATGGGACTGAACTGGATATTATCTTGCCCATGGGAGGTGTGGCATGACCAATGAAAAACCCAGAATCCTCGTGGCCGATGATGAAGCACGGATTCATGATTTTTTTATTGAAGCGTTGAAATCTGAACCTATAGGCGACCGGGCCTCTGAAATTAAGACTCTTGAAAGGGAGCTTTTCAGAACAGTCAAACCCTCCTCACCGTTTTCAGGCAACCCGGGTCAGGGATATGATCTGGACCTTTGCACCAGCGGGTCAGATGCGGTGGATCATGTGATACGTTCTTTGGAGAATGATACGCCCTACTCGGTGGTTTTTCTGGATGTGCGCATGCCTCCGGGGCCAGACGGAATCTGGGCCGCCGAAAAAATTCGGTCATTGGACAGGGACATTGAAATTGTCATTGTTACGGCATTTTCAGACATCCATCCGGCGGATATTCTGAAACGTGTTCCCCCGGTCCATAAACTGCTTTATCTTCAAAAACCCTGTTATGTCCTTGAAATCAGGCACATGGCCGCATCCTTGACCTCCAAGTGGTCCATGGAACGAGAATTGAAACGTATTCAGGAACAGCAGGAACGTCGGATAGAGACCCAGAAATCTGCCCTGGATGAGGCTTACCAAACCCTGGAACGCATGCAGAAACTTGATGCCCTGGGCATGTTTGCAGGGGCGGTGGCCCACGATTTCAATAATATCATGACAGCAATCATCGGTCATACAGAGATTGCATTGCTGGACACCCAGGCCTATCAGGGGCTGCACGCGCGCATGGAGTATATCCATAAAGCCTGTTTTAAGGCCAAGGATCTTGTGAATCGGATTTTGACGTTCAGCAGGCAGAATGAACCCGAGTTTGTTGTTCTGGCCCTTGGGGGTGTCATCATGGATGTCATCAAACTGATCCATGCCTCAACACCGTCAAATATAACCGTCCAAAGCCATGTGGCCGATGATGCGGGATGGATATTGGCCGATCCGACTCAGATCCACCAAATCCTTATGAATTTGTTCAGCAACGCGGTTTATGCCATGCGTCAACAGGGCGGAATCCTTGGAATCAGGCTGGGCAAATCCGGGGATTTCAGGGAATTGTCAGGCATGAACCTGGATTTTGACCCGTCGCCCTGTGTTGTCCTCTGTGTCTCGGACACGGGCTGCGGCATGGATGTAAAGACCATGGAAAAGATGTTTGATCCGTATTTTACCACCAAGGGCAAGAATGAAGGAACCGGTCTGGGACTGGCTGTGATCCATGGCATCGTGAAAAAGCAAGGGGGCTTCATCCACGTTGAAAGCAAGCCGTTGGAAGGAACACAATTCTACGTATTTTTCAAGTCCTGTTCCGCATGATTTGAAACCGACTGGACAGATTTACCGGTAATTTAGTCAGGACATAAATGATCCGTTTTTCGTCCTCAAAGGCATAACCATCCTCAAGTATAGAATTACTCAATTCCCCGATTAAGATCGTCCATCAGCTCTCGTTTCATTTTATCGGCCTGATCTGGTCCCATAGCCTTGTCATTGACCTGATCCGGGATCATGTCAATCAGTTGCTTTGCAAGTAAATGACGCCTTTCCGGGTCACCTTTTGATGCAATCAAGGATTGCCAGGCTTCCTGTTTTTTGGTGAACAGGAGTTTGTTGACAAGGTGTGTCAACTGCGTGTCACTTTCCGGTCCTGTTTTGGCCACACCTTGCAGGACCTGCCATTCCAGTTGCGATACAAAATCTGGACGCTGGGTGACGACACCGCTGACGGGTTTTCCTGAAAGGGCTGCCTGGGCTGCTGTGGTTTGCTGGGTTTTCACAAGGGCCAGTCTTTCCTCCGAAGTCATTTCCTCGCTCAAGGTCTTACCATCAGTTGGTAGCGCCTTGCCAGGCATTATTTTTTGAGACGTCTCATCCTG
Source organism: Pseudomonadota bacterium (assembly GCA_018818835.1). Taxonomy (GTDB): domain Bacteria; phylum Desulfobacterota; class Desulfobacteria; order Desulfobacterales; family Desulfolunaceae; genus JAHIRD01. Next base: position 157,131 of record JAHIRD010000141.1, read on the forward strand.
GGAGTTCACGGGAGAAACCGTGTCTAACGTCATGGGCTGTTTATCCTTTTGCCATAAGACATAGGCTGAAAGAATAAGGCCCGCCAGCACCAAAGTAAAAACCAATATGTTTGTTGCGTTTCGGTTCAAATGAACCTGGTTCATTGTTTATTCTCCTATGCGGTTCTCCATAAAGCGTTGATATCGATCTGAACGGTAGACACCGTTTGGATTGGCAGATTCCTTATATACATAAGGGATTCGTCGGTTGAAAGACGATAGACATCCGTCTTTCGTATCCATGTGTCATTTTATTTCCTCCAATCGCTAACCCCTTCGCTACTATATCGTAAAATTTAGTTTTTTTGCTTGAAGTTGTATGCAATGCCTAAATTTTTCTCACAGAGGCACAAAGATCGCAAAGAAAAAACTATCATTACCAAGCTTTTAGCCTTATCTCCCTGATCTCTGTGCCTCTGTGAGAGACGAGGCTTTTTGGTTGTGGCTTTGCCGCACTGTGTTCTTCAGTTAGCTTTGCGAACGGGTGGTGCGTAAAAAGTGGTTCGTCTCTATAGAGAAAATGACTCCGATCCACACAAAAAAAAGTATGGACCGGAGAGAGTATATGGCCATCGTCATCATTCATGTCCCGGTTTGGTCAAACCCCGATTCCAAGCGAGTATTGTGTCGTATGCCATTGGGTGAATCCGGCACGGAAACATAGGGCTGACAATGACTATATATCATATGCCTGAAAACTACCAGGTCGTTGGTTCAGGCGGTGACACATTGTATGAATAGGTCTGTCCCGGCCCGGACATCAGGGTCGTGAACAGTGAGTTGAACATACCGCATCCTGTCATGGGCGGAAAGGTTGTGGTGCCGGTGAATGTCAGATTCCCGTCCCCAAGGGAAGAGATGGGCCCGTCAAAGTCGATGGGGAAATCGACCTGTGATTCGGTTTCACACCCAAAGGGGATCTGGATAAAGGATATTCCGGCAGTTTGAATTTTGATATTTGTGTAGGCATGACCATGAACGTGCAGCATGCCCTCATCATCCAGGGACACATCGCCGACCATGGGATCGGCGGGTGTGATGGCCAGTTTTATTTTCAAGGGAATAATGGTCAGCCAGATTGAACTGTAAAATTCAGGAATCGACAGAGAACCGGTGATCTCATTGGTGGTCATATTTGTATCGGCTGAGAAGGTCGATTCTTCAGGCATTGCGATGGACTGATTCAGTGTTTTCAGGTGAACGGACGCGTCAAGGGGCCATTCATTCAGGGAGACGATAAAGTCTCCGTCAAGGGGATTGGCCGTTGTAACAGGTCGTGGATTTGCGGGTTCACATGTGTCTGACAAACGGACACCTTTAAACCGGTCTTTGAGCCAGGATAATACATGGGGTGCAGCCTGGAACTGGGTGATGATGTGCTCGCCGGGGAATACTGCGAAGGAGGTGTTGACACCCAGGTCGCAATAGGCTTCTTTTAACTTTAAGGCTTGCTCCAGGGGGATAAACTCATCGGCTGTGCCATGGTACAGATAAACGGGAGCCTCGATGGGGGTTCCTCCGAGTTTCTGGGATGTCAATTGGTCGTAGACATAGGTATCAATGAGCTCCTCAAGTGAGGGGTTCCCGATGACCAGATCCGATAGCGGCAGATACATGAATTGGAACAGGGCTTCGAAAACACACATATTTCGGGACTCGGCCAATGCCACCAGGCCTTGCTCATTTGCCATGGTGTCCAAGGGAATATCATCCGGATACTGAGACCACAAGCCCATGACTACCTGAAGAAGAAACGATGAACCCATCAGGCCATCAATGTAATTCCCCACATCAATCAGGTCCGCAGGAACGCCACCGGCGGCCACACCGACCAGTTTAATATTCGGCATATAAGTGGGTTGCAATTGTCCTGCCCATGCGGCGGTCTGGCCACCCTGGGAAAAACCCCAGATACCCACTTTTGCATTTTTACTGAGGGGGGACGCGGGGATTTGGGTTGCCGCTTTGATGATGTCGAGAGCCGCATGACCCTGGGCTGTGCCGACCATATACGAAGGCATGGTTCCGGTGGTGTAACCGGGATTATCCGTTACGAGTACCGCGTAACCGGCTTGAAGAATGGCCGCAATGTTCGCGTTCTCGTAATCGGTGCCCATTTCCATCTGGATAGAGGGTGCGCATATCTTACCAAGACCATGGGTACCCACAGCATAGGAAATGATTGGGCGAGGCTCCCATATGGACCAACGTGTGTTAGGGATCAGCACCGTACCGGTCACGACGTTGGGCTCATCAATCCCGTCTGTCGAGTGGTACAGAACATTCCAGGCACTGGATTCCGGTGCATTGGGAATCGTAATGGATGCCTGGCGATACCAGATCAGATCACCATGACTCCCGGAAGGGAGCGGAGACGGAGGCGTGTAAAATTCATATCCGGAAGGGCCGGTCACAGGTGCGGCAGTGACCGATATCCCGGAGGACACTGTTACGATTGCAGCCACAAGAAGCAGAAGCAATGGTTTACACATTAGCAGTCGGTTCATGGGTACTCCTTTCATTCATTTGGTTTGGTTGCATTTAAGGGTGTGTCCATCCAAGAAGTCTAACTCTGCATATCTGAACATAAGCGTATATGCGTGTGGGTGGACACCGTATGCGACAGTGAACGTTTGTTTTTACTTTTAGGATGTAAAAAGTTTACCGTCTGGCCAAAAAAATATTTTTTTATTTTGGCCACAATTTGTCTCAAAAAAAATAGATTGATCTTTTCTTGTCCGAAAAACAGACATTTTGATGGAGGGGGGGGGACTCATTATCTGCGCATTGATTAATTATAACATTAAATTCAGCATATTATATTGCGCAATGGGCTTGATTTATTTGTTTTTGGTTTAGCCAAATGGGGAGCTATCCTTTTTTCGTCCCTTGGATTTATAGAGTATTATGTTGGAATGCAGTGATGATGTATGGCGGTTAACTATCTTAAATTGTTAAATGAAATTGTTGGAGTGCTTCATTTGACCATGTGTGGCAATTTGTTAAGGCATGGGGGGGCTTAATTGGATGATTGTTTCTTAACTAGGATTCTGATTATACAGGTGAAGGTAAGGGCCAGCAAAACAATAGAACGGTGATTGAAAAATCAGGACGTATACGTTAGGATACATGAAATGAATAAAAAATTATAGAAAGTCCAGGTCTTTTTCCAAGAGATAAAAGATTCTGGCCATGACGGATAGGGGCACACGACCCTGGGGAGGAGACTGTGAGAAAAGGATTTATAGGTTTGGGACATCTGGGAAAGGCCATGGCAACCCGCCTTATTGACTGCGGCCATGAACTGGGTGTCTACAACAGGACACCTGAAAAAGCCAGGGATCTGAAGGCGGTGGTTTTTGATTCACCCCGGTACCTGGCAGAACATTCGGATCTGATATGCATCTGCCTTTCGGACAGCCGGGCCGTGATGAGCCTGTTTGACGGTCCTGATGGGTTTATGTCCCTTGATATTTGCGGTAAAATCATGGTGGATTTCTCCACCCACCAGCACAGCCAGGTGGAAAAGATCTATGCCCTGTTTAAGCAACAGGGTGCCTTGTACCTGGAATGTCCGGTGCTGGGCAGCGTGGTTCCGGCCCTCCAGGGAAACCTTACCCTGGTTGCGGGAGGTGATGCCAAGGCCTTTGAAAAGGCTAAATCTCTGCTTTCTGACCTTTCACAGACCCTGTTTTTTCTGGATAAACCCGGCCAGGCCACAACCATCAAGCTTCTGAATAACATGATTTTGGCCAGTCTGATGATCAGCCTGACCGAAGCCCTTGCGTTTGGCGAATCGTCGGGGATGGGTAAAGACACGATTCTTGATATCCTGTCCCAGGGGGCTGGCGGCTCGATTATTTTAAACGCTAAGAAAAACAAGCTGCTCACCGAAGATTTTACCGCTCATTTTTCAAATGCATTGCTGTACAAGGATCTGACCTGTGCCCGGGACATGGCCCAGGATTTGGGCAAAATTCTTTTTTCCAATGATTTCGCCCGTGACATCTATGCAAAAACCTTTGAAAAGGGCCATGAAGATGACGATTTTTCAGGAATCTACAAGCTTTTCAAAGAATCAAAGGAAGGTGTTTGAACATGGACATAATAACACACACACGGACCTGTCTTGCCAAAATCAAAAAAACATCTCCCCTGATCCATAACATCACCAATTTTGTGGTCATGAATTCATCGGCCAATATTCTTCTTGCCCTGGGTGCCTCCCCAGTCATGGCCCATGCCAAGGAAGAGGTCAACGATATGGCCGCCCTGGCAGGTGCCTTGGTTTTAAATATCGGCACCCTCCAGGAAGACTGGGTGGATGCCATGATCCGCGCGGGAAAAGCTGCCAATGAAAAGAAAATCCCGGTGATCCTTGACCCTGTGGGGGCAGGAGCCACATCATTTCGGACCCTTTCTGTGAAACGGATCATGGATGAATGTAAGGTTTCCGTTCTCCGGGGCAATGCCTCGGAAATTTTGTCTCTGGTTGACAGTTCAGTGAAAACAAAAGGCGTGGACTCATCCATAGGGCTTACGGATAATATGGTGGAAACATTTTCCCATCTGGCGTCTCAGAACAAGATGGTTGTGGCTGTATCCGGCGAGGTTGATTGTATTACCGATGGCACACAGGTGTTCCGGGTGAAAAACGGACATCCCCTGATGACGAGGGTCACCGGAATCGGTTGCGGTCTTTCAGCTGTGGTTGGGGCCTTCTGTGCCGTGATGCCCGAGGATTTGGCCTGCACAACGGCCGCTGCATTAGGATTCTACGGGCTTTGCGGCGAAGTGGCCGCCCGGATAAACGACAAACCCGGTAGCTTCTACACTGCTTTTGTTGATTGTCTTTATACGGTAGGCCCAGGTGATATCCAGAACTGCCTTCGGGTATATAACGATTAAGGAGAACCAGATGACCATTCGGGCACAGTTCCTTCTTTTTATGATATTCCCCCTGATGACCATGGCATGTGCCGGACACCTGGTCCACGTGAAAGGCGTTGGTCACGATTCTTTACACAGCGGGGTTGCTCCGGGTTCGAATATCTATGTCCTTGAAAGCAATAAAATGGAAAAAAAGGATATGTACAAACACGTCACTGTGTTGAAGGATGTGCACCGGATGCTTAAGCAAAAAGGCTTTAATCCCAGCGATATCAGCGATGCCGATTATTATATGGTTCTGGGTTACGGGATCGGGCCAGCCCGCAAAATGCCGGAAGAAATCTCCCTGGTAACCACCTACGCCTCGTTTGGCGATATCACCGTGGCCAATCCCCAATTTTCATCGCCCACGGTCCAGCCCACCAATCCGGTTCCCATGTCCGGTTCCCATGTCAGGATTGTGTACGACATATGGATGACCTGCAAACTCATCGATGCAAAAAAATACAAAGAAAACAAAACCATGGACGACATCTGGACAGGCCGGGCATGGATCAGTGAAAACCACCTGTCAACCTATGAAAATGCCGTTGAAGCCATGCTTCCTTTACTGCTGGATTGTCTTGGGAAAACCGCCGACATCGAAAAAATGGTCAAAGGAAAAGACTATTATCTGAAATAACAACCCTCTGCACCCCATCCCATAAGTCCCATAGGTCCTATACGTCCCATACCCTTTTTTTGTTTCAGCTTTGCAGCCCGAAGCTCTTGATTTGCTGAGTACCCTGAAAAAAAATCGATGGATGGCTATGGAAAAAGGTCCATAGGCAAGGCATGGTGTTTGGCCGGGCGTGAAGGCATACTTTGCTCGTATGTCGAACGTCCGGCCAAACACTATAACGCCGCATATGGGACTTTTTACGACGCCATCAGAAATTGTATGTCAGAGACATACCATAGCCCATCAGATACCCGCCGGCAGAAGTCTCAACCGTGTATCCTGTCAGGCCCGGAGCATTATAAGGATCGTTTATGTTGTCGCTTTCTCCACCGATGATGCGTTTTGTTTCAGCATAGGCAAACTGAACCGAGGTATCCAGGGTCCATTGACCGAAATTGAAACCGGCACCAATGGAATAGGTTTTACGGTCAGCATCTGGCCACATGATATCAAACGTATCATCGGGAACAGGAGATGGATCATAGAAATAACCACTTCTGAGAGTCAGTAAATCGTTTACTGTCCATTCAACACCAAGGCGGATTTGGTTGGTATCGCTCCAGTCTCTCTCCAGTGTTTCAGAAGGAAGAATGCCCAGAAGGGGAGATGAAAATTCAGTGACCTGGGTGCTGTTGATGCTCCATTTGGTCCAGACCACGTCCATTTCCACAGATACATTGGAGACGGGTTTGATCATGACGCCCACCTGGACCTGCTCGGGGTGATCATAGGACATATCCGCTGTGGTTACCTTCACACCGTTGATGGTGACATCACCGGAAAAATCAGCTTCTGCACGCCCCCTGTAAGTCAAACCAAGGGAGACCTGATCCGTCGGGGTATAAAGAAAACCTAAATTAGCTGAATAGTTGAACGAATCTTCCAGTTCCAGTTCAAGGCGTGATCCGTTGACCGCATGGGTTAGAGCAAGGCCTGTATATGATGCGGCGCCCTGGGTCGCTGCGGCAGTCGCCACGGCTTCAGGTTGAGACAATGTGTTCAAATAATAATCGTAAACCCGGGTGTATGCTGTTGCTGCATTGTCAGGTGTATAGGTGTCCAGGCCTGTAAATAGGGCATTGGCCTGTGAGGGAGCCACCGGGTAATTCAGGATTTTTTCAGCGCCGGATTTGGATTTACCCAGGGGCACACCCACACCGACCGAGAATTTATCATTGACTTTGTATGACAGGGTAGGCGTGACTGTTTCACGGACATAGTAAGAATGAAACCAGTTGTAAGCACCGGGATTCACCGCAGGGTTTTTGTCCCATTCCACATCAAGACCAAAGGGAACATAGGCTGCCACACCAAAAGCCAGATTCGAGGTGATGGGCTGGGCATAGCCCAGAAAGGGAACATACAGATTGTCCGAGGCGTCTTTGATGCTGGTTGGCCCCATATCCGGTAGAGTCGTCCCAGAGAGTGTTTTGCCACCGGTGACAGTGTACCCGCTGAACTCCAGGTTGGGATCCGCCATTTGGATGGCCATGGACAACTGGCCGCCTTTGAGCTGGGACAAGGCTGCCGGGTTGTAATAAATGGAATAGACATCACCGGACGACGCACTGACCGCTCCACCCAGTGCCGTGGCCCGTGGGCCGATGCCAAAGGTGTCAACGCTGGCAGCAAAGGCATTCGTTCCCACAAAAACAGACAGGATCACACCCAAAATGATTTTTTTCATTGATTTCTCCCCCTTCATTGAGAACAGGGCAATTTTATATAAGGACCCTGTTCAAAAAAATTATAACAAACCCATTGCGATGCAGTAACGCAATGGGAAAACCCCCGCTACATGTGAAGGCATCACCCCCGATACCTGATTTGATAACTGACCTGACAACTCACATGCCAACAATCAGACTCATCCTTATTCGAATGAGCATCATCATGATTTTCATTGGTTCGTATGAAAAACACGGGTTATAATTATCATTCAACAAGTAAAAAAACAATTAATTTGTAGCATAAACAAAGGTAATCATTGAGTTTTCCAATTTACTATAACGTATGATAGGTGGATAAAGAAACAGCGTTTATGCATGCGGATATTATTCTGTCTCAGCCGATATTTATGTGTTGACGAGTCCTACACTGCAGGAATACCCCTATAAACAAAGGGCAAGCAAAGTGTGAGAGTAAATTTTTATGAATAGTTATATTCCGTAGAAAAACACTGCTTGCTTATAAGGATATAAAAGGAAGGGTAATTAAAACGGGGACAGGCCACTGCTTCAATAGTGAGAACTATCCATGTCCTCAATCATACATGGCCCGGATCCTATTACGGATGCTGGGATCCGGGAAACGTATGCTGGTTAATAATTGACAATTAAGGTGGTTGAAAAAATGGTGTCGGTCCTTTCAAGGGTAACAAGGTGCAATGTAAAAATCGGGAATGCCTATATTTTTTTTAAGTTTGTATATGGGCTCTATTGAGTGCTTACATTTTAAAGTTTAACCATCAGTTTACCCATATTGCCTCCGGTGAACAGTAAATTAATACCGTCTATGGCACTTTCCAGGCCTTCCAGTACATGTGCGCGGTATTTGATTTTGCCTTGCAGCAGGTATGTTGCAACATTGTTTGAAAGTTCCGGAAATTTATCCCAGTAATCAGGCATGGTAAATCCCTGAATTCGTAAACGTTTTCGAACAATATTAACCCAGCTTGGGCCGGGTGAGGGTTTGTCCGAATTGTACTCGGAAATGACACCGCACACCACAATTCGGCCATGGGCATTCATGAGATTAAATGCCGCCTGCTGAATCGGGCCGCCTGTATTTTCAAAAAAAATATCAATTCCATCCGGGGCGGCTTTTAAAAGATCTTTGAACAGACGGTTAGATTTATAATTCACGGCTGCATCAAAACCCAGCTCGTCCTTGAGCCAGCGGCATTTTTCTTCAGATCCGGCTGAGCCGATGACCCTCAAACCTTCCGCTTTGGCGATTTGGCCCACAATCGTTCCCACAGATCCTGCTGCACCGGACACAAGCAGCGTCTCGCCTGCTTTAGGTTTTCCGATATTCATCAGGCCCTGATAGGCCGTCACCCCCGGCAGGGCTAAAACGCACAGGACAGCTTCCGGTTCAATTCCTTTGGGTAATGGCTGGAGGCCCTGTCCCTGGCTGACTGAATATTCGGTCCATCCGAACATGCCGCTGACCCGTGTTCCTTTCGGAAAATTTTCGTTGAGTGATTCGACAACGTCTCCAACGCCGCTGGATCGCATGATTTCACCCAGTTCAACCGGAGGGATATAGCTGCCCCTGTCTGCATTCATCCATCCGCGCATGGCAGGATCAAGGGACATATGGGTTTGTTTGATCAGGATGTCACCTTCTTTTAAAAGGGGTGTTTCAAGGGTTACCACGTTAAATATATCCGCCGTGATAGCCGTTTCAGGTCTCTTAACCAGTAGGACTGCTTTGTATTTCATTTTAAACCTCCATTAATATAGAAATCCAAATAACCACAGGGGGATTTTATTCTTAAACCCCACTTCGATATCATCGGCCACGACAAAACTATTTTCCACACCGCTGATCTGCTGAAATACTTTGTTCTTTCCCCCAATTTCAAAGGTATAGTGCGAATTGACGATAAAATCAGCTTTGCCGGATAGCTCGACACAGTGTTCAACCAATGAGGGATGAGAACTGTGAGCGTTTTTTAATTGGTTAACAAAGAAAAGCTCTCTCATGGACCCTGTATTTGCCTGATCAGCTATGGCATACATCAGGTTGCTGTTTTCCAGGAAAATTTTATCGGGTTTAGTGAGAATGTCATATCCCCTGCCTTTCGACCGCACCAGGTTCAATAATTTTGCGTCCTGAAGCCGCTCCAGGTATTCATATAAGGTGGGCCGTGATATCTGTGTTGCCTCAGAAAGTTTGGCGATATTGGGAGTAAATGGAACGCTGATGGACAAAAGATAAAGGAGTTTCTTGATTTTGGATATCTGCCTGGGTTCGATTCGGTTGACAAGGGGCAGATCAACCTCGAGTATATGATTGATGACCTCGCGGACTTTGAGCATGTAATAGGATTCGCCTTCAAGAAAAAAAGGATAATATCCTTCCTTAAGATAATCTCTGAAATGCCTGAGGACTTTTATGCCCTTGCTTATATCTCCGGCGATTTGCTGATGTTTTTCAATGATTTCTTCAAGTGAAAATGCATTGAAATCCGTTTTTAACGTAAAGTTGACATATTCACGTAATGAAAGACCATTGAGGTTGTATATGATCGCCCTCCTGCTTAAATCCGCTTTCTGTTTTGTGATTTGTAACAAGCTGGAACCGGAAAAGACGATTTTCAAGTCTGGAAAGGAATCGTATAATGATTTGATATGGACCGACCAGTCAGGATATTTATGAATTTCATCCACGAGAAGTATTTCACCTCCCATGTTATGAAAATCCCTGGCAAATTCAAAAAGATTATGGGCTTGGAAATAAGGGCTGTCGACTGAAATATAAAGAGCTTTGTCATTACCGGAATAATGCTCCTTTATGTGCTGGAGCATTAAAGTTGTTTTTCCTGTGCCCCTGGCTCCCAGAATGCCAAAGCAACGCAAATCCCAATCAATTGAATCATAGATGTAACGCTTTGTCGCACTGATCGATTCAATCATGCGGAGCTGCTCACGTATAAAATTTTCCATTGCCAGCCCTTTTATTGTCAGTGATGCAAAATACATATTACACTATTATGCTAATAATGTAAAATACATTTTACAAATATGATTTTCATAAATTTAACCGTAGAGCACACGAAGAGCACTAAGAAATATGCCTCCGGCAGCCAGCTTCCCCGCGTTCGCGGGGACAAGCTTAAAAAGCTGGCCAAATGGGTCCAGTGATTGAAGACTATGGCAAACAATCCAAAAATATATTTGTCAAACTTTTTAAAAGTTTGGCTCCCGGCAGGGCCGCCGGAGGCCATTTTTGCGTTCTTAGTTATCGAAAGAAGATGACAAAAAAAAGCCCGGATAATTCATCCGGGCTTTTAAGTGGTCAGATTACAGGGGTGAAATCAGTCTCCGAGTTCGTGTATTTCGGGGTGGCTGGTCATGGCCCGTAAAAATTGTTCGGTACGTCTTTGGATACGGCTTCCAAAGACAATGGCGATGTTTTGCATGATGTAAAATCCCATGGAGTGGTCGTTTTTAAGGAGGTCCATCAGGGCTTCGCCGTTGATGACGATCAGCTCACACTGGTCAGCACATACGGCATTGGTGCTGTATGTTCCTTCTTTGAATAATGAGGAAAACCCGAAGGACTCGCCAGCGGTGGTGGTTCCTGCGGTTACGGTTATCTTATCGGAGATGCGCTGCTCAATGAGTACAGTGCCGCGTTTGATCGTAAAAAGATTCTCAACGGCATCGCCTTCCTTGAAAACAAAATCCCGAGCCTCCATATGCAGAACCTCCGCAAGGGGAAGAAGTTTATCGAGCATATCATCGGTCAGATTGCCAAATATATTGTTGTTTCTGAAATCTTCCTTAGAGACCATGTTCAATTCCTTTTATGTTAATTTAAATCCCATATGTTATTTCAAGATAAAAAGCGCCACGATAAACAAGGTGGTCACTGCTGCCGTGATGCCCACAGGCAGGGACCCGGTTGCAAAGGCCTGGTTGACCCTGTCCTTGAATGAAGGCTCCCCCTCTTTGGATGACATCATGCCTTTGAAAGGCAAAAGAACAAGTAGGGCAAGGGTTGCAGGGGCATTTTTGGCAAAGGTGTTGATCATTGATGTGAGCTTGTTGGCAAAAAGAAAATCACAAACCTTATTTATTGTATTCATGCAGACATCGGCCAGAGCGTAAAACAGGACGGCCCCTTTTCTGTAAAACCAGTCCGTATCCAGATGTTCGGCACGGATTTCCGACGGGTAGATACCAGAAAGAATAAGGAGGCAGAAAGCCAGGGCACCGAACATCAAAAGCTGTAATTGTCCCACCACATGGGCGCTGGTATAGGGCACATAATCCACGGGGAAGGGAAGCAGGTTGTAAAGGGTTTTAAAATCAACGGCCAGATAGATGCATAAAAATGCGGCCATGCCCATGGCGATGAGCATATTTGTCGGTGCTTCTTTGGGTCGAAGGCCCGAATCGTGGCCAAAGAACATGAAAAAGGGCACCTTGATACCCGCATGATGGAAAACGCCGGCAGAGGCAAACTGGAAGATAAACCAGACCAAAACCAGATGTTCGTATCCGGCCGCGCTGATGATCATGGATTTGCTCACAAAACCGCTGAAAAGCGGGAAGGCGGAAATGGAAGCGGCCCCGATGATACAGAAAATGCAGGTCAGGGGCATGGTCCGGTAAAGACCGCCCAGATCCGTACACCGTGTCTTTCCCGTCATTTCCATGACAGCCCCGGCAGACATGAACAAAAGCGCCTTGTAGAGAATATGGCAGAAGGCATGGGCCGCAGCCCCGTTGAGGGCCAGCTGGGTGCCGATGCCGATGCCGCAGAGCATGAATCCCACCTGATTGATCAGACTGTAAGCCAGTACCCTTCGGATGTCGTTTTCAAGAACAGCATAGAAAATCGGCAGTGCGGTCATGGCCGCGCCCAGCCAGATCAGGAGATCCGCTCCCGGAAACATGCGTGCCATGACATAGACGGCGCTTTTGGTGGTAAAGGCGCTTAGAAATACAGCCCCGGCAGCCGTGGCTTCGGGGTAGGCATCCTTGAGCCAGCCGTGAAGGGGAATGACCGCCGCATTTACGGCAACCCCGAAGAAAATGAACCAGGACGCAGGGCCTGTCAGGCCGATATAGGAGAATTGGGTGGTGTGATAGGTCTGGATATAAAGAACAATGCCGGCAAGAAGGCTCAAGCCACCCACAATGTGGACCATTACGTAGCGGAATGCCGCGGCTTGGGATGCCTTGGTCCTGCGTGCCAGGATAAGAAAGGTGGAGGCAATGGCCATGATTTCCCAGAAGATGTACAGGGAAAAAAGGTCTCCTGCAAAGGTGACGCCCAGGGCACCCCCGGCATAAAAAAGACCGGCCATGTACTGGAGGTCATCATTGACCTTGATGGCGTAGATCAGGGAGATGAAGGTGATGATCATGAAGATGAACCCGAAAATCCGGCTCAGGGAGTCTATGCGCCCCAAAATGAGATTGTATTCGGGGCCGAAGGTCAGAAGACTGTAGACCCACCGGGAGCCGCCATGGATGTCCACACCGGCCACAATGGCAAAACTTACTATGGGAATCAGAAGCATGTATGCGGCTTTGACTTTTCCTTTGAGAAAAGGAACCAGCAAGGCGCCGAAAATGTAGATCAATGAAGGGGGACAACCGGTTTCTATGAGCGTATGAATCATGGTTTACCTGACAGATTTATAAGTTATTTTTTTTCGTAATAGTCTTCATTCCGTTTAATGGCCAGACGGAGGACTTTTGCGATGAAAATCAAGGCCACACAGGATACAAAACCGTAGACCGCGTAAAATTCAGGAGCATTGCCCATATGGATGTGATCATGTTTGTGTACAAAAAAATCGTAGATCAGCAAGGCCACCAGGGACAAATAAAACACCAGAAGAAATCCCTTAACGTTTTTGGGACGGTCAAAGAATGTCAGGGTGTTTTCCCGGCTGTACCGGACAAGCAGCCAGCACAGGATGAAAAAAACCGTTCCGGATGCCAAAAGAGTGTATATCAGTTTCATGTCATCGCCTCATCAGACCGGAAATTACAAAAAGTTATAAAAAAGATACCCCAGATAAACACAGGCCACAGCCAACACCCCATAAAAAACGGGTTTGTAACCGGGGACAGCCTCATGCCCGAGTTCCATCAGTTCCTTGTCAGGATCATGGCTCATGTCAACCTCCGATCAATGTCTGGGCCGTCATGTGGGCCAGTTTTAAAAAGGGTTGGGGAAAGAAAAACAAAATCACCGATATGGATGCTGTGATGCAAAGGGGCACCAGGCACCAGGTCGGAACTTCATTCACCGTGTTTTCAAACATGGATTCCTCGTCGGTGCAGAAAAAGGCCCGGTATACAATGGGCAGAAAATAGGCCGCATTCAAAAGTGAGCTGACCAGAAGCACAAATAAAAAGAACATCTTTCCGGCTTCCAGGGTTCCCAGCACCAGATACCATTTACTGATAAAGCCTCCGCAGGGCGGAAGACCGATCACCGAGAGGGAGCCGATGAGAAAGCAGGTCATGGTAATGGGCATGCGTTTTCCAATGCCCACCATGTCGCTGATGTTCTTGATGCCCGATGCGGCAAAAATGGCACCTGCACAGAAGAACAGGGTGATTTTACCAAAGGCGTGCATGGCAATGTGAAGAATTCCGCCGGTGACAGCCAGGGGAGATAAAAGCGCCACGCCCAGAACAATGTATGACAACTGGCCGATGGTGGAAAAGGCCAGTCTGCGTTTGAGCCCGTCCTGGGACAGGGCGATCAGGGATGCGGCGATGATGGTAAAGGAGGCAATGTAACAGACCACCGTGTTTAGATCCGTTGAAAGGAGAAGCTTGGTCCCGAAAACACCGGTGATGACCCGGGCCACACAGAACACCCCGACTTTAACGACGGCAACGGCATGAAGAAGCGCACTGACCGGCGTGGGAGCCACCATGGCCGCAGGCAGCCAGGAATGGAAGGGCATGATTCCCGCTTTGGCAAATCCGAAAACGAACATCAGAAGCAGGACCAGTAAGGTGCCGTGGGTAAAATGGCCAGCCATGAAGCCCTGGGGGACAAATTCAAAGGTCCCGGTTTTGATATAAATGAACAGCATGGCCGGAAGCACAAAGGCAATGGACGAACCCAGGATGTAGAGGAGGTATTTTCGTCCTGAACTTCGGGCTTCCTGATCCTGGTGGTGGGTGACCAGGGGATAGGTGGCAAAGGACAGCATTTCGTAAAACAGGTAAAGGGTCAACAGGTTTGCCGAGAATGCCACGCCGATGGTGGCGGACAGGGACATGGCGAAATAGCAATAATAGCGGGTCTGGCTGTGCTCTTTCAGGGTCCGCATGTACCCGATGGAATAGACCGAGGTGATGATCCAAAGGGGCGAGGATACCAGGGCAAACAAAAGACCAAAGGAATCCACTTTGAGCTTGATGGCCAGATGGGGCATCACCTCGAAAAGGGTGAATTGGATCTGGGCGCCTTTGAGAACCAGGGGGGCCATGGAGGCAATAATGATGAATTTCAGGATGGCGGCCACAAAGGTCCAGGCCTCCCTGGTATTATCCGATCTGCTGGAAATCAGGATGGGAATGACGAACAGTGAGACCAGAATCGCTATGAGCGGTTTGGCAGAGTAAATAATGTCCATAATTTATACGATCCCTGCCGGTATGGCGGATTGAATGATTTTTGTCACAATGTCACCTGAGTAAATACCGAGTACGATGAGAGCTGCCGCCACGACCAGAAGGGGGACCACCATGGACAGGGGGGCCTCGTTCACGGTTTCCGAATGACCGTGATGGTGATGGTCATGGGGGTCGGCAAAGGGCTCAAAATGGGCGATTTCAAAGATCCTGAAAAACAGAACCGCATTGACCAGACTGCTGAACAGAAGGGCTGCCACAAAGCCGTATTGACCGGCTTCCATGCCCCCTGTGATCAGATACCATTTGGAAAAAAAACCGCAGGTGGGCGGGATACCGATGACGGCCAGAGCCCCGGCCCCGAAACCGATCATGGTCACGGGCATTTTCCGGAACAGCCCTTTCATGGACGCAAAGGAGTCGTCTTTGAGCTTATAGCTGATGGCACCGGCTGCCATGAACAGGCATAAGGTCATGGCGGCATCGTTGATGATATGAAGGGTGGCACCGGTTATGCCCATGCGGTTTCCAAGAAAGAATCCCCCTACCATGTAGCCCACTTCGGCCACAATGATGTAGGTGAGCATTTTGAGCAGGCTTTTCTGGGCCAGGGCAAGAAGGGAACCCATGACAATGGCGGCAATGGCCACCCAGACAATGGCCTTACTCATATGGAGGGTATTGAATATGTATGCCGGCGTAAACACATAGAGCCCCACACGGATCATGGCGTAAATCATGACCTTGGTGGTCAAGGGGGCGATGACGCCTGTGGCTGCGGTGGATGAGAAGCTGTAGGCATTGGGCAGCCAGCCGTGCATGGGAAAGAGGGCCATTTTGATGAACAGCCCTGTCATGCAGATGATAAAGGCAAAAAGGACCATGGAATTGTCTGCCATCTGGGGCATGAACCGGGCAAGATCCGCCATGTTCAAGGTCCCTGTGGCGATGTACAGGTAACCCACGCCCAGCAGGTAAAAGGAGGCCCCGATGGTACCGATGAACAGATAGTTGAGGCTGGCAAGGGGGGCACGGTCATTCCCAAGGCCGATCAGGGAATAGCCGGTCAGGGCGGCGATTTCCAGAAGAACGTACAGGTTGAACGCATCTCCGGTGGCCACGATGCCGATCATCCCGGTGGTGAACAGGATATAAAGGGAATAAAAGGCGCCGGTTTTCCCGGGAAAGCTTTCTTCGACGCTTTTTCGGGCTGAAATAAGATTGAGAATGGCCACGGATGTGATCACAACCAGAATGGGTGAAGACAGGTAGTCAATCACATAGACGATACCCATGGGAGCGTTCCAGCCGCCCATGGTATAGGTCACGGGGCCATGGGCGATCACCTCCATGAGGACACCGATGGACGCGGCCAGAGACAGGGCAAGCCCGGAAAAGGTCAAGGGTAAGCATAGCCTTGGACTGATCCAGGATGCCATGGCGACCACAAGGGCTGTGAGAAGCGGAACAATGATGAGAAGTGCTGGAAGCTGCTGAACCATTATTTTCCTGCCTGAATTCTTATCTGGGAATTAATGTCATCTTCCTCAAGGGTTCCATACTGGCGGTATACCTTGATGGCCAGGGCCAGAGCAACGCCAAGAGTGGCCACGGAAACAACGATGGCCGTCAGCATGAGAACATGGGGAAGGGGGTTGATGTAGTCGGTGGCGTGGATCACGGAATGGGCGCCATGGCCATGCTCGACAATGGGAATGGCTTTTCCGGTTTTATATGCGGTGGATACATAAAAAAGAATGATGGACGTCTGGAATATACTCATACCGATGATTTTTTTGACCAGATTGTTCTTGGCAATCAAGGCGTAGAGTCCGATCATCATCAGAATAATATAAGCAATATAATTGAATTTGGCGCCGATCATGTGAATGAGGTTTTCCATATCAAAGCCCCTCGTCGTGTTTTCCTGCCGAAGACAGGTTGTAGTAAATCCAGATCATGACGGCCATGACGGCAAATGCCACGCCGATTTCGACACAGAGAATCCCATGGGACCGGGCCATGGCTGCGGTGCTCCTGAAAATGGGGGCCAGGGCTTTGTAGTTGAGAAAATGGGCTCCCAGAAGAAGGCATAAAAAACCGGTTCCTGCATAGAGCAAAACGCCCAGTGCGCCCAGAATAGCCGATGTCTTTTCATTGAAGCGTTTGATGGATCGTCTCAAGTCGTTTGAAATGGCAAAGAGTATAATGGATGAGCCCAGGAGAACCCCGCCCTGGAATCCGCCGCCGGGGCTGTGATGGCCATGGGCAACCACATACAGGGCAAAAAGCTGGATAAAGGCAATGACCAGGCGGCAGGTGTTCTTGATGATCAGGGAGTCCGGAGCCCAGAGAGAATCAATGCGCATGAACACCTTCGATCCCTCGGCAGGGAGTTTGCCGCCTTCCTCAATCCGCAAGGTGATGCCGGTGGGTGTGTGGCGGTAGAACCGTGCGGGGGGGTTTTGGCTTTCCTTGCGTCTGAGCAGGAAAAAACAGGCCAGGCCCGCCGTGAACACCACGGTGGTTTCATACATGGTATCATACCCCCTGTAGTCGGCAAGAACCGTGGTCACGATGTTGGGGACATTGGCATCTTCAATGGTATGTTCAATAAAATAGGGCGACAGATAGGTGCTTGCCGGAGAAGTGCCATCCCCGAAATCAGGGAAATCCATGGCATAGAAAATCAGAAGCGCTCCGCAAATGATGACTGTGACAAGTCCTGTGATTTTCAATCTTTGGTCCTCCTTGTGGTATGGAATACCGCGGCCACACAAAAGACCGTGCTGACTCCGGCACCCACCGTGGCTTCGGTAAAGGCCACGTCCACGGCTCCCATGACTGCCCAGGACAGGCACATGAGGAAGCTGTATGCGCTGAATACAATAGCTGCGCCCAGAAGGTCCTTGACGGAAATGGCGGCAATGCCGCTGACCACAACCAGGCTGAGTATGATCATATCAATGGGCAGGCTCATTTGCTTTGTGGATTCC
The DNA here is from genome assembly GCA_018818835.1 of Pseudomonadota bacterium. Classification (GTDB taxonomy): domain Bacteria; phylum Desulfobacterota; class Desulfobacteria; order Desulfobacterales; family Desulfolunaceae; genus JAHIRD01. The sequence continues at coordinate 175,121 of JAHIRD010000141.1, forward strand.
TTTTCTTGGTCCAGGGTTTAAGCCCGGCTCTCATGCCTGCATCAATGATGGCATGGGTGGCTGTGGGGCTGGTGATATAAACGAATACGACGATCAGAGCGATTTTCAGGCTGTTCAGGACGGATGCAAGGCAAAGGCCCCCGTCAAACAGGGTGAACAGGGCCAGTCCGGACATGGAAAGAAGGAGGCCCATGCTGTCGATCATTCCCGCCGGATGAAGACGGGAATAGAAATCCGGAAAGCGGATGATGCCGATGGCTCCGGCAAGGAAGAAGAACAGGCCAATGGCAAGCAGCCCGCCAACGATGATGGTCATGATGTCAATCTCCATAAAGGGCATCTCCTAATAATCATTGGACTCGTCAGACAGTCCCTTTCGTTTGTGAAAATACCGTGCAGAGGCCAGGACCGCGATGAAATTCAAAAGGGCATAGGCCAGGGCAATGTCGATGAACATGTCGACTTTCTTATAAAGAACGCCGATGATGATCAAAAGGACCGTGGTTTCACTGCCAATGGCGTTAACCCCGATCAACCGGTCAAGGATGGTGGGCCCCACCAGGGTCCGGTAAAGGGACAGGGCCATGATGAGAGCAAGAGCAATGCCGGAATACAAGATAACCTGTTCCATAGTTATTCACCAAAAATCCGCCCCGATTTGCTTTCCATGTCCCCGGGAAGAGGTGAAGCAGAGGCGTCGTCTATAGCATGAACAGAAAAATCACCGTAAAGGGACAGGGAAACGGTGATGGTCCCAGGGGTCAGGGTGATGGAATTGGCAAAGGTGACCAGCGCCATATCGTTTTTGAGCTTGCTTTTGAAGTGAACCATCTGGGGGTTGATTCGGTTGATCATGTCCGGATGAAAAACAAGCTTGAGTACATGGATGTTGGCCAGAACGATCTGCCAGAGCAGCCAGGGAAAATAAAAAAGAAAGCCTCCCCAGAGCAGGGGGATTTTTCTCAATGTTGTGGCAGTGATTAATAGATCCGATGACAGATAGGCTACGATCAGGCAGGATATCACTCCCAGAGTCAGATGGAAGGGATCGAATTTACCTGAAAAAATGACCCACATGCTCATCATGACAAGGAACGTGATGATAAATGGGATGGGTCGTAACCTTCTTTCGGGGGCGTTTTCCCGGCTGTCGTGAAGCGGTTTCACCATGCCTGCCGTTGATTTGTCTGCCCGGGTAGTCAATGTCATTTTCCTTCCAGGTGTTTTTCAACCGGTGTTTCATGAGTAAAATATGAACACGAAAACCGGTCGATGATTTAACGGTTTTGGCCTTATTCCTGTATAGAATAAGCCGGTTTTTGATTGATGCAAATGCAGTAATTTATTATTTTAAATAAACGATGACCATATATTAATATTGCTTGATTTGTCAATCATTTTTCAATATTCCAGGGCGTGAATTTTACCATCCCTGGTGATTGATAATCCGCTGGATTTCGGCCTGGCGGATACGTTCCTCATGGTCATGTTTGATTTTGTAAGCCTCATTGATTTTTTCAACCAGCAGCTCTGTCTCCACAGGTTTCATCAGATAGTCATAAGCCCCTTTTTTCATGCCTTGGATGGCATTTTCAACGGTGGCATTCCCAGTGAGCATGATCACCTCGACCAGAGGGGCCGAGGTCTTGAATCTCTCCAGGGTTTCAATGCCGCTGATACCTGGCATGAGGACATCAAGGATGATGACGTCTGTTTCATCCTGGTTGAATTGTGACAGGGCCTGCTCTCCGGAATAGGCCACATTGACTGAAAAATCCCTGATTTCAAGACGTTGTTTGAGTGTGTCCGTAAACTCTTGCTCGTCGTCCACCAGAAGCAGTCTTATTTTCATGGTGCCTCCTTGTTGTCAGTTTATATGCCCCCATGGGGATTTGCGGCGGAGTGATCTATGACCATAAGCCATAGAGTCCAGCTGGTCAATCCTGTTTGAGGGCATAATAGTAAGATTTATTTTTTTATCACCCATGCAAGAGTTTTTCAATCCGCGGCAACCAGATCACAGACCTTGCTGAAGATGTCCACCAGGCGAAGGACCCCCACAATGTCTTTGCCCGAAAGAACCAGAAGGGACTGGTGATGCCCAAGTACAATCTGGTGAATGGCCTCAGAAAGGGGAGAGTCTATCCGGACATACTCCCCTTCAAGGGGGGTGTACATGAATTCCTTGACTTTCAGGGCCGATGCTTTTTGGATTAGTTCTTCCAGGGGTACATCCCAGAGGTTGTACTGGACAATGAGGGATTTCAGAAAATCCGGGCTCAGTCCGAAGCGTGAAAGGCCGATGGTGGACAAGGGGTCTGAATGGCCGAGTAGCCTGTATTTGGGCTCAAGACCCCTTATGATATCAAGGGGGCTGATCTTGCCGCAGATATGATTGCTCGTGTCATAAACCAGGACCGTTACCTGGGGGTATTGATTGTTTGGAGCTATTTTCCGGATTTGGTTAAGGCATTTAACGGCCTCATACAAACTGGCATCTTCCGATACAGTGGCGTATTCGGAAATGGGAATCATGATTTCTTCTACTTTTCGAGTTTTCATTGTTGTGTCATCCTTCAACTAATTGGGGTCAACGTTTGCTCATGCCCGCATAAAAGGCCGACAGAGCGGACCCTGTCCGCCCTGCCGTGTGGAGACTTAAACGGGTTTGACAAGAATCGGCATGCCCATCAGTGGCCAGACCACAAGAACGAAAATGGCCACAACGATCATCAGGATAATGCTTGCAGGTACGCCGTATCCGAAAAATTCACCGGTGGTGAACTGCTTGGAATCATAGGCAATGGCGTTTGGGGCAGCCCCCACAAGGAGAATGAAGGGCATGCCTGCCGTCACCAGGGAGGCAAACAGAATCACTTCGGGAGCAACCCCGAGATACGGTGCAATAACAAGTGCCACGGGCAGCGAGATGGCAATGGCCGCCACGTTCATGATAAAGTTTGTCATGATCATGACAAAGAAGGCGATGCTCATGACAAAGACAAACCAATGGGATTTCTGGAACAAGGTCAGCCAGTTGATGGCCAGCCATTCGGCCGCACCGGTTTCCCACAGGCAGAAGCCGATGCTCATGGCACCGCCGAACAGAAGGATGATGTTCCAGGGAATGGCTTCCAGATCCTTGAGATCCAGGATGCCCAGGATAAAAAACAAAATGGTTGAAACAAGAATGACAGCCGTCTTGTCCAGGGGTTTGAGAAAGGGGATAAAGGACCGCATGGACATGATGAAGATGCAGGCAAAGATGATGGATGCGGCAATCACTTCCTTGCGGGTGATGGATCCCATTTCAGCGCTGAGTCTTTTTGCTTTTTCTCGCAGGCCCGGAATGGTCTTTTTTTCGGGTTTGAGGAAGAACATGAAAAAGACCCAGAGAATCAGGACCATGAGCCAGCCAACGGGAAACATGTAGTAGCTGAGATCGAAGAAGCTGATCTCCTTTCCGATGATGTCCCTGTAAAAACCGATGGCCACAGCACCCCGGGCAGCTCCCAGAAGGGTGATGATGCTGCCCGCACCCGCCACATAGGCCATGCCGATGAACAAGGCTTTTCCGAATCGGGTCGGCTTGTTGTCGTCCGAATACATGCTGTAGATGGTGATCATAAGGGGATACATGGTGGCAGCAACAGCCGTATGGGCCATGATATGGGTGAGAAGCGCCGTCACCACAAAACAGCCCAGAAGGATCATGCTTGTGTTTTCTCCCACAATGGCAAGCATCTTGTAAGCCAGTCGCCGGGTTAATCCTGTTTTGGTGAAGACCATTCCGATGACCAGGGATGCAAAGATGAACAGGACCGAGGGGTCCATGAAGTCCTTGAATGCCGAGTTTGCCGGACGGATCATGAACAGAACCTGGAGAACACCGATGGTCAGGCTTGTGATTCCGATGGGGACCACTTCAAAGACCCACCAGGTTCCGGCAAGTAAAAAAACAGCCAGGGCACCCTGGGCCGATCGGCCCAAGGCAAAATGTTTGCCCAGGGGGTCAACCGCGTCCGGGAAAGAGGGGGCGAAGTTGACCAGTGCAAAGAGGATCAGGCCTGTAAAAAGAAAGATCAGGCGTTTCCAGTCAATTTGGGTATGGGTGAGTGTCATTGTATCTGTTGTCATGGTCTTGGTCTCCTTGTCCTACCAGCCCCGTCGTTTCAAAATGGTTTCAATTTCGGCCTGTCTGATGCGTTCATCATGTTTTTCTTTGATGTCATGGGCCTCTGTGATTTTTTGTACCAAAAGGTCCGTGTCTGCAGGTTTGAGCAGAAAATCAAAGGCCCCCTGCTTCATGCCTTCGATGGCATTGTTGACGGTCCCCTCGCCGGTGAGCATGATCACCGGGGTGAGTGGCTTGAGTTTTTTCATGATTTTCAGGGCATCTAATCCTGAAATTTCGGGCATGTTCACATCCAGCACTACCGCGTCAAAATCCACTTTTTCCATGATGTCCAGAGCGCTTTGACCTGAAAAAACCGGTGTGACGGAAAAGCCTCTGAGCTCTAACCGTGTTGCCAGTGTTTCGGTGTACTCCTTTTCATCATCTGCAATGAGCACCTTCACTTTCATCTTTCGTTCTCCAAATGGGTATCCTTCGTGGCTAAGGAGCAGGTGCCGGAAAGATTCCGGCTCCCTGCTTCGCTTCGTTTTATGTCTAATCGCCCCCTAAACGGCCGGGGCGGTTTTTTTCAGGTTGATCTTTTCGTAGGCTTTCCTCATGGTGTCGGTGAGAATGTCAATGTCCGCCGGTTTTTGAAGATAGGCAAAGGCACCCAGGTCCATACAGGTTTTCTTGTCGTCCTCGGACCCATGACCCGTGAGGATGATCACCTCAATATGGGGTTTGGTGGCCTTGATCTGTTTGAGGACTTCGAATCCGTCAATGCCGGGCATTTTGAGATCCAGAACCATCACTTCGGTGGCCTCACGGTCGGCAAATTCCAGGGCGTCTTTCCCGTTGAATACCACGTCGCTCTTGACCTGGCGCATTTTCAGCCGTTCTGACAGAGTCTGGACAAACTCTTTTTCATCATCCACCAGGAGCACGTTAAGGGGTGTTTCAAAATCAAAATTATGTATGATATCGGTCTTGTAGTAGTTTTTTCCAATTTTGGTGTCCACGGAACGCACGCCGGGCACAGCTTGGGCAATTCGGGTGATTTTCTGTTTGAACATGCTGAGCATCAGGACGTTCTTTTCAATGGTGATGGTCACGTTCCCATTTTTGACTTCAACCTCAAGGCCGCTGGCCGAGTCGGACAGGGCGATGTCCACGTCGGCACACAATTGTAGGTCACGGGATTCCTGGGTCTGGACGTCTACGGGGATTTCATCCAGTCTTTTCAGATGTTCTGTGATCAGACGAACGGACTGGGCAGAGTCTGTTTTATCCGAGGGGATGACCATATCGTACAGGGATTCATCCCAGGATTTTTTCCCAAACAGTGCATTGGTCCATATGATGGCCCGCTTGTCCGCCTGGTTGACTTTGCTTGTTGCCTCCTTTTGGCTGAGGCCCAATTCTTTCATACCGCCGGCAATACGGGTTTTTTTATCCGAGATGATCAACACGCGCATGGCATGGCTTACCCATTCCGGGATCAGGTGACCCAGGATGCCGTGGAAGATGCAATTTCCTTTTTCAGTATGCCCGGCAATGGTTTTTTTGAGGCAGGCCAGGCATTTTTCCTTTTCATGGGTGAAATCATTGAATGCCAGTGTCTTGCTTTCAATGACCTTGGCCAGGGTGTTCATCTTGATCTGGTGACGGGCTGAGGTTTCCTCCATGATCTCAGTATCTGTGACAATGGTCAGCCCCATGCTTTCCGAAAGTTTTTTGGCTGTTTGGTCAGCGTGGGTAAATAATCCGCTGGTCAGTATTAATGTGGTCATGGCTCCCTCCTCGTATGTATGAATCCGTTTGAATGATTGTTTTGTTTGTGTCGTCAATCATTAAAGCAAGGGGTGTGCCATTATATTAATAATGAATTATATTAGCATGTTGAAATTATAAAATTCAATTCGAAGGTGTCGAATAATACTTAATGAAACAATACGAGACATTATGAAAAAAACAAAATGATACGAAATGAAACGCTGTCTTCAAGTCTCACCCTTATCTCCAAGCCTCCATGGGATAGATTCACGAATTTATCCATGAGCGAAGATCATTTATTTGATTTTATTAAATAATAACAGTTATATAACTTGCATTGCTTTAAAATTGAGCGCGTTCAAAAATTTATGTTGACAAGCAGGTCTCTCTTCAATATTATTGATAATAATTGAACATGTTCAAGTCTGTGCCCTAAACCATTGACCCTCATTATGGAATCCCTTTGACCATCCGAGGGTGTTTTTTTACCAAAAGAACGAACCATGTTTACCAACGGGATCGCTGTAATGATGCCCCATAGGCATTCGACTGTGACGGTGATCTATGCAGGAGGTGGATTTTGAAAACAAAACAGATATACCGTGTCATGGTCATGCTTCTCGTGGCAACGCTATGTGCAATGATGGGTTGCGATGAGGAGACGGAAGAGATTCTTGGGACCGTGGAACGTGAAACCATTTATGGAACGTTCATTGGACAGCATTATGCCCATAACGGGTATGAAAGTCAGAGGTTTTTGGGCATCCCCTATGCCAAGGCCCCGGTGGGGGATTTGCGGTTCCGGCCACCCCAGGACCCGGAACGCTTTGACGAAAAGCCCCTGGAAGCCTTTGCCTTTGCCCCGGTCTGCCCCCAAAAAATGATGGCGACCTCGCTTCTGGAGTTGACCGGTGATGAGGACTGCCTTTATTTAAATGTCTGGGCTCCGGCTGATGCAAAACCCGGAGACACCTATCCGGTCATGGTTTTTCTGCATGGTGGGTCCAATGCCCTGGGCAGCGGTGATCAGACCATTGGCGATTTTCTGGAAATGGTGAAATTATCAAACTCGAGCATTGATCTGGGGCCCATTGTGGATCAGATCAACAGCCCGGCCCTGGATTCACGGGTCTACACCGGACATTATTTTGCCGGGGCCCAGGATGTTATTTTGGTGACCATCAACTACAGGCTGGGCCCCCTGGGCCATCTGGCAAATCCGGCCGTGGGGGAGGGCAGCGGGAATTTTACCTTTCTGGATATCCGAAAGGCCCTGGAATGGGTCCAGTTTGCCATCAAGGATTTCGGAGGAAATGCAGACAACGTGACCCTGTTCGGTGAGTCGTCCGGGGCCTGGGATACCTGTGCCATGATGAACATGCCGTCGGCCAAGGGCCTGTTTCACAAGGCCATCATGGAAAGCCAGTCCTGTTTGTCCAGGACCCTGGAACAGGCTGAGGAATATGGGGCATACTACACTCGAAATGTGGGATGTGACGACGCCTATGATGTGGCCAAATGCCTGAGAGATGCCGACGTAAATGCTTTTTTTATCATGAATACACGTGGCCGTCCTGTGGGTGAGACTCCGTTTCTTCCTGCCATTGACGGTGACATTTTCCCGGAGCATTTTGCAGATGCCGTGAAAACCGAGGCATTCAACCATGTGCCCCTGATCATCGGAAGCAACGAGCATGAACTGTACCTGAACGGACTCACAGACATCGGGTTCAATTGTCAACGTGAAGCCAATCTGGCGATTTTCGATGATTACCTCAGGGCACCTATCTATGAATACAGATTTGATAACCGGCCCCTTTCGAGTCTGATACCGGTGGTTCACTCCTTTGAGCTTCCCTATGTGTTTGGTTCGGCCGATGAAATGTTCAACCACTCCAAGCGGGAAATCACTGTGTCACGGATTGTCAATGCTTACTGGGCCAGTTTTGCCCGAACCGGGAACCCCAATTTTTCCGGCCAGCCCTACTGGCCCGAGTATAATGGGAAAAGCCAGCGTTATCTTCGTTTGAATGCCTCACCCTCGGTGGGTTCGGGTTCCCTGATCTATCATGAGGTGAACTGTTTGTATTCCCTTGAAATGAACGCCCTGGTCCTGGGGAAACAAATCGATTTCTGGTAAGGAGAACTCATTCAGGTTCTATTTTACAACACATCAAGATAAATGACATAAGTCCTATGAGTCCTATAGGTCCCATGAGTCTTACGGGACCTATAGGGCCTATGAAGATTTTGCCGCTGGCGTCCGGGAATCCCCGCTTGAGGAATTTGTGGTGATGATGTAAGGTACCTCCATTGAATCAGAACACGGTTTTAGAATTCTGCAGGTGGGGTTGCCATATGAAGCGGTCGGAAAAGAGCCTTGAGCTCAGGAATATCATTATTGATGTGACGCGGGACTTGTTGCTTGCCCAGGGGTATCAGAAAACAACAATCCGTCAGATCATCAAAAAAGCAGGAATCAACACAGGCTCTCTGTACCATTTTTTTCGTGATAAAGACGATATTTTCAGGCACTTTGTGACACAGACCTACAATGAATTCATCGAATATGCCGACCGGCTGACGGAAAATGAGACCGACAACACCCTGCGCTATGCCCTGACCCGGGCCCTTGAAATGAAGGCCGTGGAACGATATGACCGTATTGCCGAACTTTATCATACGGCTTACAGTTCATGGACCGTAACCCAGACCATGCTGCCGATCAATATCCAGAGAAAACGGATATTTTTTGAGGCATTCAACCCGGACTTCACCGAGGCGGATTATTACAATCGCACCCTGGCCCTCAGGGGCATGCGCTTGAGCTTTTTTTCCCAGCGTCTTTATGAAGGCCCCGGACAATTTGAAACCCAATGCCCCTTTCTTCTGGAAGCCGCCTTCAACCTGTTTCATGTGCCCAAGCCCCACACAGACACCGTGATCGCACGAACCATGGAGCTGGTCAAGCAGGATTCCATGGCCGTTTACGGATTTACTTTATAAGATTTCCTTAGCCTATTGACTGCAGTCTTTATTCCCTTCAATGGTGATATAGAAATTTTTCCGGTCCGGATCGTCCAGATGAGCCACAAGCTCTTCGGCAAGGCTGGTGCAGAGTTGAGGGTTGTCCGTGATCTTCAGATAGGTGGAGCTAGGCCAATCATCCTTTACGTCTTTCAGATTGTCCAGTCCGAGTTCAAAAAGCCGGTCGTTCTTTTCTACCGTAAGACGCCTGAGGTGCTCAATATTCTTAAAAACATGAAGGGTTTCAATCCCAGCACAGCCCCCCACATAAAAGTCCTCAAGTGTTTCGATGTTTTCAAACACGTCCAGGTTAACAAGTCTGTCTGCGTTGAATATCATCAACCTGTCAAGACTCTTGATGTTGCTGAAGACTGAAAGATCTTCGATGACCGGATTGTCACTGATCCCTATTCTGTTTGCATTCTCAAGGTTTTGCATGGCCCCGATGTCGGAAATCTGCCCACGGATGGAGATACCGCCGACGGACGTCAGGTTTTCAATACCGTGGAGGGTCATGCCGGATTGCGAACTGATGAGCATGGAGCCTGAAAATTCCGATGGCACGACAATTCCTGCCAGGTCTTTCAACCCGTCGTTGTCCATGATCCATAACCGGCCGGGATGTTCGGGAACGGAAAGGCCGGTAAGATTTTCCAGCATTGGATTAAAACAGATCTCTACGTTGCAGTTTTGAGCTTTGCTTAAATCCAGGCCGCTCAGATGTTTCAGCGATCCATTGTCCTCAACAATCATGGAGCCGAAACGGAGATTTGAAAAATCCGTCAGTGCTTCGAGGGCTGGGTTGCTTTTCACGAGTATCTCGGAACCGATGGTTCTCAGCCCATTAAGGCCATCGAGATTGATGAGTCCCGGGTTTTCAGAAATGATTAATCTACCCATGACGGCTTTGAGGTTGGACAGCGCTGAGAGATCTGCCACATTCAGGCCTGAAAGAGTTAACGATTTCGTGACGGTGCTGTACTCGGAAATTAAGTGCAAATCCTCGTCTCCGGAAATCGTTATATCCCCGTTATAGACTTCCGGGTTTTCGAGTTTCACCGCGAAACTGTTCTGAATCTGTTCACCGTTCGCCGGAACATTTTTTCGTGGGGGGAACAGATCATAGCCCTCTTTTGAGTACTCCACCAGTACGTACCCTTCTTTTTTCGAAAACCAGGATGAAATGGTGTACTTCCCGTTGCTGTCTGTTTTCGTTGAATAAATCGGTTCAAAATGAATCGGGTCCTGGGCGGTTAACGGACCGTAGTACGATGTGACCTTGACGCTGACCCCTTCAACGGGTTCGCCTGTGGCTGGGTCCGTGATTGTACCCGTAATCTTGCAGCCGCAAAGAGCAACTAGAAAAATCAACATGAATGCATAACCACGAATTCTTTTCATACGTCACCTCATTTTCAACAGGTTTGATATATCGTTGTATAGTATGTATTGGAGCAGATGAACCAGTGTGGCCTATACCTTGACATGACGTGTCAGGATGAACACACGTCATGATGCAAACGTGATTGTTCGGTTTATGAAATTTAGTCAATATCACTTCGGTTTTAAAAAATCAAGTTTTTATTGATTGTTCAGGTAACGTGGACAACGAATTTTTGCCCTATTCATAGGTTTTTAAATGGTTTTGTAAATAAAGCAACATAAAGCATAACAATTGGATTGGCAAATAACTCATTCTATTTGTAAAATTGGATTCAGTTAAACATATATTGAGGTTAATATTAATAATTTTCAGCATATTGCATTTTCTAAGCGTTGGGAAATAACACCGGAGATATCTTACATTTTAGGTCAGTGTAAGACACTTACCCGTGCAATATCCGATACACCCATCCAACCGGAATACCACGAGAGGCTTCTGAGCCTATCATTTAATAAGGGAGCGCAGGCCACAACAGCAATCGAGGGAAACACATTAAGCCAGGAAGAAATTCAAAAAATACAATGTGGGGAAAAACTTCCACCAAGCAAGGAATATCAAGAAATCGAAGTTAGAAACACTCTAAATGCGTTCAATATCCTTTTGAATGACGTAACCGTTAAAAATAATATTCGTTATATTACACCCGCCTTTATCGAGGAAATGCATCGATTGATTGGCATTAATCTTGGTAAACACCTTGACGCAAAACCAGGGCATTTTCGTGAAGATTCTCGGGTGGTAGGTTCATATAGGTGCCCGGATCACAGGAATGTTGTTGAATATATGACCTCGCTGTGCGAATGGCTAAAAAAAGAATTTAATTTTGGGAAAGACAGCAGTTTTAGAAGCACAGTCATACAAGCCATTGTTACGCATATCTACATCGAATGGATACACCCATTCGGTGACGGGAACGGAAGAACCGGAAGACTTGCGGAATTTTATATTCTACTCAGATCAGGTCTTCCAAACATAGCGACCCACATCCTATCAAATTATTACAATCAAACCCGCCCGGAGTATTACAGACAAATTGAACATGTCAGAATCAACAATGATCTGAACGAGTTTCTCCATTATGCTGTGCTTGGCTTCAGGGACGGTTTAAGCGAGACCCTGGACAGCATCAGAAAGAGCCAGTTTGATATTCACTGGAAGTTTTTTATTTATGAAAAATTCAAAAACATTCATTACCGAGCAAAAGGCAAAGGCCTTTCCTACAGGGGCACGGGTGCCGTGCCCCTACGCGGCAGACAGCACCGATACGTTTGATGCCATGGCTGTTCAATCCGAATCTGGCTCGATGCTCATGCCCGTGATCATATACCCATGATTTTATGGAAACGACGCCATCAAGGAAAGCCAAGGCATATGCCCGGGCAGGTGTCCGTGAGTGATAATTCAACGCCATACTGACAGCAGGCTTCGGCCAGGTCATTCCAGTTGGGCCAGGTTCGGATCAATGGTGCGCTGTCCATGGGAAGGCCAGGGCAGGCGAATCCGATGCGGGCGCCTTTGCCAGGGGATTCGGGTGTGATGACAAGGGCCTGCCCGCTGGGCAGGGTTTGTTCAAGGGCTTCCAGGCAAAGGAAGCATAGTGTCTGGAACGCGACCGGGTCGTGGTTGATCGTGTGAGATGCTCCCGGTGCAAGGCTGAGGGAAAAGCCCTTGTTGCGGGCCATGCGTTCGGTGAGAAGGACAAGCCGGTCAAGGATGTCCCTGATGTCAATGGGGCAGTGAAGATGATCGGCCGTATGGGCGAATCGATTAAGGCCCTGGGTAAGACCCACACCCCGTGACACCTGGTTCTTGATGCTGGCGAGGCCGGTTGAAAGCCGGTTCTCAAAATCTTGGCAGGCATCTCCCATCATCATGAAATCCTGCATCAATCCGGCAGTTTCTCGGATGATGGCCAGGACGTTCTGGAGTTCATGGGCCACCGATGCGGTGACTCTGCCCATAAAAAATGATTTATCGTTGGGGCTGTTTTTCATGATGTTTTGATCCTATTTATGCTGTACGGCCTGGGTAATTCGTTTAATGAGCTCATTGATATCCAGAGGCTTCATCAGATAATCCAGAGCGCCCAGACGCATGCCCTCCATGCCTTCCTTGGTGGAGCCGTGACCGGTCAGAAGGATGACAGGCAGTGTGGGTTTTATGTTTTTAATCTGTTTCAGGGTTTCCAGACCGTTCATGCCAGGCATCATCAAATCAAGAACGGCAATATCAATATCCCGGTTGATGATGCATTGAATACCCGCTTCCCCGTCACTGGCGGTGACGGCGGTGTATCCTCTGATTTCAAGTCGTTCGCCCAGGGTTGATGTAAATTCATCTTCGTCATCCACAAGCAGGACCGTAATAGTGTTAGAGCTCATTTTGTTCCTCTTTGTTGATTTGGGGTTCTTGGGGTAGCACAATCGTGAATACGGCCCCTTCACCTTCCTTGCTTTGCACCGTGATGGTCCCACTCAGTTTTTTGATGATGCCGTAGGTGATGGACAGGCCGAGCCCTGTGCCTTTTTCCTTTTTGGTTGAGAAAAATGGATCGAAAATATGTTTGATAATGCTTGCAGGAATGCCGCATCCATTATCTGAAATGGTCAGCTGGATGCCGTTGTTTTGTCTGTTTTCGGTCTTGACGGTGATAATACCTCCATCCTGAACAGCGGCAAATGCATTGGTCAGAAGGTTCAGGCAGACCTGCTGGAGTTGCCCCCGGTCCGATGAAATCAGGTGGAGGTTATCCCCAAGGCGCAGCCGTAAATCGATTTTCCGGTAAACAGCCTCCCTTTCAAGAAAACCCATCACCTCCGTGATCACGGAATTGATGTTGATGGGTTCGATCTGTATGTCAATGCGTTTGGCAAAGCCAAGAAGTCGGTGGGTGATTTTTCGGCAGCGGTCCACCGAGGTGATGACCGACTCGGTGAGCTCAAGGAATTTGGCCTTGCTTTTGAAATCGTCGGAAAATTCCAGGATGTCGTTCATGAGGCCGGCTTTTTCATTGATAATGGCCAGGGGGTTGTTGATTTCGTGGGCCACGCCCGCAGCCAGGCGCCCGATGGACGAGAGCTTCTGGTTATGCTGAAGTTCCGTGAGGGCGGTTTCACGTTTTTCGTCCGAGACCCGGATTCGTTTGATCAGCGTGTCCGTGATTCGAATGATAGCAAAGACAATGATAATGACACTGATGGCAAACACGATCAGAAGCTCTGTTTTCAGGGCATACCAGGATTTGAGCACCACGGATTGGGGTTTGACGATGACCAGCACGTAATTGCTACTGGTAAAGGCTGTATAGGCGATCAAAATGTCCCGGCCCAGTTGATCCTTGGTCTCAAAGATATCACTGCCATACATGCCCGTGGGAAGTTTCAGGGGACAGGTCTCAAGGACCTGACCATAGTATTTGGAATGGGTCTGAAGCACACCGGCACTGTCCACAAGAAAGGCATCGCTTAAAGGATCCAGCCCCATGCTCCGTATCAGACCGTCAAATTGATCCGTGTCGATGGTGGCGCGGAGAATCCAGGATTGACCGGAATCGGTTAGATGCTGCACGGCAATAATCAGATGGGGGTATCTGCGGTGCCCCATGAAAACATTGCTGATAAACTGGCCTTTGAGCTGGGTTTCCTGGAACGAGGACTGGTCGGAATAGTTTTTACCCAGAAGGGAATAGGGGCCGGCGTAGCTGACCAGATCGCCCTGGTAGTTGATAACGCCAAGGTCCACAAAGCCCCCCAGTTCCATTTTTAAAAAACTCAGGATGCGGCTGATGTTCTGATCGTCCTTGAGATCATCATAGGTGTATGCCGCGGCAATAAATCGAACCGTGGAAAGACGTTCTTTGAGAAAAAGCTCAAAGGAATGCCTGGTTTTATTGGCCAGGGTGATCAGGGGATTGGTGATTTCGTTTCGAAGATGCGCCCGGTACTGGAAATGATTGATGATAATCATGGAGGTCAGGGGCAGAATGGTTATGATTAACATGGTAATGATAATATTTCTTCGAAGTCTGCTGTAGTGTTCGGGAGATGTGATTACCGTGTTGAAAAGTTTATCGATGATCTGTTTAAAAAAACGTGTTTTAAACATGGCGTCCCTCAATCTGTCTTTCCCACAAGATGTCTCCGGGTTTCAAGGTGTGTTCCATGTAACGGGCCAGGGCTTCTTTGAATGGGCCGGCCACGGAATCGCAGACAATGATTTTTTTCCATTTCAAAAATTGATAAAATTCCTCTTCAATGGCGCCGCAAATCACGGTATTGATATTCTCGGTCAGGATCAGATGGCAGAGTTTTTCACTGGATGCCTGGGGAAGGACCACGGTTCGTTGCTCCTCCAGCCGGTTTTCCCGGGACAGGGTTATGATAATGGCCTCGGTGGCCAGATCAAAACGAGGTGCCACCTCATCTAAAAAACGTGGAATAAGAATTTTTTTAATCATATCAGACCTGTAAGCGACCGATGAGTGCCCATGCCCAGGGCATGGTCAGTCGGGCGTCCCTGTTTGTTTCAAAATGTTTCGTCACCATGGGGGTGACGCAGCTTTGGATCACTGATCCAGGCCATAGTGTTTCATTTTTCTCCACAGGGTGCTTCTCCCCCAGCCCAGGGTTTCGGCGGCCTGGTTTTTTTTGCCTTTTGCCTGGATCAGGGCTTCCATGATCATATCCCGCTCGGCCAGTGCCCATGTTTTGGGAAGGCTGACAGGTGCCGGGGTAGGGCCCCCGTTGTTTTCCACATCTGTATTATTCCTTTCGTAAGGAAGGCTGTCCTCGTCAGCAGACGCCCTGTCTGTGGCCTGTTCCGTGAGATAGGCCGGAAGGTGCTCCGGGCCTATGACCGGCTCATTGGCGATGTTGGCGGCATACTCCACAATATTCCTGAGTTCCCTGATGTTGCCCGGGTATGCATATTCAGTGAGGATATTCAGGGCTTTGGATGAGAAACCCTGGATGGTTTTGTCCATCTGGGACGAAAAATTGTTCAGGAAGTGGTCCAGAAGAAGGCGGACATCTCCGTCTCGTTTTCGTAAGGGAGGCAGATGAATCCGGGCCACATTCAGGCGGAAAAGAAGATCCTGGCGGAAGCGTTTGTCACGGACCATCTGTTCCAGGTCCCTGTGGGTGGCCGCGATCATGCGGACATTGACCTTAAAACCCTGGGTACTTCCCAGGGGAAAGATCACCTTATCATCGAGAAAGGTCAGGAGTTTGACCTGGAGGGCCAGGGGAAGATCTCCGATTTCCGTAAGAAAGATGGTGCCGTTGTGGGCCAGTCGAAACCGTCCGGGTTTGTTTTCCACAGCGCCGGTAAAGGCCCCTTTCTGGTGTCCGAAAATTTCCGATTCAAGAAGGGTTTCCGGCAGGGCTCCGCAGTTGATTTTGATAAAGGGGCCCGAGGCCCGATTGGATGTCTGGTGAATGGCCTCGGCCACCAGGTCTTTGCCCGTGCCTGTCTCGCCGGTGATCAGGATGGATGCGTCGCTCTGGGCCAGCACGGGCAGGGTCTGGAATACCCGCTCCAGCTGGGGGCTCCGCCCCACAATGTCCGCAAAACTGTAGGCATGGCTTTTTTTGACATGGAGCTCTTTGATCATTCTCATGTCTTCCAGGGTTTCCACAAACCCCACGGGATTCCCCTCTTTGTCATGGATGGGGGCAAGGGTCATACGGACAGGGATGTTCTGGCGGTCCCGGTTGATGATATCGTTTTCAAAGGAATGGGGCCGACTCTTTTTTTTGCTGTTTCGGGCCGGGCAGTTCTGGATACAGGCACGGCTCCGCAAAATGGTCCGGCAGGGAAAGCCGTAGGCTTCGGGCAAAGAATAGCCGGTCATGGCTTCAAAGGTCTGGTTGATAAAAACAATCCGGTGGTCCAGGTCAAGCACAGCAATCCCCACAGGGATGTCACTGAACATTCGTGTGAAATCGATCCCGGGTGTTAAAAGCTCTGTGATTAGGGGTGACGGGATGGTTGTCATGCCCTGGGTTCCTTATTAGTGTAAAAATGTTTTAATATGTTTCATATTGCATCTTGAAGAATATTTCAATATGTTTTAATAAATTTCATCGGGACGGTTTATACGAATCGTTGATCCTGTATTGCGGAAGGAGAATCATGAACGTTAAAACGGATTTGAGGACCAGGGTAGCCTTGACGCTATGCATGCTGGTGGCTGTTTCTCTTATTGGGTGCGGAACCATGATCTGGTACACATTTCGTGTGGAAACCATGGTTCATCATGTGTTCACCGAAAATATTTCCGCGTATCAATCGGCCGAATCACTGGAAATAGCCCTGGTGAACCAGAAAGGATTTGTGTCCTATTATGTCATGGACAAAGACCCGGGCTGGCTCCGCCAGCTGGGCGAATGGCGCCAGGTGTTCAAGGAGCGGCTTGTCTCTGCCCGGCAAAAGGAAAAAGACACCATCGCCGCCAATATTCTCAGTCGGATTGACAACCGTTACACAGAGTATATCAAAAACAAGGATGTGGTCCTTGCCTATTATGCCCAGGGAGATCAACAGGGTGCAAACACACTTCACAATGAAATCCGAGAAGAATTTTTTAAGATACTGGATCTGTGCGAAGCGTATAAAGATATACAGGCCAAACAGATCCGACAGGTCAGTGAACAAAGTGTCAAAGAAAACAAACGCCTCAGGAAAATCTCCGGGGCGGCCTTACTGGTCCAGGTGGGGGCAGGGCTTTTCCTGGCCTTTATGCTGATCGGCCAAGTGCTGGAGCCCCTCAGGGCCCTTGCGGAAAAAACCGAACGGGGCCGGGGGGAAAAACAGCCGGGAAACCTGGTCAAGGCCTTGAGTGAAAATGTGGATAATCTTCTCAAGGATGCGGGTGAAACCCATCATGCCCTGGAAAAGAGCCGGGAAACCTTGGTCATGGCCGAGAAAATGGCCATGGTGGGAAAGTTGGCTGCCGGTATGGCCCACAGTGTCAGAAACCCTTTGACCTCGGTAAAGATGCGGCTCTTTTCCCTGAACAGGTCCTTGAAGCTCAACGAGGACCAGGCCGAAGACCTGATGGTCATCTCCGAGGAAATCGAACATATTGATACCATTGTCCAGAATTTTTTGGAATTTTCACGACCCCCCAAACTTCAGATGCAGATCATCAGTCCGTCTTCGGTGGTGGATATGATGCTTCAGTTGCTCACCCACCGTTTGAAATCATACGACGTCACGGTTCGGCTGGAACGAAATGGGCCTCTTGCCGAAATTAAGGGGGATCCCGAGCAGTTGAAGGAGGTCTTTGTGAATCTTATGGAAAATGCCTGCCAGGCCATGGGTCGGGGTGGGACAATAACCATTCGTGAGCGTATGGTGGAAACACCCCGGGGACAAAAAGCCTGTGCAGTTTACCTCAAGGACACGGGGCCGGGAATGAACGCCCATGCATTGGAAAAGGCATTCAACCCTTTTTTCACCACCAAGGAAGAAGGGACCGGCCTGGGCCTTAGTATTGCCGAGAGAATCATTGAAAATCATGGGGGCACAATCACCGTGGAGAGCCGACTGGGTGAGGGGGCCACCTTTATTATTTTACTGCCCCCTGTAAACGGGGAAAACATGGGAGGGGCACGATGAGTAGGGTTCTTATCATAGATGACGATGACAATCTTCGGACCAGTTTTGAACGGTTGCTGTCCAATGAAGGCTATGCGGTCACCACAGCTCCATCGGCAGAAGCTGGAATTCAAATCATTCGAACAGCCCTGCCTGATCTGGTTGTTTTGGATATGCAAATGCCGGGTATGAACGGCCTTGCGGCCTTTAAAATCATACACAAGATGGAACCCAAATTGCCGGTGATCATCATGACCGCCTACGGCACCACGGAATCGGCCATCGAAACCATCAAGCAAGGGGCCTTTGATTATATCTTAAAACCCTTTGACATTCCGTCCCTGCTTAAAGTGATCGGGCAGGCCGTGGATGCTGGCCGCTTCATGCGCCTTCCCGTCAAAGTGGATGCCGGGGTTTCCGACGGTTTTTCCTTTGAAGGGGAATCCATCGTGGGCAGAAGTCCGTCCATGCAGGAGGTATATAAAGTTATTGGCCGGGTTTCAGCCAGTGATGCCACGGTGCTTATACGGGGTGACTCCGGAACGGGTAAGGAACTGGTGGCCCGTGCCATTTATCAGCATAGTGAGCGGGCAGAAAAACCCTTTACCGTGATCAACTGTGTTGCCATTCCTGAAACGCTTCTGGAAAGTGAGCTGTTCGGTTATGAAAAGGGTGCGTTTACCGGGGCCAATACCCGGAAAATCGGTAAAATTGAACAGGCCAATGGTGGTACCGTCTTTCTGGATGAAATCGGGGACATGCCTTCGGGGCTTCAGTCCAAGATTTTAAGGCTGCTCCAGGAAAAGAGCATTGAGCGCATCGGGGGGCGTGAGACCATACCCGTGGATGTCCGGATTATTGCTGCCACCAACAGAGATCTGGAGGCCGCCATGGAATCAGGGCATTTCCGGGAGGATATCTATTTCAGGCTCAAGGTTGTGACGGTTCTTTTACCGCCCTTGCGTGAAAGGGCCGGGGATATCCCCCTCTTGTCCAGGTATTTTATGGGCAGGTATGCCAAAGAAAGCCAGATGGCAAACCCGGGGATCACCGAAGATGCCCTGCTTAGTCTTGACAGCTATAACTGGCCCGGCAATGTGAGGGAATTGTCCAATGTGATCCGTAAAATACTGATTTTCAACAGAGGTAACCCTGTCTCCCGTGATGATGTGTTGAAAAACACCCGGCTTCCTGATAAGAAAATAAGTTCGGAACAACGTGAGGAAAGCATGACATCCTGGGTCCGGAATCGTATGGCCCAGGGACCCGAAGAGAATTTTTTTGACCGGTGTGTTGATGAATTTTCAGCCCTTCTGGTCACAGAGGCCTTGAAAGCCGCCGATGGTAACCGGTCCAAGGCTGCCAAGATCCTGGGATTGTCCCGGCCCACCCTCCATGCCAAGATTGCCAAATATGAAATCGAAATCGGGGCATCGGTGGTTAAAAGCTCTTGATCACGGTCTATTAAGGATATGTGGTATGCAATATAACGGGGAAAACGATTTTGAAACCCTGCTTGAAGGGTCGAGCAGGGAGCACGGTCATCTGTGTGCCGGTCAGGTGATCGGCGTGAGGATGTCCATGCTGGGGCTGAAACTGGTAGGTCTTGAACATACCCGAACCGGCAAGGATATCAAAAAATTGATCGTGTATGTGGAGATCGACCGCTGCGCCACCGATGCCATCGCCTACGTGACCGGGGCCAAGCTGGGCCGGCGGTCTTTGAAATTCAAAGACTACGGCATCATGGCAGCCACCTTTGTGAACACGGAAACCGGCCGGGCATTCAGGATTGTTTCCACAGAACGTTCCCGGAATAGTATTGCGTATTATGTGCCGGGCATCATGGACACAGGACAGGCCCAGCTTGAAGCATACAAACGGATGCCCCTCAATGAGTTGTTCGATGTCCAGGAGGTGCAGGTGGATATCCCCCCAATGGATATTCCAGGCCCCACCCGGTTCAAATCGGTCTGTACCTGCTGTGGCGTTGTGATCAGGGATGGACGGGATTGTCAGGGTGACACAGGTGTATTATGTCATTTTTGTGCAGGAGATACCTACTACAAAAATCCCGTGAAGGTGGATATTTAGATGATATCAGGCATGAGGTATGTCTCTGAACAGGGTAACCATATAAGGAACGACGGATGAAGCTGATCAGTATCGTGGGCAGTCCCCACGGAAAAAAAGGGAGCACGGCCCGACTCATGGATGAGGTGCTCAAAGGAGCCACATCAGCCGGGGCGGAAAATGAAACCATTGTCCTCAAAGGCGACACGGTTCTCCCCTGTCGTGGCTGCGATGTCTGTCATATCAAGGGCGCCTGTGTCCAGAAAGACGATTTTGTCCGCATTCTCGGGAAAATCAATGCATCCGATGGTCTGATTCTGGGCAGCCCCAACTACATCTTCACCGTGAGCGCCCAACTCAAAGCCTTTATGGATCGCTGCTGCGGAGTCCTCCACTGCCAGTCTTTCACAGGCAAGTACGGTGTGTCCGTGGTGACCTCGGGTGGCGGAGACGAAGAGCCCATTGCCTCGTTCATGAATCATTTTTTGATCAGCACGGGCATTGTTCCGGTGGGGTCTGTCTGGGCCACCATGGGTATGATCCAAGGCGACGAATTCCCCGAGGACATCCAACACAAAGCCTTTGATCTGGGCCGGAATCTGGTGGATGCCTTTAACAGGAAAATTATTCCCCAGGATGTCAAAACACGGATGGATGACTTTCACCAGCGCATGAAAAACCTGATCATGTACCGAAAAGATGAATGGCCCTTTGAATACGATTACTGGCTTGAAAATCATCCGGGTTAAGGTGGATTTGTCTTTTTCTTATCCACCACCCGTTCGCGTGGCTCACTGCCCCCCTGTGTCAGGATAGTTGTCGCATGATTTAAAAAACAGAAATCAAAAGTTGAGCAGGTGGCACATGTCCGTGTTCGTCCTTGTCGGTCCGTGTTTGTCCAGGCTATTTCTTCGTGGACGGACACGGACGAGCACTGACTGACACGGACATTGAAACACCGTGGTTAAACCGTTTTTGTTTCGTTTCCAGGCAGCGCCTGGAAACTTAACTTTAATCTTACAAGGTCATGAAGGACATGACGTTTAGGGTGGTGAGTAAAAAGTGCTTCGTCCCCTGGCTTCGACTTATAGATATGGGACTTATAAGCCCCATCCCATCAACAAAAGAATCAATCCGCTATTTCCGCAAAAACCACGAAATAAGTGAAATAATCAAACTAAGGATCACCAGGGTAGTGATGGGGAAGTAGAATGTGAAGCCAGGCTTGTTGATCACGATGTCACCGGGCAGTCGTCCCAGGGGGATTTTACTGATGTAAGGCCACAAAATCCCGATAAACAGACAGACAACACCCACAATGATAAGAAATTTTTGCATGGCCCTGATTATAGCAGATCCCCTGCTGAAAAGGCCATGACTATTTTACTGATCCCTTCTATGTCCCTCCATGAAATCTATGCCCATATGACAGGTGAAACACCATGTGTTTTCAGGTAGCCATTGGCCTTTGAAAAATGGCGGCATCCCAGGAATCCCCGGTAAGCCGAGAGGGGTGACGGGTGGGGTGCGGTGAGGACAAGATGATTGTCCGGTTGTATCAGGTTTTTTTTGGACTGGGCATGGGCACCCCAGAGCATGAACACCAGGTTTTTTCGTTTCACAGATAATTCGCTGATAATCTGATCGGTCAACAGATGCCAACCCAAGGTTTTGTGGGAGCCGGGTTTGCCTTTTTCCACAGTAAGGGATGCGTTTAAAAGCAGGACACCCTGCTCGGCCCAGTCACTCAAGTCTGTACTCCGGGTTTCAGGGCAGGCACAATCTGCTGTGATTTCCTTGAATATATTTTTCAAGGATGGCGGAGCCGTTATGCCCTGGGGAACCGAGAATGCAAGGCCATGGGCCTGACCCTCCCCATGGTAAGGGTCCTGGCCAAGGATCACCACCCGGACATGGTCAAAGGGAAGTATATCAAGGGCGTAAAATACCTTGCCGTCCTCTGGGAAAATGGTGCGGGTTTTTCGAAGTGCCCTGGTTTTTAGAAGAACGTCTCTGGCATAACCACTTTGAATCAGGGGAATATGCTTTTTCCAGGATGGATGCGTCATGCTATCCATGTTTGGCCTCAAAATGTTTCATGAAATCCGCCAGTACCGAGACTGAATAAAGGGTGGTGGCGTTGTAAATGGAGGCACGGCAGCCGCCCACGGATTTGTGGCCTTTCAAGCCTCCCATCTCGTGTTTGAGAGCCTCTTCCACAAATCGTTTTTCCAGGCCTTCATCCGGCAGCCGGAACGTCACATTCATCAAGGACCGGCTGTCCTTGTCGGCAGTTCCTGTGTAAAAATCGGTACTCTGGTCGATGACCTCGTACAGAAGGCGTGCTTTTTCCCCATTCACCTTGCCCACAGCGTCAAGCCCACCACAGGTATCCTCCAGCCACGTCATCACCAGCTGGATGGCGTAGATAGTAAAACAAGGCGGGGTGTTGAACATGGAATTGTTCTGCGCAAAGGTCTTGTAAGACAACATGGTGGGCAGGGTTTCAGGAATCCGCTCAAGCAGGTCTTTCCTGATAATCACCAGGGCCACACCCGCAGGCCCGATGTTTTTCTGTGCCCCGGCGTAAATCATGCCGATGCCCGTCATATCCATGGGGCGGCTTAAAATATCCGATGACATGTCCGTGATAATAGGTACCTGGCCCGTGTCGGGGAATCCATGCCATTGGGTCCCTTTGATGGTATTGTTCGAGGTCAGATGCACAAAGGCCGCCTGGGGATCAAAGGCCATGCTTTTTGGGATATAACAGTAATTTCTGTCCTTTGACGATGCAACCACCCGGACGGTCTTGTTCTGGATCTTTGCTTCGGCAATGGCTTTGGATGACCATGTGCCCGTGTCCACAAAATCAGCTGAATCCCCTTGCCCTAAAAAATTCATGGGCACCATGGCGAATTGAAGGCTGGCCCCTCCCTGGATGAAAAGAACGTCAAATTCCGGTCCTAAATCCAGAAGCCTGCGGATCCGTATAATCGTATCCTCAAGTATCTCATCAAACCAGTGGGACCGGTGACTGATCTCCATCACAGACATGCCACTGCCCTTATAGTTCAACAAGGATTTCTGCATTTCTTCCAGAACAGCAAGGGGCAGGGCGGATGGCCCGGCGTTGAAATTATGTATGCGTTGGGTTGTCATGGTGTTGCTCCGTAAATGAATTGAAAAAAACACTCTATTTAAGTTTTAATCGTGTGCCTGATGTATCATATTTTCAAAAAATGGAATATGTTTTCTTGATGGCCTCAGCCATCTTTAATATTTTTTATGGAATGGCTATGTAGTGCCTAAATTAAAAATTAAGAATGATGAACTCGTAAAAAAGTCGAGGGAATTCACGATGACACAAACCATTGAGCCCTTTTCCATTGATCGATTTATAGCCATACTCAAAGAACATTACAAAAACTGGGACGCTCCGGTGATCACCCTCATGTCCCATGCAGGAGCCAGTCCTTATCAGGTCCTGATTTCAACGGTTTTATCCCTCAGGACCCGGGATGAAGTCACGGCCGTTGCCGCCAAGCGGCTCTTTGATCTGGCCAAAGATCCAAACGCCATGCTGGCTCTGGGAGAAGAGGCCATTTCCAAAGCCATTTACCCGGTTGGGTTTTATCCCACCAAGGCCAAGCGCATCATGGAAATCAGCCGGTTGATTTTGGATAAATTCAATGGGGTGGTTCCGGACGAGATCGACCTTCTTTTGACCCTGCCCGGCGTGGGCCGGAAAACAGCCAATCTGGTTCTGGTGGAAGGATACCACAAAGATGCCATCTGTGTGGATACCCATGTCCACCGAATCAGTAATCGAATCGCTTACGTGAAAACCCCGAACCCGGACAAGACCGAAATGGCCTTGCGGAAAAAACTTCCCCGACCCCACTGGGTCATCTACAATGAAATCCTGGTGGCTTTTGGCCAGCTGATCTGCAGACCCATATCCCCCTTTTGCAGTCGTTGCCCGGTCTCGCAGATGTGCCAAAAGGTCAATGTCACCACGTCGCGATAGGTGATTTCCGGTTTTACGGTGATTTATTGGATAACAACTATGTTGGGATAATCGAAATATGATAATGAAAAATCGGGACTAATCGCTTGGCAGTTCTTCACGAATACGGCGGAATTCATCTGCATGGACGATAAAGGCATCCACCACATCCGGCGCGAAATGGGTGCCTCGGTCTTTGACGATAATATCCATGGCTTTCTGGTGGGAAAAGGCTTCTTTATAGACTCGCTTTGAGGTAAGGGCATCGTAAACATCGGCCAGAGCAACGATCCGGGCTGAAAGGGGAATGTCTGTGCCTATAAGGCCCTTGGGATAGCCGGAACCATTCCATTTTTCATGGTGATAGTAGGCTATCTCCTTACTCAGGGTGAGGAAGGTCTGGCCTTCGATTTTGGTCTCAACAGCCCGCAAGGCATCGCCACCCAGGGTGGAATGGGTCTTGATGATTTCAAATTCTTCGGTGGTGAGTTTGCCGGGTTTGAGTAAGATGGCGTCGGGAACACCCACTTTGCCGATATCATGTAGAATGGCGGAATTGTAGATATCCCCTATATAGTCCGGTGTGATGTATTCTTTGTATTCCGGTTTTTGTGCAAGTTCCTGGGCAATGATGCGTGCATATTCGCGGATTCGTTCCAGATGGGTTCCGGTATCCTCATCACGGTATTCGGCAAGTTTTGCCAAGCCCAGGATGGTTGCCGTCCGGGCGGCATGAACGTTCTTGGACGATTCGATGAGGTCGTGCTCAAGGCGTTTGCGTTCGCTGACATTTCGGGCAACATTACGAAACCCTCTAATTTCACCTGACTTGGTGCGAATTAATGATGTCACGATTTCCAAGGGGATCTGTGTCCCATTTTTGCTGATCAGGTTGCAGGCGAGGGGTTTGCCCGGATGGCCTGTCTTATAGATGTTGCATGAATAGTCTTCGAGTTTTTTATGATCGGACGAACTGATGAATTTTTGAATTGTCGAACCGATCAGCTCGGATGATGTGTATCCCGTGATTGTACTGACAGATGGATTGATAAAAACAATGTTGCCATTAAAATCTGTCTCCACATAAGCGTCTTGCATCTCTTCGAGGATGGTTCGGTACTTTTCTTCGCTTGTTCTCATGGCCTCTTCGGCCTCCTTACGAACGCTTATTTCGTTGGTAATGTCCTCGTAGAGTCTCGCATTTTGAAGGGAAATCGCTGTTTGCGTGGTGATAACGCGCAGGATCTCAAGCCGCTCGGGTGTAAATGCCTCCGGGGTCAGATTGTTCTCCATATACAGCAGGCAGGCAAGCCTGCCTTTATTCTTGATCGGTATACACAATACGGATTTGCTGCGATACCTAAGCACATGGGGGTCATTCACAAAGGCTCCTTCCTCACTGGCATTGGCAAGGATAAGGCTCTCGCCGCTGTGGTAAACATAGTTCACAATGGCAGGGCAGAGGCCCTCGCACGCTTCGATGGGGGTGCTTTGCAATACTTTTTTTTCACCTGTATCAATGTTCTCGCTGGCTTGAACAATCAACTGCCCCTTGGATTCAAAAATGAGATAGCCACGTTGTGCCCCGGCGTTGGATAAGGACATATGCATGGTGGTTTTAAGAAGGCTGTCAAGCATGATTTCACCTGAAATCACCTGGGAGGCTTTCATGATCGTTGAAAAATCGAGGGTGTTGATCAATGAATCCGATGAGGTTGTCGCACTATGGCTATCCCCATGAACAAGGCTGCCTCCCAATCTGAAATGGGCCTTGTAGGTCTCTTGAAGTTTAGTTATCATGGCCGTTGCACCCCAGGCTACATAGGCCTTGTGCGACCGTATAATATACACCCTGGCTTCTTCGCTAAAATCGCACTCAAGATAAAAATCTGCCAGTTTTTCACAGGCCAGGGCTTCATCGGAAAGATATCCGTTTTTGCGAGCCCCTTTAATAGCTGCGTGATAGAACTCCATGGCCTTGTGAAAGTTGCCGTTTAATCCTTCCAGCTCAGCGGTGACCAGATCGTACTTATGCTGAAAATTCTCCGGGCATAAGTGGGACCATTTCAAAAGCTTACGCTGATTGCGGCGTATAAGAGCATGGAATTTCTTTTTCCTGTTCCGTTCACCCTGCCTCAAAAGGACAATTAATATCAATGAATAGTTAAAGTAGTGATTCACAACCAACTGGGTCCCCATAAGAGCACGGATACGTTGATCCAGTTCAGCACCTAACTCTTGGGCCTCGTTGAATTTTTTTTGCCATACACGCATCAACATCTTGGAGTAAAGCATAAAGGATAAACCAAATGAATTGCCTGACTGCCTGAACTGATCAATGGTCTTGGACAGATTAAAGGCATCCCCGGACAAATCATGGTCAACCGGTATGAGCCCCTTCAATGTCATGGCCACATGTCGACTCAGCTGGTATTGTGAAACCACATGGGGATCCTTTAGGAGCATCATGAAATCCTGATGTTTGTTCAGCTCATTGAGAACGTCATCAATAGGGTGGCCAAGCATGATGCGGCATTGGGCCGTGGTGCAGATGCTGTGTCCGGCATAGATAAAATTTCCGGTGTTCATGGAGAGTTCATAGGTTTTTGCGTACATATCCAGCCCAAACCGGGCATGTTTTTTCCAGTGCAGAATAAAAAAGGCAAAGGCGTGCTGGACCATGCCCGAGACCCTTGGGTTATCGAATCGTTCGTCGAGTTTCAAGGCCATCTCGCCGATGCGGTTGGCCAGTTTATAATCACCCAGGACGTTCTGGACAAGGTTGGCCACAACGATAAATGTCACACTTGCATGGGGGCTCAGGCCATGCTTTATGTAACTGCTAAAGCCTTTGAGTACCAGGAGGGCAAAGAGATTCGAATTCACATAAAAAGCAGGAACGCTGATATTGAGAAAAAGATTGTGGATGGCACATAGCTCCTTATCGCGCATGGTGGGGAAATCGAAGATGTTTTCAAGCCCGATTTTTTCTAGACGATGTTTGGCCCTGATTACCCCGGTGATAACCGGCAAAACCCCAACATTGATGTTTATGCTGATCCCGAAGATCCTGAGGGCTTCAATGCCCAGTTCGATGGCTTCATGGGCGCTTCGGGTGGCCGTGTACAACGTGATCATGGTATTGTATGCATTGGCCTTGTCTACGTTTGTCGCTGCGTGTTGGATGATGATGCCAAACAGTCTCTCAGCCTCAACAAAATCTCGATTGAGATAACGGCACTCCATGTGCTCGGTAAACAGGGCATAGGTCAGGTCGTAGTCCGTTTGCCAGGAATCGTGGGCGAGCATTGCGCTGCCTGAATCCAGGTAGTTCACGGCTGCAGCATAGGCCGTGGAATCTTTGGCCTTGATGCCTGCCATGAGATTGAGCTCCGCCAATTGGGTCCTCTGATTCTGGTCGGATATGTGAGAGGTCGCCTGGTTTAGCTGATCACAGATGGAAAAAATTCGGTTGAAACGTTTTTCTGGCCCTGTGTTTCCAAGGTCAAACATTCCGATTTGATAATGAGTACGTTCTCGTTCAGCCGTGGAAAGGAGTGAATGTGCAGCTTCCTGAATGCGATCATGATAAAATCCATAGTACTCTCCGGTACGGCTGACCAGCCCGTCTTGCATGAGAGAACCCATGATATCTACAATCTCATCAATGGACCGTTGGGAAATCACCCTCAGAGTGTCGAGATTAAATCTGTTGCCAATGCAGGCACAACGTGTGATTATTTCAAGGGATTCCGGGGATAATTCATTGAGTTTGTCCGTTAAAAACGTCACGACATTTTCGGTGGCGTCCAATTGCTGAATTTTTTCGATGCTCCAGGACCATCCCCTGCTGCTATCAAAACAAAGGTATTTTTTATCGTACAGTGTTTTTAAAAATTGATTGATAAAAAAGGGGTTACCCTGGGTCTTCGTAAAAATGGCCTGGGCCAGGGCCAGGGCTGTTTCGGGTTCGCAACGCATGGAAGAGATGACCCATTGTCTGATGTCGTCGGGCTTAAGGGCCTCCAGATGAATCGTTTGTAAAGGAATACCGACAGCGTCAATGACCCCGGGGTGTTGCAATGAGATCTCCTTGTCACGGTATGCACCGACAAAGAGAAAACAGGACAGACGTCGATCCCTTACGATGGCTGAAATGAGGTTGAGGCTTGCACGGTCCGCCCATTGAAGGTCATCCAAGAACATAACCAGGGGGTGGGCTTGATCAGCGAAAATATGGACAAAATTTTTAAACACCAAATTGAAGCGGTTTTGCATTTCATCAGGCCCAAGATCCGGAATGTCCGGCTGTTTGCCGATGATCAGCTCAATTTCAGGAATAACATCCGTTATAATTTTCCCGTTGGGCCCCAAGGCTGTCTGAATCAGCGTTTTCCAGGCCCTGAGCTGTGTATTATTTTCTGCGAACAGTTGAAGGGTCAGACTCTGAAACGCTTGTATGAAAGCGCTGTAAGGCACGCCTTGCTGGAACTGGTCAAATTTCCCGGCGATGTAATATCCCTTTTTCGCTACAGCGGGTTTATAAAGCTCGTTGACCAGGGCGGATTTCCCGATGCCCGGGTCACCGGTCACCATGACCAATTCAACGGAGCCGAGGCGGATTCGGTCAAAGGCCTTATGAAGAAGGTCTAGTGACTTATCCCGGCCCACCAGGTGGCGTGGAAGGTTAAGATGAAGCGGTATATCCTGGGAGCCCAAAGCAAAAGGCTCGATACGGCCGTTCAAATGCAGTTGGCGAAGGCATTCATGAAGATCAACCCCAAGACCCATGCAGTTCTGATATCGATCTGACGGTGATTTTGACAAGAGTTTCATGACAATATCGGAAACAGAAACAGGGATATCGGGTTTGAGCGAAGACGGGGGCATAGGTATCTTGGCAATATGGCCGTGGATGATTTCCATGGGTTCCATGGATCGGAAGGGCACCATGCCTGTAAGCATCTCGTAAAAAGTCACACCCAGGGAATACAGGTCCGTCCGGTAGTCCACATCGCAATTTATCCGACCGGTTTGTTCCGGTGAGATATACGCCAACGTCCCCTCCATGACAGCGGGGTTTGTGATCTCTTTGGGGTCATGGAACATTTCAGCTGAGATTCCGAAATCAGTGATTTTTAGTATATCCGAGTCTCGGTTCAAAAGGATATTGTGGGGTTTAATGTCTCGGTGGGAAATATTGATTTGATGCAGCTCCCCCAGGATCTCAGCCAGTCTTATAGCCAAGCCAAGAAAACGCTCCACGGTAAAACCGTCAATCAAAATTTCCTTGAGCGAAATCCCTCCGAAATCCTCAAGTATAAGGACCGGAAGACCATTGCATTGTATGAAATCTATGGATTTTACAATGCCGTCCAAGGTTATGCTTCGGATAAGTTCATATTCGTGTTTTAAGCGGGCAATGGCCGAAGGAGAAGGATCCATGATCCTGATGACCTTGATAATGACGGTCTCATCCCCTCCTGTTTTGCAGGCTCTGTAAACGGCAGAGTGGTGTGTTTTCCCAAGTTGTTCCAAAACCGAATAGCCTGGAAAATTCATTTCATCATTGAGATCCATTGATTATGTATCGGTATGAGACGGGAAAAAATGAATGAATTTTATGAATAAATGAACATTTGAAACATTTTGCTTTTGCAGATGACGTGATAGCTTATAATCGGCTGCCTTGTTATTACAAAAATGGAAAAATTGATTGCAGGTGCTAGTGAAAATCACATTCTGGTCAAATAAAGTTTATGGATTTGGATAATGAGATATGCTATCAGATTTAAGGCTAATCATGGATTTATCAGATGACAGCTTTGAAAGGGATTAACACTTAAGCAGGAAGAAAAACCACACCGTTTTCAGACATTTTTTTAGATGAATGAACCTGACGAATCAAGGCAAACATGAACATTAATTTAAGGAGACCGAAATGATCCGACCGATTCGAATCACTGTTACTGTTCGACTGATGTTACTTGTTTTCTGCTTCACATGCGTGAGCTTCGCCCATAGTGCCCAGAAAATATCTGCAGAAAAACTGATGCGTATTGCCCTGACGAAAATATGACCCTAAAAAAGGAGATCGTAAAATGATAGGTCGAATGGTGTTGGTTATCATGGGAGTTCTGATTGTTTCCAGCGTCTCTTTACAGGCATCGGAACCTGAGAAAATACAAACAGCCGTGGCTTCTGCCGAAAAGTGGCTTTCCATTGTGGATGAAGGAAAGTACGGTGAAAGCTGGGAACACGCGGCCGAATATTTCAGGAATGCCATCAATCAGGAGAAGTGGACCCAGTCCCTTAAGGCCGTGCGTGAACCTCTTGGCAAGCTCATCTCACGGACAGTTACTCGAATAACCTACGAGACAGCTCTGCCCGGTGCACCGGATGGTGAGTATGTCGTGATCCAATTCTCAACGTCCCTGGAACGAAAAAAAACAGCCATGGAAACAGTCACCCCCATGCTGGACAAGGATGGGACCTGGAGAGTGTCAGGTTACTATATCAAATAAAGATGGCGTCAGCCAACCGTTGACTAAACATCTATCGATGCAATACAATGAATTCACGCCGGTTGGTAACGACTGCAACATAATCAATCGGCTGTTGGTTGTATCACCCCTACAGTTTAGATTGGAGCAAGCCTTTGAATAATAACGATATATTGCGACGGATCCGCTACGCCCTTGATTTTAACGATTCGAAAATGATTGATATATTTGGCAAGGCGGACCATGAGGTAACGCGTGAGCAGATCAGTGCGTGGTTAAAAAAAGAAGACGACCCGGCATACCGGAAATGCAATGACACTCAGATGACGATTTTTCTAAATGGTTTAATTAACGATAGGCGAGGTAAAAAAGAAGAGCCACATCCTGACCCGGGGCTGCCTTTAACCAACAATATTATTTTCAGAAAAATAAAAATTGCTTTAGACCTGAAAGCTGAAGATATTTTGGCAATGATGGATCTGGCAAATTTTCACATCAGCAAACACGAATTAAGCGCTTTTTTCCGAAGGCCGGATCATAAACACTATCGTGACTGTAAAGATCAGATTTTGCGTAATTTTATACAAGGGGTGCAGGCTAAATATCGAGCTGATCTTTAAATGGCATCAACGTTCACGCGCATATGGACGGACGTGGAGCTGTACCAATTAAAAATAATTACCCAGAACCCAAAAGCCAGGAACAAGAGATGCCCACACATAACCTGAAAGATTGGCAGCATCCTCACGATTTTACGATCAAAAATAAAAAAGGTGAGCGACGGACACATTGGGTGTTAATTCTGACAGCCGTGACCATGGTTGTAGAAATCGTGGCCGGAAGTGTCTACGGTTCCATGGCACTTCTTGCCGATGGCTGGCATATGGGCACCCATGTGGCGGCCTTTGTGATAACTATTTTTGCTTACCGATACACCCGAAAGCATGCCCATAACCCTGCCTATGCCTTTGGAACGGGTAAGGTCAATGTTCTGGGAGGGTTTGCAAGCGCTGTTGCATTGGCTGTTGTGGCGTTGGTCATGTCCGTGGAATCTTTGCAACGCATAATCCATCCCCAGGTCATCCATTTTAATGAGGCCATTGTTGTTGCCGTCATTGGCTTGGGGGTTAACCTGGTCTCTGCATTCCTCCTAAAAGACAATCATGAGCATGATCCTCACCATGATAATGATCATCATCATGATCATAATTTGAAAGCCGCCTATTTTCATGTTCTGGCCGATGCCTTGACATCCTTACTGGCCATCGTCGCTTTGGCTTCTGGGAAATATTTCGGATGGGACCGGATGGACCCCATTATGGGCATTGTCGGGGCACTTATTATTACCCGGTGGTCCTTTGGCTTAATGAAGCAAACAAGCCCGATACTACTGGATGCAAGCATTGGGAGTGCTCATCATGCCAAAATCATGCAAGCCATAGAACAGGATCCCGATAATCGAATATCCGATCTCCATGTCTGGAACGTAGGGGGCAATCATTATGCGGCAATCATTTCGATCGTGACCCATTTCCCAAAACCCACGGAACACTACAAAAAATTATTGTCTGATTTTAGTGAATTGTCTCACATAAGTATCGAAATTAACGAATGCAAGGAGGAGCCTTGCAGCACAGTGTCCTAAATTTTATAAATCGGCATTTGATTCTTTGAAATCAATTCCATAGAACCGGATACGATAATGTATATCGCCAGGACAGAATCAAAGGGTAAACGGTCTTTTTCCATACGGACATCCTATCTGGCAAATGGGGTCTATCTGAGCCGCGAGCTGATGGATCTGGGCCCGGACCCTGGGGCCTTTGTCCGATATCCCCATGGGCGCTCCTTTTATCTGGACGCCTTGATCGAAGAAACATTGAGATCCATGGGTGAGATCGTGGATTACGACAATCTTGAGAGGATCTTCTGGCCCTTTATCCGGCCCCATGTCAGGCAGCGCTATGAACGTGCCCGTTCCCGGGATGGGGAAAGGGTGGAGGACACTTCTGTTTCTGGAATTCATATGTTCGATAAGCGGAGAATGTCCTATCTGAGGACAGGGAGCATGAACCAGCAGCAGATTGACAAGGTGCCGGGCACGATGTTCCGATTTCTTTCTGAAAAATCACGGGACGAACTGGAGCAGCGGTTTATGGCCGATGAACGTTCCCTGTCAGCCAAGGAGATTAAGTCCTATGTCTTCGTGATTTTCGACCTCCAACGCCATTTCAATACCCTTTTTGCCCGTGAAATGCCCCAGGCCCTGGACCAGGACAGGGTGGCGGACCATCTGCTCAGCGATATCTGTGCACTGAACAGAGACACGGCGTTCTGGGCAGGTATGACCATGGGAACCTCTCTTCACGATTACCTGATCCGATACCTGATCATGTTTTTTGACACGGAATACCAACGTCCCCGTTTTCTTGAAGACCTGGAATCCGCCCGGATGAACAGGCGGCGTTATCACCGTCAGACCATCCTGAACCGGCAGCGTCCCGGGGATCAGGCCTATGCCGAAGCAAGTGCCGTGTTCGGTTTGCCGGTAGCGGATTTGAAAGCCATGACCAAACGCGACATCCAACGCTTATACAGAAAAAAAGCCCGGGACGTTCATCCTGATCAGGGCGGCTCCCACGAGCTCTTCATCCGGCTGTCAGGGCTTTATGAAGAGCTTCTCGCCTTGCTTAAACCATAGGCGGCTTGATCAGATGTTTTAAAATCTAAATAAAGATTTTCAGAGGGTGTATGTCCACTCGGTGGGCATAGGGTATAGGCGTTTTTTGCGTTTGGTCATGCAGGCGATGCACTGACAATCAATGTCAAAGGGGTGAGGGCCTTTTCGCACGGAAAGCTCGAATGTCCAGTCGATGAGGTTGAATACTCTGATCCTGTCTTTTGAGCCTGGCAAGTATGTATTGTTTTGTTTTTGATTCATCTTTATTCGCCAATATATTTTATAATGAGTTCACCCTGTCTGTACTTTTCTGCAAAATACCTGATTCGCTGATAATCCAGCGCTTCAAACTCATCGGATAAACCGAATTCAGAAATGGTTTTGAAGAATTCTGCGATATCCGATTCGTCTTTGAGCTGTCTTTCTTTATTGTTGGCGATGGCAAGTAGTTTTAAGATAATGTAATCCGAAGGCTGAATAACACGTATCTTCCCAATGATTTCAGCATCTATAAGGACACTTCGATTTAACATGTCCCGGCCTTCCTCTGTGTCCACAAGCATGAAATCGACTTTGCCGAATATGTCATAATCGGAATCAAACTGCGCAAATGACTGTGATTTTTGAAAGCAGGTATAACCCGATTCGGTCATAATCTCCAGAATGTGATTCCAATGAGCCGCATCTGTCATGAAATCAATATCCACGGTATGCCGGGGCAGGCCGAAAAAACCAAGGGCAAAGGCACCGATGAGGCAAACTGGAATGTTGTTTTCAACAAAGTTTTCCGAAAGTATGGATATCATGGATGTCAGTTTATTTTTTTCCAAAGGAACCCCTGTATCGTTACATTTTGTTCATCATAAGGTTGTCGCGTTTTCAATGTCAAAGGAAAAAATGATATCCGGTTGTGCAGTTCGCTCCAGTAGTTAATATTATGTAGAACATTTTCAGACCCTCTCTGCGAGAATAAAAAATACACCGAACTCGTTCTTGAATCTGAACGTTTATAAGGGATGGTGAGCGTCCCCAGGTTGGACCCTGGGGACGAGATTGAATAAATATTTTTGAGAGTTACAGCCTTTTTTTCGAGGGCATCAATTGGGTTTACTGCAACGCACAAAGCCCTTGCGGCAACCTAAATGCACATGGATATTTAAAACTCAATCCCTCTGTTAACGGCCATGTTCATCATCTGTTCACCGCTGGTTGCAGGGGGGACTTTCCGGTTTTGTTCGGGTTTCAATACCAGCTGGATTGCTTCGGACGGGCAGGTAGTCACGCACAGCCCGCATCCGATGCAGCGATCCAGGTTTACGGCAGCTTTTTCATCATCAGTCATGGAAAGCGCCCCCATCTGGCAGCGATCCAGGCAGGCTTCACATCCCACACATTCTTCATCGTTGATCGTCGCGTAATAATTTGAAAAAACCATTTCAGCGGGTTTGGGAAACAGATTCAGGGATTTGAGAACGCCGCAGCAGTCGCCGCAGCAGTTGCACATGCCCCCGGGATTCTGGGCTGTGGCAGGCTGTGTCACAAGGCCATCTTCTTGAGCTTTGGTTAAAATTGCGATGGCCTCATCCAGAGAGACCTTTCGGCCCATGTCATGGTCAAGATAATACTGGGCCATGGAGCCGAACATAAAACAGGCTTCCATGGACTTACCGCATCCCGTATCCACTGTGGCTCTGAGTTTCCGGCAGATGCAATCGGTGACAACAATGGTTTTTTGCTTTTTCAGGAGTTCGCATGCATCTTCATAGGCGGCAACATTCTGGGTGACATCAATGGACTGCTGAATGGGAATCGTACGGAGAAATCCCCCGGCGTTTTTGGCCATGGCATGATAAAAGTCATTATCAAAATAGTTCTCCACCAGCTTTGCAAAGTCTTTGTCCAGTCGTTTGACCTGAAATTCAAACAACCCGTGGACAAAGGGGATGGCCCCGTATTTGGGGGTGGTATCCCCTTTTTTAACCCGGAAAAGGAGTCCCCGTTTGGCCATGTCCTCAAGTCGGGCCGATGTTTCATCAACCGGCCGGTTTATTCGCTGTGCAACGGATTCAGGAAATTCCAGAATCGGTGAAAGGCTCAGAAACAGAGCCGCGTCCTCTTCTGAAAACATGGCTTTCAAAATGGTGATTTCTATTCCGGATTCCGTGGCCGGAAAACCCACAGAGTACTTATCCAGACGTTCCTGAAGCTCACGATAAATGTCTTTGCTCATTGTTCTCTCTCCTTGGATAATGGGTCATTATTTATTTTTTTTAAGCTGATCCACGACGCAGAATATGCCCTTGCCTTCCATGGCCGGTCCAAAGCACAGGTTGTCGGACTTGCAGGTGGCCGGGCTGGTGTCGCCCGATTTCCATCGGTTGACCAGGCCGGGTTCGCGGATAAAGGGCCTGCTCATGGATATATAGTCGGCTGTTTTGCTTTTGACAGTCTCTTCCGCCACGGTAAGTGATCGCATGCCACCCACTAGAATCAGGGGGACATCCATGGCTTTTTTATAGGACAGGGCCGCGTTTTTGAAATAGGCTTCTTTTTCCTCTTTAGTGATTCCGGTCCGGCTGGGTGATAATGCCCCGCTGGTCAAGGTCCCGCCTGAAAGTTCTATGGCATCAAGACCTGCCTGGACCAGCATTTTGGATGCAGCGATGGAATCTTCGAGGGTCAAGCCATGATCGATATGGTCCTGGCTGTTTATTTTGATCAAGACCGGATAATCATCGCCCACAAGGCTTCGGACAGCACTTAAAATTTCAAGGTGTACACGGGTGCGGTTTTCAATGGTCCCACCATAGTTATCCTTACGGCGGTTGTAAGCCGGAGACAAAAACTGGCTGAGCAGGTACCCATGTGCCGAATGGATCTGGACTCCGTCAAAACCGGCAGCCTTTGCACGTCGGGCTCCTTGGGCAAATCCATCAACCAGGCGTTTGATGTCATCCTGGGTTAATTCATGGCGGGGGGATTTTGATAAGCCTTCAAAATCCGAGACCACCCGGGGTGTATTTTGAGTCAGTTCTTTGGGAGCAAAATGTCCGGAATGGGCCAGTTGAGCTACAATCCGACCGCCAGCCTGGTGCACGGCATCGGTCATTTTCTTGTGCCCGTCGATCAATTCATCTTTATGCATGCCCATCTGCCAGGGGCCGGCCTGACCCTCGGGAAGAACATAGGCATGGCCGGATATGATCAGTCCCACGCCTCCTTGGGCCAGATCAACCATGGCTTTTGTCAGGCTTGGTGTCATGGAGCCGTCATCTGCGGCCATGCCTTCCCAGGTGGCTGACCGCACAAAGCGGTTGGCAAGCGTCATGGACTTGATACATGTCTTTTCAAATAACATTGTCATGCGATTAGATCCTCAAGATTAAAGGGGTTTATATTTAAACGTGAAAAAAATAGCTTGGGCATCAATCCCCTTCTGCAGAGGATTGAATCACGGTTTCTACCTGCTCCAGTGAATGCATTAGATAATTTTTTTCACCGGTTAATTTGGATAAAAAAAGGCCCCCTTCAATAAGGGATATGATGATATCGGCTGTTTTTAACGTGTCAATTGATTCCTTGATTTCACCTAAGCGTTTGCCTTTATCCAATAATCCGGTAATGTCATTTTTTATGTGACTGATCACATCCTTGGTCATTTGGCTTAAGGGCTTGTGGGTGTCATCGGCTTCAATGGCCGTGTTCATGATGGGACACCCCCCAAAGGTAATCATATGCCTGTAAAGCCGTTTATAGGATTCAGGAAAGGCGAGCAGTTTGCCGACGCAGGTCTTTTTTTTATCCATGGCCCTGTTCAGATATGAAATCAGGTTGTCGACATTGTATTGAAAAACACAGACAGCCACATCATCCTTGTCCTTGAAATTGCCGTAAATACTGCCTTTGGTCAGGCCGGTTGCCTTTGTCAGGTCAGAAAGGGAGGTGCCGGCAATCCCTTTCTTATTAAATATCGGGGCGGACTTTTCAATGATGAACTGTTTGGTCATCTCTGCCTTATTCAGGGTTGGTTTTTTCATGGATGGAATATACCGATCGGTATTCTTTATGTCAATCAGTTTTTCAGGGAATACCTAAAGATGATGAACTCGTAAAAAGTCGACAGAAAACTCTATCCTTTACAACCTCGACATATACTGGTACATGTCGAAAATTATT
Source organism: Pseudomonadota bacterium (assembly GCA_018818835.1). Lineage (GTDB taxonomy): Bacteria > Desulfobacterota > Desulfobacteria > Desulfobacterales > Desulfolunaceae > JAHIRD01. The sequence continues at coordinate 212,522 of JAHIRD010000141.1, forward strand.
ATTTGATCCTTTTTAGTTCATTTTTTTACCACGTGCAAAAAAACTTGGGAATAATAGTTTCTCTTTGTGATCTTTGTGCCTCTGTGAGAAAAAATTTATGAGCATCGGCCTATATCCATTCACATGTCCAATTGCATCGCCTTTTATAAGGAGTCGGTCTATTTGGTGGGCACAGCCCACCCTAAGATAGGGTTTTGCCCGTGAGGCGGCTTTCGTTTTGCGAGACGGTTCCATCCATTCCTTCTTTGTGCTCTTCAGTGAACTCTGAGAAGGGGTGGTGAGTAATAATTGAGTGTGCTCGGGGGGACATTCACACGAATTTGAATCGTTTTTTTAAGAATAAAAGGAAGACAACCATGAATAAAAAACAATTAAAATCAATCGCCATTGTATTCGGATTCATCCTGATGTCCGGTTGCTCAGGCAAACATGTGACCGTACGTGACAACACCCTTTGTCTGGATGGGTGTTCTCCCTTGCCCAACTGTGTTTCAAGTACCACACGGATTTTATACAACAGAACATCGCCCTTTGAACTGCTGATGCCCAGCCAGGAGGCCTGGCCCATGATCAAGGATGCTATTTCACACATCCCCCGGACAGAGATCATGGAGTATAATGACACGTATATTCATGCCAAATGCAGAACCCGCGTGTTCCGATTTGTCGATAACCTGGAACTTGTGCTTCAACCTGATATGAAGACAGTGTCAGTCAGATCATCTTCAACCATTGCCATTTCCGATCTTAACGTTAATCGAATGCGTATTTATAGATTGAGAAACCAACTGGAAAAAATGGGCATTATAAAAACCAATTAAGACCATAAGTCCCATGGGTCCCATACCTCCCATTTCATTATCCCCAAAATTCAAAGGGGACATTACCCCGGAACTAGGGTATAATACCCCGATACTTTTGGAGCACTGCAAAGAACCGCTGTGCCGCTGTGCAGAACCACGAAACGTAAAAGATTTTCAGGATTATACCATGTCATTTGACCACCTCGGCCTCAGGGTCGAACTGCTTGAAGCTATAAAAACAAAGGGCTATACTGCTCCGACCCCTATCCAGACCAAGGCCATTCCCGTGATTCTAAGTGGGCGTGATATTCTTGCCCGTGCCCAGACCGGAACGGGAAAAACAGATGCCTTTGCACTTCCCATGGTTGAAATTCTGAGCCGGGGGAAGAGACACAAACGACATGCCAGGGCACTTGTCCTTGCTCCAACCCGGGAGTTGGCCCTTCAGGTGGGGGAAAGCATCAAGGCCATTGGAAGGCGTGTGTCCATCCGATGCACCGTGGTTTTCGGCGGGGTTCGTATCGAGCCCCAGGTCGACCGGCTGAACCGCGGCATCGATATTCTTGTGGCCACACCAGGCCGCCTTCTGGATCTTGCCAGGCATGGCTATGTGGATCTTTCCCACATCGAATTCATGGTTTTTGACGAAGCGGACAGAATGCTCGATATGGGCTTTAGTGAAGAAATATCCGGTGTCCTTGAATATGTTTCAACCGAGCGAAGAACCATGCTTTTTTCAGCCACCTATACCCAGGAAATCCGGGATCTTGCGGCAAGAATGCTCAAAGACCCGGAATATATCGAAGTGACACCCAGCAATACAGCGGCGGAATCAGTGGCCCAGATTGTTCATAAGGTGGGCTCCTTGAATAAACGGGATCTTCTTGTTCACCTGATCACCCGGGGCAGATGGGTCCGGATACTGGTCTTTGTCCGCACAAAACACGGGGCAAACAAACTTACGGAAAAATTAAACGCCCAGGGAATCAGTGCCGCTGCCATGCACGGCAATATGAGCCAATCCATCCGAATGCGTACCCTGGAGGAATTCAAGAAGGGTGATATCCGTACCCTGGTGGCAACAGATCTGGCTGCACGGGGTCTTGACATCAGCAATCTGCCCTATGTGGTCAATTACGATATGCCGAGAATCCCGGAAGATTATATTCATAGGATCGGTCGAACGGGCAGGGCAGGAGTCAGTGGCATTGCCATTTCACTGGTCAGTCCCGAAGAAAAGCCTATCCTTCAAGCCATTGAAACTCTGCTTAATCATAAGATTCGTGTGGAAAAGGTGGATGGCTTCACAGAGGGACGAGATGTTCCTGATTTTGTCCTTTATCGTCCCGGTAGCCCGACCAGTGAAAAAAAGGCCGACAAGGAGCTCGTTGAGATTGTGGCCAGGCGAGTTGCATCAAAACTCAAGACAAAAGATCCCAAAACCCCAGGCCCTGGATCACGAAAGCCTCCTAAACCGAAAACCCCGGCGGGAAAACCAGGCGGGAAGGATGGTAAAAAGCCTTTTGGCACAGGATCGCGTTCATCCCAGGTGCCAAAACGTGGCCCCCTGAGGGGGAAAAAATAGGGCGTAAATACCCGTTAATGTTAAGACACAGGAATGGCAATGTCTCACCCTTAGCTATGTCATTCCGGGCGGCGTCTGCTGTTTCCGAAGTTTTAATAGTCCATAGAAGCCTCCGGGCTCTTCAGCCTGGAATGTGAAGCCGACCCGGAATCCATGGCGTTGGTTCAGGGTGGTGGAATTGATTAGAACTGTTATGCTTTTGCGGATATGGATTCCGGGTCACAAAAAGCCGTGCCCGGAATGACACAGCGGAGTGATAGACCATGACCCACTCTTCTGTTACATATGGTTTTAATGGCCTTCATGGATTCCCCACGTCTCGTCATGGAAGCCTGTGAATGTATACCTTCTTTGAGATGGCTTTTATGACCAAAAGAGAAAATCTATCCAATACGTTAATGATTCAAATCCGTGATATAGAAATGGATGATATTCGGGTGATCGGGGCATGGCCTTCCTATCCCACGGAATTTGCCGCCCTTGATTATGCACTCAGGGAAAATGGATGGCTTTCCCAGTACCTGACCATACCGGAAACCCGATGCTTTGCCATTGAACGGTCCGGGCAGGTGATGGCCTTCACCATTCTATCCAAGACAGGGCCGGGCGAAGCCGAGTTTCGTATTGCCATAAGGGCTGATCTGATCGGAACCGGTTTAGGTGGAGATGTGGCGATTATGACCTTTGAAATGGGCTTTTTCGAAATGGGGCTTGAGCGTATCCATTTGATCGTAAGAAAGAATAACCCCAGGGCCGCCCGCCTGTATCGTCGTCTTGGATTTGTGGACCAGGGAGAAATTTCAAAAATCGTCAATGGCAAACAGACTGATTTTTTCATCATGGATCTCCACAAAAATACCTATTCACCAGAATAATGATTATTAAACATGGTCCTTGCCTCTCAAAATTCGTTGCCCTTTATCGGTCAATCGGTATTTTTGCTTGCTGCTGCGGGGTTTGTTCGGGACGGTCATCGTTATCAGCCCATCGTGAAGTGCAGGCACAAGATAGGCTTCTCTGAAATGGGATTCGTGTTTGAGATTAAGTTCAGTCTGGATTTCCAGCCGTTTCATCTCTCCTTTCATGGCAGATAGAAGTCTGAGAACTTCCCCGGTGACGTTTTCATTTCCACTTTCTGTACGCAAGGCTGAAGACTGAACGGTTACAAAAATAGAATCGGTCTGCTGTGACCAGACTGGTTGAGGATTTTCGTTTTCAGCGCACCAATCGATGATGTTCAAAGATCCCATACCCCACCGTTCGATGATTCCTGCTCGGTAAAACACATTAGCACTAATTGGATTCCAAGGCCTTGACTCATGGGGTTCAGCGAGTTTTTCAGGCGTGATGCCAAAATGAAGCTCTCCGGGATTTGTAATTTCAAGATGGTCATCGTACATGACGGCAGCAACAGCCCCGCCAGGCATCACGTAATCCCTATTTGGATAAAACATGGATTGTTTAAATGTTGACATTGAGTTTGAATATATGTAAGCATGTACTTACAAGTGCCCTATTATATAATAAAGCAAGTCGTTTAACTGAAATGAAAATCATTGTTTTGATGGTTTGGAATTATTTCAGTTTGATCTGAATCCGTTCTTAAAAAACCTCTTGTCGGGTTAAGAGTATGGGTACTGTTGTCATCACGTCTATGGTAGGCAGGCTATAAAAAACAGCAATGCGTAAGATCGCAAAGCATTTTAAGGAGGACGTTTCTGATGGATTTATCAACAAATAGATTAAAAAACCGTTCCGGTAAGCTTTTTACGATTATTGTCGCATTTATGTTGGTTCTTCCAATGCTATTTACGGGTTGCGATAGTGATGAAACCGAGGTGTATACAGCGTTAACCCAAGATGATGTTGAGGTGAAATTGTATCGTTATCGTCCGGCTGACGATGCGCCGTTTCGAACTGATTGTCAACCGGTTCTGCTCATGGGCGGAATGGGGATGAACATTAATGAATTCCTCCCCCACACAACGGACAAGATGAAGGATGTTTATGCCAAGATGGAGCTCCCGACACCCCTGCCGGATTGGGCTGTGGGAGATGAATATATCCAAAAGGATCATTTGTTATTGTACAATCTGGGTTATTATCTCTGGCAAAAAGGGTATGATCCCTGGTTTGGCAATCTCAGAGGCATCGGGAGGGAACCGGTGAAGAGCGAAGCCGGTATCAAACAAACAAATATTGATGTTTTTGCCTGCCTTGATGTCCCTGCCATGGTCGACAAGATTTCCGAGGTCACAGGGATGAAACCCATGGTCGGTGGCCATAGTACCGGGGCCACCGCAACGTATATGTACCTCACCGGGGCGTACATGGACATTGACGAGGTCATGGCAGGTAAAAATGCCGACCCGACCTACTTACCCCATGTCAAAATAAGCGATGATCTTGCAAAAGCAAGGAATCGGGCCATTAACGGATTCATCGCCATTGATCCGGCCAGCATCCCACCCCTGCCCGAATACCTGGATTTTGATCTGCTGTGGACCATAGCCAATGCACCCATGGTCCTGCCTTTGGATAGCCTTATGCAAATGATGCTTGTCGATTGTCCATCTACCCGGATGGTGATGTCTAGTTTTATGGCAACAATGTTTGATGCCATCTCCGATTACGCCATGGACCATGAGGCTATAGAATGGCTTCATTTCTTTGAAACAGATAACATTGATCCTTACGTTTTTGATCATTATATGAGATATGCCGTGGGGAATATGTCCTTGAGGATAGTCAGCCAATATGCTGACTGGGGTTTGAATATGGTCGTCAGGGAACACTATACGAACGGCGTTGCAAATAAAGATCTTGTCAAGGCACCCCCGAGAGCGGCAGGTGACGGCTACACTTACTATGAGGATCATATGGATAATATCACAACGCCGACAATTTGCGCTTTATCCGATTATAACGGCCTTGTGGCCGCTCAAACCGTCCTTGATTATGTGATGGGATTGAAAACCCCCCATGCAATGGATCATCACTTCATCATGCCCGATACGGCCCATGCCGATTTACCCTGCGGCAGAACAGCAGCGACTGTATTGTTCCCAGCGATTGGCGATTGGATAGATCAGATGCAGTAATCGTGTGAACGAATAAAATCATGCAGCGGTGATTTTTCTGATGATATGGCGTTGTACCTATTGATCAGGAGAACATCGCTGCAAAATATTTTTTTAAGTAAATCGAAAAATTCAATATAATAATAGAAATACGCTGTTTTCTATCAACTGGCTTCCCGGTAATCTTGAGCGTTGCCCGTTTAAAATCCGCCTGTGTTACTTCTTCCATGGAGATATCTGAAATAGTTTTTTTATTCATGTTTGCTCGCCTTTCTCACTAATTTATTTCAGTCCCATGTGATATCCATAGTTAATCTATGTATTTTTATATGTATAGTGTCAATTTTTGATTATAAATGTAAGAAACCCGAAGATTAGAATTGAATTTATCAAATGTAAAATCAGCCAGATACATTCGTGGATGTTTATAGGTCCCATGAGTCCCATAGGTCCTATCAGTCCAATAGAAATTCCCATAGAACTTCAGTGAATTTCCAGTCCCAAGCTCCGACCATTATGCACCGTATTGCGAAATAGTCTTGACTATTCCGCAAACCAGTGCATAATAGTCGAGGGATCATACACCACGACCAATCGGATAACCATCACTCTATCCCCAGAGGACACGGTATGGAACGGAAACAAAAACAACAGATCATCCAAGATTTAGATAAAAAAATGGTTTTTCTCTCGGGGCCGCGTCAGGTGGGTAAGACCTGGCTGGCAAAAGAGATCGCCAGAGACTTTCCAAACAGTGTTTATCTGAACTACGACAGCCTTGCAGACAGAAAAATTATCACCGATGAAGCCTGGCTGCCCCGGACAGATCTTTTGATTCTCGATGAACTTCATAAAATGGATATGTGGAAAAACTACCTGAAAGGTGTCTTTGATACGAAACCAGACTCCATGAAAATTCTGGTCACCGGCAGTGCTCGTCTTGAAGTGTTCCGCCAAAGCGGTGATTCCCTTGCAGGGCGTTTTTTCAGACACAGACTTCTTCCGGTGACGCCTTCCGAAATCCAATTTTTTGCCCTGGACCATTTTATGACACGGGGCGGATTTCCGGAGCCCTTTCTCGCTGAATCGGATAGGGATGCGGATCGCTGGCGAATGCAGTATGTGGACGGGTTGATCCGGTCGGATATTCTCGATTTTGAAATAATTCATGATTTTAGAGCCATGAACTTGGTTCTGGAATTGTTGCGATTAAGGGTCGGCTCACCCATATCCTATACATCCATTGCCGAAGATGTTCAGGTCTCTCCCAATACCGTGAAAAAGTATATCCAGATTCTTGAATCCCTGTTTATTGTATTCAGGGTTCCTCCCTTTTCTCAGAACATCGCGCGGTCGATCATCAAGGAGCCGAAGATTTATTTTTTTGACACGGGCCTGGTTAAGGGCGATGAAGGCATCCGGTTTGAAAATACCATTGCTCTGAGTTTATTAAAGCATGTCTACCACCAGGAGGACTGTCTTGGAACGCCCTGGTCCCTGAATTACCTGAGAACCAAAGACAAGGAGGAAGTGGATTTCTGCCTGGTCAACAACGCCACACCGTCTCTGATGATCGAAGCCAAACGCTCGGATACCTCGGTGGCAAGATCCCTGATCTCCTTCCACACGAAGTATCATATCCCGGGTATGCAGCTTGTTTTGCATCTGAAGCACGAAAAAGTGGAAAAAAACATCGAAATAAGACGGGGCATCGATTATCTGAGAACGCTCTGATCATCTTATGGTTTACGGAACGTATTTCATTGGATGTTTCGATGATATGGGCTGCATTGCCGATATAACTCAAGGCATCATAAAGATCTGATTTTGCGCCATATAAAAAAAAGTTTTTTTCACAACGCCGTGCCTGCTGGATCTCAAAGGCAAAATTCCCGGCTTCATCAAAGAAGGTGTACCGTGAATCAAGCCGCGAAATGAAATACATGGACCCTGTGGCAATGGCCAGAAGAAAGAAAAAGGCCAGAAGAAATGAGATGATGATTCGAAAACGGATACTGATTCGAGGTCGTTCCATGATTGCCTTTTTAAAAAAAGCTTCCTCTTTGGAAACATAGGTCGTCAGATGTTTATTTTTCAAACGGATGTCCTTTTAACGTGTTGCTCGACAGCCTAAAATCAACGGAACAATATGTGTTTAAAGGCAAAACTTTGAGCATTCTGTTGTTCTTGGCATCGAATACCGGTCCATATCAATGCACCGGGATAAAAATTTTAATAACAAATAGCAATAAAAGTGCCAGTTCGTATATCTATAAATATTTCAGTAATTTATATAAGTTTTGTCGGTGGTAGGTGTTGCAAAATGCAACATTGTGATTGAATGGGACGGGCTAAGAGACTGGAATACATCACCGATATATGGCGTGTCGCAAAATGAAGCATGTGTTGCAATTTGCACCGTGTGATTGGGAGGATTTAAGCTTCTTTAAAATGGGACGTATGGGAGGTATGGGAGGTATGGACGAAAAGGGTTGAGGGGTTTTAGGAGTGAGTGGGGACACAAGATTTTTGATATATCACATAAGGGATATCGGCATATCGCCAGATAAGGAAATTCCAGGGCTGTTATTATATTAGTGTGAACGCCAACGCCTTAAATCCAGTGGAGTTGATGGTATATGCCTGAATTGGCATGGTTATTGATAGTCAGAGTATATTAACCTTAAACTATTTAGAATGGATTAGGCAACTGCATCCGGAGGTTTGTACCCATGATTATCACATATCGTTCCTGGAATTCAATCCGATTGTTAGTCGTGTTACTCGTTCTGTTTCTTTCAGCCTGTGCAGGGGAAGACAATCCCCTGGACACCACTGATGATCCTGAAACCCTCACCATAACCTCCGGGCAACTTTCTTCCGGGGTACTGGGATCATCTTATTCCCAGGCCCTGTCTGCCCAGGGAGGGACCGTGCCGTATACCTGGTCCATTGTTTCCGGATCGCTTTCCGGCGGACTTGTCCTGGATTCTGTCACCGGCGGGATTTCGGGCACCCCCTTGTCTGATGGCATATTCACATTTACGGTCCAGGTATGTGATATGGATGATACGACATACCAAAAGGAATTTCAGTTGACCATCAATCCGGCGTCCCTGGCATCGGAATGTGACTGCGACCCCCTTGACACCCTTGTGGGGGATACCATCACCGTGTCTACGGTGGGGGGACTGACAGCCGCTGTTGCAAACGCGAACAACACCGGGGGCAACAAAACCATCCTGATAGAGGACGGCTATTATGCGTTGACCAGCATGCTTTACATCGTGGCAGATCATGTGGTGTTCAGGAGCAGCTCAGGCAACAGAAGCAGTGTGACCCTCGCGGGCCAGGGCATGGATGGCAATGTGCCCCATGTGTTTCTGGTGGCAGCATCAGATATTACCATTGCCGACATTTCCCTGGGAGAGGTGGCCAACCATGGAATTCAGGTCCAGGGTGAGCAGGGGGCAAACCATCTATTTGTTCACAATGTGAGGATATTCAATACAAACGAGCAGATGCTCAAAGGGTCCTATGGGGGTGAATCGGGCTCTGAAAACGGCATTGTTGAATGTTGCCTTTTTGAATACACCCAGGATTTCGGTCCCCAGTATTATATCGGCGGCATAGATGTTCATAAGGGGATAAACTGGATTGTGCGGAACAACACCTTTAAAAACATCCGGAGTCCCGAGGAGGGCACCATTGCCGAGCATGCGATTCACTTTTGGAGCGAGTCCCAGAATCCGGTGATTGAAAAAAATATCATCATCAATTGTGACAGGGGTATTGGCCTGGGCCTGGGCTCAAGCGGATGTGCCGGGGGTATGATCCGGAATAACATGATCTACGCCGATGACCAGGGCTTGAATAATGATGTGGGCATCGGCCTTGAATCGGCACGTGATGTCAGTGTATACAATAACACAATTTTCTTTGACCATGACTACGCCAATGCCATTGAATACCGCTTTGCCGCATCCACCGGAAATGAGATTATCAATAATCTGACCAACAAAGCCATAACAAGCCGGGAAAGTGGTTCGGCAACGGTCAGAAATAATATTACTTCTGCTGTTGCAGCCTGGTTCACCGAATCATCGTCAGGCGACCTCCATCTGGATGACGATATAGATACCGTGGTGGATGCCGGGGAAACCCTGGCTGACGTTGACGACGATGTGGACTGTGAAACCCGGCCCCAGGGAAGCGGCTATGATATCGGGGCAGACGAATACTGATGGTGACCCGTTCTCCCTGCGATACGTTTGATTGAGTCGGGGATAACATCACGGCCACCTCCGTCTACAACAAGCACGAGAATATAATATTTTTTGCCTGTCCCCTATTTTTCTATTTTTCAATTTTTGCAGGACGACAATCCGTAAAGAATTATTCAAAGTCATCTTAATAACTAATCAAGATGTGACCTAATTTAATTGATATAATATGTTATTATTTTTGCTATGATAGCATATTTTCAAGCTTTCATAAATGATATTAGACATTTATGCGTGTTTTTTATTTGGGCAACAGCCCGTCAAGATGTGACCTAATTTAACCATTTTAACCATTAAAAATGATTTTATATATTGACAAAAAGTTGTATCGGAATTTAAATAATGTTCACATACTTGACACAAATTGTTCCAAATGTCTTTTAACCTTTTGAGGAGAACTTTATGAAAAGCATGAAGCGTTTTCTATTTATGTTTGTGGTGGCTATCTGCATGGTTGGTCTCATCGGCTGTGATGATGAAATCGAAAAAGAGTTTGGTTCCATTGATTATTCAGAACCATATCTGGGCATCGACGTGGGTTTCAACCCAGACGCATACAATATCGATCCCCTGTATCCGCAGTTTGCCATCTGGCTTGAATACGAGAACATATTGGGCATAACTCAGTACCAGTCACTGTTTGCGACCCGTGGTGTTGCAAAAAATCAATGGGTGTGGGTTGGCGGTTCCCTGGTGCGGCGTCCGGGAGCGACCCCATTATGGTACAGTGTCAAGGAAAAGGAAGACGATCTTGATATTGATGCGGTTTCTGGGGCAACACCCTACTGCGACTTTTTTACCGTATACTGTCAGGTTCCGAAAGACCTCGGTCTGAGTGGCAAAATCATAGTCCGTTCCGAATACAATGTCTCGTTTGATGTCACTTTGACATACGCCAATCCTATCTATGGCCAGCCGTCCGTTATCTGGGAGGGTGTTGTGGATACGGATGAAATGTCTAACGGCGATGTTGCAGAGTCCGCCATCGTGGGTCATGGCAAGGTATACAGCGATGAAATCTATGAGGATCTTACCGGGATGACTTCGGCGCTGAGGCTTATCAATTCAGTTAATGTCACGTATTACAACGGCAAATAAATGAAATTTTGATCAAAACATATCCATTGAATCTTGTATAGATTCGAAGTAGATCTGATGATGTGTTGAAGGATTGGAGGCATCTCAAAAAAAAGATTTTGGTGTTGGATGAAGATCTGGTTTTCAGTTTCAATTATTAGATGGTTGATACAAAATTAGGGCCAGATGATTTTTTTTGAGATGACTTCTCGGGTGGGCCGTTTATTTCATACCGTATTCTTTAGTTTCGATAATTACGCAACCACGTGTCTCAATCATTTGCCAACCGGGCGTGTTTGCGTCAAGAAGATATCTCTTGATTCTGGCATCCCAGGTCGTAATGCCACCCGCCGCATCATCGCTCTGAATGATTCGAACTTCTTTTATGATTCCGCCAATCGGAAAATGATAGCGGTGGTAATCGTTCACATCGAGAAACGTATGGGTCAGCGTGCCATTGGCGAAGGCATTCGTGTAGGCGCTCCCTTCGCCAATAAGTGCAGCTATGGACTTAAACACTTTAGATTTGATTGCAACGCCTTCACCATGAACAATGTTAGAGCCTTTATCTATTTTCCATACGCCTTAGCATGATCCCAAATAAATGATATTGATTTCATAATGTCAATATCATTATAATCGCAATATTACGCAAGAGTTTTTTAAGCAGAACGCCATTTTCAGGAACCAGGCGGAAAACAACGAAACCGACCGCTGAACGATATTGATTGTAAATACTACAACGTCGAATTCATGTCGCTGTAGCCCGGTCAACTGCAAAAAATTGTTGAGCGCTATTTGGTATCTTTGCCATTTTGAGTTGGTCCTGACAGATCGCTACCCCGCTCCTTTTTTCGAGCTTCAATGAAAGCAGAGGAACCGAAGTAGAATGCAACTACTACTCCAACTACAGTGGTGAAACTTCCGATGAGGGTTTCGGTAATCTGCGGAAGCTTCACGGAGTCCTTAGTGAAGTAGGCAACAATACCCACAAGAACGAGGTATTGAACGACAACTGCACCTGCGATCGCGGCACGCAATCGAGCATCCTTGCCTGACGATCCATTGGCAGGATCGACAGGATCCGCCATAAAATGAAAGAAGGTGATTACACCCGCCGCCACTGTGCAAAAACTCAGCGGTGCTGGGACGCCAAATGCATATACGAGCCAAAGTCCCGCACCAATAACTGCCATGATCCAGATTGCTGCACGATAGTTTTTGTTCATATAGCCTCTTGTTGTTTCGTTGATGAAGTGCACCCAATTGTTGAACGAAGCCGCTACCGCGGCAGAAAAACATAAAATCGTGTATAACTCCTTGTTGAATCTCCCCGAAAACGCCCCGAAAATCAGTGGAAAATCCCACGCAGAAATCCCAGCGTAAGAATATATCAATCCAGTTAAATGAGAAAATGGAAAAGCGGTTTCAGATGGGGACAGCAGGAACCGCCCGATGCCT
>JAHIRD010000001.1 GCA_018818835.1 Pseudomonadota bacterium
ATCATCGTATTTTTGTAAAAGTGAATCTGTCATTTGGAGCCCTTATTTCAATAATCGCAAACCATATTATATTGTATGAATATTTGAATACACTATTAAAGTAAATGATTCATTTACCAACCTTGGGCTAAACATTCAAGGGAAAAGACTTTTTTCGAGGATGGGTTAGATGTATCTAACAGGGAAGAAAAGAGACGGACGTGAACAGCTGGGGATGATGATTATGAACAGGATATCATGCATTTTCATTTTCAAAATAAACTCGGACTTCAACCCGCCTTTTCATGGCGGCGTTGAGTTCTTTTCTTGCAGGATCAGTCGAACCGGATTCTCCTTCGCCGATGATTTTGAAGGAAGCGGGCAGCATGCCGGTTTCGATAAGTTCCTGAACCACGTTTTTGGCCCGACTGACACCCAGGACCATGTTTGATGAAACATCGTTGATATCTTGGGCGTCGCTGTCAGAATACCCGGCCACTTCAATTCGTACGGAATAGGGTTTCAACAACCACGCCAATTTTTTAAAAAATGGCTTGTAGTCGTTTGCCACATCACTTTTACCCTGGCCAAATAAAATAGGCAATTGAACGTCAAGGGTCAGACCACTGTCCTTTTGAGCCAATGCAACCCAGTTGTCAAGTTCAACTGACTTTATTTTTTCTTCAAGATCGTTTCTAAGAGAAGAGCTTATATTCAAAGATTCCGAGTTTTTCTGATTTAATCCGGCCACGGATTTCATGTCAGGTTGAACGCCTTTTTTTTCAGGATACATAAGACCATATATCCATGCATCAAGATGCCACCAATCAGGATTCTCTCCGTTCGCCCCCCTGACCTTTGCATCCAGAGCCCTTAATTCCGCCAGATGTTTTTCCGTCAACCCGTTCATGCGGTCTATTTCCAAAACACGCTGGCCTTGTTTTGAATCAATCCGGTCTTTTGCTGCTATCATTTCTCTGGGAACCTGTCTTTTCTGGTCTTCAATCCTCAGCATTCTTACAACAAGCCATTCCCGATCCGATTTAAGATTCAACAGGTCCTCTTGATATTCATGCACAAGGCCATTATAATGAGAAACCGCCGTCACACGGAGTTCCTTCTCCTGAAGAGCCAGGATCTTAGATGAATCAACGGGTATATCTGCATGTGCACCCATGGGAAAAAAAGATAACAGGATACAGATCACAGGATATGAGAACATTTTTTTAAACGGGTCAGACATGGCTGCTCACTTTTTCATGTTCCGGATTGAAACAAGGGATGATCCTGATTGACTATGATTCGAACTTTCATGTAAGCTTCAAAAATTCCATTTTCAATCTGCTTGTATTCAAGGACCTCAGCGCCCCTCAACCAGGCTTGTGTCTCCTGATATACAATCTCGATATCAACAACACCCCGCCCCATCTGCCTGTAGCTATCCACATACACGCCATGGATTTTTTCTGCTAATTTCACATAACCATTCGCCCGTGCCGCACATTCACCCAATAGAATCGCCTGGCCCTTGTTAATTGCATCTTCAGGTGCAATACCTCGCCCCACTGCGTGCAATGTCACCACGGCCCGGGCTGGGCTTGAGTGTCCCAATCTGACATCGGAAACTTCGGCAGATGTTTCCCCAATCACTGCAGGGGGAATGACTGCACCATCTGGTGTACTGAACCTTCGATCACTTGTCTGCATATTGGAACATCCGATTATCGCCAGCAGAATGATACCAACGACGATATGGATCCTTGTGTTTTGATGCATAAATCACCCCTTTTCACGTTGCAAAGACGTATAACATTCAGCGTAAAGACATGAGGTATTTCTCAGTATTCGTACATCTTTTGCTAAATTCTTTATGTCTTTGAATCAGATTGTCCGGATGCGAAAAACCGTTTAAAGAAAATATCGTCAATCGAGGAATAAAACTTTAACCTTTGTTGAAGGCGAATGGGGGAACGACGTGCAGAGATACAAACTCATTTATCCCGGCCAATCTTTATAATTACGCTGAATACGTGATGAATATATTATTTAATTTTGAACTATTTTATTAATCAATTTTCCAGACAAAAATATTTTTGACTATTTCTCTGTCCAGAGCCAGTTCGGTATTTTCAAATTTAACACAAAAAACAGGTTTGACCTGGGTCAATGTGACAATTACACCGGGTGAAAGCCCGAAGGAGATCAATTGTTCGAGTATGGAGTGGCTTGAGGGCTTGATATAGGTGACCTTGCCGCTATCCCCGGGATGAAGTTTTTCCAGGCTGACCACGGTCTGACCAACTTCCCGGACCCGTTTCCGGCAACAGGCACCTCTGGGTATGGGTTTACCGTCAGGACAAAATTCAGGATGGCCAAGAAGTGTGCAGATAGCTTCCTCAACCTCGGGTTGGAGGCTGTGCTCCACTTCACAGGCAATACGTTCCATTTCTGCACTTTTATGTTTAAGAATACTAACCACAAGGACTTCGGCGATACGATGGCGACGGATGATCTGCTCGGCACGTTTTCTTCCCTCATCGGACAACATTAGTATTTCATCGTTTACCTTGACCAAATTGAGATCCACAAGTCCCTGAAGATCATGGTCTTCAAATGAAACAGCACAAAATGACCGGATTCCGATAAGTCGATGTTCACCTGTCTCTCCAGCTTTCCACACGGATTCAAGAATCTCTTCCTGGGTTTCACTGAGCAAGGACTGATTCATGGCCTAAACCTTTTCATGTAAATGTTACACCTAAAATACGGCATGTATGATTGATAAGCCCCCCGATTAAAATGGCGTATACCATAACAGCAAGGAGAATGGACGATGCTGTTTTTAAGCCACGTTCCTTGATGAGAACGATCGTAGCATTAATGCAGGGAGAAAGAAATGTCATAACAAGAAGATTAACCACAAGTTGAACATGATTATAAATTGCGCTCAAATGAAGAATTTCCGTAGCCCCGTTTTCTCTCCGAATCAGAGTTTTGATAAACACCTGGACACTTTTCTCAGGCAGGCCCATAAAACCATTAACCACAGGCTTCAAGGCCTTTTCAAGCAGGGCCAGCCCACCCAGATGTTCAACCATGAAGACCAGGATGGACGCCATGACAAAAACAGGCAATGCTTCTTTCATAAAATGAAAGGTTTTGTTCACAGACTGCCAGAAAACCAGAGACATCCTTGGAAAACGCATGGGCTGGATTTCCATAATCAAAGGGGACCTTGCACCAAAAAAAATCTTATTGGACACATACCCCGTGATCAAAAGCTGGCCAATGATAATCCCGAATACAGTGATTGTGGCTGAAATAGGCATGTCACCCAGAATGACCAGCATTACGGCAAGAAGAGGTGCGCAGGGCATACCCAAAAGAAGCAGAAAACTCATGATGTTCTTTTCTTTTTCCGTATCCAGAACACGGGTGGTCAAAATCGCCATGGTGACACATGAAAAACCCATGGCAAGGGGAATGATCCCTTTTCCGTTCAGGCCAAGTTTTTGAAAAAACCTGTCCATCAAAATAGCCAGTCTTGTAAGATAGCCCGAGTCCTCAAGAACCCCGAATGCAAGATAGAAACAAAAAAGAACAGGGGTCACCAGACCCAGTGCCAGAAAAACTCCTGTGGGCAAAATACCGAAATCCGGATCAACAAACAGATCCCGAATAAATGGAAAGGGAATGGGGTCAAGCAATGCCGTTAGTTTCGGGATCAGATAGGCGCCGAAAATTTTCGTATTAATCGTGTCCACAAGGATCCCCGCCCCCAACGTGCCGACAAACAGATACATCATACCTATAACAACCATGGCAATGGGAATACCTGTCAGAGGCGTCATGCAAAGCTGGCCGATCCGTGTTGAAACCTTTTTGTGCTCCGGAACCCCTTGGATTTGGACGAGTTTAACAATCTCATCAGCTTTACGGGCATAGACTTTTGCAAAACGAACCGCCGCGGGTTCCTGATAGGTTGCATTCACGGCCCTGGCCTTATCAACCAAGCCACCCAGGACCTCATGCCCAAATCTATTCCTGACATATCGCATCACGCCAGAATCATTATTCAGTAACTGCAAAGCCAAAGCCCGGTGACTGAAACAGTCATGTATGACCTCAGATCTTAAAGAATCTATAAAATCCTCAGTATCATCCGATTGTATGGCCAAACGTTGGGGCCTCTCCATATCATTGATCAAAGAAAGAGCCGCATCAATACCAACACCATCCCGGGCCACGGTTTTGCAGACAGGGATCCCCAGCACAGAAGAAAGCTTGCCTGCATCAATGGCAATTCCTTTTTCTGATGCTTCATCAACCATATTGAGGATAAAAAGCATGGGCAGATCATATTCTGAAAACTGAAGCGCCAGGGCAACCGAGCGTTTAAGGTTTTTGGCATCCCCTACGATAATAAGGCGGCCAATTTTCGAGGACAAGGCGTCGGGAATAAGAAGATCCCGAGCCACCCGTTCTTCCTGATTTTTGGTAAAAATTGAAAGAATACCGGGGGTATTGAAAATTTCGACCTTGGATCGGCCAGCATAACCTTTTTCTATTTTCCGTTTGTGACTGCGAAGAAGTGCATCCTCACCCTTACGTGGGCATAGTTTATTGAAAAGTGTTGATTTCCCGACCTTTGAATTCCCCACAAGCAAAATACCGCACGGGTTGCTATCCGTGCTTTTATCAATATCCTGGACAAAAGGGAATAACCCCATGTCATTTTCACATTTTCCGCACGTGGTGCAACCTGAGCAGTTTTTCATTCTTTAAAATTCCCTATCCCAAAAAATATTTGTTAGGTATACCTAATTTATTATAGTAACACAATAAAAATATGCAAAGACAATATATTGGGGATTGACTTAATAATTAATTGAAGATAGAATTTTTTAAACATTATGGAGGTGATATGGAAAAAGATGCAGAATTATCTGAAAATCTTGAAGATTACCTTGAAGTTATTCTTGAGCTTGAAAAAACCAGAAAAGTGGCCCGTGGCAAAGAAATCGCCCAAAAGCTGAATATCCAGCCCGGTTCTGTCACGGGTGCGCTAAAAACTCTGGATAAAAAGGGATTGATCAACTGGGAAAAATACGGTTATATCACCCTGACAAAAAAAGGCCTTAACATTGCTGAAAATATCACCCAACGCCATGAGGTTTTAAAAAATTTCCTGGTGAATGTGCTTCAGATTGAAAAAGATTCGGCAGATGCAACAGCATGTCGCATGGAGCATGCCATCGACGACACAACCATGTCAAAACTCGTCAGCTTCATCGAATACTTAAACGCCTGCCCCCATGCCGAAACCAACTGCACACGGGCATTTGTCGCGTATTGTGAAGCCAATGGGGTTGATCAGACTTAACCGATCAAATCACGCGGGATCTTTTTTATATCACAACTAAAATGAATAATTTTGCCGGTCTGTGCAGGCTTATCCCCTCTATACCCCGAGATACCTTTCAAGCCGGTCCATGCCCTTTTCAATGTTTTCCAGAGAATTCGCGTAGGAGAAACGCAAGAAGCCTTCGCCCCCTGGCCCGAAGTCAATGCCCGGCGTCACGCCCACATGGGCTTTTTCGAGAATGTCAAAGGCAAGTTTATAGGAATCTTCGGAAATGTGACGGGCATTCACAAACACGTAAAAGGCCCCTGTGGGTTCAACGGGAATAGTAAAGCCCATATGTCTCAACCGTTTGATCATATAGATTCGCCGCTCGTTATAGATCGTTCTCATCCGGTCTGTGTCTGATCGACTGTCTTTGAGTGCAGAGATCCCGGCTTTCTGAACCATGGCGTTGGCTGAAATAAAAAAATTCTGCTGGACCTTCTGCAAGGTGTCCATGTATTCCAACGGTGCGATCATATAGCCCAACCTCATCCCCGTCATGGCATGAAGCTTTGAAAAACCATTCAGTACAAATGCATTTTCCGTAAATTCCAGAATAGAATGCTCTTTTCCTTCATAAACCAGACCGTGGTAGATTTCATCTGAAATGACAATGGGGCCAAGGCCGGCAATCCCCATCATGTTTTCTTTTGAAAGCACGGTCCCCATGGGATTGGACGGAGAATTGATAAAAATAGCCCGTGTTTTTTCAGTGATTTTTGCCTGGATATCTGAGGCCATAAGCTGGAAGCCATCACGTTCATTGACCCTCACCCGAACAGGAACACCTCCTGAAAACCTGATAAAATTGGGGTAACACGCGTAATGGGGATCGGAAATAATCACCTCATCATCCTGTTCAATGAGCACGGAAAAAAGGCTGAGCATGGCTGGAGACGTCCCGGAGGTCACCACCACCCGGTCCGGAGAAACATGCACACCATAGGTTTCAAAATAATGCTCACAGATGGCTTCCCGCAGTTCAATGATGCCCAGACTGTGGGTGTAATGGGTGCTGTCATCATCAAGTGCCCTTACAAGAGCATCTTTCACGCAGGAGGGGGTGGGAAAATCCGGTTCACCCACTTCCAGATGAATCACCTCAATACCCTGCCGCTCCATATCATGGGCTTTTTCCAGCACATCCATCACAATGAACGATGTCATGTCTTCGGTTCGTTTGGTGGCCATTTTTTATTCCTTTACCAATCAATGGGGTGATAGTCTTTTAAAAACTGTCCGCACCAGTGTTTCCCGGTTTGTATTCCGTCAAAAAACGGATCACAGATCCGTGCAGCCCCGTCAACAATATCAAGAGGGGGTTGAAAATCGTGGAGTTCCTGTTTTCGCACTGACAAGGCCACAGGATCCTCGTCAGTGACCCAGCCCGTATCCACGGCATTCATATAAATACCATGGTTGGCCAGTTCACTGGCCGAGGTGTGGGTCATCATGTTGAGGGCGGCTTTAGCCATGTTTGTATGGGGGTGGCGTTCCCCTTTTTTAAAACGGAGGAATTTGCCTTCCATGGCCGAGACATTGACGATATGTTTCTTGCCGGTATTGTCCCGTTTCATAAGATTCGTCAGTCTGTTGCACAAGACAAAGGGGGCCACGGCGTTGACAAGTTGAATTTCAAGCATTTCAGCAGTCTGTATCTCACCGAGACGAAGTCGCCAGCTGTTGGTTTCTCTTAAATCAACCTGTTGCAGATCCTGGTCCAGCTTTCCCTTGGGAAAGACCTTTTCAGTATCCAGGGCCTGGTCATAGGAATAGGGAATCTGGGACAGCTGGGCAGATGCCCTGAGTCCGATCCCCGGCGATTTAACATTCCAGGTCACAGGCAGCCTCTCATCATGTGATGATTCCGAAGATGTGTACAAACGTAAGCGATCCTGACAGTCTTTAAAATGCCGTAGAATATGACGGGCACTTTCCGGAAGCGCTTTGAAGTCCATGGTCTCGGGAGCCATCAAATGGGCGTAGAATCCCGGAGGTCGCCTGACGGTCTGGGCTGCATTATTGATCAGTATATCAAGGCGGTCGTAGGTCCGTTCAATGTAATCCGAAAAAAGCTCCACACTGGGTGTATGCCTTAAATCCAGGCCATAAACATGGATACGATCTTTCCATAGAGGATAATCCGCCTCCTTGGAATAACGCAGGGCCGCATCCACGGGGAATCGTGTCAAAGCGATAACTTCCGCCCCGGCCTTTAACATCATCAATGTCGCCTGATAGCCTATCTTAAGACGGGCACCCGTGATCAATGCAATCTGACCCTGGAGTGGTGCAGTCTGGAATCGTTTTTGATAATTAAATTCCGCGCAAGTTGGACACATGGCATCATAAAAAAAATGAAGCTGGGTAAACTCTGCTTTGCAAACATAACAATTCCGGGGTGACTTTAACTCCCCTGCATGAGATCCAATCTCATCATTCAAATGACTGATCTGCTTGGGTGCCGTAAAAACACTGACGTCTCTTGCACTTCTGATGCCTGTGGCTGCACGAACCTTTCGTTCATGGGTGATCAGGTTCTTTCGGTAAACCCGGTTTTTATCCTTGTTCCTTTTTCTGATCTCATCACGGTCAGGCCGGGACAATTTCCCGGCAGCGACCATCAAAGAAATCCATTGTTCCTCGGTGATCATCGACAATAATTCAGTATGACTGACAAGAGTTTCAAGGGTTTTGATGCATTCGGCTATTTTTTCCGACGTGCATTCTGTTATCTCAATGTTGTCTTCGTCTCTCATGATCCACATATCTTTCAAAAAACGGGTACACCCCAATGACAATCAATGGATTGCAAAAGGGATCCTACATTCTCCCTGACCGATAAAACAGCTTTATATATATCATATTATTCCATAATAATAGAGCAAGATTCACTCTTACGATGGAATTCAGACACCCATGGTTTCGTAAGGATATGATTTGCCAAAAAAATACCTTTGTTAATTATCATAAAATCAACTAAACTTATTATTTATTAAATAAGACCAACCAACATCTACCGGCGATGCCATTGAAATATTTTGACCATTTTGTTTTGGGTTATATGGATACGATCATGGAGGCGAAACGACCTTCAACGGCATAGAGCCAAAAGATCAGTGAAAATAACCAAGCCCCTGGATTTTCATCCCTGGGTGATATACGATGTGTTGCGACCTGACTTAAATTTCTTTCATAAATTATCCGGCACCGGATGAACGGTAAAGGCATCATGGAAAATAGTCTTCCCAAACATGTGAATGACCGAAGGCGTGGAACTCTGACCAAATACACTGTCCTCGCTCTTCTGGTCTATCATATCCTCTTCATCGCTGCATACCTTGCCATCGTTTTCGAAGTAGGTCAATACAAATTCATTGATATTTCGTATGTTTACTCTGGAGTTCTATTAACAAATTTTATCATCCTTGCCATCATCAGGATCAAAAACCAGATCACCATTCCATTTATTAAGACCATGCTTTATACGCAGATCATGGCCAGTATTTTCTATATAACATGGATGTTCTTTGTAATGGACGACTTACGATATCTCACTCTGATTGCCAGCCTTCTTGCTCTAATTTTTGTATTTATCCAGTCACCTCTGATTATTTCATATATCAGCATTATCGTCTTAGCCGCGATGTATCTGATTGTCTCCTATGTCAGTTCCCGCTTCATTGGCCAGCATGAAAATTTCGCAAAAGAAGCGCTGGTCATTATTGTTTTTATTCCTGTATCTTCGTTTCTCGGGTACATGTGCGGTCTCCTCCAGAAACAACAACGGGAGCTCAAGCAATCCAAGAACAAGATCAATGACACCTATCAAGAACTGGAATCCTTCAACCAGAGAATGATGGAAAGTCTCCATTACGCTGAGATGATCCAGAGATCTCTTCTTCCCGGGATTGATCGGATGAAAACCGAAAGTCCTGAAAGCCTCATTATCTGGATGCCCAAAGACATTGTGGGTGGTGATATTTTCTACACATGCACCTATCCGGGAAAAACCATCGTCGTCCTCATGGACTGCACCGGGCATGGTGTTCCAGGGGCCTTTCTTACCCTCATTGCATACACCGAAGTTCGAAAGATCATTCTTGACGAAAAATGCTATGATCCTTCAACAATTCTTAAACGTCTAAATCGGGCCATGAAAAAAGTACTGCACAAACATTCGAAAAAGGAGACAAACGATGGCCTCGATGCAGCTGTCATTGACGTGGACCACGATAAATGTTCCATACGGTACGCCGGTGCCAATATTCCTGTTTTTATTGTTGGTAAAGACGGGACAACGATAATCAAAGGGGACAAGCACAGCATCGGCTATCTCAATTCCGACGTAAATTTTCCCTTTAAAAACAGCACCATGGCTCTTAGAAAAGGTGACTGCGTGTATTTAAAATCAGATGGATATACAGATCAGTTAGGCGGAGAAAAACGGCTTCGGTTCGGGACAAGGCGCTTCCAACAGCTGATTGAAAACATGCATCACTCCCCTTTTTCCTTTCAACGGAAGGAACTCCTTCAAAGACTCATCAATTACAAAGACAGCAATGAACAGATAGATGATATCACGGTTATCGGGTTCCGCATGTAACACATCCTTATTTGATGAACTCGCAAAGGGTCTTCGGATGGCTATGGAGACACTGTCTTATTTGAATTTTTCCCTGAGGCCCCATAGAGATAAACAAAAAACCAAGGCAAGCAGGGCTATCTTGGGGGAAGGTTTGAAAGACATTTTTTTAAAACGATCCATAAATTTAAAATTGTCTGAGAATCTGGGGACAAAGACCAGTTCATCGTCAAGTTGAATATTTTCAACCATCTTGTGAAACAGGTCATAATAACGTGAGGGACTGTCCTTTTCATCAATATAGCATGTCAGACCGATATGCCCATTTTCCGTGAGAATGAGGGCTGACAGGGCCGTAACCGATTGGGCGTCCGTTTGAATAAACACCATGGTTGAATAAAAAATTTTATTTTCCTCATCATAATGCGCATCGTCAATATAAAAATCCTTGATGGGCAAATTCATAGAATATATGACTTTCTGAATAGCTTTTTTTTCTTCGGCCACCATCGTGTCAATATCTTTGACCTCACTCTCGCTGATGCGCTCTTCATCATTGATCAGAATAAGCATATAGGGGGTATTCTGAAACCACTGTCCCCCAGGCCTTTCCTGAAATCCGTAGTGATAAGAAACATCCGGTGAATACTCTTTCAGAGCTTTTCCCGGGATTTGTTCCCATCCAAAGGGCAGATGAATTACAAAACCCTCTTCGGCACTGAACCGATTGATAAGACTATCTGAAAAAACAGTTGACGGGAAGAGAGTCACCATTAAAAAAAATAACACTATTTTATTCATTGACCACCCCATATGGCGAATATTTTTTTATACTATTTCATAGCTTTTATATTCAAATTAAGCTAAAAAAGCAAATATTTGTTCAACTATTTAAAAGGGTGAAAAAGCTATATGATCATTATCTTTCCTTTGAGTCATGAGCGCACAAGTGTTAAGCGAATTCCTATAATCACCCTTATTCTGATCATGATAAACGTTCTTCTTTTCGTCGTGACGGCCATCAAGGCACCTAAGCCAAAAGAAAGATTCATTGAAATTAGCAATATTTTATATGAATATTACCATGAGCACCCCTATCTTGAAATACCTGAAACAACGCGAAACAAATTGTTTTCAGCCCATCCGGAATTATTAAAACGAATCAAAAGCAAAACCCAGCCCCCCCCCCAAGGCTATCAATTTGAGCATGAGCAGACCATGATCAATAAAGCCATTGATGAGTATGAAGATGCCTACAGCCATGAATTCTACAGAAAATACGGCTATATCCCTGCCCAGGGCGGTTTCTTGACATTACTTTATTCCATGTTTCTGCATGCCGGTTTTTTTCACCTCTTCTTTAATATGATTTTTTTATTCTTAAGTGGGTATATCTTAGAGGACCACTGGGGCAGGATTATTTATCTTCTTTTTTACCTATCCGGAGGCATCGTGGCGACCTTATTTCATGGGTACATGTTTCCGGAATCATTCATTCCTCTGGTGGGAGCGTCCGGGGCCATCGCGGCCTTAATGGGCGCTTTTCTCATCCGTTTTTTCAGGACCCGCATTTATTTTTTTTATTTTATCATCATATTTATTAAAATTTGGACGGGCCGTTTTTTAGCTCCTGCCTTTATCGTTCTCCCCCTCTGGCTGCTACAACAGGCTGTTTTTGCAATTTTTGATGACGGCTCAGGCGGTGGCGTTGCCTTCTGGGCTCATATCGGTGGATTTTCTTACGGTTGTTTGTTTGCCCTTTTTATGAAATTTTTCACCATTGAAGAAAAATTTATCGCCCATTCCATTGATAAGAAAATAACAGTGTTTGATGCTGATTCAACAAATACAGATGAACCCAAAAAAACTCTGTCCCAAAGGATTCAGGAAAATGGTTTTGAACGAAGGGAGCGTGCCAACAACCTTCTTACCATGGGTGAAAAGGAAAAAGCTCTGTTTGAATGCAAAAGGGCGTTGGTCCTCCATATAAAGCATAATGAAGGGCAGGACGCCATGGCTTACTATACGGAAATGAACAGAATTTTCCCCAATCTTTCCCTTAAAAATGACTACCAGATTCAACTGATTGGCATGTATGAAAAATGCAATGAATTTAAACAAGCCGCCATGGCTTGCAAGAACCTTATTTACGAATTAAAAGATTCCGGAGATGAGGCGCCCATGATCTATGCTCTTTGCAGCTATGCAAGACTATTACAAGACCATCTGGGTAAATCCGACATTGCTGAGAAGGTTCTTTCCCAGGCAAAAAAACTCTGCAAGGACAGACCTTTACCCAGCCTGACACATGAACCGACACCTGTTGATCAAATCCCTGAGCCACAACCGGTCAGATCAGACAACACCCGTGTTGAACCTGAAAAAAAAATGACCGAAACAAATAAACACATCCCTTGGGAAAACATACGCTTTGTTGAAGAACTTAATCATAATGCTCAACAGGCACTTTTATCCGTAGCTCCATGGATGGTCACCCGGGTATCCAAAGCTGCCCAGGGTCTTTCACTCGAAGGCTCTTCTGCACAAAACCCCATCGATTACGATGATATATGTTTTATAACAGCCTTCCAGTTTGATTCTGAGACAAACGTTTTTCTGGATATGTTTATCAAAGGGGAGAAGAGACCTTACAGATTGAACAGCAGCCGAATTTCCTATCCGGATTTTTTTGAAACGCCCTATGCCAATGTCCAGGAGAACTTCAGACATTTTGTCATATATCTCCTTTCAAAACCCCAAAGCATTTACACGGACCGGGAAACATATGATTTTGCCCATCTCAAAAAAATCAGAGTATTCGGAAGTAATAACAGGCTTACGGTTTATGAAAAAAGGATATGGTCGCAACTCATCACTCCGGAGCCAGAATTATGACCATCACTCTATTGAATCAAAATAATTCTTGAACCGCCCGTTCGCGGAATATGGGATCTTTTGCTCTTTTTTCAAGTCCTTTGAGTGTTTTATAGGGAATGGATGCCGTCTGTATTTCCACAAGACGGCGTGGAAAAGGCAAGCCAGGGTCAACAACCATGGAGTAGCATACGTGGGTATGATTCCTGTCAACAAATGTAAACTGATACCTCGAGTAAAATTTCTTCAGCCGTTTGGTCCCTTCGGCAACAGGAACTCCGCTGTCATCTCTGCTGATCAGTTCCACAGTCACCACATCATCCTTCCAGAAGATCTGTGACACAACTTCAATGATAAAATCCCTGTTCTTAATCGGCCAGATGGAATCCCATATGACATGGACAAGATAATGCCCGTCGAGACGATCTTTCCCAAGGGTTTTCAAATTCCGGGACAAAATGCAATCCGGCAACCAGGAAGCAAACCCGTCAACATCCAGAAGCACCTCCATGAGCACCTCAAGGGGTTGATCAATCACTGTTTCGGCTTTAAAGGTTCGATATCGGGACTCGGGGGTCTCACTCACGAAAATTTTTATATCCCCCTTTTTTTTAACGTAATCCCAGTTATAATCATTTTCAGTGAATGAGACTTCTCTCGCATATAAGGTCCCTGCCGACAAAATAAGGATACACAGGGCATACACTGGATATTTCAACATGGCATAATACTCCCGGGTATTTGGTTTATAAATCCCTGATCACCAAGTCAGGGTGTTCATTTGGCAGCGCAATTGCACAATTATAAAATTATAAAACATTGTTCTTATTCATTGACGACTTATCAAATCAAAGAGCATGAATCCACCCCTGAGCATCCAAAATCGTAATTTTTACGTTTATTTTACAATAGTAAAATTATATGAAAAAAAGCCCTTATGGATTGATGACTTTAAAGTCTTATTTTGATGGCTTGTAAAATCATTGAGATCCAGTTTAATGTGAATCGTCATCATAACGTGATAAGATCTTTATTCAAGGCATAGTCCATACCCCGAACACACGTTGTCTTTGTTGCCTTCACATGTTTTTCGTTGAACCTTTATCCTGTTTATAATAGTATGTTTTTATTAACATATGGCAAAAAGTCACTGGCAGTGTCTTGGGGGGAACAGAATCTATTCACATCCATTGAACGGGATCATGGGGGGAAGCCATGCTGAATGACAATGAAAAACTTAAAAGCCTGACTCGCCTCGGGATTGAGCTGAACCAGATTCACGATCTGGACATTCTCATGGAACACATCCTTTCTCGTGCCAGGGATTTTGTGGGTGCCAATGCCGGCTCTATTTATATAAAGGAAGGGAACGAACTGGAATTTTCTTACACCCAGAACGATACTCTCCAAAGCCGTATGCCTCCGGGACGAAAACTGATTTATTCCATCTTTACTATTCCCATCAATGAAACCAGCATGGCAGGCTATGTGGCTGAAACCGGGCAGCACCTGAATGTTCCCGATGTCTATGCCATGAAAGACAGCCTCCCTTATAAATTCAACAAAATCTTTGATGTGGCATCCGATTACAGAACCAAGTCAGTCCTCACCATGCCCCTAAAAAATGCCAGAGAAAAAGTGATCGGAATCCTCCAGATCATCAATGCCCAGGATGACATGGGCAGAATACGAGCCTTTACAAAAACAGATGAAGACATCATGCTTCATTTTGCAAGCATTGCCGTTGTTGCCCTTGAAAGGGCCCAGATGACCCGCGCCATCTTGCTTCGAATGATACGGATGGCAGAACTGAGAGATCCCAAGGAAACCGGCGCCCACGTCAACCGTGTGGCAGGCTATTCTGTGGAAATCTATGAACGATGGGCCAGGAAAAACGGTGTGTCCTCAGATGAAATCGACAGAAACCGAGACTCCCTTCGCATGGCTGCCATGCTTCACGATGTGGGGAAAGTGGCCATCAGTGACCTGATTTTAAAAAAGCCCGGTCGCTTTGAACCCGAAGAATTTGAAATCATGAAAACCCACACCGTTCACGGAGCCCGTCTCTTTGGAGTGGGTGGCTCCGACTACGAAGACGCTGCCAGATTGGTTGCCTTTTCACATCACGAGCGGTGGGACGGCAAAGGCTATCCCGGCCATGTGGATATCATGACTGGCCAGCCCATGGAGGGACATATCCTTGAAAATGGGCAGGCCCGGGGTAAAAAAGGCGATGAAATCCCATTTTTCGGACGCATCGTTGCCTTGGCGGATGTGTATGATGCCTTGTGTTCAGCCCGAGTCTACAAAGACGCATGGAAAGAATCCGATGTCCTTGACCTTATCGAAAAAGAATCAGGTGCCCAGTTCGATCCTGAGGTTGTGGAAATTTTTTTCGAAGCCCAGGATGTGATCAAATCCATTCAAGAACGTTATGCCAACGCCACGAACGATGAATTCTGATGGCGTCGTAAAACGTCCCATATCGGCGGAAGTACCTCGCCAACCAACAGCTGGAGGCGACGCATAAAACTGCCCGCCTCAGCTTGGCGTTTTAGTGTTTGGCCGGACCTGCGACATACGTTTGTGTCTGCACCGTAACCCCTTCCAAACACTATGCCTTGCCTATGGACCTATTTCCATAGCCATCCGTTGACGTTTTACGAGCTCATCATTTCTAATGATCATGACATGGGTCCTTCCCGGGTTTCTTACATGATATAAATCCTTCCATAGTCATAACCTCAGAGGCCCTGTAAACCCAGGTCAACACGCAGAACACAGAAAAAACAATTTTGTATTTTGATATTTTACTAATTACAATTTTGTATCTATATAATATTTTTATACATTTCTTCCATAAAACAAAAAAATAAATATAATAATAAATTTCAGATAATTATAACGATTTCCATGCCCCTTAAACACTGTGGCACAAGGATTGCTAATTATGTAAGCACGAGGACACGTGTGAGAGGAACTCATTATTCATTAAGGAGAACGGCGATGAAAAAAATTGAAGCAATTATAAAGCCCTTCAAACTGGATCAGGTTAAAGATGGGTTGGGACAGTTGGGGATCACAGGGATGACGGTCAGCGAAATCAAAGGATTCGGACGCCAGAAAGGGCATCGGGAGATATACCGTGGTGCGGAATACAATGTGGATTTTGTCCCCAAGGTCAAGATCGACATTGTGGTCACATCGGACATGGTGGATAAGGTCATTGCCGTGATTACCGAAAATGCAGGCACAGGGCAAATCGGAGATGGAAAGATATTTGTTCTGCCGGTGGAAAAAGTGGTTCGCATCCGTACAGGAGAAACAGGGAAAGAAGCCATTTAATGATGCTGTGATTGACAATCATTTATTTTTGAAAAGGATAAAGAAATGAAATATATACTTATGACACTTTTCGCAGTCGTGATGGCTGCTGCAGGCGCCTGGGCCGGAGATGAGGCCCCCACAGTTCTTTCAAACAAAGAAGCCATTGATCTGGTTCAGACCCACGCCAACTATTTGTGGACCCTTGTTGCAGCCAGCCTGGTCTTTTTCATGCAGGCCGGTTTCGCTCTGGTTGAAGCCGGATTTACCCGGGCAAAAAACCTGATCAATATCATGATGAAAAACCTCATGGACTTTTCCATGGGTAGCATCGCGTACTGGGCCATTGGTTTTGGCCTTATGTTCGGTGCCAGTAAAACAGGATGGTTTGGAACCACGGGGTTTTTCCTAAGTGATTTCACACCTGATGGAGACCCCTGGGTTCTGGCCTTCTGGATGTTCCAGGTTGTGTTTGCGGCCACGGCATCCACCATTGTTTCAGGTGCCATGGCAGAGAGAACCCGGTTTGTGGGCTACCTGATTTACAGTGTCTTCATCAGTGCTATTATCTATCCGATAATCGGGAGCTGGGCATGGGGAAGCCTTTTCAATGGCAGCGGCTGGTTAGAAGGCCTTGGTTTCATAGACTTTGCTGGCTCAACCGTGGTTCACTCCACAGGCGGATGGGCTGCCCTTGCAGGTGCCATGGTCCTTGGCCCACGTCTGGGCAAATACGCCAAAGATGGGACAATCAGGCCCATTCTTGGCCACAACATCGGATTTGCAGCATTGGGTGTATTCATTCTCTGGCTGGGATGGTTCGGGTTTAACCCGGGTTCCACCACCACTGCAGACAAAAGCATTGCCATGATCTTTGTCAACACCAACCTGGCTGCCGCGGCAGGATCCATCGCAGCCATGTTCCTGTCCTGGATTAAATTTGGTAAGCCCGAAGTGGGCATGACCCTAAACGGAGCCCTGGCAGGACTGGTAGGCATCACCGCCGGTTGCGCCAACGTAAGCCCAACCAGCTCTATCATCATCGGACTCATAGCAGGTATCCTGGTTGTCTTCTCGGTTATGTTCTTTGATAAAATCAGAATTGATGACCCGGTTGGCGCTGTGTCCGTTCATGGTGTCTGCGGAGCCTGGGGCACCCTAGCTGCCGGTATTTTCAACATGGGTGGAACAAGCGGAAAAATGATCGGTGTCCAGCTGATCGGTATGGGAGCAGATTTTATCTGGGTGTTCACAACCTGCTTTATCATGTTCAAGATCATTGATAAAACCATCGGTCTCCGCGTCACAGCTGAAGAGGAAATCGCAGGGCTTGACGTCACAGAACACGGCGGAACAGCTTACCCTGATTTCGAAGTATCATCAGCTTATTCACAGTCATAGCAAAAGACAAAATTTGCCGGATCAAGGGATGTTACAAAAAATATCACCTGCCTCATTGACATAAACAGCCTTGGTCCGGCAAACATTATCGTCTTCCATGGACAACTCGCCCCCAAAGCGAGTCTGTTCATGGAAGAAATATCACAAATAATTCAAAATTCTTAGCCGCCAATCCATACCTTTTCACTTGACAATCAGAAATCAGACACCACTTTTATAAGAACTTATCACCTTTAACGGGAGTTTTTAATGTCGATCAATCCCTGTGAATTAGAAAAAAATATCGGTTACCCTTCCCGCGCTTCATTCGTGGTAAAAAAACAGGACAATGAGTTGGGTGCCGGTGTCTATACAAAAAAAACGATCAGCCGAGGCAGTCTGGTGGCACGATTTTCGGGAACCATCGTCGAGAAGGTAGTCCAGCACTCCCTCCAGATCAATCCCACAAGCCATCTTCATGACCCCCATTTTGCGGGGCTGCTTCTCCATTCGTGCAGCCCCAATGTCATGCTGGACATGCAGGGCCTGACCATCTGGGCCATAAAAGACATTGAGTCTGGTGAGGCCTTGACCATGGACTATGCCAGCACCGAAGATTTCCTGTTCAAGCAGTTCAAATGCCTGTGCCAGTCTGACAATTGCCGTCACTGGATCAGTGGCCGCAAGGAAAAAGTCAACGAAGAGGGGAAAGCGTATCTGAAATCCATTCAGGAAAAATCCCTGCTCAGGATCAGAAAAACAGGTTAAACCTGGTCGTTTTATCGTATATATGCAATACATTCATCAATCGGGTCGAAAAAAGGATGGCCATGGACTCTGGGCAGTCAACATCACTTTGGTGGGAAAGGCCGGATCTTCGTTACGAAAAAAAGCATCTGACCTTTGATGATTCTTTACTTGAACCCCTTGCCCGAAGTATGGGGACACCCCTTTTTATTTACAGCAGCAGGCGTATCAGGCACAATCTTGAACGGTTGCACACAGCACTTGGCAAGACCGGCACCTTATTTTCTCTTTTCTACGCCATGAAGGCCAATCGATTCCAACCCCTTTTGACCTTTATAAAAAGCACAGGTCTTTGCGGCATTGACGCATGTTCACCCGAAGAGGTGTTTCTTGCAAGAGCCTGTGGCTTTCAACCAGAATCCATTTCCTTTACGGCAACCTCCCTGTCCAGTCAGGATCTGGATCTTATCCTGAGACATGACTCGCTGATCATTAACTGTGACTCCATCAGTATGATCCGGAAAATAGGGGAACGTTGTCCGGGGCGGGAAATCGGCATTCGTCTGAATCCGGCCATGGGTGTGGGGTACGGTGAGGTTGATCTGTTGCGTTACAGCGGAGATCGAACCACAAAATTCGGCATTTACCGGGAGCAGTTTGATGAAGCCGTAGACACGGCAAGAGCTTATGGGCTCCCCATCACACGCATTCATTTTCACACGGGTTGCGGATACCTGACCAGCCAGCTTGAGACATGGAGCCGCATCATCACAACCTGTCTTGACATGGCCAAAGCCCTGCCCCAGCTTCAAACCGTAAATCTGGGTGGCGGCCTGGGTCTTCCCCATACCCCCCATGACAAGCCCCTGGACCTTGAAGCATGGGCATCGGTCATTCACTCCCATTTTTCAGGAACCGGAATTCGGGTGGAACTGGAGCCCGGAGATTTCATTGTCAAAGACAGTGGGATTCTGTTGCTGGAAGTAAACATGGTGGAAAAAAAACAAGACCGAATTTTTGTGGGGGTGAACGGCGGATTCAACCTTGCCATGGAGCCTGCATTTTACAGCCTGCCTTGTGAGCCCCTGCCCTGTAGCCTTTCTGTGGACAAAGACCTTGCTTTCACGTCCGAAAACATGACGCCCGTGACCATTGCCGGGAATATCAACGAGGCTCTGGATATCTGGGCAGAAAATCATCTTCTGCCGCCCATGGCCGAAGGGGACATTCTCGCATTGATCAACGCGGGTGGTTATGCGTCGGCCATGAGTTCAAACCACTGCCTCAGGGGGGCTTTCCGGGAGATGATTTTGGTGGGTTGAGTTAAAGCATGACTTCGTCCGGGCAATCCACAAAAAAGGTATAATTTTGTGGACTGACACGGACGGACACAGACAAAAACGGACGTCGGCTTGATACTTTTTTAGCGAATATTCTGCTGGTACCGGGCCTGGAAGGTTTCGTAGTTTTTGTTGTCCTTGAAGTTCTTGCTGATGGTTGCATCAAGGGTTTTAACTCTCTTGTCCATGGCATTGGGAAGCCAGTGACTGGCGTCTTCGGGCTCACGGCTGGCAGGGATTCGTGTTTTCAACCGTTCAAGAAGACTGACCATACCGCTGACCTTGTAACCAGCCCGACGGGCGTAAACGATCCCTCTTTCATCAGCGGCCGCTTCGTATTCAGCTTTCCTCCCCCGGATGGCCCGTTCATACATGTCATTGCACATTTCATCCAGTTCCTTTTCCACCTCGTCCACGCCCAGTTCATCCCCCATTTCATCAAAGGCGTCTTCGGCTGCAAATTTGGGTCTGCGTTTATCAAACTCGGCAGCACCATGGTGCAAGGTCACATGGGAGATTTCATGGCCCAGCAGACAGGCCAACTCACTTTCGTTTCGAATGGTTTTAAGCATGCCTTCGGAAATCATGATGACGCCGATGGGAGTGGCATTGGCAAAAATCTCATCGGTCTTCACGATATGAACGGTTATAGGCAGGTCATAAAACTCTGTATTCTCCATGATCAGCTGGGCCACATTGTTGACATATTGGACAAGACCCTGATTCTGGCTGAGACCCGGAGCAGCAAGACGTGCACAGATATAACAGGACAAGGCCACCAGATTTTCATCTATCTTAAAAGCCCCTTCCTGGCTGATGGAATTTTTCCGTTCAAATTTTTCACGGCTCCAGCGGCCCTTGTATGTTTCAGCAAGAAACTGGTTGTACTGGCTCGGAAGGATATAACTGTTTGATGGATTATCCAATACAGCTTTATTGAGGTTTTTATCGTTGATTTTGTTTTCAAAAAAGCCCTTCACAGCTGCAGTGACCATAATTTTTGAAATGGACCGTTGGGGATTTTCCTTGGCCATGGTCCCGTAGTCAATTGCGTTACCAATGGCATTGAATGCATTCCCTGAAATCCAGCCCGCATTGCCGTTTGCTGTTTTCACTTTTTTCCACGGGTCTTTGGTTTCAAGCAATAAAACCTCATCACCCGAATTCAAGATGGTGACGATGGGATAAAAAGCCCCGGGCATGGTCCTCACCGACACATTGTTGTTCATGATTTTCTCGGCATAAACGGATGAGGCGAAAATCATTAGTATCAAAAGACTTAACCTTACTGTTTTTTTCATAATCACCTTCCCACAATTATTTGGTTTTAAATGTAAACACACCGTGTTCATCCACAAGATCAGGGTTTGTCTGAAGAAGTTTGCACCGTTCAATGTATGATATTGAAGGCGGATCACCGGGGTTCAGTTCCAGCACCTTCTCAAAAAGGGCAATGGCGTCCTCCCATTTCCGTTTTCTGTAACAGGCAATGGCTGTTAAAAATTGTTCTTCGATCCCCAAGGCCTCTTTGGTCATGGCCTCTTTTCTGTCAACCAGGGTGAATACCCGGATGGGCTTGTTCTTTCCCTTGACCCTGATAAAATCCAGCTCACGGAAATAATAATCGTCTTTCACAAATTCCCACGTGAACTCACTCATGATATTGGTGGTCCCGTAAGCCTTGTTCACACCTTCCAGCCGGGCCGAAAGATTCACCGTATCTCCGATGGCCGTAAAATCCATGCGGCGTTTGCTTCCAAGGTTCCCCACCACGATGGGCCCTGTACTGATACCGATACGGGTCAGAATTTTTGGCCCCTCGGATGAGATCAGATCGTTGACCCCGTTGTCCCTGAATGCCAGAATCACTTCACAGGCTGATTTGGCGTGCCCTTCCCGTGCAATGGGTGCCCCGAATATGGCCATGATCCCATCCCCGGTATATTTGTCAAGCATTCCTTTCTGATCCAACACAATATTGGTGACGGTTTCGAAATAACGGTTCAACACGTCGATCAGGGTCTGGGGACTCTTGTCTTCGGCAAAGGTGGTAAATCCCTGGAGATCCGTAAAAAGAACCGTTCCCACCAGCTCGGTCCCCTCCAGATCCACACGATCCGGGTTTTCCATCAATAGATTGATCACATCCTCGTGCAGGTATCGTGAAAAAATTGATCGAATCTGACGTTTTTTCTGACCCTCGGTCAGCATCTTGTACATGGCTGACGACGCACTGGTCAAAAAAACAGCAAAAACAGGAAAAATAAAATCCACATGGATCATGTGGTTGCCAAACAGATAGAAGCTTGTTCCCACAGCAAAAACACAGAGCACCAGAGCCAGCCCCAGAGACAAGCCCAAGGACCGGGTGAGAAACATGTACCCGAGTAAAATCATGCATACCAGGCTGCCCAGAATCACCCAGATATCCGAATCTTCTTTAATGCTACGATCATTCAAAAGGTTGTCAAACAAGGTGGTATGAATTTCCCCGCCAGGATACGGGGCGTCCGTGGATGAAAAGGGTGTGGCTTTAAGGTCCATCAGACCGCTGGCCGTGGCACAAATCAGAATATTCTTATCCTTGAAATCGGTCAGGGGAATCACAGGGTTTTCACCACTCATCACCTGGGTGGCTGAGATAAACACATTGTAGAAGGAATCATAACGGTACACCCCCCCTTGTCCGCCCCCTTCTCCGTACCAATAAATGGGATAATAGCCGTTTTTATCCAGGTGAAATCGCTTTTTCCGGGTGACCAGTTCCCGTTTTTTTTCATCATAGCTGACCAAGGCATCATCGGCCGCAACCAGATATGCAGCCAGTGAAAGCTGGGGCCGATAGGTCCCGTTAACTTTAAAGACCAGAGGCATCCGCCGGCACACCCCGTCCTCGTCGGAATGAAAATTAACCACACCAATGGCGGCCGAACTTTGCGAGAAAGACGGGATCAGAGATTCCACGGATCTATATTCCCTGGCAGGCATTTTTTCAGCATGCTCAAACATAAGTTCCTGGGATGGCCGGCTCTGGTTGTTCGGATTGAGATCATCACTGAGATTTTCCCCCAGTACAGCACGACCATAAGATTTCATGGCATCGGCAAAAGCCTGTTCGGAAACTGTTCCGTCAATATCCAGACGCCCCACCTCGGACTGTGAGAACAAGATATCAAACACCACAGAACGGGCCTGGGCCTGTTTGAAATAATCCAGAATGATCCCGTAAAACTGCCTGGGCCAGGGCCAGGGATAATTGAACTTCTCAGAAAACTCTTTGATGGCGTAATCATCAATGGCCACGATGACCATGTTCTTATCCGCAAGATCCTTTTGGACACAATAATTCCAGCGGAAATCTTCTGCGCTGTAGGTAAACCGCTTGTATAAGGTGCTATGGGAAAAAAGCGACAGGGCCAGGACCACGGTGATGCCGATGATCAGAGCGACGATAAACGGAGATATTTTTTCCTTTGCCATGATTTTATCCTTAAGGCCCCAAAAAACAATTCGAGAATAAGCAATCATAGCCGTGTTTATAAATTATTCGCTATGAAATGGGTCACATCACGGGTTACAATATAGGGTCTCCCTTGAAAACGGTCTGGAACCGAAGGTCAAGGTACAGGCGTTGTCTTTCACGTCCTTGGCGCAAAGTAGCATAAAATACTGTTGTCTGTAAATCATGCAAACCGTTCAGCCCATGTTTTTAACAGGCAGGGTCAGGACTTATCCACAATTCTTTTTTTGGACATTCTGGGAATATGGTAACCGATTTTGACGTTCCTGCAGGCCAGGCCCAAGTCTTTCTCCACTTTGTCAATGGTCTCTGATATGGATGAAAGGCCCTTTTTACTCGTGTATTTCCGGCAAAACACCTCGCCCCACGTGGTCATATAGACAGCTGCATACTCAAAAATCCGGTCCGACTTCCTCGACTGGGTGAAATTTGCGATCATGTAAATCCGAAACATTTTGAATGCTTCCAGATAGAATCCGGGAGACATGGTGTCCCCTTCGCCGAACACAAAAAAATCATTCATATCTTTAAGAAGATCATGGAAATCCTGGGCAGACACCGAGCTGGGGTTGGGAAGAATATTAAAGCGGGTCCCTGACTGATAGATTCCGTTATGGATGACCCAGGCCGCCACTTCCTCGAGCTGGTCGACATCCCGCAGAATGGCCCAGTCATTCCCGTTGACCATGGCCTGCTTATCATAATAAGGATAAACATCCCAAACCGGCCGGGTCCTTGGGGCCTGCCGGTAATAGATGAAAAGCTGTTTAAATAAATTCATTCCCCTAGCCACATGGGGCAGGGTTTTCACCTTATAGGGATGACTTGAAAACTGAGTAAACATTTTGCGTCCAAGAATGGTCAGGTCCTGGGAGGTGATCATGGTTTCCATGTCCGGTGAATGGTTAAGCATCCCACTCAGTCGGTTGTATGTTTCAATCATGAACCCGTTGACCTGGCTGCTCAGGTCCAGCACTTTTTCATAGGTCCATTCATCAAAATGGGCCAGATCATATATCTGGTTCATATCCCACCCGTAACGTTCCACACATTTTTCCATCATCAGTTTCCGGATTTTAAATATGGATTGTTCCAGATGTTTTCCCGTTCGGATTGAAAGCTTCAGGAAAAAACAGGATTTGACCAGACTGACAATATCATCCTGGCCCTTGTGTTTATAATAATCCGTGATTTCGTCAAAAAGAAGAATGTACGGATCCTGGCGCCTGAAATGATATTTTCCCGAAGCCCACCGCCCTTTGAGGCGGTTACACAAAAGCAGTCCCTTTTTCCCCTCGTGGATGTATTTTTCAAGAAGAGCCATTTTCATCACGGATTTGTAGGGGCTGGTCAGGCTTTTGAACAGCTGCCACATGGACGCACCGAAATATTCTCCAGCAGGGATGGAACTGACATTGCCCAGATCCAGATAATCCTGATAAAACCGGCAGGAAATACTGTACAACAACTGATAATAACGGTTATCAGTCCAGGCAGGGAGTACGCTCCAGAACGGTATCTTTCCGGCCACCAGGATCATTGTCCGATAAAATTCCTCTTTGAGAATCATGCCCTGGGCCGAACCGGAGCTTTCGAAATCACTACCCCCGAACCTGCCCTCCCTCACACTTTCAGGATCCACCACAAAAAAATGAAGCTCAGTACCGAAGCGGACCTTAGCCCATCGTTCAATGGATTCAAGTTTCAGCTTCAACAAGGCCTCCGCATCCTCGCCCATGTGTGTCCGGTCCACGCAGACCCAATAATCCAGATCCGAATCCGATGACTGGGCGATGGTTCCAATGCTTCCGATGGTAAACAGGGCTTCAATATGACAGTCTTTGCCCGGTAGAAGCAGCAGTTTGTCCACACGCAGGTATTTTTTGACCAGGCTCACTGTTTTAGGCGATGGGGTATAATTGCTGATACCCGATGAAGCGTTTTTCAGCATCATATTTTCGGTCAGATACGAATCTTCGCTCTTTTTTTCAATGGGGAGGAGTCTCTGGGTTAAATGAATCAGAAGGGGAACCATCTCGAACAGGTCCTCCTGCTCGGCCCTGAAGGAATCCAGTGCACGTTCTCTGGCCCGCTGATTGTGCCGGATAAAGACCTCACGTTGTCGATCCATCTCATGGGTAAGAACCAGAATGTTCATCCACCGTGTGTCCAAAAGGTTTTTCCCAAAAAAATGAGGCGGTATTTCCAGTTCATCCCAGAGTTCCGATCGCTTCGCAAAATCTGTGGACTCGTAAACCAGAGCCGACTCAAAGGAGGTCCCTGTAAACGCGCACAATGTGGCCTGGACATGATCAAAATCCGCTCTAAAAACCGAACAGTGGCTGAAATCAGAGAGCCCCATGACGGCTCCGGTAAAACAACTGAACGACAGATCGCTTCTCGACAAATTGCTTTTCAGGAATGACGCTCCGGTAAAATAGCTTTCGTGAATTTCTGAGAATTCAAAACGGACATCCTGGAAAAAAGCCCTCAAAAACAGACACTGGTCCACATGGGCCGAGTCCCCGTCAACATTTTCAAACTGACAGTTTTCAAAACTAGATTTTTCCAGATGGATATGTTTCATGGTCACATTGACAAATCGTGCACCCTTAAAATCGCACGATATGATGTGGGCAGATGAAACGTCGCAGTTCAGAAAAACCGTATCCCTTAAATCCAGATTTTCCATTCGAACGCCCAGAAGATCAAGGCCGTTGAACACTTCCCCCCGAATATTTAGTTTCGTTTCTCCCTGACGTTCATTGGTATATTTAAGAATTTTATCCAGCCTTATTTTGGATGTTTTTTTCTCAAACATGGATAGTGGCAGAGGAATGGCACTTAGTTGCCTGATCAGTTTTTTCTTCTCCATGGCCTGGATTTTTTCAATGTGCACAAACAGGGCATCTGCTGCTTTTCGGGTGTCCGTATCCGGATCTGTTCTGTAATTACCGAAAAGGACCAAAATTCTCTCGGGATTTTTCCTTAAAAGGATTCGCGACATGATTCGTCTGGCATCAAAGGCCTGGGCTTCGGGTAGCCGTTCAAGCACGCGGATCAAGTCTTCGGCTTTCATTCGCTCAAGGCATTTATACAGACGAAGCCTCATGGACGGTTGGCTTTCAATCAAAAGGCAGGCTGTTGTGACCATCTCCTGGGCATCCAGGGCGACCAGGGTCGAAAATGCTTTGAGAACCACCGCTTCATTGGAGTCTCCCAGCAAGGCATTCACCGCACTGAGAATCCGGCCGTCTCCTTCTGCCCTGCTCCGGGCTATCACATCAAGAAGACTGATTCTAAGATCTTCAGACTCTGCTTGTGACAGATAATCCAAAAACGGATAAAGACGGCTATTCCGCTCAAAGGCCGCGGCGAATAAAGCGCCGTCCAGAATACAGTCCGTGTCCTTTGAATCAAGACCCTTTCGAATCAAGGTATCCACAAAGGAAAAGCGGGCTACAAAATCATAAAGAAGCGATCCGGTCCGGGTCATGATTGAATAAAGACAGTCCGAGGGGATGGACAGAATTCCACGGATAAAGGCATGGACCGCATCACTGTCAGAAATATCCTTTAACAGAAGGCGGATAAGCGGTGCATATTTACGACGGTCTGACACGTCGGAAAAAAGATAGGGGAAAACAAAACGCAGCCGCAGAGGCTCGGGAAATCGCCGCAGAATATCGATCAACACATTTTGAGGCACTGTATTGTTTAAGAAAAAGGTCCAGGCAAAACCCGGCCCCCTACCGTTTATTTCAAGAAGCAAGGTCACATATTCCCTGAGTTCGTCCAGGGAAATGGTTTTTTGCATTTCCTTGAAAAGGACCTGTGCGAATTTTTCCGAGGCAATGATCTTTTCCCGTGTCATGTGACCATGGGTATCGTCGGCCATGACCTGATGGGAAAAAAATTTCAGGGTATCCTTGGCTTCCTGACGAACCACACGGGAAAGGTCCTGAAGACCGAGAATGGCGAACTCAACGCCCTCTTCGGGATCAAGCTGTTTCACACAGGCCAGCATCTCCATTTTCTGGGCAGTCACACTGTTTTCCCAGTTCATAAGAAATTCATCGCAAAACAGCTGCTTTGAAACAGGACTCCCAATGTCATTCCGGTTTCCGCTTCCGCCAAACAGAGGAAAAACCATACCGGAGACTATTTCCTTCATATTGATTTTTTTTGTCATGTCAAGGCATCATTGGGTGTGATGAACAAAAGGTCAAGGGGCTTATCCCCAAGGGTCAAGGAAAGACCGGATTCCGGTACCCTATGCAAAAAGACCTGGGCATGGTTATGCCCGGACAATTCGGGGTAACGCGCCCTCAGACCGGGAAAGTCAAGTCTTTCCAAAGCATCTTTGAGAATGTCTATTTCTGCTTCAAGATGAGCGTTGTCACCCTTATGTTTGAAATAGTCGGAAAGGCATTTATTATAGCGTTTTTTCGTCTCCGTTGCAATACAATGATGACTCAAGTCGAGGTGTATCTTCATGGTGTTCTTCCTAAAGGATGATGGCGTCGTAAAAAGTCCCATATGCCGCGTTATAGTGTTTAGCCGGACGTTCGACATACGCACCAAGTATGACTTCACGCCCGGCCAAAAACCATGCCTTGCCTACGGACCTTTTTTCATAGCCATCCGTCGACGTTTTACGAGTTCAGCAAGGATGATGGTGTCGTATTTTCAAAATTATAACAGTTTAGCCCATACAATTCAAACGCCTCGTGGCCGTCATTGACTTTATGGAAGGCCGCTGTTAACATAGGCGCCCATGAAACCGGGAACTTTAGTAGAATATATCGATCAGCAGAAAATCACATGCGCTGTGGTGTTGGAGTTAAAAAACAACCGACTCAGACTGCTCAATGAATCAGACCATGAGCTCAATCAGTCCACGAGCCGAATATCATTTTTTTCAGACGACTCTCTTCCCATGGACAAAGGCCGGGACGTCCTTTTAACAGCCTTGAAACAAACCGCATTGCTCAGACGGGAGCTCACACAATCCTTGGATTTAAAATCTCTGTGGGAATTATTAAATGGAGAGATGGAGTGGATTGATCTGGACACCATGACCGAATACTGCTTCCCTACTCCGGTTTCTTCCCATCAAAAGTCTGCTGTGATACGGGCCTTGTTTGAAAATCGCCTGTACTTCAAATTTGATCATAATCGTTTTTTCCCCCATACGATGGAGCAGGTTGAAAAAATTCTGGCCCAGGAAGACGAGGAAAAAAGCAGGAAATGCTTCATCGAAGACAGTGGGAACTGGTTCAAAGAAGCAATCAATTCCCCCAAGCCTTGTCTGCCCGAGAATCTTGCCGAGCTTGGAGAGATTCTCAAATCCCTTTACGTGTTTGACAAGGACAGTCGTCATTATTCCATGGGAAAAGATATTCTGGCCCAGGCCGGTATCAGTTCCCGTTCCGCAATATTCAGAGTTTTGGTCAAGCTGGGTATTTTTGAAGAGGAGGAGAACATCGATCTTTTACGCATGGAAATACCCAGGTCGTTTTCTGAAGATGTTCTGGCAAAAGCTCAAAGCATCCTGCAAAATCCAGTGGCCAGCCAGTCCACCGACCATCAGGAATACTCCCATGTCCAGGTGATCACCATTGATGGCCAGTCCACCACGGATTACGACGATGCCCTGAGCCTTGAGAGAATCGGAGATGCCTTTATTTTAGGCATTCACATCAGCGATGTTGCCCATTTTGTCAAACGGGATGACCTGATTGACAAACGGGCCTTTAACCGAGGATCGTCCATTTACATGGCCGACAGCAAAATCCCCATGCTGCCCCCGGACATTTCAGAAAATGCGGCCAGTCTGATCGGAGGGGAATACAGGCCGTGTATCAGTGTCCTGGTCACATTAAACCGGTTCTTCGAAATCAAGGATTTTGATGTCACAGCCACCCGAATCAAGGTAGACCGTCAGCTCACCTATTCCGAAGCCTCGTCCATGGCCGAAAGTGACCCGGACATGGCCGTGCTCGTTAAAATCGCACGGGCCTTCAGGGAAAAACGATTGAGCTCCGGAGCCACCCACATCACCTTACCCGAAATCAACCTGTTTCTTGGCGAAAATAACGAGATACTGATCAGCCGCATTGACCGGGAAAGTCCCTCCCGAATGATGGTGGCGGAAATGATGATCATGGGCAACTGGCTTATGGCAAGTTTCTTGTCCAGAAATAGCCTTCCGGCCATTTTCAGATCCCAAAATGAACCCAAAGACCGGCTTTACAAGGGAGAAAGCGACTCGCTCTTTCTCAACTGTCTCCAGCGAAAATTTGTAAACCGTGCCATCATCAGCCATAAAGCCGGATTTCATGCAGGGCTTGGACTTGACGCTTACGTGACGGCCACATCCCCCATCCGGCGTTACCATGATCTGGTGACCCAGCGTCAAATCAAAGGAGCCCTGGGCATTGAAACCCCATATACCGTCAATGAAATCACCCAGATCTCTCAAATGCTTGAAGTTCCCATTGCCAATGTGGGAAAAATCCAGTTCAACCGGAGAAAATATTGGCTGCTCAAATACCTTGAAAAACGAATCGGGGAAAAAACCCCTGGCCTGGTTCTTGATAAAAAACGGAACAGTTATACTGTGGTTCTCACCGACTACATGCTGGAATACAACCTGCCCGCAAGTGGCCTGAAACTCAAACCA
This sequence comes from Pseudomonadota bacterium, assembly GCA_018818835.1. Classification (GTDB taxonomy): domain Bacteria; phylum Desulfobacterota; class Desulfobacteria; order Desulfobacterales; family Desulfolunaceae; genus JAHIRD01. Next base: position 29,842 of record JAHIRD010000001.1, read on the forward strand.
CAGGATTCAATCACCCTGGTCATCCAGAACGCCAATGCCCAGAAAGCCTCCCTTTCCGTGTTTATGACTTATTAGCGACATGCACTATGTTAAAAAAACATAGGCCAAACACTATAACACCGCCTATGAGACTTTTCCCGACGTCATCAAAACTGGAGGACACCCATGAAAACAATCAACCCCGACCCAGCCGCATTACCCGGGATACTCGCCAAACTCCCGGTCGATGTCCCCATTGTAATGGTGAACCTGCTCCGGTTCCGTGACAGAGCCATCTACCCGGATGGTAAATCCGATTGCACAGGCCGGGAAGCCTATAAGCGATACTCGATGGTGGCCTTGAAAAAGCTCAAAGAAATCGGAGCCCAGGCCATCTTCATGGCAGGCGTCAAAGGTTCACTCATTGCCCCGCCCGATGAGGTCTGGGACGAGGTCCTCCTTGTCCGGTACCCCTCCATACAGGCATTTTCAAACATGCTGGCCATGAAAGACTACAGAGACGTTACTGTGCACCGAAGCGCTGCCCTTGAAGATTCAAGGCTCATCGCAACCGTGGAGCATGTGGCCGGGTCATGACCTTGTTCCTATCGATAGCGACATTCATTCCCTTGTATTTTTTCATTTCAAAACATGGTAGAAGACGCTTTTTCCGGTTTTAGCCGGGGAGGGTCACCCATGGTATTAAACAAAGAAAAAATGATTCCCGTTGTCAGCCTGATCCTTGCCATGCTGCTATGGGGTGGCTCATTCATCGCCCTTAAAATCGCCTTTCGTTACTATGACCCCATGGTGGTGATCTTCGGCAGAATGCTGGTGGCCTGCCTGTGTTTTATTTTTTTTATGAAACGGCTCCTCACCATCCAATACAAAAAGGGGGACTGGAAATACATCCTTCTGATGGGCCTGTTCGAGCCCTGCCTTTATTTCATGTTTGAAGCAAAGGCCATCACAAACACAAGTGCATCCCAGGCCGGAATGATCACGGCCATGCTGCCCCTTCTGGTGGCCCTTGCCGCATGGATCTTTCTGAAGGAGGACATCCATGTTCGAACCATTTTAGGGTTTGCCCTTGCGGTGGCAGGAGCCTGTCTTCTGAGCATCACCGGGCCATCCAGTGTTGATGCTCCCAATCCGCCATTGGGGAATTTCTTTGAATTCATGGCCATGGTGTCGGCCACGTGCTATGCCATTGTCTTAAAGAAACTGAGCATGCGTTATTCAGCCCTGTTCCTCACAGCCATCCAGGCCCTGATCGGAGCCCTTTTCTTTTCTATCTTTCTATTTTTCCCATCAACAACGATTCCGGCCCAGGTGGAGCCCCAGGGCATGTATGCCATCTTATATCTTGGCGCCGTGGTAACCATGGGAGCCTATTTCCTGTACAATTACGGCGTCAGCCAGATGCCCGCCAGCAGGGCCACGGCCTTTGTCAATCTAATTCCGATTTTCACTGTATTCATGGGCTGGTTGATCTTGGGGGAAGCCTTCACGACAATGCAGTTTGTTTCTGCGGGGGTGATCCTGGCCGGAGTTTTCCTGAGTCAGTCATAATAAGCATTACTTGTCAAAAAACCATGCGCTTTCAACCAAGGCTCTTTATCTTTTCGGAATCACCGTTCACTTGGCCATACTCACATGGATGATGACGCGTCCTCTTGTCAGCCACACTAACGATGCTTAAAACACCACCAAAACGTCTTTCTCCAAAAAACGGTTGAAAGCCCCGGTCAACAGGACATAAAAGTTCATGCACTATAATGTCCGATGCCTATTTATGTGATTTGCACAATTGGCCTGTCCCCAATTTGCAATTTGGACTTAATTGGATTTTGTTGCCATCCGCATATGTAAAACAGCTGTTTTGGTCAAAACCGTTTTGATCACGACTGCAACATGTATTCTCATGACTATGAGATCTGAGCGTCATATCTAAACATACCCGCCCATTAGCGGTTAATAAAACGAAACTGCTCATATTTTTTTTATAATTCTATATTTTTTTCACATTCGTTAATATATTGCCAAAAATATATTATATATAATATTTAAAGAAACTTAAGTCACATATCACCCAAGGAATATCTGAATTTGACCGGTCAAAATCCGTTTTTGTCACGCCACTTGCGGACTTGACCAAAAGTGGCGAGACAAAGGATTGAACCCTTAATATGAGTGAGTTGACAGACAACAGAAAAAAAAATAAAATACAAATTAAATCTAAATAAATTTAATTTAAAAATAATTATTTTTTTATATTGTAAAAATCGTAAACATTGATTACAACAAATAACAACGTAACTTGATATACGATTTATTCAATTCTGAGGTTATTGTGATTCTAAATCTACACATCAAGGCACGAAACAGTATTTTTCTTTGTCCAAAACGTTAACATTGTTCATTTTTAGCCTCCTTGTTCGCTATATGGAATAAGGCTAATTTAAATACCCTAAGTTATTGATATTTAGAGTAGGAGGACTGTTATGCAGTATGGCAAGCGGCTAATTTGGGTGATAGCTTCCATCAGTTTGTTGCACGTTTGTTTTATTCCCGTCACATTTGGGTGCGACATTGCAGTGGTTTCAGCTAAAGCGTCATCGAATTCAAGACCTTTTATCTGGAAAAGCAGGGATAATGGTTTAAGTTGGGAGCAAGAAATAGCATCCTATAAAAGATCAGACAACCGGGTTAATTCAGCAGCCGGTGGAAGCATACGGGTGATTGACAGGACACGGGGGACGGCCGCACAATCTGGCGGTGCCAATGAGTCTGGATTTGCCATCACAAACACCACGGTTTATCAGGAAAGCCCCATCCATGAATATCTGGCAAGTGCGAACCTGAACCTGATGTCCAACGCCCTTAAACTCTGTGTCACTGTAAACGATTTTGATGAATACATCGCTGGCTGGCATGAAGACAGTTCTAACCGGACCCGAATTCTCAGCGGTAATTTTGTGGTTATCGACGCGAGCGGAGGTGCGGCCCTTTATGAACTCACCACCGGAGATTCCTCCAACGATGTTTATGCCTATGGCGGCCGAGTGAAAGTGCATAGGATTGATGCCAATACAGGCTTCGTGACAAACGAGGACGGTGATCTGATCGGAAACAACGGTGAAATCGGCACCATCACAGACTATCTCAACAATACATCGGTTCAGGTCATGGGTCTGGACCGTGTGATTATCAACCGCACCTACAGCCGGTCCAACAATGGTTTATTCATTGTGGATCAGTCGGGAAATGTGGTTGACGATGGTGACAACTTTTGTGGCATAGCAAATCGGACCAACTCAAGCTTCTGGGTTCATCTCAACGATGACACACCCCGGGAAGACAGGGCCATGGATATGATGCTCCTGTTGAAATCAGAGGGACGTCTTACCTTCAGGGCTATTCTCCAGGAGGTGGCTAAGGATATTGATGTTGATGATTACAATCTTGATGCTTACCCTCACCTATCCAATCTGGATCCTGGAACCGATACACAGCAGAGCACCTTTCACACCATCAGCCGGTATTGTACAAATCTGGCCTTTGTGGTGGACGGCATTGCACCCGGGGCAAATCCTGACCTGATTACATTGTGGGTCAACCTGGGCGAACCGGCCGTGGGAGTTGCTGCTCCTTTTTTCCCTGCTGCAAATGCAGTTTCCGATTTTTGCTGGGCTGATACCAAAGTATTCAACAGATATTTTGATCTATCGCCCACATGCTACTTGAATCAAACCATCACCGATGCCAGGAACACCCTCTATGAGGATAATGGTGACAACAACATTATAGCCATGCTGCCACCCCTTGATATCACGAGTCAACTTTTTCTTGATCTGTTGAGGGTAAACTGGCTTTTAGATTCAAGGGAAGATGCATGGGGTGACTTTGAGGGATCCCTGTCAGAATGGCACATGCTCTGGCTCTCATACATGGCATCCCAGGATTCATCGGATAAGACCATTGACATGCCCGGTCTTGCAGAAATCCAGAGTTGGACATTGCCTCTTGAAAATACAATCTTCGAAAAAACAGATCAATATCTTAATGCCATGCGGATGGATTCAAGCAAAATCAGTGAAAGCAATCTGTCCGTTTTTTCAAATTATACAGCTGAATTTTTATATGAAAACTATAATAACCGTTCTGATTCATATAAAACATGGGGTTTCACAAACCCCTGGGGATCAACAACAACGACAACAACATCGACAAGCATTTTAAAGAGAATTTTCTGGTGGTTGTAACATCAAACAATCGGGGGATCGTTTGGGTGGGAACACGTGGAGGTGATTTATGTCAAATTTAGTCGTAAAATTTTACTCTCGGTACGAATTAACTGAAAAAGATCTTGAAGAAATGCATCTTGTGTTCAGAAAATATTATCTGAACGCTGAAATGAATACATTTAAAAATGATCTTGATAAAAAGAATGGTGTTTTTCTTCTTCGGGATAAAAGCACGGATAACATCGTAGGTTTCAGCACCATCCTTGAAATGAGGATGAGAATCAACGGAAAAAAAGTTCTTGGTTTCTTCAGTGGTGATACCATTGTGGAGGAACAATACTGGGGGAATAATCCTCTTACCGGTGAGATTGTGAAATATTTTGTAAAAAAATTATTCCTGCATCCCTTTACACCGATTTACTGGTTCCTGATTTCAAAGGGGTACAAGACCTATCTTCTTCTGGCCAATAACTTTTTACAATATTATCCCTGCCACAACCGTGAGAACAAGCATCTTGAAGATATTGCCGTTGGATACAGCACCTATCTTTTCAATGACTATTTTGACAAGAAAAAGAAAATCATCGATTTTGGAGCTAACTACCAGGCTCTCAAAGGCGGCGTGGCTGAAATCACGGCTGAAATGTGTTCAAAATACCCAAAAATCGCTTTTTTCAATGAGAAAAACCCAACCTGGGACAGAGGTACTGAACTGCCCTGTGTGGGCGTTCTCAACTGGCCAGTGATATTAAACAAGATTTTTGTCAAACCGCTTAAAAAACCCTTAAAAGTATTTTTTTCTTCCTTTTCTCATGGAAAGACGCCACGAAGACTTGCATCACAGAGAAAAGCCATGTAAAAGATAATCAGCTCATATGGTTGGTAAAGAGCCCGGATCTTTCAGTATCCGGGTTCCTTATTTCTGAATCTGTCACAGGTCTTTAAATGCTATGAATGTTTCACCCAGCGTATCAAGCAAGGTTTCCAGCCTTGCGTTTCGTTTATTGTATGCCATGAGCCTCAAGGGGACCAAGGACTTTGAATATTCCATGGATCATCTTGAGTCTGTTCAGAGAAAAAAACTTACCCAACTGCTTCATTATTCGGAAAACAAAGTACAGGCCTGCAAATACAATCTTCATAGTACCATGAGCTATGAAGAGTTTGCAAAACGTGTACCCCTGACAAAGTACCCGGACTGGGAATCCTTTGTTCTTGAACAAAAAAATACAGGGTCCCCCAGCCTGACCCGGGATACATGTGACAGGTATCAGCCCACAAGCGGGTCCTCATCAAAAATGAAATGGATTCCCTATACTCCTTCATTTCTGACGGAACTTGACAGTGCCATCTCCCCCATGCTGGTTAATGTATTCAAGAATAACCCAAGAATCTTAAAGGGGAAACACTACTGGTCCCTTTCATGGATACCCACCCACCTTCGAACAAAAATTTCTCCGGACGCCAATGATGATATGAAGCTTCTCCCCTGGTGGAAAAGGCTTTTCATGAGCATCACCATGGCTGTGCCCAATGAAATTTCCTTTGCAGCCACCTCCGAAGGGTCCATTATTTCAAGCATCGCACACCTTCTTTCGTGCAAAGACCTGTCCATGATATCCGTGTGGAGCCCCACCTTTGCCATCAACCTGTTTGAACAAATGGCCAGACACAGGGAAGAATTGTCTGAAATTCTGGCCAAAGGTGACTGGGGAGACAGACGGCAGGAACTTTTTCATATCCCCTGCCCCAGATCACCCTTTGCCGCGAACATACTTGATACCTGGAATGGAGAGGTCGGACCTGATTTTTTAAAAACAATCTGGCCCGACATGGCCCTGATCAGTTCCTGGGATACGTCTTCGTCACGTATCTGGGCACAGGAACTTCAAAGGCTTTTCCCGGATGCAGCGTTTCTTGCCAAAGGTCTCTGGTCCACAGAAGGGGTCGTAACCATCCCCTACCAAGGGAAATACCCTTTGGCTGCGACCAGCCACTTTTATGAATTCATTGACCACGACACACAGCGCATCCATGCACCCTGGGATTTGAAAAAAGGACAGATTGTAAGACCACTTCTGACAACGGGCTCGGGATTTTTCCGATATGACCTCAATGATCAGGTCCGGGTCAGTGATTTTTTAAGGGGCTGCCCCTGCTTTGAATTTTTAGGCAGGGGCGAGGGTATCGATATGATCGGAGAAAAGCTCACGCCCAAAATCGCATCGGAAGTGATCAGAAAAGCCTGTGATACGTTTCAAATCAGGGCATTGACCCTTCTTGCCTCACCGGGCAGTATCACCAAAGGTGAGAAACCCCGTTACCATCTTCTCTGCGAGGCCCAGCCGGATGATCAACTTAAGAAAAAAATAACACAATTTACATCCTTGCTTTTGGAAGAATCGTTTCATTACAAGCTGGCAACGGAAATCGGTCAGTTAAACCCTGTCAATGTCGTATTACACCCTGATTGCCGAAAAATCTATCAAGAGAGAAATGAGAAGCGGGGAATGATTTTAGGGGATATGAAAATTGAGCCCCTTGTTCTATGGGATGAAAGTGACGCCGAATATTTTCAACGGCTTTCGCTCAATACGCGGACACTATAACGTTTGATACATGCGGCACCATACAGGAGCGTAACATGTTTTTATGGCATCTGATGACAGGGTCATTGACGGTTCATCTCAACCAGTTGCACAATAAGGAGAGGCAAAGGGCTTTGACAAACAAGGCCCTGGTTAAGTCCATCACCCATGCAGGAACCCATGTGGCCTATTACCGTGACAGTTTCAAAAAGGCGGGATTCAATCCTGCCGATTTCAAGGGCCCTGATGATCTAAAAAAAATCCCCTTTCTTACCAAGGACGACGTCCGAAATGCCTTTCCCCATTCCATTGTTGCTGATAACACGGACATCAAGGCCTGCCACTACTCAGCCACAACCGGGTCCACAGGACGGTCATTGCCCTTTATTTATTCTCCCAAAACCTTTGCCTTTTACCTGGCAACCAATCTCAGGGTCTATTCCATGATCGGCTACAAGCCCTGGTATCGTTGTTCCTATATCAAATACACAGCCATGGACCCTGTGAATATCGGCCCTTTTTTCACCTTTGATCACATTCCATCGGTCATGACCGTGGATAAACAGATCAAGATGCTCAGGGCAAACAAGCCGGACTTCATCGACGGATATGCCTCCATCATCTATGAAATCGCCCGTAAAGTAACAAAGGATGATCTAAAACTGATCCGCCCCAAAATGATTCTGGTCAATTCGGAAATGTCATCCCAGCACCAGCGGGCTTACATCTCTGATGTGTTTGGATGTCCAGTTTTCGATGAATACTCCACAGAAGAAACATGGATGGTGGCCTCCCAGTGCAAACATCACAATTACCATCTGTTCACGGACAATGTCTTTGTGGAGTTTCTGGATAAAGAGGGACGGGAGGTCCAACCCGGAGAGCCCGGGGAAATGGTTCTGACCACACTTAAGAGTCCGGCCATGCCCTTTATACGATACAGAATCGGCGATATGGGGCGCTTAAGCACCCGGACCTGTGACTGCGGGTCCCCCTTCCCCATACTCGAAGCCTTTGATGGTCGGGCAGATGATTCCTTTATTCTCCCGGACGGAACCTATGTCTCCTCCCTTAAAATTTTGAACACCTTCACAATGTTTATCAAAAAATATCTTCACCTCATGGAGGAGTTCAAGGTCATTCAGAAAACAAAGGACCATGTGGAAATTGATCTGGTCCAGGGTAAAGCATATAAACCGGAACAGTTTCAGGAATTAATAGATGCGCTAACACATCTCCTGGACAATCAGGTAAAAATCACGGTAAATATGGTCCCGGGAATTGACCTCAAAGGAAATATCAAACGAAAAGCAATTGAGTCCAGAGTCAACTGACCCTGGTCCGAGAGGAACCCTCATGATCATAAAAAAATTCAGTAAACTCCGAGATGTCAGCATCTGCCGAAAAATGGATACCCGCCAGCTGACGGCCCTCAGAGATGACCGTCTCCGAAAGATGATTAACCATGCATACCGAAGCACGGTGTTTTACAAAAACCTGATGAACGATGCCGGGATCAAACCCGCAGATATCCGTACAGCCAAGGATCTCGTTTATCTTCCCACCATCAGCAAGGCGGATATTCAGGAACGATACACAGATATCATCTCAGACCGTTTTAACGAAAAGGACTGCCTGGTCCGAACGACCTCGGGGTCATCGGGTAAAATGCTCAGGGTTCTCTGGGAAAAAGACAGTTTTTTAACCCGGATCAGTATGTATTACCGGTGTCTTTCCATGATCGGGTACACCCCCTTCAAAAAACTTTTATATTTCCTGCCCACACCTGAAAAAACAGGTTTTACCTTTGGCCTTTTCAGGCAAAGGGGACTTGAGCCTAAAATGCCATTCATGGACATTCGGAAAAACCTTCTGGAATTCAAGCCGGATATTCTGGCCATCTACCCGTCCTATGCTGTGGAACTCGGGAGCTATCTTTCGTCGGATGACATTGATCGCATCGGCATTAAGGCCATATCCCTGAACTCGGAAATGATTCTTCCCCATGACCAGGCAGAAATCGAACGAAAATTCAAATGCCCCACATACAGCGAATACTCGTCGGTGGAGATGGGATTTATCGCCAGCATGTGCAAGAAGAAAAAAATCCACACCTTCAACGATAACGTGGTCCTTGAAATTCTTGACTCGGATGGGAACCCTGCTTTACCAGGAGAACGCGGTGAAATCGTGCTCACCTCCCTGACCAATTATGCCATGCCGTTTATCCGTTACCGGATCGGTGATTATTCCCATTTTTCGAAACAAAATACCTGCTCCTGTGGCCTTCATTTTCCTGTTATCGGCCCCATTGAAGGCAGAAAGGACGACTCCTTTGTCATGGCTAACGGGCGTAGCATTCCCGCCTGGAAAATTTATGAAATTGTGGAAAGGCCCCTGGAGGAATTCGGCATGGATAAAATGGTGCTCTCGGATTTCTATCTGGTCCAGAGAAAAATTGACATGGCGAATTTTTTTTATGTCAAAGGGCCTGATTTTCATGACAGTTATCTGTCAAAACTTGAAGAGGGCATTCAATCTCTTTTCGGAAATGATCTGTCGGTGAACATCCGCGAGATGGATAATATTGACCGTGTAAAAACCGTCAAACGGAAATACATTCACCGGGATATTATCTGATAAGGGCACCAATGCGTGATGAAAAGGAAACACCAAACCCCATGAACGCAAAAAAAAACATCATGACCCGTTATGCCACAGTATTCAAATGGCTGTGTGCGTTCATGGTTCTTTTTTTCCTTTTCAAACGGGTGGATACGGCCAAAGTCATAGAAGCCATGCGCTATGCACGCATGGACCTGTACCTCCCCATGGCCATCATTTTTGTCATACTCTGGTTTCTCATTGAATCACAGAATCTGATGTTCCTGTTCAATCTATTTGGCCATAATCTTTCATTCAGGGAAATGAGAACCATCCGGGGTGCCAGTTATCTGCTTATGATTATAAATTACAACCTGGGGCTGGGCGCCGTTGCCTGGTATCTGAAAAAAAGAAACGGCATCCCCCTGGTCCGGGCCTCAAGCGTCATGTTTTTCTATTATTTTGTTGAATCTGTGGGAATTACCTTCTTTGCCATGTTCGGATGTATGCTGATCATGGGGCAGGCCCCTCATGTCTACTTAAAAATTGTACTGATCGCCGGATGCATGTGTCTCAGTTACATCACCCTATTTTTCATGTACCGGTTTTTACCTGCAGCCGGTTTTTTAAGGCGCTTCCGTGAAAATCCTCTCTTTGCCTCCTTCCATGAAGCAACGTTTTCAGGTTATTTCAAGCTTTCCGGATTGAGAGTCATTTATTTTGTCTCGTTTATCATTTTTTTCTTTTTCGGCCTGCAATGTTTCCAGGTTCATGTGCCTCTGATCACCTTGACCGGTCTGGTACCTGTGATCTTCTTTATCGGAAACATCCCAATAACTCCCTTTGGGATAGGCACCATCCAGGCCGCCATGCTGTTTTTTTTCGCACCCTACGGTCCCGCTGAAAACATCCTCTCATTCAGCATCGTGTATTCAGCGACCCTGCTTTTTTTAAGGGCTCCCATCGGCCTCATCTACATGAGAAAAACCGATACCGGACTCAAGGACATTCACCATATCGACATTCAGGAGGCGTAAATCATGAATCGTCCACACAGGATGTCATTACAAAGAATTATCCCTTTAAAAAATCAAGGCGGACGATTCCCATGTCATGCCTTACGGCCTTTTCACCCTGAACGATTATCTGCTCAGCGAGGTATCACCATGACCTGTTTTTCATGTGCCAGACAACTTATAATTATTCTCAGCGTGCTTCTTCTCGCTGGCCCTGTTTATGCTGAAAAGGATCTGGTGGTTTCCCCAGCCTTGAAAGACTTGGCCCTGACCGGATACACTCGATGTTTCCGATCTGTAACTCTGACCTCGGAAGTCGCGGGAAAAGCAATCCGGGTGAATTACAAAACCGGGGATGCCATTGGTGACAATCCCTTTATTGAAATCGACCCGACTTTCATTAATTTATCTATTAAAAACAATAAGTTACAGACAGATCAAATGGATAGCCGCATCAAAAGCATGAAGTCCAACGTCCATTTCCTTAATAAATCACTTCAACGTGTCAAAGCCCTTCGAAAGACCCAGAATGCAACCGAAGTCAAATACGATGAAGCTGCAAACCTGCTCAACGAAGCCGTCCACGAACTGGAAGCCCTGAAGCTTGAAAAAAACATGTTGAAACTGTCCCATGATCGGCTGATGGAAGAACAGGCCCGTTATAAAATCTTCTGTTTCAAAGGATGGGTGGTAACGGCCCTTCACGTCGAAGAAGGCGAATCGGTTCAGGCCGGGATGCCCCTTGCCGAAGTATCCGACTACAGCACCCTGGTCGTGCCCTTTTCCCTGTCCGGCGAAGAGGTCAAAGCATTCAGGGATCTGCCCCCGTCCTTTGACGGTATCCTGGACAGCATACCTGTGAAAGTAAGTATCCACTTCATCAACCCAAAATTTGATGAGAATACTCGAAAACTGCAATTGGAACTGGCGATTAAGGATTATGCCGGAGACCGCCGAGGCGGTTTGAAGTTTTCAACCCGAATCAAGGTAATAACAGATGGCATTCTCATTCCCAGAAATGCGGTCAGAAATCGATTCGGAAACCCCAAAGTCGCATTGAAGGCAACGGGTGAGCTGGTTCCCGTTATGATACTTGGGGAAAGCGGTGACAGTCTTATCGCAGCGGAAACGGATAAACTCATCCCCGGGACCCATCTCCTTCCGGCGGACAACCCTGTAAGCGGAGGCTAAGGGAATCACTTTGAAACGAATCATCCAATACATCGTCTTTATTCACCGATATTTTTTCCCTCCCAAAAACAGGAAGAGCCCTTCGGGTGCGAAACATACACTCAAGGAATTCGGGAAAATCGATCTGTCAGATCACGACTCGACTCAAACCGAGGTGGAGACACCCTTGCCCACGGAAGAACAGCAAAACGTCAGGCCTTTCGGTGAAGTCATTTCCGATGCCGAGCACCTGATGTCCCAAAAGCTCTACAAAGAGGCCTTGACTCTGTATCGGGCACTGGACATTCAGCTTTCTGGAACCGGAGAATTAATGAAAATCCAGTTTGTCCGTGATCGAATTGAAAGCCTGCTTAGCCGGGTCAAGGGAAGCCCCGGGCCGGTGTCTGAGGAAATTATCAAACAAGAATCCTTGACCGAGGAAAATCAGTTTGAAGCCACGGTCCTGGAAGCTGACAATTATTACAGCCATGGACTTTACAACGAAGCGTTATTTCTCTACCGAAAACTGGAGAAACAATGGGTCGGAAAACACAATACCGAACGAATCCATTTTATTAAAAAAAAGATTGATGAAATTCTTGAGCATGTGGAAGATCCGTTCAGTGCCCCTGTCCAGACGTCGGAACCCAGTCAGGTCGCCTATCTTGACGATGACGGCTCCCTTTTGGACAAGATCCCGGAAGAACAGGAAGGCACACATTCCTTTTCCCCCGGAGCTCGGGCGTTCACCATCCATCTCCTCAAGCAGAGGGTCTTCCTCAACCTTCTTTTTTTCCTTATGATCATTGCAGGAATATACTGTCTTTTCAACAGCCCCGTGGAAAACATGCCTTCCGTGGACATGGGGGAAGTGTACATCACAACCTATTATTACGGGGCCTCGGCAGAAGACGTTGAAAGCCTCATTACCATCCAAATAGAAAAAGCCGTTGAAGGCCTTGAAAATGTTGAAATCATCCGTTCCAGATCTTACAGGAACGTCTCATCTGTGGGTGTGAAATTTACGGATGATTCGGATTACAGGGAACTTTATTCCCGATTGCGCATCCGAGTCCTGAACATCAAAAACAAGCTTCCGGCTGGCTGTGAAGATTCCAAATTCCTGTTTGTCGACACCCACTGGTGGATATCCGTAATCCGGGTCAATCTCTTTGGTGAAGCCTCGGAAAAATCCCGGCAGAAGATGGCTGAGAAACTCAAAACAGAACTTAATTCCATTGACGGTGTTCGGGATATCGAAATCACAGGGGAAACCAAGAATGAATTTCATATTTCCCTTTCCCCGGAAAAACTCAGAAAAAACGGTGTGACCTTTTCCGAAACCGCCGAGGCGGTTCAATCTGCCGGGACCAAGATTCCCACAGGAAATTTCGGAACGGAAAATTCCGAGTTTATTCTTGATGCCGGGAATATCTTTTCCCGCCAGGAAGATGTACTGAATGTGATTATCCGAAGAAACGGCTATGGCAATTTCGTGCGCGTGGCCGATGTGGTCACCAGCGCCATGATGAGCCGCCCGGACCCCATGAACATCGCATCCATCAACGGGGAAGACACCATCAGCCTGATCGTACGAAAAGAAGACAACGCCAACGCCATCAAAATTGCCAAAAAAGTCAAGGAAATCACCGACGAATTTGAAATAAAACATCAAGCCGATGGCTTACAGATCGCGTACACCAATGACTCCACCAAAGAAATCAACGATGCGGTCAACACCTTGAAAGGCAATATGATCCTTGGTATCATCCTGGTCACGGCCATCCTCTGGATTACCCTGGGCATGAGAAACGCCATTTTCGCAGCCATCGGCATTCCCTTTTCCTTTCTTTCCACATTGATCGCCATGAAACTGGCCGGGGTCTCCATCAATTCCATCAACCTCTTTGCCTTTATTCTTGTGTCAGGGATTATCGTGGATGATGCCATCATTATCCTTGAGAATATCCACAGGCACCAGCAAATGGGGAAATCCCTGAGAAATTCGGTGATTGATGGCGTGGCAGAAATTTTTTGGCCCGTGGTCAGTTCGGTTTTGACCACCGTCATGGCCTTTATTCCCCTGTTTCTTATTTCCGGCACCACCGGTGATTTTTTTGCAGTGATTCCCATGACCGTAGCGTTTGCCCTGACAGCATCCCTTTTGGAAGCCCTTGTTTTTCTGCCCCTGCATATTTATGAATGGGGGCCAAAAAGAATCCCCTTCGCCCTGTCCGAAGAATCCTCGGATAACGAACAACCTCAGAAAAATTATATCTTTGACAAGGCATGGAAGGTTTACGATTTCGCTTTAGACAAGTTTCTGAGGAACCGTGGAAAAACCCTGGTCCTGACCTTTTTCCTTTTTGTGCTGGCCATCGGCATCGCAGGCCTGTCTGTTTCGGGCATTGTGCCTCTGATTAAGGTCAAATTTTTCCCAGGCAACTATGTCCGTTACCACATCACCGTGGCCCTTCCAGCAAGTACACCCATCCGAAAAACGGATTTTGTCGTCCGAGAGGTGTCCAAATTCATTATGTCCATTGGCCCCAAACAGGCTGAATCCGTGTCGGGAACAGCTGGATATTACGAGGATGAGGATTACAGTGTTCAGGGTGGAAGCCAATACGGTCAGGCCATTGTGGCCCTGCCCGGAAAAGAAATCGCAAAATTTCCTGAGAACCCCAACAATGACCCGGTTCAGCACATTGATTATATCCGGGCACGACTTGCGGAATTCCTTACTGAAAAATACCCGGATGCCGACGAACGCCCCCAGGTCAGAGTCTTTCCCGAATACTTTGGCCCACCCATCGGAAAACCTGTTAACATACGGATTTCAGGTGATAACCTGGACAGGGAACTGGAGGTGAGCAACCGGATCTTAGACTATCTCAAAAATGAAAAAGAAACCCAGGACCTGACAGAACTTTCCGATGACAGGGCTGCTAAGATCAACGTGGTCAAATACCTTCCCATCCAGGAGACCGTCTATGAAATGGGCCTCTCTCCAGGACGTATCACCGAGGTCATTGCAGGTGCACTAAACGGTGTCAAAGTCGGGAAATTTCGTGCACCCAGTGAAGAGGTTGATTTAAAAGTGAGGGTTGCAAGGCAGATGGACCCTGGCGGATTTTCCGAAAGTGGTCTTGCAGCCCCCCAGGACATTCTGGACATTCCCATGGTTGAACATAGTTCCTCCCCGATTTTTTTAAGGGACGTGGTGAACGTTCAGTACATCTCAGAGCCTGATTCCCGTGGACGGTACAACGGCAAATCAACCGTTAGCCTCTCGGCCAACATCCGGTCAGGCGCAAATCTCACGGCAAGCCGTGTCAAATTCCTCATCAATCGGTATTTTGAATCCATTTCAGAGGAATTTCCGGATATCACCCTGATTTTCGCCGGTGAAGCCGAAGCCTCAGGAAAGACATTTGACTCACTGTTTGTGGGCCTTATCATTGCCCTTCTCGTCATCTACCTGATTCTTGCAGTTCAGTTCGGAGACTATATCCAGCCCTTGATTATTCTTTCGGCTGTGGCATTTGCCATCATCGGTGTGACCTTCGGCATGTTCATCACCCGGTCCACGTTCACGGTGGGGAGCCTGATGGCTGTGGTGGGCCTTGCAGGGGTGACGGTTAACGATTCGTTGATCCTGATCGATTTCATGAACAAACGGGCCCAGGAAGGTAACACCATGCGGCAAGCTGTGCTTGCTGCCTGCCACACACGTATGCGCCCTGTACTGATCACCACCATCACCACCATCATGGGCCTTCTGCCCATGGCCATCGGCATTCCCTACCGGTCACTGGAATGGGCCCCCATGGCCACAGCCTTTGTCACCGGCCTGGGCAGCGCAACGATCCTGACTCTTTTGATCATTCCGGTGGAATATGAACTGGCTGTTCTTGCTAAATTCAAAATCAAAGAATGGTTTCAGAAATGAATCAAGGTGATACAACTAAACGTGTTATTTCAAAGCGTCTAAGTGCCTCCGCAGTGGTTATTGTCATATCCCTGGTTTTATTTGGGTGTGGCATAAAAAAAAATTATCAAAAGACGCCACTTTTCAGGATCGTTTCTACGACCGTGTCCAAGAACATATATGTCACCAACGATGAAGGCATCCCAAAGGACGTGACGGATATTTTTTCATCTGATGATACTGAAATCGTATCCCATATCAGATATGCCAATCTGTCAGGGACCCATCATCTCAGGTGGGAGTGGTACGCGCCTGATGGTTCCCTTTACCATGCCACAAAAAAGGTTCCGGTTCAAACATCAACCAACACCTATGTCAAGCAGGGTACCTCCTGGCACAAAATACCGATAACAAAAGAGATGACAACCAAGTCTCTGGGCAGATGGGCAGTCAAAATTTATGTGGATAACGACCTGGTTGCCTCCGATTTTTTTCGTATAAAGCCCCCTGATGGCGAATCAGGTTTTGGGAATTATCACGCCTTGCTTATCGGTAATAATCAGTATCAATTTTTCCGGAAGCTGAATACTGCGGAAAATGACGCCCGGGATGTTGCATCGGTTCTAAAAAATTTTTATGGATTCAAGGTAAACCTCCTTATCAATGCCACACGATCGGATATTATGCTGGCACTAAATAAACTCAGGAGCAATTTGACAGAAGCGGACAATCTGGTCATTTTTTACGCGGGCCATGGTTACCTTGATGCCGAAGGGGATGAAGGATACTGGCTGCCAATTGATGCAAAAAAGGATAATGAAATTAACTGGGTCTCGAATTCCTATATTGCCACTGTTTTAAAGGCGATTACTGCAAGACATGTGCTGATTGTCTCTGACAGCTGTTATTCCGGAAAACTGACCCGTGAAACCGGAGTTGCCCAGGTCAGACTCAAAGATCTCAATTACTATAAAAATATTTCCAGAAAAAAATCGCGCTGTGTCCTCTCATCCGGTGGCATTGAACCGGTGATCGATGGAGGTGGAAAGGATGGTCATTCCGTATTCACATCCGCGTTTATTGATACCTTAACGGACAATAAAGGGATTATGGACAGCAACCTTCTTTTTAATCAGGTCCGCCACATGGTTATCCTGAATTCATCTCAGACCCCGGAATATTCAGATCTTCGAAATGCGGGGCATGAGGGGGGCGATTTATTATTTATCAGAAAATAAGTCTGTTTTAAGAGGAATTTATGTTGAAATTAATCAAAAAAACCCTTGTTGTCGTTCTGATGTGCCTCCTATGCCATGTGTATTTGTTTCCCTTAGACTCGGAGGCAAAAACAAATACAGCATCGGATAATATTGACATTGAAACGCCACAAAGCAGGTTATCTCCTGAAATTATGATGCCTTCGGCAACGGGTTCGAATATAAGCCAATGGATCGTAAACCATAAATGGTGGGTCTTGATCGGCCTTTCTGTTGTGACAGTTGGTGCTGTTCTTTTGAGCAACAGTGGCAATAGCAGCAGTGATGATAACATCATTAATCCTGACCCCAACAATGGCTTTGGTCAAATATCGGCTGAGTGGTAAATATGGGCTATATATATAAGAAAAAAATTATACACTGTATCTTCATTCTGTTAATTCTATGGGGCTACGGCTGCTCAGGGGGAGATGATTCATCATTCATATCAGGTGATTCGGGTGCCATTACCTTTGGAATCAAATGGCCGGAGACAGAGGCTGCAAAATCCATCGCAGGGAACCGATGTTTGGATGGCACAATTCAAACCATCACCTTTGGGATTTATGATCGAAACGGCTCTCTTCTCGTTAATATGGACGATGCGACGTTTGACTGCAGCGACGGTGGAGGGGTTATTGAACAGGTACCTACGGGTAGTGGGATAAGGCTGGTGGTGTTGGCAAAAGGTATTGTCCAGTATGGCGGAAATGAATTGATCTATTTAAGGGGGGAGTACTCTGACGATATAACAGTCGAAGCGGACAAAACGACCTCTCTGGGCCTTATTGATACCTATACCTTTACCTCGAGTTTATTACATCCCGTATCGGGATTGGGAGTTAGCCGCGCCAACCTCAACTTTGAATGGACAGCGGTGACCGGGGCATCAACATACAAAATCCATGTTGCCAGGCTGTATCCCGCAGAAACCAAAGACTATTTTAGCGACCAATCATCTTTCTCCCCGCCTTCTTCAGATGATGTTTTTTACACGTTCAATACATCATATCAATGGTATGTCACGCCCATTGATACATATGAGAATTATGGACCCGACTCGGAAACTGACCAATTTATGCTATTGGAATAATCTGCTTGAAATGATTTATAGTTATTCGGAAACCCATGCCTCACTGACCTGATTCCCGCTGACCAAGACCGACCATTTGGGATTAAAAGACCAAACTGTCTGCCCCCAGACACTTCTTTTTAAAGGCGTTCCAAACTGTTTCTGCAGCTCCGAAACGGTCCCTAACCTGTCTCTGAGCACAACCATTTCAACAAAATCATTCACAGCAAGCAGACAGGTGCCCAAAGGATCCATGTAGATATCCCCCTTGATCATCCCATTTTCCCAGGAATATGAGATACGTTTCCAGTCGGAGACAAGGTTTTGGGTACCACCCTCCTTAAGATTCTGCCCGATCCTGACCTGAATATTCCAGGGCAAAGGGCTCTCATGACTTTCTGTATCGGCAATCTTTGAGTTCAACATACCTGTTTTTTTTAAAACCGTTAACCGGAAAGGTTCGGAAAGTTTTTCCGGACTTTCAGCCAATGTTTTCCAGATTCTTTGGGCTTCACCTGTCCGTTTTCGTTTCTCGAGCAGTCTGGCTAGGTTATATTGGAGAAATGCCGGGGCATCTTTTTTTTGGGTAAGTGTTTTAAGCATCTTGACGCTATAAGGCCACATATCCACCGCTGGGACTTCCTCGATCATAATAAGGGCCTGTAGCCCTTTTATTTCAGGATCATCAGGACTCAGTTTAAGTGCCTCCTCAATCATGGCACGCGCCTTAAATATGTCCCCCATGTAAAAATAGGCTGTAACAAGGTTAATACGGGAAGGGATATATGATGTATCCGCTTTACAGGCTTTTTCAAAACAGTTGATGGAAAGAGTGAGCAATTTTCTTGCATCATCTGATAAAAAGGTAGAGTCACCCCCTGACCGGGAGGTCAGATGTTCGGCCCGACTTGACACATCAATAATCGAGGGGAACCAATACTGATAAGCAAGGTCAAAAGGCATCTTTTTTATAGCCATTTGGAGATAACAGTATCCAAGATTGTTCAATACTTCCCGAGAGGGAAAGACCTTTTGAAATTCCTTCAGGAAATAGATAGCATCCTCGTAACGGCCAAAATAAGAAAAACGTGTTCCGAATTTAAAGAATTCGATTTTTTCCGTGAGTGTTTTCAGTCGAACCTGAAGAAGCCTTGACCTCTCCTTGGGATGTGGATGGCTGATATCGGCCTTTGTGTGGGTCTGTTCCATCCAGTATGTGAAAAAATCTTTTCCCTTTGGATCTATCACAAGCGTATCCATTGAAAACCCGGATATTGCCGCATAGATAAATCCCAGATCATCCGCCGCCATCTCCTTCATTTTTGAAATTGAAAGGCGGTTTTTTTCCGTCTCACTCACCTTGTCCGAACCATCCATAAAAAATTTTTGCAATCGTTTAGACCATGGGTTTTGATCACCGCAAAGGGCCATAAACGTTTCCAGGTGCCAGAAATCGTTATTAGCGAGATGGGCCAGCTCATGGCCAATGATAAATGCCAATCGGGCATCCCCTTCATTTTCATCAACTCCCTGATAGCAGATTTCCACAGCTCTCTCGGAAAGCACGATATTTCCGTCAGGAAGGGATATTGTCCATGGGTCTCCCGGACTGTTGACAACCGTAAGACCAGGAAAATAATTTCCTCTTTTATCTGCGACCCGGCAGATCCTTTCAAAAACAAAATAGGCTCTTTTCACCCGTTTATTGACCGTGGCATCACAAAGACCATATGCTTTGATATAGTATTGCACATGGGATTTCGGGCTTTCCTTATATTCCGAATTAAAATCTGCATGGCTTATCATGGGAAAGGAAAAAATCACTATAAATAGAAACGAGTGCCGTATGTAATAAAATATATTCATCGGTTTAAATTCACAGGAGCCCTTTGAAATTTAAGGGATTATCTTGTCTGGTTAAATCCTTCAAGAATAAAGTTCAGCTCGGATAGGACCAACTGGCACGTGCCATTTTTCTTTTGAACGATTTCACTATCGATACGGTCTATGGATCGTGAAAGAAGAACAGCCTCACTCTCTTCGTTGGTTTGGCGACTAAAAATACCCTTGAACAAACCAATGCATTCCTGCTGACTTTCCCAGTAAATATCCGGAATATCAGTGCCTGACTCACATACGGTTGATAAAAGCGCAAACCACCTTCCCGCCCAGTAATAATCATTCTTCAGGCCTTCTGATTTATTTAATATTTCGCCCGGATTCATAAGGATTGATCTGCCGGTCTCAAATCCTGAAATAAACGATAAGGCAAATGGAGAGGCATTTGAAGACCCGGAAAATCCGTAACCTTGAAAAAGTGATGTGTCGGAGTCTATACCTGAATCCATGGCCAAGACCTTTTTTTTAGTGACCAGATCATAGTCAAGAGCCATTTTGTATTGCGCGTTTATCAATACCGGAACAGATGACGTGTGATTAACAGAGAAAAGGACCAGGAGAACCAGAGATGCAGCAACAGCCATGGCACTTCCAAACCCAATTTTGGATTTTCTGAAGAATCCATCTTTTTTTAATGGGCTGGATTGGACATGATCTGCCCCCATCGCAGCTGCGGCAAGCCACTGTGTGTAACAGGAGGGACAGGAATCAAGGTGCAAAAGAAGGCTATCACGTTTTTGGGATGTGACGCCCCCATCTATAAGGGCGGCCATTTCATCCACAGACAAGCAGTCTTCCCCATCAATAGCTTGGGTACTTATTGAAAGGGCAAATAATGCTCTCAATCGGTTTTGAAAATCCGGGGACTTTTTTTTCAATACCATATGTCAGCACAGCCTCCAAATAAGATATTTATATGATCGCATTTAATTTCATATCCTTAACGTTGATCAGAAAATTGACTTTCATTAAATATAGACCGACATGCATGCCAAATTTGTCGAAAATAATCAGATTAAAAAGTCATCACCTAATATGTCTTTCAATTGGTCCATCAGGCGACGGTGATGTCCAGACGCCTGATGGGTCGTCCAGCCAAGCATCCGTCCGGCACTGCTTACACTCATCCCATCCTGATAGATCATCTTCAAGAACAGACGTTTCTCATGGGATGGGTTGAATTTAAGACGCAATCGGTTTTTTATGTCGGATAACTCGCCGGTAACGGCTTCTTCAATGGAGTCATCACGATGCGGCTCTGTAAAAATGGCATCTGCCAATGACATAAGCTGGCTAAACGCCATCTGCTCTTCAGGAGAGATATGATGAAAGGCGGGATTACAATTCAACCCGTCACCGGAATCGAAATCCGTCTGATCAGTCACGACTTCCAACACCTGGTTTTTTCCGCAGTTCGGAAAGTTTTCACGAATGACCCAGACAGCTTCCCAAACGATATGTTCATCTCTTTTTCCCGGGGCCGTACTTTCCAGATAGTCCACCACATCGGTTTCCGATTTTAATTCCCAGCACAACAACCGGTAAACCAAATGCCACAGATCGTTTCCTTGTCGTTCAAGCCATTTCGGGAAACGTCTTCGCTTGCGGCTGTTTTCGATGAATTTGCTTATCAGCCGTTGAACCAGAACAGAAAAGTAGGTTTCGAATGTTGCGCCAAGTGAAGAATTATAAAGGGACAGACGACGCATATTATCCTCAACCAACTTTTCAGATACAAAGGCAAGCGCATCGCTGGCCTTTTCCGAATCGTTTTGGAATCGTCTTTTAACCGATTTTTCCAAAAGGGGATAGAGTCTGGTTAGTTTTGCCTTCCAAAATTCCGTTTTGGAAATGTCCACAGTAGAACCCCTTAATTACCAGTATCAAATAGAATGAAACCTGTGACGTCTCTGTATGCATTATATTATATCATCACAGGTGTCAATGAAGCCTGAAGGCCTGATATTATCAGGCCATGGTATTTTTTTTAAAAAAAATCGACAAATCATACGACACTGTCGGTCTATTATTTCTGAGCAGACCTGCTTCGCTTTTTTATATTTTCATGAGTAAACGTTGGAAAGCTATCATTCACAGCCAGAAAGAAAACAAACGAACTTAAACTAACAAATAAAGGAGACGAGATATGATGCGCAAATTATTTTTATCACTATTAATGGTGGCGACCTCGGCATTTTTAGGGTGTGATACGACCACAACGGATCAGCCTGGAGTGATACATGGCGTTGTCATGCAGGAGGGAGTCGGTGTAAACGGTGTGACTGTGGAGTTAAGTGGCGATGCACACATGGATACAACGACGGATAATGACGGGCAGTATTCCTTTGAGTCCCTTGATCTTGGAACGTATACGGTATCCCCATCAAAAGAATTTCTGACCTCTACACCGGAACGTATTGACGTGATTCTCGGGGAGAACTCTCCGGAAGCCACAGATGTGGATTTTGATGTTGAATTAATAAGTGATAACCCCAATGCGGGTTGTGAAGAACGTGTATGGCGAGGTGATTATGTCATTTTATCATTTTTGGGTATATATCCCCTTATGGGTTATACCGAGATCACGGGGAATCTGACCATTTCAGGAACGACAGCGTTTAATTTAAGAGGCCTGGACTGTCTGAAACATGTGGGAGGGAGTCTGACCATTGCCGGAAATGCGCTTAACGATTTAAGCGGGCTGGATAATCTGACATCCATCGGTCGTCATTTGACCATTTCCGGCAATGCTTTTGTGTCTTTGGATGGGCTCGAAAGCCTTCAGTCTGTGGGGGGAAGTCTGACCATTACAACCACGTCGTTTTTGAATATGAACGCATTATCGAACCTGACATCCGTTGACAATATTTCAATTATAGCCAATCCCACGCTCCTGAGTCTTAAAGGATTGAACGGGATTACAGACGCAGGCAATGTAACAATTCTGGCAAACCCTTTAATTA
Organism: Pseudomonadota bacterium; assembly: GCA_018818835.1. Taxonomy (GTDB): domain Bacteria; phylum Desulfobacterota; class Desulfobacteria; order Desulfobacterales; family Desulfolunaceae; genus JAHIRD01. The sequence goes on from JAHIRD010000001.1 coordinate 52,567, forward strand.
CAAGCAGTTCCGGCCTTGAAAACCTTAAGACAGTAAACGGATTCCTGTTCATCAGAGATAACACATATCTTTCCAGCCTGGGTCTTACATCCTTGGAATCGGTTGATAATAATTTTTCCGTTATTGAAAATATCAATCTATGCACAAATCTCGCCGAGGAACTTGCCGATGGAATATCCGTCGGAGGAACTGTAAATATTACCGCAAATAAAATATGCCCATAGTGAAAAAATGAAGTAATACATATGTCACCGATATAAAATCCTCCATTCATTTTGAATCATCAAAGGTTTGGAGGATTTTTTTTGGTATAAAAAAAACATCTTGCAACTATGTATATTGAAATGTATACTTTCAATATGCAAAGATATATTCCGAGACATATTGAAGCTGAGATTAAGGATCGTCTGCTGGATTTCCCTGTCGTCGCCTTGCTGGGACCACGCCAGTGTGGAAAATCAACATTAGCAAAGCAACTGCTTCAACCCATGAAGGACGTAATCTATCTTGATCTTGAAAAACCTTCGGACGCAAGGAAATTAGAAGACCCGGAATTTTTTTTTTCCCATATACCGCAAAATTTAATTTGCCTGGATGAAATTCAACGCAAGCCGGAAATTTTCCAGGTGCTAAGGTCGATCATAGATGAGAATCGGACAAATGGAAAATTTTTAATACTGGGGTCAGCATCACGGGACTTGATAAGGCAAAGCTCTGAAACACTTGCAGGAAGGATTTGCTACATCGAACTGACACCATTTTTGATTAATGAAGTTTCCAAGAACACGCAGGACACATGGGTAAGGCATTGGAACAGAGGCGGGTTTCCTGACAGCTATCTGGCCAGAAATGATAACAGCAGCCGTTTGTGGAGAGAAAGTTTTATTCGAACATTCCTTGAACGGGACATTCCTCAGTTGGGTTTTAATATATCTCCCGGAACATTAAGAAGGCTTTGGTCCGTGCTGGCCCATTTGCACGGCCAGTTATTAAACAGCTCAAAATTAGGTGAAATGATCGGTGTCTCTCATACAAGCATACGGACCTATGTTGATCTCCTGGCACAGACATTTATGATAAGGTTGCTCTTACCCCACGAAACGAATTTAAAGAAAAGACTGGTCAAGTCGCCAAAAATTTATATTCGTGATTCAGGAATATTGCATTCTTTATTAGAAATTGACAACACCGAATCATTATTTGGTCATCCCGTTTTTGGAAATTCATGGGAAGGGTTTGCCCTTGAAAACATTCTTGTAAATTTGAAGGACTGGTCCCCTTCTTTTTATAGAACATCTTCCGGTGTTGAAATTGATTTAATCCTCCAAAAGGGGCTTAAAAAAATCGCCGTGGAATTTAAAGCATCAAAATCCCCCTCTCTTTCAAAAGGCTTATTTATCGCATTAAAAGATCTGGCCATTAAAGACGCCTATATCATTGCACCCGTTGATGAGCCATACAAGATAAACGAGCATACCACCATCCTTTCATTGAACAGGTTTATACAAGGGTTTGGGGTAGGCCTTTTTTAATTGAATTTTCAAAACCATCCTAAATAAACAAAAAAAGAGGATCGAATTTGATTTCAAGATATTGCCGTGTCCCAACTCCATTTGTGAGCCGCATGTCAAGAACTCTGAGAAGTGACCTATCAAGATCTTACAAACTGTAACAACAAGGAATAGTCGTGATTGTCAGCGGCTTTTAGGGCTTTAATATAAGCTGCCCGGCTTACACCTTGTTTTGTCAACACCGCCCCGCCCCAGGTGAACGGTTCTGTTTTAAACAGTTTTTCAAGAATTAAATCTGCCATTAGTCTTGCGTGGCGACCATTTCCATTGGCAAAAGGATGGATGTAGACCAACCGGTGATGGAACCGAGCTGCAAATTCATCGGGCGGATAGGTGTCAAATCCAAGCCAGGTATTGGCATCATCACATAAAAGTTTCAGATAAACGGCTATTTCAACCCAGGATATACCGATGTTTTTTTCGGATTTCCGAAACGTCCCCGCCCATTTCCAGACATTGCCGAACATCCGTTTGTGAAGAAGGCATAGAAAATTTTCGTTTAAAATATTTCTGTGCTTTAACCGTTCTGCCCATTGATAGGCCTCATTGATATTTTCCAGTTCCCAGCGGTCAAGTTCACCACGTGTGGTGATGTGGGTCAGCAAAAGGTCGTCCATTTCATCCTGAGAAAAGGGTGTTGCTCCGTCCGAATAGTCGATTGTCACGAATCAACCTCCCATAACGATTTAGGCTGAGTTCTGATCAGTTCATCTACTGCGGTTTGCAAGGCTTTTTTCTGTTCATCTTCCGTCAACGCCTGGTCTTCAAGAGCCATGGTATGTGCCACACGTGACATTCGTTTTTTTACAACATGAAGAGCCTGGGCTTTTATTGTATCCTCAAGGGTTTTTCGGGGAACAAACCCATAGACAAACACACAATCCAGTGAATCGGCCATGCGGATCATGGTTTTTAATGTAACATTTCCGGCCACTTCATCCTGTTCGATGCGTGTGATCCTGGATTTACTGACTCCAAACCTGTCACCAAGTTGCCGGGTGCTGAACCCTAACGCATCACGGATTGCACGTATCCAACCTTTTCTTGGAGGATTAACGCGTTTGAGTTCCGAAAATCGTTTTAAGGTTGTATCCAATTGTTCACGTATTAATTTCTTCTGCTCAAGTCTCATATCGTTCACATATATGTTTTCATTTTTGTTATTATTGGTCATATATATATGCTCGATGATAAAATATCAAGTCTTATTTATTCAAGATCAAAGGAACAGTGGTTTAGCGTCGGTCGGGGCCGACTGGTACGAATCGGATCTTGAACATTTTCTCTGATATCACAGTTACCCGGTAAAACGGAGAAGGGCAATGCTGAGGAGCAACCTGCCAAGGGATAGCCGGGCGTGGGAAGCATTGAATCATCATGCTCCGGGGGAAGCGGAATCAAATCCGCTTCCCCACTTTTTCTTTTTTGGCGGCATCGTCTGAACGAAAAAATTATAAAACAGGAGGATTTACACATGGATCGGAAATACAAGGAAGAAGTCCAGATTGCCTTTAACATCTGGGAACTCCTCGGCCAACTCGACGCGCTCATCAGAGACCGCTACTTCGAGGATTTTACCAAAATCATCTACAATCTTGAAAAGGACGTGGACACTCAATTAGATGACGTCTCAAATCCATCCGAATAAATAAAAAAAAGAGGCTCGAACACCATTATTCAATCCTCTTTGACCGAAAACCCGCTTTGTAAATTCTTAAACCGTCAATTTCGGGGTCAAAAATGCAAGCCTAAGCTTGATTTGAAACCATCTTTTAGGGTCATCTGTTTTGATTTCAAGACGTTGACGTGGCCCGACCCCATTTGTCATTTGTCAGATTTGTTCACGCCCCCATTTGTTCACCCCATTTGCATTTGATCCTCGCTCACAGGCTCTATCCTGGGAGCGTATGCCGCATGTCCCAGTCATGCCGATGTGAAGCGGAACTTTCAGGCTTGTTTACCCCATTGGGCTATGCCGCCGTTGACGCATTAGATATTTTCACGGTAACCTGCAATTTTGCAGCTGCCGCCATATTGATGAGCGTATCAATAGAAAAAAGGGATATCTTTCCTCTTATAAGATCAGATACTCTCGGTTGAGTGACAGAAAACAGTTCTGCCGCCTTTGCCTGACTCATGCCAGTACGGGCTATATGCTCCTGAATGGCTATCATGATTGATGAGCGTACCTTCATATTCTCCGCTTCTTCCGGTGTATCCGAAATGGCGTCCCAAACACTTTCAAAATGTTGTGTTTTCATCGGTTTAAATCCTTCAACAATTGTTCCAACCGGGCTTTGGCCAAATCGATATCGGCCTTTCTTGTTTTCTGCGTTTTTTTCTGAAAACAGTGCAACACATAAATAGCGTCAACAAATTTGACCACGTAAAGAACCCGAAAAGCACCAGATGTGTCACGAATCCTTATTTCTCTGGCACCTTGTCCAATCGTCTGCATTGGCTTCCAATCATCAGGGTCTAAACCTTGCTGAACTCTGTCAAGCTGAAAACCTGCGTCCTTACGTGCCGAATCAGAGAATGATCGAAGTCCATCAAGAGAGTCCCCAAGGAATTTTATTCGTTTCCGATTGCCCATGTCTTTTTATATAAATTTTTATATAATATGTCAACGATTAACGCATATCTCACCCTGAAATAGCCGGGCGGGCGTGGGAAGCATTGAATCATCGTGCTCTGGGGGAAGCGGATCAAATCCGCGTCCCCACTTTTACTTTTTGGGCGACATCGTCTGAACGAAAAAACCATAAAACAGGAGGATTTACACATGGATCAAAAATACAAGGAAGAAGTCCAGATTGCCTTTACCATCTGGGAACTCCTCGGCCAACTCGACGCGCTCATCAGAGACCGCTACTTCGAGGATTTTACCGAAATCATCTACAATCTTGAAAAGGACGTGAACACTCAATTG
>JAHIRD010000311.1 GCA_018818835.1 Pseudomonadota bacterium
GAAAGACCTGGGCGAGGACGAGTTGTCCCCCATGGACAAGCTCCGGGGCCTGATGGCGGCCTTCGCCAACGCCGTGGAGACGGCGGAGCTCTTCCGGGAGCGCGGTACGAGCCGTCCGGCGACGGACACGGACATGGAGAAGATCGATCCGAACGACGACACGATCCCCGCCGGGGACCGGGTGGACGCTCTGATCACCCAGGAGATCGCCAAGGCCGAGAAAGCCGGCGAGAAGATCGATTTCAGCAAGGCCCGCAAACAGGTGCTGGCCGCGAACCCCAAGCTGGCCGCGGCCTACCTGTAGACCCGGCGCCTTTCGGAGGGACGAGAACATGGCAGGTAGAAGCGAATTCATTTTCACCGAACTGGCGATCGGCAACCAGAACGCCGAGTCGGCGATCGATCCGAGCTACGGCGTGGTCAAGCGCGGCACCAACCCGAACGACGTCGCGGAGTGTTCGGCCGTGACCGACTTCCCGATCGGCCGTGCCAACGCGAAGACGTCGGCCGGTGAAGCTGTGGAGGGCGGAGTCCAACCCCTGATCCCCGGCCAGACCATGAAGCTGATCAGCGACGGCACGTTCACGAACGCGGGCGAGTTCGTCATGTGTAGCACCACGGCCGGCCGCGTGGGCAAGTCGACGCCGACGAGCGGAGACGTGGTTTTCGGCCTGACCGCCGAGGCCGATCCGGGTGCCGGATACGCGATCCTCGTGGACGTGTTCTCGCCCTACAAGCATGTGGACACCTAGGCCGACGGTCTAGCACAGATAAACCGCGGCGTTCCGGGGCGTCCGCTCGAGAAGGAAAGTCATCTAGGAGGATCAGGCAATGCCGATCAAACGAGCAGACGTCCACACCGATCGCCCCACTTCGCGATTCGTGGCCCAGTACGGTTCCAAAAGGGACCTCTCGGCCATGGTCACCGAGATCACGACCGAGAACGAGTCCGACGAGTTCTACCGGATGGAGCAGAACTCCCGCCGGGAGCTCGGGATCAAGCGCAGCGATAGCAAGAAATCGGCCTTCGTGGACTTCGCGCTGGAGAAGGACACCTTCTCGATCGACGAGTACGCCCTTCACACGGTGTTCGGCGCCCGTCTCCTCCGCGAGCAGGACATCGCCCTCCGGCTCCTGGACCGTGCGGCCCTCGGCCTTGCCGACCTCGTGAGCCTGGAGAAGGAATACCAGATCTTCACGCTGGTTACGACCCAGGCGAATTTCGCGACGGGCCACTTCGCCACGCTCGCGGACGAGCTCGACGACTACGTGAACGGCGACCCGATCGGCGCCTTCGACACGGCGATCGACCGGATTGTCCAGAGCATGGGCGGGAGCCTGCCCCCGGGTGTGGTCGTCAAGGCCGCCATGGGCCGCGACGTCCACAACGCAATCAAAGATCACCCGGACATCAAAGAGCGGGTGATCTACACGGGAGCCCCCGGCCAGGTCGCGGACGGTGCCCTCCTGGCCGAGTTCCTCCTCCGCGGCGACGGCGCCGAGTGGGTGATCTCGGACGCGAGCCTCAACGCCGCCACCGAGACGCCGGACGCTCTGTCGAATCCCTCGAGCAACACGCGGCTCTGGTCCTCGACCACGGACAAGATTTGCGTGGCGGCCGTCCAGATGGGCCTGGGCAATTCGGCGCCGGGCGTCGGGGATATCACGGCATTCGCGGCCATGCGGACGTTCCCCCCGGGAGTCCGTCGCTGGCAGAACGCCAAGGAGCTGGGTAACGCCGCCGGTCCCGCCGAGTTCGTGGAAGCCTACGAATTCTGGGACCTCGTGACCATCGCCGTTGACAACCTGACCAACAAGAAGAGCGTCGGCGCGTACTTGATCCAGAACTGCCTGACCTGATAAGGCCGGGACCTAGGGAAGGGAAACCCAATGGGTGACAAAACCAAAGCTGACTTGGAGCGGGAGCTCCAGGAACTCCGGGCCCAGACGGCCGAATTCGCCGAGGCCAAGGAGCGCGAGATCGCGGGCCTCAAGGCCTTGGGCGGAGACGGCGGGGATCTCAGGGCGGAGATCGAGGCCCTACGCGAAGTCGTGGCCGCGTCCTCGGCCTCGAGTCCGGCGGGCCTGGCCGAGGCAATCAAAGGGATCCGGGACCTCCTGGCGACATCTGGGGGTCTCGGTGGCGTCAAGGTGTCGCCTGGCCGTCCGCACCCGAAGGGGCACAAGTTCCCGACGGTCAAGACCGCCAAAGGCGCCGATGTCGAAATGGCCTACGTGGTCCGGGCCGAGTGCATGATCTCCCGCAAGGGCAACCCGGACGGGGCAGGCAAGGCCCAGCGGTCGATCACGTTCAAGCGTGGCGCGGATCTCCCCGAGTGGGTCTCCCAGGTCTACGTGGACAAGCTCCTGGCTCAGGATCCCCCTGTGCTCTGGCATCCGGCGGACGGGCCTTTCGAGCCGATCCCCGGTGACGATCAACCGGCTCCGGGCGTGCCCAAAGCGCAGCGGGGCCGGGTGGTCCCACAGAAAGACGAGAACGAGGTTCATGGCCCCGAGGCCGCGTCCATCAAGATGTAGCACGACAAAACCCGTGGCGGGTGCCTACCGCGTCCGCCGGTAGGAGGATCCCGCAATGCGCTACAAGCTGATTTCCCTGTTCCTGGCCGCGGGCCTTCTGTGCCTGCCCTCGGCCGTCCTCGCCAAATCCTGGACGAACAACGTCCCGCCCGGCAACGTGATCAACCAGGGCGATTTCTACGTCAAGGGCGCCCTGACCGTCGTCGGCTCGATCACCCTGACCAAGATCGTGGGCGCCAACGCCGAGGAGATCGAGAAC
>JAHIRD010000142.1 GCA_018818835.1 Pseudomonadota bacterium
AGGTGATAGGGACGAAAATTATTGATAAGATAGATGTGATGTCACCTGACGAACAACGGCAAGCACTCATTGAGCTTAGCCACAGGCAGGCAGACCTTGAAACTCAGAATGATAATCTTCGTCTTGAATTATTGGCACTGCGGGAGAGTGAAGAAATTTACCGCACCATATTCGAAAATACCGGTACGTCAATGATTCTCATTGAAGATGACATGAGCATCAGTATGGCTAACGAACAATTTATTCAAAAAACAGGATATTCACCGGCTGATGTCCCTGAACTTAAAAAATGGACGGATTTTGTTCACCATGATGAGCTTGAACGCATGGCTGAGCTGCATCGATTAAGGCGTGAAAACCCGGTGGGAGAGCTACCTCTTTACGAATTTAGCTATATGTCAAAAACAGGTGATGTCAGATATGCATTGGTCAATATTCAACTGGTGCCGGGTACCAGGAAAAGTGTTGCGTCCATTATCGACATCACCGAACGTCGGCTGGCGGAAAAGAATCTCATCGTCAGTGAAGAAAAATTTCGCACCTTGGCCGAATCCGTCCCCTTTGCCATTATGATGCACCAGGGTGACCACTGGATTTACGCGAATCGTGCTGCTGTGGAAATTTCAGGATACTCGGAAGAGGAACTTTATCAATTTCATTTCTGGGATTTTGTGCACCCGGATTACACGGATCTGATCAAACAGACTGGCCGGAAGCGCCAACGGGGAAAAGAGGTGCCCAGGTCTTATGAATTCATAATCATAACAAAAAGCGGCGAAGAAAAATGGGTCAGCCTGACCGGGAACCCCATTCTATATGAAGAGAAACCCACGGCGTTGATTTCTGTGATTGATATCAGCGATCGCAAATATGCTGATGAGGAGAAGTCAAAACTCGAAAGCCAACTTCAGCAGGCACAGAAAATGGAATCGGTGGGACGTCTTGCAGGGGGTGTGGCCCATGACTTCAACAACATGCTGGGGGTTATTATCGGACACACTGAAATGGCCCTTATGAAAATGGAAATGGGCAAACCTTTGAATTCCAACTTGACGGAAATTAGAAAAGCTGCCGAGCGTTCTGCCGATCTTACCCGTCAATTACTGGCTTTTGCCCGTAAGCAGACCATCGCTCCCAAAATTCTGAACCTGAATGAAATTGTTTCGGGTATGATCAAGATGCTGGGACGGCTTATCGGTGAAAATATTCATCTCCACTGGCATCCTGAAACGGATGTGTGGCCTGTCCAGATGGATCCGTCCCAGATTGATCAGATTCTGGCCAACCTGTCTGTGAACGCCCGGGATGCTATCGCAGGTATCGGCAATCTGACCATTGAGGTCGTAAATATCACTCTTGGTGACGATTACAGTGCAACCCACGCAGGTTTTAGTCCGGGGGACTATGTGAGGCTCACTATAAGTGACGACGGTTGCGGCATGGACAAGGATATCCTGTCCCATATCTTTGAGCCGTTTTTTACCACCAAGGGCGTCAGCCAGGGAACCGGCCTGGGTCTGGCTACGGTGTATGGTGCCGTCAAGCAGAACAACGGATTTATCAATGCCTACAGCGAGCCTGGTCAGGGGACTGCCATTACCATCTATCTGCCCCGTCATGAGGGCAAGGACGAGCAACGCAGGGAAAAGAGCCCCAAAGAGGTGGTGGCCCAGCATGGTCGGGAAACCATCCTCCTGGTGGAGGATGAACCCGCCATTCTGGAAATTACGACGATGATGCTTGAAATGCAGGGCTATACCGTGCTTGAGGCAAATACTCCCGGTGAGGCCATCAGAATAGCCCGGGAGAACCCCGGCGAAATACACCTGCTCCTGACCGACGTGGTCATGCCTGAAATGAACGGAAGGGATCTGGCCAGAAATATTTTGTCACTCTACCCGGACATCAAGCGTCTGTTTATGTCCGGATACACAGCCAATGTTATTGCTCACCATGGCGTCCTGGACGATGGCGTCCATTTCATACAGAAACCCTTTTCTTTAAATGACCTTTGTACCAAGGTTAGAGATGCGCTGGGTAGTGAATAGAAGGCAATAGTCCCAATCAGAACCGATTTATATCGCCCAAGCTGAGGCGCGCAGTTTTATGCGCGCCTCAGCTTAGCGTTGGTTGGCGACTTGCTTTTCAAACATAATTACCTCCCACTCATGCGGACAGCTGAATCCAGACGGATGGTTTCACCGTTCATCACAGGGTTTTCCATGATATGCTTTGCCAGAAGAGCGAATTCCGATGGTTTGCCCAGTCGTTTGGGAAAGGGCACCATCTGGGCCAGGGAGGCTTTGACTTTTTCGGGAAGTCCCGCCATCATGGGGGTTTCGAACAGCCCCGGTGCAATGGTGTTGACCCGGATGCCATAATCAGCGAACTCCCGTGCAATGGGCAGGGTCATGCCCACAATGGCTGCCTTGGATGCTGTGTAGGATGCCTGGCCGATCTGTCCTTCAAAGGCTGCAATGGAAGCGGTATTGATCACAATCCCTTTTTCACCATCCTCATTGCCCGGGTTGAGGAGCATTTTGGCTGAAGCCAGGCGGATGACATTCATGGTACCCAAAAGATTCACCTGGATGGTTTTGATGAATCCGGCCATGGGAGAGGGCTCGCCTTTGACAAGAACCTTGGACGGGATGACGATGCCTGCGCAATTGATGGCCCCATGAATGCTGCCAAAGGCCGTCATGGTCGCATCCACCGAAGCCTGAACGTTTTTTTCGTCAGACACATCGGTCGTGATAAAGATAGCCTGTTTCCCGATCTCCTTGGCAAGGGCTTCACCCGCATCCGAATTCATATCGAAAATGGCCACGTTGGCCCCTTCGGAAGCAAAACAGCGGACGCAGGCTTCGCCCAGGCCCGATGCGCCGCCGGTTACCAGGACAGTGGTTCCGTTTATCTTCATGGGAATCTCCTTTTCGTGATGACATGTTGGTTTTATAGCATTTCAATGGCACAGGCCATGGCCACGCCACCGCCACCGCACAAGGTTGCCAGGCCCAGGGATTTTTTTGATTTTTTCATGCCGTATAAAAGAGAGACAATAACCCGCGCCCCGGTGGACCCCACAGGATGCCCCAGGCCAATGCCCGATCCGTTGATGTTGGTGATGTTCCGGTTTAATTTAAGTTCACGCTCACAGCCCAGATACTGAGCTGCAAAGGCTTCGTTGATTTCAATCTGCTCAAAATCGTCCATTTTCAGGCCGCTTCGGTGCATGAGATTGGTGACAGCAGGAACAGGAGACATGCCCATGACCGAGGGATGACAACCGCCCCTGCCTGTGGCTTTGATCCGGGCCAGGGGTGTGAGGTTCAGCTCTTTGGCCTTGTCTGCGGACATGATGATCAGGCCGGTGGATCCGTCGTTGAGTCCGCTTGAATTCCCTGCAGTGACTTTGCCGGTTTTGGGGATAAAAGCCGGGGGTAGTTTTTTGAGATCGTCCATGGTCAGGCCGGGTTTGAAGTGTTCGTCCTTGTCAAAGATCAAGGGATCTTTTTTCCGGCGGGGAACGGCTATGGGCACGATTTCATCTGCAAAGGTCCCATCGTTTGTGGCACGTTCGGTTTCCTGATTGCTGCGAAGGGCCACCTCGTCCATTTCTTCCCGGCTGATCTTATAATGCTGGGCGATGAACTCGGCCGTATGACCCATGATATAGGGTTTGCCTTTGAAAAAACATAAGGGTGCTTCCTCGGCGTTCACCGGACCTTCGGCCGCATCGGGCATCACATACGACCCGCAGTGGAGGGCCCTGATCAGGGCATCCACAAAGGTCTGGTCCTGGAGGCGGCATCCCCATCGTGCGGCAGGAACGATATAGGGAACCCCGGACATGTGCTCAGCCCCGCCCGCAAGAATGATATCCGCCATATCGGCCTGGATCATGGCCATGCCTGAAATGACAGCCTCCATGCCCGAGATGCAGACCCTGTTGATGGTGACGGCTGTCTGGGTGTCAGGAACACCGGCCATAAGGGATGCCACCCGGGCCATATTCAGGGTGTCGGCAGGCTCCATGCAGCAACCGTACCTCACGTCATCCACCATTCCCGGTTCAATGCCAGCCCGTTTCATTGCTTCCTTCATGGTCACGCTTGCAATGGTTGCGGTATTCATGTCTTTCAATGTTCCGCCAAAGGTGCCAATGGCTGTCCTGCACGCGGATACAATCACCACATCTTTCATGAACAATCTCCTTGGTTGTATGGTTCATCATATTTGAGTGTAAATATTGATGGCGTCGTAAAAAGTCCCATATGCGGCGTTATAGTGTTTGGCCAGACGTTCGACATACTACATGTATGCCTTCACGCCTGGCCAAAACACTATGCCTTGCCTATGGACCTTTTTCCATAGCCATCTGTCGACTTTTTACGAGTTCATCAATATTAAATCCCACTACCCATTTGTATAGCTTTTTAAAAGCGGGCCGCCGGAGGCTTATTTCTTCGTGCTCTTCGTGTTCTTCAGCGGCCAGCGGGAGCGGGTGGTTAAAAAAATTGACCTTGGTTCTTCCTATGAGTCAATTACCTTTGATATGGTTTATGCCGTGCTTGATTTCCGTGAATTAACGAGTCAGCTTATGCCCTGTACCTGCTGACAAGAAAAGTATATTCTCCATTGACTCACATGACAAATCAATATATTACGTTAACGTTAGTGTCAACAAAATATCAGAGATTTTTCATTGGGGATTACATGGGTGGGTTGATCATAAGGTCAGGCTCCATCTTTGGCAAGATGGAGTAAATACCTCTGTGAACAGCTGCTTTTAGTGAGCTTCATGGTTAAACAGTTTTTATCTCATAAAGTAAATGATTCTCCTTAACCAACGAATAGGAGGTGACGTGATGGATATTGTTATTGTCAGTGCCGTAAGGACGGCCCTTGGGAGTTTTAACGGGTCTCTGAGTACCATGCCTGCCACGAGTCTGGGTGGCCTTGTCATTGAAGATGCCGTGGCACGTGCCGGTCTTGCAAAAGACCAGGTCAGTGAATGCATCATGGGCATGGTCCTACCCTGCGGGGCAGGCCAGAATCCTGCCAAACAGGCAGCCATCAAGGCTGGTCTCCCCTGGGAGATTGAGGCCTTTACCGTGAATAAGGTCTGCGGGTCCGGGCTCAAAGCCGTGATGCTGGCTGCCCAGGCCATCCAATGCGGGGATGCGGACATTGTTGTGGCCGGTGGTATGGAAAACATGAGCCAGGCACCCTATTTTATCAGGCAGGCCCGGTTCGGCTTAAGAATGGGGCCGGGGAAAATTGAAGATCATATGGTTGTTGATGGCCTTTGGGACATGGTGAATGATTTCCATATGGGCATGTCCAATGAGCTATGCTGCGAAAAATGGGGTGTGGATCGAGAAACACAGGATCGCTATGCGGCCGAATCCTACAGGAGATCCATTTTAGCCATTGAATCGGGAAAATTCCAGGAAGAAATACTGACGGTGGACATTCCCATGAAGAAAGGGAAAACCGAGCCATTTAACCAGGATGAATGCCCTGTGGAAACCAGCTATGATCAACTGGCAGCCATGAAACCCGCCTTTAAAAAAGACGGAGTGGGAACAGCCGGGAATGCGTCGGTGATCAGTGATGGTGCCAGTGCTGTGGTTCTGATGTCACGAAAACGCGCCAATGAACTGGGATGCGAGATTCTGGCTACCCTGGGTGCCCAGGCATCCTACGGCATTGATATGAAATATGTGTTGATGGCACCCATCCATTCCATTCCCAAATGTCTTAAAAAAGAAGGCGTGAATATTGAGGACGTGGATCTTTTCGAGATCAACGAAGCCTTCAGCGGCTCGTCGGCTGGCATTAACAAGGTCCTTGGCCTTGACCCAAACAGGGTCAATGTTAATGGCGGGAGCGTGGCCCTGGGTCATCCCATTGGAGCCAGCGGCTGTCGTGTTCTTGTCACCCTGATTCATGAAATGAAACGGACATCGAAAAAAACGGGTCTTGCCTCCCTGTGTCTGGGCGGAGGAGAAGCCGTATCGCTGATTGTCAAACGCTAAAGGGGATAGGATGTTTCAGATAAGTAAAGAAAACCTGATGATCCAAAAGACGGCCCGGGAATTTGCACGAAAGGAACTGGCTGAACTGGCTGCCCACCGTGACGCACACCACGAATTTCCAGGCTCAAGCCTGAAAAAAATGGGGGATATGGGACTGATGGGCATGCTGGTCTCAGAAACATATGGAGGCAGTGAAATCGGCCCTGTGGGCTATGCCCTGGCTTTGAGTGAAATCGCCTATGGCTGTGCCTCAACCGCTGTGGTCATGTCGGTCCATAACTCCATCTGCTGCGGGAGCATCCAGTCCTTTGGCACCGATGCCCAGAAAGATGAATTTTTAAGACCCATGGCCCAGGGGACCTGCATCGGTGCATTTGCCCTGACCGAGCCCGAAGCCGGATCCGACCCCCAGTCCCTCAGCTGCTCGGCCGTCAAAGAGGGGGAGCATTATATCATCAATGGTACTAAGCGGTTTATCACCACAGGAAAACATGCCGGGGTAATTATTCTCATTGCCCGGACCGGCAATAACGAACCGGGCAGGGGCTTGAGCGCTTTTTTGATCACCCATGATCTACCCGGATTTTCAGTGGGTCGGATGGAAGATAAAATGGGGCAGTGCGCCTCGGATACCACGGACCTTTTGTTTAGCGATTGCAGGGTTCCGGCTTCCCGTTTGCTTGGCCATGAAGGCCAGGGATTCGAGATTGCCATGTCCGGCCTGGATGATGGCCGCATCGGCATCGCGGCCCTGTCACTGGGTCTTGGCATGGCGGCCCTGGATCAATCGGTGTCCTATGCAAAACAGCGCAGACAGTTCGGCAAACAGATCGCCGAGTTCCAGGGACTTCGCTGGATGCTGGCTGATATGGACATGGACGTGGATGCTGCACGGCTTATGGTATTGAACGCCGCTGCCCTGAAACAGGCAGGGAAACATTGCAGGGCCCAAGCCTCCAAAGCCAAATGTTATGCTTCGGAAATGGCCCAGAGGGTGACGGGTCAGGCCATCCAGATCCATGGGGGCTATGGCTACATCAAGGAGTATCCCGTGGAGCGGTTTTACAGGGATGCCCGGATTACCACCATCTATGAAGGCACCAATCAGATCCAGCGTATTATCATTGCCAATGAACTTTTAAAGGATAAGAAAAAAAAATAGGAAAAGGATAAAGCCATGACTCAAACCATTGCTGATCGTCGGGATATTGATTTTGTTCTTTTTGAGCAATTTGAAGCAGATAGCCTTATCAAATCGGAAAAATACGCTGATTTTACTAAGAAAATGTTAGATATGATCATCACCGAAGCCCGGAGTTTTGCCTTGAAGGAATTTTTGCCCACCTACAAGGAGGGTGACAGGGAAGGGGTCCGGCTTGAAAACGGGGCTGTGACGGTTCCGGAATGTTATAGGCGGGCCCATAAGCTATACCAGGAAGGTGAATGGCTTGCCCTGACCCAGAGTCCTGAATATGGCGGCCAGGGTTTGCCCCATGTCATTGCCCAGGCCGTGTTTGAATATCTGATCGGCAGTAACTATACCCTGACCATGTACGGCATTCTGGCCTGTGGTTCAGGCAAACTCATCGAACTTTATGGCAGTCAGAAAATCAAAGATTTGTTTCTTCAAAATGTCTATTCCGGGAAATGGGGTGGGACCATGCTGCTCACCGAACCCCAGGCCGGATCGGATCTGGGAAGCATAACCACCCAGGCTGTTTCCAATGGTGACGGCACTTACTCCCTTAAGGGAAACAAGATCTTTATTTCAAACGGGGACCAGAACCTGACCGAAAATATCATCCATCCGGTCCTTGCCCGGATTCAAGGAGCCCCTGCAGGAACCCGGGGTATCTCTTTGTTTCTTGTGCCCAAATTCTGGGTCAATGATGACGGAAGCATCGGTGAGTTCAATCACATTACCTGCACCGGCATTGAAGAGAAAATGGGTCTTCATGGCAGCCCCACATGCAGTATGTCCATGGGGGAAAAGGGCCTGTGTCGGGGATACCTTCTGGGTGAGGAAAACAAAGGCATGGCCGGGATGTTTCAGATGATGAACGATGTACGGCTTGAGGTGGGGACCCAGTCCTTTGCCCATGCTTCGGCCGCCTATTTGTATGCAGTGGATTACGCAACCCAGAGGCTCCAGGGCAGAAAACTTGGAGACACAGACTTAAACGCACCCCAGGTCCCCATTGTCCATCACCCCGATGTCCGCCGCATGTTGATGTCCATGAAAGCCTATGTGGAAGGCATGAGAAGTTTTACCTACTATGTGGCCCTGTGCTTTGACAAGGCAGCCTGTGCGGAAACCGATGCGCAAAAACAGCATTACACAGGATTGATAGACATATTGACACCAGTGGTTAAATCCTACTGCAGTGAAAAAGGCTTTGATGTCTGTGTCCAGGCCATGCAAGTCTTTGGAGGGTATGGTTATACAAAGGATTACCCCATCGAACAGATTCTAAGAGATTGTAAAATCTGCTCCATTTATGAAGGAAGTAACGGCATCCAGGCCATGGATTTTCTGGGCCGTAAACTGGGGATGAACAACGGCCAGGTATTCCTGTCACTGTCTCTCGAAATCGAAAAAACCATCGCCATGGCCAAAACCCATGATCCTCTTTTTACCATGGCTCAGAAACTTGGTCAGGCCATGGAAACCTTCAAGGAAACAGCCTTGTTGATCGCACGTCTGGCCTCGTCAAAGAACTTTGATACAGCCTTTTTATACGCCCATCCCCTTATGGAAGTGACTGGTGATCTGGTCATGGCATGGATGCTCCTCTGGCGAGCCACGGTGGCCATCACCCGTACTGCGGATAAAAAACAGGCTTCTTTTTACCAGGGACAAATCAAATCCGCTGAATATTTTATCCATGCCATGATTCCCATCACCCTGGGTAAAATGGAGAGTATTAAAAATTGCAACGATGCAGCCATCAGTATCCGGGAAGACGCGTTTGCCGGTTGATGATGGTTTGATTAGATGGGATCCCAGAGACGGATACCCGAAATTTTACGAAAATGAAGGTCATAGGTGACGATGACCGAACCGGTTTCAATGGCATGGGCAGCAATCCAGACATCATTTATGGGTAAGGGGGTACCTGCTTTTTTGAGCATGTTCATAAGCCCTCCGAATACCTCGGCGGTTTCTGATGTGCCAAGGAGGATTTTTACAGAGGGCTTTGTTAAAAACCGTTTTAGAATAGACTGGTTCTCGCGATTTTTTGTGCCCCCTTTAAAACCAGCATGAAGCTCTCCAAGTACGAAAATCGACATGAAAATTACATCTGCGGAAGCAACAATGTCTAAAACATTGTCGTTGCCGGTCAATAATTTTGAATAGGCATTTGTATCGAGAATAATTCGCTTCATTGCCAGTCCTCGGTATCAATGGACCTAATATCAGCAGTTTGTTCTTCAAACTCCTTTAGATCCGATTCGGTCCACAATCCTTTAAATTCTTTAAAATCGTCAATATTGTTTTTTTTGGGTTGCGGTTTGATGCCCAAAGAGATTTCAAGGAGTTTTTTTAAGGTCTTGTTGATGCTCAACCCTTCGGATTTGGCCTTTGCCTTAATCAGTTCCGCAAGTTGGTCATCCATGCCGTGAATCGTCATTGATTTCATGGTTTTTATCTCCTTATTGACGTGTTGAACTATAATATGATTCATTATTTAAAATAATATATCATATTATTGGTTCACACAACTGTTTTTCCGGAGGATGACGTTTTGGTGGTGTTTACAACATCCTTGACATGGCCTGAAAAATAAGGGTCGTGCAGGATGTTGAAACGATTTGCTAGGATCATAAGGTATTTATTCCATCTTATCTCTAATGAATATCTGTTGTTTATCAGGAGATTTATTTTGATTTATCAAAATCGCACTGCAAGACCCCTTTCTTTAGGTAGGGGATATAGCAGTGCTTTTTCAATCGGCTTTTTAGTTTGAGCGAGAGCGAAAGCAAAAAACGGTTGAAAAACTATTCTCCAGGCGTTTTTTGTTGTTCAAT
>JAHIRD010000192.1 GCA_018818835.1 Pseudomonadota bacterium
AAATGCGGCAACCCCGAATGTGGCAAAACATTCTTTGTGCAGTACCATCCTCCAGGAGGAAGAATACAATTGCCCAGCGTGAAGAAGAGGAGGAGATGAAATCATGCACATAACAAACTTTTCTGATCTTATCGCTTTGCTTACCGTCCTACCCCTTGATGTTTCTGACAGGTGGACCAGGCAGCTTGGACAGTTTGACCTGGCAAGGATATTAGGAGCACCCTTAGCCGCCACCACCAACCCGGTCATAGCGGGGCTGTACGGCCCTTCCGGAGACCGCTTAACCGTCTTTCCCCACGACCTGAGCATCCCGGTATCCCCCGCGAAGATCGTGATTAACTACTTCGACACCGTGGTTGGTGCTACTGCCGAGGGTAACGCGGCTATCGTAGGAACCAACGTGAATCACCGGGGTGCAGGCGCGCTTTCCCTGGAATGGAATAAAACTGCAGGCGGCGTATTAGGCGGGGTCTCTTATGCTGTAGGTCCCTTCAACTTAAGCCAGTATTCAACCCACGCTCAAGTGGACTTCTTTATTTACGTTCCAACTCCGGTCGGAGGCAATATCGTTCAGGCTTACGTTGCCCTGGGAACCGATAACGCTAACCTCTCCTACTGGGCTATACTCGCTGCAGACCTGACTCTTGACGCTTGGAACCACGTCCACTTGAACATGGCTGATATTACAGCCGTTTTAGGCGTGGGTGCCACCCTCTCAGCCATAACGTATTGTGCAATCTACGTCCAGACAGATGTCATCGGAGCCACGGTTACAGGAATCTTAGTGGATCAGCTCGTAGTGAAGAGGGCTTTTGAAGTCAACGTCACAAACAGTTTACCAACCTTAGCCTCTGACGGCTTAACCCCGACCAACGTTCTCTCAGCAGGCAGTTTTTCATATATTTATGACCCCGTTGCAGGCGACTGGAACAGGTGGCTTCAAGGTTTAACGCAAGGAGTTCCTCTAGTACAGGAATTAACTCCAACCTCTATTCTACATGGACAGGTCACTCTTGGAGGTGCCGCTCAACAATTCCCCGCGGGGGCATGTGCAAGCGTCACTATAGAGAATCCGATCACGAACGCTGTTGTAGCCATAGGTAATAGCAACGCGGTAACATTATTGCTCGGGTACAGGCTTCAGCCGGGAGCGACGATCAGCTTGGACATAGATAACTTGAATAGGATATGGGTCATCGGAACAGCCCCGCAGATCATAAGCTATATCGGGGTGAACTAGTTGACCAAGTCAAGCGGTAGTAGCATGAATGTCTTGATGAACACGCCGGTTAGGTTTTGGTCAGCGGCAGGGATAGATGATCCTAGCGCGATCGGACCCACGTTTACCACTGAAAGAACTGTAGTTGTCACCCTCTTACCTGGAATAACAGTGGATGGAGCAGGGCTCATCGTTAACCTCGTAATCAAGAACGAGACCGCTATCGCCCAGAGCATCACGGTTCAGGTGCGGGGCAGAAAAGGAGTGGGAGCGTGGGGAGACATAGGGGGGGTATTGACGGACGTGGTCGGGCTGCCAGCGGTGGATGAAGTCACGACGGGTTTAGCCATCGCGCTTGATGTTTCAGCCCTGGTCGATGAAGCAGCGACCTACGGTTTCAGGGTAGCGGTTACCCAGACAACAAACGATTCAGTGCATTACACCACCAACTACGTCCTGGAGATCACACAGGGATACGCGTAGGAGGGATCGTTTGAGCTTATTCGTAGATGGCTTTGAACTTGGAGATGTCCCGCCTTGGGACGCCTCCTTCGGTACACCGACCAGGGTTAACGCGCCGGTTAACTCGGGATTATGGAGCCTGGAAACCAACGCTAATGGAGAAGCCCTGTCTAAATCCTTCGCGCTTCAAACAACGTTATACGTTCGATGGTTCTTCCGTGTAGCTACTCTGCCAGCTGCAGGAGAGGAACTCGTGTTAGGAGGGATCTATGGAAACACGGCGGCGTCTCCCATTTGCAGGTTATATCTCAGGAACGACGCGGGAACGCAGGTACTCCGCCTGAGACGCACTTATCCAGCGGATCTCGGCCTGGATTTTAACTCCGCTATCCTGGCGGATACCTGGTACTGCGTCGAGATCAGGTTCGTGAAGAATATCAACGGGGCGTATGAAGTGTGGTTAGAGGAGTTTCAAGTGATCGTCGAGGACCCCGTGGACACGTCAGCTGCTTTTGATGCTGATACCTTCTACGTTGGACAGCTTGCTTCAAACTACGCTGTAATCAACTATTCGGATGACGTCGAGGTGAATACGGGACGTATCACTTGTGTGCTTGCAGGTCCAGGAGTCGGCGGCGGTACACATTATATGATAGCGATGAATAAAATCTTACTTGGAGGATAAGAGAAAATGGTTCTGCCAAGAGTCAGAGTTGTCGGCAACCACCTGGAAGCCCCTCTTGGAACCCAGATGAACTCAAGAGGAGTGGTCCTTGATGCTTTGGTTGCTGATGTGAATTACTACTACGGGTTCTGGGATAATACCAGCCCGATAGATGATCCCTATATTTCCGGTAGGAAGTTGACGGTGCTCGAGGCGTTCTTCTACAGGATTAAGAATTTAGGTGCAAACTGCATAGGCATCGGCATGTATTATGGATACTGGCTCGATCGCACTGAAATATCACCTGGCGTACCCAGATATACGAGATATCGACAGGCAATAGACAATTTTGTGGCAGCCTGTTACAAGTTTGACCTGTACTTCTACTTCAGAGCGCATTTCAGCGGTTCCCCGTACCCGGACATACAGCACGTGTTGCAGTGTGGAGTAGACTATCACGGTGATAACTCACCAATTTTCATTTCTGAAGCTGCTAACGCCCGTGACGAGTGGGCGAACTATTACCTCGCCCCGCTTGCCTCTAGATATAGTGACTACGAAACAGCAACAGCAAGCAATTTCATCGGCATCACGCTTTTCAACGAGCCTCCACAAGTTGGAGAATCCGGTTATATAGGAGAAAACGGGTCGATAGTTTTCACCTGGGATATATACAAGGCAGTTTACCTCATGGGGGCGAATGCGATGTGGGCTGCGAACCCCAACGCCATAGCGATCTTCCCCGCGTGGAATGTAAGCTTCAACCAACAATACAGTCCGGGACAATACGTGTATCCGCTTCCAGAAACTTATGGAAAACCAGCGATGTACTATTATCATTTCTACAGTTTCTTCTGCTGGCGAGCGCGAGATAACTACCCTTTCATCTCGTATTACGATCGTGGTTCTACGATCGCGAATACTCCAGCAGCTAAAGCGAAGATGGAAGAATCGTTCTACGATGGAATATTCGGGGTGGGAAAGTTTATGGAGAGGGGCGGGTGCCCGATCCAGGACGAGACGGCGTGGTACAGCGAGGCTCAGGAAGACCCGTATAAGGTTGTCATAGGAAAATTCAACAAGCCGGGTTGGTTTTATTGTAATGAAGGAGGCCTCAACTGGTATTACCTGATGAAACACTTCTTCGAGCTCCACAACGAGCATAATGTAAGCTGGGTGTACTTCGACGCTTTTGGACGCTATACAAGCGAGATTCCAAACCCGAATACGATTGAACTCGTTTCTAAACAAGGATATGGACTCTTCGAGAACTGGGAAGGCTCAGAGTCCGGCAGGTTTTCATGGATGATGACGAGACAGGGTTACATCACAGCGAAGAGCGTTCTCCTGCCTCAATTATTAGGAGGTGCAGTTCCACCTCCGCCGGGCTGGGAGCTTGTACTTGACACGAGTTTTGAATATCCTCCAGTTGAAGCTAAACAATATTTTTTCACTGGTGATCCTCGAACTGAAGGGCCGATAGCGGGTTGGACAGAAA
>JAHIRD010000143.1 GCA_018818835.1 Pseudomonadota bacterium
GAATCTGCCCGAAGGCGTTGAGATGATCATGCCTGGTGACAATGTGACCATTACGGCGGAATTGATCGCTCCCATCGCCATGGAAGAAGGTCTTCGTTTTGCCATCAGAGAAGGCGGACGAACGGTTGGCGCGGGCGTTGTAGCCGGAATTATTCAATAGCTTTTAAGGAGACAGCCTGTGCGTGTTATAATCACACTTTCATGCTCGGAATGCAAAAGAAAGAATTATACAACAACAAAAAACAAACGAACAACGCCTGACAAACTTGAATTCAAAAAGTACTGCAGGTTTTGCGGAACCCATACCCCCCACAAGGAAACGAAATAAGGGCTGGGTAACACATAGTTTGTTTTATGAGACTTCAGGTCAGTAGCTCCAATTGGTAGAGCGTCGGTCTCCAAAACCGAATGTTGGGGGTTCGAGCCCCTCCTGACCTGCCATTAGAATTTTAAAGAGTTCTATTTAATTAAAGTTTACTAACGTGCACGAAAACGTATTGTTAGGAGCATCATGGGTCGTATACTGAAAAAAAAACCGGATAGCCAGAAAACCAAGCTGAAGAGCAAGCAGAAAAATTCCAGTGAGCTCGATTCGACTGCCGCAGGGTCTGCTGGCAAAGTTGATGTTCCGAAAAGTGAGGTTATAAAGCGGCCTGCATCTCAAGCAAGGACCAATGGGCCCAAGAAAGGTAATGCTTCCCAGGAACCGGGTTTTTACGAAAAAAGTCAGATTTTTCTGCGAGAAGTCAAAGCAGAATTAAAAAAAGTTGTCTGGCCTTCTAAAAATCAAACCGTTGCATCAACGGTTGTTGTCATCGTTTTGGTGATTATAGTTTCATCATTCCTAGGTTTTTTTGATCTTTGCCTGAATGGTTTGATTCGAATGGTTCTTCACTAAACAGGGAGAAAATATTTTGGCTCTGAAATGGTATGTCGTTCACGTCTATTCAGGATTTGAGAATAAGGTTAAATCTGCCCTTGAAGAACGAATAGAAGCGTTTCCCAATCCGGAGAAATTTGGTGGAATAGTCGTTCCCACAGAGCAGGTTGTTGAGCTTGTTAAAGGAAAGAAAAAAGAGTCATCTCGAAAATTTTATCCGGGTTACATTTTGATCCGTATGGATTTAAATGACCATACATGGCATCTTGTGAACGACACAGCAAAAGTAACCGGGTTTCTTGGTGGTAGAAACAAGCCAACACCAATCACTGACGCAGAAGCAGAACGTATTCTTTCGAGAATGGAAGAGGGTAAGGAAAAACCCCAGCCAAAATTCTTTTTTGAAACAGGTGATGAAATTCGAGTCGTTGATGGTCCTTTTTCGAATTTTAACGGAACGGTTGAAGAAGTAAATCCCGAAAAGGGTAAAATAAAAGTGCTGGTAAGTATCTTTGGTCGTGCTACGCCAGTTGAGTTGGACTTTGTCCAGGTTACTAAGTTATAGACTATTTTAGGAGTGGATTATAACAATGGCAAAAAAAGTTATTGCCCAAATAAAACTTCAGGTAGAGGCTGCAAAAGCAAATCCATCACCGCCGATTGGCCCTGCTCTTGGTCAGCACGGTGTTAACATAATGGATTTCTGCAAAGCTTTTAATGCCCGAACGGCAAATGATCCTGGGACAATTATCCCTGTTGTTATTACAGTATTTGCTGACAGAACGTTCCAGTTTATTACCAAAACACCACCCGCCTCATTTCTTATTAAAAAAGCGGCAAAAATTGCCAAAGGTTCCAGCGATCCTCTTCGTAACAAGGTAGCTAAGCTGAGCAATGAGCAAATTGAAGAGATCGCTAAATTGAAGATGGAAGATCTCAATGCAAATGACCTTGACGCTGCTTGCAAAATTATTGCCGGGACAGCGAGAAGCATGGGAATTGATGTTGTCTAAAATTACAAGGAGCACGTTGGTAAAATGCCTAGAAAAGGTAAAAAATATTTAGAAGCCATTAAGGACCTTGACCGACAAAAACGATATGAAATCAACGAAGCGGTTGGTTTTGCATTGGACAGGTCATTCGCTAAATTTGATGAGACGGTCGATATTGCAGTGAAACTTGGTGTTGATCCCAGACATGCTGATCAAATGATCCGTGGTTCGGTTATTCTTCCCAATGGCATTGGTAAAGAAGTCAAAGTTCTTGTATTCGCTAAGGGTG
Source organism: Pseudomonadota bacterium (assembly GCA_018818835.1). GTDB lineage: Bacteria > Desulfobacterota > Desulfobacteria > Desulfobacterales > Desulfolunaceae > JAHIRD01. Next base: position 2,162 of record JAHIRD010000143.1, read on the forward strand.
AAAAAGAAAAAGAAGCACTTGAAGCAGGTGCTGATTTTGCCGGTAGTGACGATATACTTGAAAAAATCAAAGGCGGCTGGTTCGGTTTTGATAAAGTGATCGCAACACCGGACATGATGGGTACCGTCGGTAAAATCGGAAAGGTTTTAGGCCCACGAGGTTTGATGCCCAACGCCAAGACCGGTACGGTAACATTTGACGTGGCAAAAGCTGTGAATGAACTCAAGGCCGGCAAGATCGACTTTCGAGTGGAAAAGACAGGTATTGTCCATGCACCCATGGGAAAGGTTTCATTTGGCACGGAAAAAATTGTTGAGAATATAAGCTCTCTTCTTGAGATTCTTACCAAATTAAAGCCGTCATCGAGCAAAGGGACCTATTTCAAGAGCGTTACCGTGTCCACAACCATGGGAATCGGTTTGAAAATTGATCCGGCGGGTATTAAAGAGATTATTAAATAGTATGTTTAATCACTGACAATCTCGATGTGTATGGGGATGTCGGTTATTAATAAACATATATACTGTGTCAAAGACAGTAGGTGCACATGCAGTTTTCGTGTTTAATCGGCGTAGCCGGCCTACCGAGACATCACGTTTTGGTATCGTTGGCCTCCGAGAATACTAATTTCTGGGTAAAGGAGGTGGAATAAGTTTTGGATATTAAACAAAAAAAAGAGATTGTAACGAGTCTCCACGAAGACCTTAAGCGATCCAAGATAGTTATCGCAACGGATTTTAAAGGTCTTGATGTGGCGTCAGTTACACAACTACGCTCTGAACTGACAAAAGAAAACATTGACTACCGTGTAATCAAGAACACGCTTCTAAGACGTGCTTCTGAAGATACCGATGTGGCCTTGTTGAGAGATTTGTTCAAAGGGCCGAGCGCCATTGCAATCAGCTATGATGATCCGGTTTCTCCAGCGAAAATTTTGACAAAATTTTCTGAGGCGAACAATAAGCTTGAAATCAAGGGTGCTGTTATGGAAGGAAGACTCCTTGATATCAACGGGATCAAGGCATTGTCTTCTCTGCCTTCTCGGGAAGTTCTCCTCGGACAGCTTCTGGCAACAATGAATGCAGTACCCACAGGGATTGTACAAGTGCTTGCAGCTGTACCACGTGGTTTCCTGAACGCGCTTCAGGCCATCAAAGAACAAAAAGAAGCAGCCTGATCATACACGGGCATAAATACATTTTAAATCATACGAAAGCGTATACATATATTATCGGAGGACAGAATGGCTGATACAACAAAACAAGATGTAATTGATTTTATAGCAAATATGACGGTTCTTGAACTTTCTGAATTGATCAAAGAACTTGAAGAAAAATTTGGTGTTTCTGCTGCCGCTCCTGTTGCCATGATGGCTGCAGGTCCTGCTGACTCAGGTGCAGCAGCTGCTGAAGAACAAACAGAATTTGATGTAATCCTCTTATCTTCCGGTGACAAGAAAATCAACGTCATTAAAGAAGTTCGCGCCATTACAGGTCTTGGCCTCAAAGAAGCTAAAGCCCTTGTTGACGAAGCACCGAAACCTGTAAAAGAAGCCGTTTCAAAAGAAGAAGCTCAGAAAATCAAAGAGCAGCTTGAAGCAGCCGGTGCACAGATTGAACTGAAATAGACCAAAATAACTGACTTTATTATTGTCTATGATACGGATAAAAGGTGAGGGTTTTCCCCTCATCTTTTTTCCGTTTGTCCTATTTCCGCAGTTCCATCAAATCAATATGGAGATGATATGACAGTAAACCCTTTGGTTAACAAGCGACTAAGGAAAAATTTCGGCGGGAAACACAAGATTGCAGAAATACCCGATTTGATAGGTATGCAAAGGGACTCTTACAACCGATTCCTGCAGATGAATGTCCCTCCTGAAAAGCGCGAAGACATAGGACTTCAGTCTGTGTTCAAGTCTGTTTTTCCAATCAAGGATTTTACGGGTACGGCATCTCTCGAATATGTTTCCTATTCGTTCGGAGAGGTGAAACACTCGGTTGATGAGTGTATCCAGCGTGGAATGACCTATGAAATATCTATTCGAATCAGGGTCCGTCTGGTTGTGTTCGATATCGACAAGGATGCCGGAACGTCCAATATAAGGGACATCAAAGAGCAGGAAATCTATTTCGGAACCATTCCTTTGATGACTGCACGGGGTACCTTTATCGTCAACGGGACTGAACGGGTTGTTGTCAGCCAGCTGCACCGTTCTTCCGGTGTTTTTTTCGACCATGATAAAGGGAAATCACATTCAAGTGGCAAGATTATATATTCAGCACGTGTGATTCCGGTTCGTGGTTCGTGGATTGATATGGAAATTGATCCCAAGGATATCGTTTATATTCGAATTGACCGCAGGAGAAAATTTCCTGTTACAGTTCTGTTCAAAGCCTTTGGTTACTCCAGTGAAGATCTCTTGAATTATTTTTATAAAAAAGAAAAAGTCTACATCAGAAATGATGAATTTTTTAAGGCATTTAACGAAGAATTTTTTAAAGGACAACGTGCCAGCTTCGATATCGTTGATAAAACCAACGGTGAAGTTGTTGTAAAAAAAGGCAGATTATTTACAAAACGTGCCATCAAGCAATTAAAAGCGGCAGATACCACTGAACTTCCCATAAGTGCTGAAGATATAGCGGAAAAGGGACTCGCAGTAACCCTTATTGATCCCAAAACCGATGAGATTATTGCAAAAGCCGGTGATTTGGTTGACGAGGATGTTATTGCGAAAATCAAGGAAGCCGGAATACATGAGTTTGAAATGCTTTATCAGGATGCTGTATTTTCAACAGATTCTATAAGAAAAACTCTTATTGCGGATAAAATTGAAACCAAAGACGAAGCACTTATTGAAATATATAGACGCATGCGGCCAGGAAATCCAGCGACACCGGAGGTGGCTCAGGAATTTATCGATCACCTGTTTTTCAGGGATTCTTTTTATGATCTTTCCGGTGTAGGTCGCCTTAAAATGAACCACCGGCTTGGAATTGACACGCCCATGGAAATCAGAATTCTTCGAAAGGAAGATATCCTTTTGACGGCACGCATTCTGATTGAACTCAGGGATACCCAGGGGACGGTGGATGATATCGACCATTTGGGTAACAGGCGTGTCCGTGCCGTGGGCGAACTCCTCGAAAATCAGTACCGAATCGGTCTTGTTCGTATGGAGCGAGCCATCAAAGAGCGGATGAGCATGCAGGAAGTCGATGCCCTGATGCCCCACGACCTTGTCAATCCAAAACCTGTTTCAGCCGTGGTCAAAGAATTCTTCGGGACGAGCCAGTTGTCACAGTTTATGGACCAGACCAATCCCCTGTCTGAAACGACCCATAAACGTCGTTTGAGCGCTTTGGGGCCGGGTGGTCTGACACGTGAACGCGCGGGTTTTGAAGTCAGGGACGTTCATCCTTCCCATTACGGTCGAATATGCCCCATTGAAACACCGGAAGGACCGAATATCGGTTTGATCGTATCACTGTGTACCTATGCACGGGTGAATGAATATGGTTTCATTGAAACCCCTTACCGTGTGGTGCGTGATTCGGCGGTCACCGATGAAATAAAAATGCTCAGTGCCTTTGAGGAAAAAGATCACCCCATTGCCCAGGCCAATGCGCCTCTGGATGATAACAACCGTTATGTGAACCAGCTTGTTACGTCCCGGGTGGAAGGTGAATTCCAGATGATCAATAATGATGAAATCAAGTTGATGGATATTTCACCCAATCAGCTGGTCAGCGTTTCAGCATCACTGATCCCTTTCCTTGAAAACGATGATGCCAACAGGGCGCTTATGGGCTCCAACATGATGCGTCAGGCTGTTCCATTGATCACCAGCAGCGCTCCCCTTGTGGGCACAGGTATTGAAGGTGTGGTTGCCAGGGATTCCGGCGTTGCCATTGTGGCCCGGCGCAAAGGTGTTATCGAATATGTGGATGCCGCACGTATTGTTTTAAAACATGATTTGTATGATGATGTCCCCGTACCACCGGTGACCATCTATAATCTTTCCAAATTCAAACGGTCCAATCAGAATACCTGTTTTAATCACAGGCCCATTGTGAAGGCCGGTCAGCTTGTCACTGTGGGAGAAGTCATTGCCGATGGGCCCGCCACTGAAAAAGGTGAACTGGCCTTGGGGAAAAATGTGACGGTGGCCTTTATGCCCTGGGGTGGTTACAATTTTGAGGATTCCATCCTGGTCAGTGAAACCCTGGTCCGTGACAATATTTATACATCGGTCCATATTGAGGAGTTTGAGTTGATTGCCCGTGATACCAAACTGGGCAAAGAAGAAGTCACCAGGGATATTCCCAATGTGGGTGATGAAGCGCTCAAGGACCTGGATGACAGTGGTATCATTCGCCTGGGGGCCGAGGTTAAGCCTGGTGATATTCTTGTGGGTAAAATTACACCCAAAGGGGAGACTCAGCTTTCACCCGAAGAAAAATTGTTGAGAGCTATTTTCGGTGAGAAAGCCGGTGATGTTAAAGATACGTCACTTCGAGTTCCACCGGGTGTATCGGGTATTGTTGTCGATGCCAAAGTCTTTTCAAGACGGGGTGTGGGCAAAGATGACCGTACGCGCCTGATTGAAGATGAGGAAATTCTTCTTCTTGAGAGCAACCGGGACGATGAGATCCGGATTACAGAAGAATGTGCACGTGAGAAAATTCATGAACTCCTTGTGGGTCAGCAATGTGAATCCCCCCTGAGAAAGGGCAAAGATATCTTGATCGATGCGGATATGGATATCACACTTGACTTAATCACCGATATTCCCCTGTCCCAGCTTGAAGGCATCGTTTTAAAGGATTCCGGAAAGGGTTCACGGGTTCATGAAATTCTGGACCGATACCGCGAGCATGTTGATAATGCCCGCAAAACCTTTGATGATCAAGTTGTCCGGTTTGAAAAAGGTGATGATCTGGCCCCGGGCGTGATCAAAATGATCAAAGTTTATGTGGCCATGAAACGTATGCTGTCCGTGGGTGATAAAATGGCGGGCCGCCATGGGAACAAAGGTGTTGTGTCCCGTATTCTCCCCCAAGAGGATTTGCCTTATTTTGAAGATGGTACAACCGTTGACATGATTCTTAACCCCCTGGGTGTGCCTTCTCGAATGAATGTGGGGCAGATTCTCGAAATTCATCTGGGCCGGGCAGCCAAAGGGCTTGGTAATCAGTTGAAAGCCTTGATTGAAGAAAAGAAACACGCGGCAATTAAAGAAAAATTGCAGAAAATTTTTACATCGGATGCCGAAAAAGCGGTCCTTGCCAAGCTTGATGAAAAAGAAACTTTCGAATTTGCAAAGTATTACAAAGAAGGGGTGCATATGGCCACTCCTGTTTTTGATGGCGCAAAGGAAGAAAACATCAAAGCACTTCTAACCGAAGCAGGGTTCAGCACCACCGGTCAGGCCCAGTTATTTGACGGCCGTACCGGGGAGCCCTTTGATGGAAAAGTAACGGTCGGAACCATGTATATGCTTAAACTCCATCATCTGGTTGATGATAAGATCCATGCCAGATCCATTGGACCCTATTCACTCGTTACTCAGCAGCCCTTGGGCGGTAAAGCACAGTTTGGTGGGCAGCGACTGGGTGAGATGGAAGTCTGGGCCATGGAAGCCTATGGTGCTGCCTATGCACTCCAGGAATTCATTACGGTTAAATCCGATGATATGGCCGGACGAACCCGTATGTATGAAAAGATTGTAAAAGGGCAGACTGCCCTTGAACCGGGCCTCCCGGAATCATTCAGAGTTTTGACGAAAGAACTTCAGAGTCTTGGCCTGGATATAAACCTCATTGAAGGAAATTAAGGAGGGGAACGTGGAAACATTATACGATTTTTTCGCAAAACCTATTGACCCCAAGCTGTATTCAGGGGTCCAGATTTCATTGGCCTCTCCTGAGCAGATTAGACAATGGTCTCACGGTGAAATAAAAAAGCCTGAAACAATCAATTACCGGACATTCAAGCCGGAACGTGAGGGGCTTTTCTGTGCTAAAATTTTCGGACCGACCAAGGACTACGAATGTAACTGCGGTAAATACAAACGCATGAAACATCGTGGTGTGGTCTGTGAAAAATGTGGTGTTGAAGTTATTCAATCCAAAGTCAGACGTGAAAGACTCGGGCACATTGAACTCGCAACCCCTGTTTCACATATCTGGTTTTTGAAAAGTCTGCCCAGTAAAATTGGTAACCTTCTGGATATTACTCTTAAAAACATGGAGCGCGTCCTTTACTTTGACAGCTACATCGTTCTTGATCCTAAAGATACCGGGTTGACTAAGCGTCAGCTTTTGTCAGAAGACCAGTACCAGGAAGCACTTGACCTTTATGGGTCAACCTTTGTTGTTGGCATCGGAGCCGAGGCCGTGAAAGTGCTTTTAAAGGAGATCGACCTTAAAACCACGTATATTGAGCTTCGTGACGAGGTCCGCGTTACATCTTCAGTTGCTAAACGGCAGAAACTCAGCAAGCGTATGAGGATCATTGATGCGTTCATGAATTCCGGAGTGGATCCTGCCTGGATGATTATGGATGTCATTCCGATACTTCCACCGGATTTGCGGCCCCTTGTTCCCCTTGAAGGGGGACGTTTCGCCACATCGGATCTCAATGACCTTTACCGGCGAGTCATCAATCGGAACAACCGGTTGAAACGCCTCGTGGAACTCAAAGCGCCGGATATTATTGTCAGAAATGAAAAACGGATGCTCCAGGAATCTGTGGATGTTTTATTTGATAACGGGCGGCATGGCCGTGTTGTTACCGGTACAAACAAGCGACCTTTGAAATCTTTGAGCGATACGCTCAAAGGTAAACAGGGCCGTTTCAGACAGAACCTTCTTGGGAAACGTGTTGATTATTCCGGTCGTACGGTTATTGTTGTCGGACCTGATTTGAGGCTCCACCAGTGCGGTCTTCCCAAGCAAATGGCCCTTGAGCTGTTTAAGCCTTATATTTACCACCGTCTGGAAAAATCAGGCTATGTTTCAACCGTAAAAAGTGCAAAAAAGATGGTGGAAAAGGAAGGCCCGGAAGTCTGGGATACCCTTGACGAAGTGGTCAAGGAATATCCGGTCATGCTCAACCGTGCTCCGACCCTCCATCGATTAGGTATTCAGGCCTTTGAGCCGGTTCTTGTCGAGGGAAAAGCCCTTCAGCTTCATCCCCTTGTCTGTACCGCGTTCAATGCCGACTTTGACGGTGACCAGATGGCTGTTCATGTGCCTCTTTCCATCGAATCACAGATCGAAGCACGCGTGTTGATGCTTGCATCAAATAACACCCTGTCGCCTGCCAATGGCCAGCCCATCATTGTTCCAACCCAGGACATTGTTCTTGGTTTGTATTACATGACGCGGAAAGTGGTGGGTTCAAAAGGTGAAAACACCATTTTCTCAAGTGTTGAGGAAGTACGTATCGCTTATGATGATGGATCCGTGTCCCTCCATGCCGCCATTAAAGTCCGGATGAACGGGAAAAAGGTGGAGACGACGGTTGGACGTGTTATTCTATGGGAAATTATTCCCTGTGATCCGGTGTATTCATTCCGCCATATTCTTCTACGGAATCCTGAAACTGCAGCCTCCGTTCATAAAAAACTTGTTGATGGTGCTGATTTCACAAAAATGATCGCTGATCATTCAACCAGTCTGGACAAGGACAGGGGCGGATTAATAGGCTTTTTGAATAAAGAAGAATTTAATGCCGTTTACCGGGTGAATGACGAGGATCTGGATGCCATTTTCAGTCTTGAAAATGGGGCCTTCAGCAAGGTCGTTCCCATTGATGGTCTTTTCTATATATTGGAGGTCACGCGTATCCGTCCGGGTGTTCCATTTTCTATGGTCAATAAAGTCCTGGATAAGGGTTCCTGCCGTGCACTCATTGATTATGCATACAGAAATATCGGCCCCAAGGCCACGGTCATTCTGTCTGATAAGCTTAAAAATACAGGTTACCGGTATTCCACGGAAGGTGGTTTGTCCATCTGTATTGACGATATGATTATTCCTGGAACCAAATGGGATATGATCAAAGATTCCGAGGATAAGGTCACGGAAATTGGACGTCAGTATTCGGAAGGTCTGATCACCCAGGGTGAGAAATACAACAAGGTTGTTGATATCTGGGCCAAAGCCACTGACGATATTGCCAATGAAATGATGAAAGCCATGAGCCAGCCGTCCGTACGGACACTGGGTGGTGTTGTCTCCGAGGACATCCGGTTGGCCAATAAAACCCAGGACACCATCAACTCGATTTACATGATGGCTGATTCAGGCGCCCGAGGAAGTAAAGACCAGATGCGCCAGCTTGCAGGTATGCGAGGTCTGATGGCCAAACCATCGGGTGAAATTATTGAAACACCCATCCAGGCAAATTTTCGAGAAGGCTTATCTGTTCTTCAGTATTTTATTTCAACCCATGGTGCTCGAAAAGGTCTTGCCGATACAGCCCTGAAAACCGCGAACTCCGGTTATCTGACACGACGACTTGCGGATGTTGCCCAGGATTGTGCTGTTGTGGAACACGATTGCGGGACCTTGATGGGAATCGAAGTAGAAGCACTGATGGAGGGCGGCGAAGTTATCCAGAGACTGGGAGAGCGTATTCTTGGTCGCGTGACCCTGGAGGATGTGTATGACCCCTTCACGGATGAAATTATTGTATCCCATGGGGTTGAAATTGATGAGAGTGTTCTCAATATTATTGAAAATGCAGGTATCACATCCATACGCATTCGATCCGTTTTGACGTGCAAGACAACCACAGGTGTCTGTGCAAAATGCTACGGCAGAGATCTATCCCATGGAAAGACCGTTGAGATGGGGCAGGCGGTCGGTATTCTGGCGGCCCAGTCCATTGGAGAGCCCGGTACACAGCTGACCATGCGTACCTTCCATATCGGTGGTACGGCCAGCAGAAAAGTTGAAGTTGCCGAAATTAAAGCCCGCGTGGAAGGCAAGATCAAGTACTCGGAAGGGTTGAATGTGGTTAAAACGGCGCATGGTGATATGATCATTATGAGCCGTCGTGGTGGTGAATTTGCCATTGTGGGCGAAGCCGGACGTGAACGTGAAAAGAACTCCGTTATTTATGGCGCGCGTATCTATGTGGTAGATGGCCAGTCGGTAATGCCCGGCGATGTCCTTGCCACCTGGGACCCCTTCACCGTGCCCATTATTACGGAAGTTGACGGCCGGGTTAAATTTGGCGATATTGAAGCCGGTAAAACCATGCAGGAAAAATTGGATCCCGTGACCGGTAAATCAAGCCGTACCATTATTGAGAGCCGTGTCGGTGATGTTCGGCCACGTATATCCATTAAAGACTCAAGTAATAAAACAGCCATACTCGGATCCGGTCTGGCACGATATCCCCTTCCCGTTGATGCCGTTCTTCTTGTTGAGGAGTTTGACGAGATCAAGGCCGGTGATATTATCGCTAAACTTCCGCGAGCAACAACGAAAACCAAGGATATTACCGGTGGTCTTCCCAGGGTCGCTGAGCTTTTTGAAGTAAGGAAGCCCAAGGAAACAGCGGTTCTTTCTGAAATTGATGGTTTTGTTTCTATTTCCAAGGGGACAAAAGGGAAACAAAAAGTCACAGTTAATCCCGTGGATGTCGGTGAAAAGAAAGAGTACCTCATACCCAAAGGCAGACATGTGAACGTCTATGAGGGTGATTATGTCCGCGCCGGTGAAAAATTGACCAGCGGTAGTGAAAACCCCCAGGATATTCTCAGCATCAAAGGTGAGGTTGCCCTTGCAAGCTATCTTGTTGATGAAGTCCAGCAGGTCTATAGACTGCAGGGTGTTCGGATCAATGATAAGCATATTGAAGTGATTGTTCGGCAGATGATGAAGCGTGTTAAAATCATTGAAGCAGGAGATACTGACTTTATTGCTGAAGAACAGGTTGACAGACAACGCTTTGCTGATGTAAACAGGGAAGTCGTTGAAAAAGGAGGGGAGCCCTCAACAGGTGAACCGCTTGTTCTTGGTATAACCAAAGCATCTCTTTCAACGGACAGTTTTATTTCAGCCGCATCCTTCCAGGAAACAACAAAGGTTCTTACAGAGGCTGCGATCCGGGGTAAAGTTGACTGCCTCTCTGGTCTTAAAGAGAACGTTATTATGGGGAGACTCGTCCCTGCAGGATCCGGTGTGTCCATGTATCGGAATGTTGAGATTGAAAGTGAAATGGAAACGGCCAGGGAAGAAAACGTTTCGATGGATCTTTAATAAATACAGATAGATATGCTGATGCTCCCTGGGGGCATCAGCACGGAACAAAAGAACAAAGAGACCTTAACAAAGTCCTTGACAACAACAAAATGTGTGTGTATTATACCGTATTTTGCGTTTACGGGAGAATTATTTGTAAATTATAAAGGAACTTAACTGTAATGCCGACTATCAATCAACTGGTGCGTAATGGACGCAAGAGGACAAAAAAGAAGACCAATACACCGGCACTTATGGGTGGGCCTCAAAAAAGAGGTGTCTGTACACGTGTCTATACATCCACACCCAAAAAACCGAACTCGGCCCTTCGAAAAGTGGCAAGGGTGAGGTTGACGACCGGTTCCGAGATTACCGCATATATCCCTGGAATGGGGCACAATCTTCAGGAACACTCGGTTGTTCTCGTTCGTGGTGGCCGTGTGAAGGATTTACCCGGTGTACGCTATCATATTGTCAGAGGAACGCTCGATACGCTTGGGGTTGAAGACAGACGGCAGGGACGTTCCAAGTACGGAACACGACGTCCTAAATAGACAGTATATACCTATATATAAATATAAACTTAACTGGAAGGTGAGTTAGGAAATGCCAAGAAGAAGGGAAGTGCCGCAACGGAAAATAATGCCGGATTCACGATATAACAGTGAACTTGCTTCACGATTTATCGCCTGCATTATGTCTGATGGCAAAAAGAGTACGGCGGAAAAGATATTTTACGGAGCCTTTGGTATCATCGAAAGTAAAAGCGGTGAGAATCCATTGGAAATCTTTGAAAAAGCAATGGATAATGTAAAACCATCTATTGAAGTAAAATCACGCCGCGTGGGTGGCTCAACCTACCAGGTCCCCACTGAAATCAGACATTCACGAAGGCGTGCACTTGCCATTCGTTGGCTGATTGATTTTGCAAAAAAGAGGTCTGAAAAGAGCATGTCACGCAAGCTTGCGGCAGAGCTCCTTGATGCGGCAAATAACAGAGGTTCTTCTGTAAAAAAGAGAGAAGATACCCATAAAATGGCAGACGCGAACAAGGCATTTGCTCATTATAGATGGTAGCATTTCGATTTAAAGCCAGTTAAGCCAGGTGTTTGACAGATAGAAACGCAACTAATTTCAAGTAACTGATTTTCCGGTAGTAAGATGCGTCCCGGAGGAGGATAAGATCATGGCAAAGGAAAAATTTGAGAGGACGAAGCCGCATGTAAATATAGGCACAATCGGGCATATCGACCACGGCAAAACAACGCTTACAGCAGCTATTACGAAACAGAATGCACTGCGATCCGGAAAAGGAAAAGCCATAGC
>JAHIRD010000144.1 GCA_018818835.1 Pseudomonadota bacterium
CATCGGGCGGTTCCTGCTGTCCCCATCTGAAACCGCTTTTCCATTTTCTCATTTAACTGGATTGATATATTCTTACGCTGGGATTTCTGCGTGGGATTTTCCACTGATTTTCGGGGCGTTTTCGGGGAGATTCAACACCCCGTCACGCACGTCTGCGTTTTCATCCATGTCTCTGTCTTTGTTTGAGGATTGGCTGGTCAGTCATGATGGCTATGCCCAGTTCAATCATCCTGGCCGGGAAAAAAGTATGTTCTATGACTTCAGATACAATGCATCGACTACAGATAACATGGTTGCTGTTGAAACAGGAAACAGGGACACAGGGAATTGTGATGGGGAGTATCTTCAATATTACGCTGACGCCCTTGCCCAGGGCTGGCGACTGGCTCCAACCAATAACCAGGATAATCATCAACTTCGTGTAAATTCACACAGAACCGTCATCATTGCAGACAACTTGACCCGGAATGATCTGCTTGATGCCTTGAAAGAACGGCGGGTCTATTCTTCCGATGACCCTGATATGAGAGTCATTTTCAAAATCGGAGCCCACTTCATGGGCGAGGTCGTCCTTATGTCCAGCGGGTCTTATGAGGCTCACGTGCAGGTAGACGATAATGAACCGATCACACAGCTTGAAATTATCGATGCCTCAGGCTCAACCATCGCCAGCACCACCCCCTCATCGACCTTTGTTGAATGGAATCCCCTGCTCACCGTCACGGCAGATAATTACTATTTTCTCAAAGTGACCCAGGATGATACCCATCATGACGAACCATCCTATTCATTTCAGATCGCCGTGACAGCGCCTATCTGGCTTGATATTCAGTAGAACTAAGACAAGCATAGATCCCATAAGTCCCATAGGTCGTATACGTCCCATATCATTATCATATCATTATGGGTAGGGCCCATGGTGTCCTGTTAACATCCAGGCAACGGCTCTAATGATTCCCAAAAGGAAGCATCAGCTCCTCGCCGTTCTTTTTAATGACCACATAATCCCTCTCGATTCTCAGAATCAAGGCTCCATCCAAACGACGCCCTTCCTTGACCACCTTGGCATTGATCACGGCGATTCGCCGCTCCGGATCCTCAGACCAGGAAATGGCGTGGAGTTTGAGCCAGCCGCTTTCCACCATCTTCTTCGGTGGCAGCATCTCCGGAGGGATGCGTTTAAGGAGTTCTGCCATCTCGGGATCCAGTTCTGCCACGGCCTCTTCCTGGGCCTTGTCCTCCATGGCTGGTATCTCAAGGGCGGGCTGCACAGATTTGTCCGGGATGGCCTTGACGGTCCGGGGGGCCATGATATCCTCAAGGGCTTCCATATCAGCCATGTATTCTTCGTCCTGGGCCATCTCTTCGGGGGTCATATCTTCCGGGCGCGCTTCGTCTGCGATTGTTTGTTCGGGCTCAGGCTGTTCCTGTACCATTGGTGTCACAGGCCTTTGGTCATGGACTTCTGTGACATTGCGAGTCTGGTCAGGGGGCGGGGTGCGCCTTGCCATCCTCGCCCGGGCAGCCCGGTCATCTGCCTTAACCTTTTCGTCATGGGAGGTTGACACCATGTCGTCATGGTGTTGTAATTCGGGTTCCCTTGAAAATACAAACAGAGACACCCCTATAGTAAGGCATAGAAAAAATCCGATCAGAACGGCTTTATAGGGTGATCCCCCTTTCAGGCGATGGTAGAAAGCACCTTTGGTATCAACAGGATGGGGCCAGTCAAAATCCTGGTCCTTATCATCTTTTTCCTGCTCCAATTTTTTCAGTGCTTCAAGAATTGAACTCACGGTTCCATCTCCTGGCCAGTCATTATTTGATCACCCTTTCATCGGCTTTTTTTGAGTCTGTTCCGATGTGACAAAGGGAATGCTGAATATATTTTTTTCGTTGTACAAAAGAATTTTGGTGAGATCCTCAACGATCCCGTCGGCTTTAATCCCGTTTTTTTTCTGGATCTCCATCACGATCTGTGCGGTGGTTTCATCGTAATCGCCGTTAAGCTCAATACCCTCGTAACCCAGGTCAAGAAGAAGCATTTTCAAGCTGGTCACCGATTCTTCGGGGGCATTTCCAGGGATGGTGCCTGTGCAGCCCAGAAAATTTTTCCAGGGCACAAATGCCAGGCCGGTCCACTGCTGATCCGCTTCAATCCGGCTCATGGTTCGGGTTGTGCCATTCCCATTATCAAAGGTCAAGGTATCTCCCTTCACTTTTGTGAGTACCATATAAAGGGGCTCGTCATAGCCCGGCATATAAAATTCTCCCAGAAAGGGCAGATTCAGGGTAAAAATCAATGAAAAATCATCGGTGATCTGGTACAGGGAAAAGCCGTTCATTTTTGAGCCCATGTTGAAATAGGCTGAATCATCAGACACGGTATCCAATTTGTCTGCAATGGCAACGGTTGGATCCCAAAGACGAAGGATGGTCTGCAGAACCGCCCGTCTGCTGAATGGCTCCAGGGCTGGGTCCGGCTTTTTGTCTGGGGTAACCGGGGTCAGAGTGCCGTGTTGCGTGTCCTCTCGTTTGATCCGTACAATGGTATGCCGCTCATTGGGAATGGGGTAGGTCTCGGCCATATCAGGCGGTGAAACCAGTTCCTTGACCGTTGATTCTTCCGTGGCCTTCCCGCCGCTTTTCCCACTGAAAAAGAAAATCAGGGACGCGAGGAACAACACCGTGCAGAAAATCGGCACAGCCACTTTCAGAATGTCTTTCTTTTTGGGTGGTCCGAGTTCCCGGATGGCTTTTACGACAATTTGCCGTGTGATTTTCCGACTGCCCAGGACATAAGCCGTGAGCAGAGCCCGGTCACAGACAATATTGATCAACCGGGGAATACCCCGTGAATATCCGTAGACTTCCCGGATGGCACTGGATGTGAATTTGGTCGTGGCACGTCCCGATGCCACATAAAGGCGGTGACGGATATATTCGAGAGTTTCAACAAGACTCAATGGCAAAAGCTGACAGGATAAGGTAATCCGCTGGCCCAGCTGCCGGAGTTCATAGGAATCCAGAATATTTCCCAGCTCGGGCTGGCCCACCAGGATAATCTGGATCAGTTTGCTTGTGGTGGTTTCCAGATTGGACAGAAGACGAAGCTGTTCCAGCACTTCGGAGGTCAGATTCTGGGCCTCATCAATCAGAATGATGATTCGCTTGCCTTCCGACTTCTTTTTCATAAGAAAGCGGTTCAGGATATCGATCAAATCCTTGATATTGTCGGGCTTGGAATCAATGCCGAAATCATCGTTGACAGCTTTTAACAGCTGGATGGAATCCAGTTTGGGATTAAAAATATAGGCGGCTTCAATACTCGTGTTAAGGCTTTCAAGAAAGACCCTGCACAAGGTTGTTTTTCCTGTTCCAACCTCACCGACAATCTCAACAAAACCATCTCCCTGGGAAATGGCATAGGTCAGATGGGCCAGCGCCTCCTCATGGCATTTACTCAGATACAGGTAGGCTGGATTGGGAACAAGCTGAAACGGTCTTTCTTTGAATCCAAAAAATTTTTTATACATAACATAACATCACAACCGGTTTTGTGAGGGAATCTCACAATGCGTGATCAATTCTTTGAGCCCTGCGATGGCCACGTCGATTTTCTTCCTTACAAAGCCCACGGAAAGTTCCCTGTTAAAAATGGTAATCAGAAAAAGGTCATCAGAGACCTTATTGAAGTGGATATTATCATGTTCTCCCTTGAGGATGAACATGGGAAATTCCTCTTCACCGATGATTCTGGACATGGCGTTCAGTGATCCGATATTGCTGGCCGCTAAAACAGACAGGGACATGGCGTCATACAATGTGTCACCGCTGTCATACTGGGCAATGATATTACCTCCGGTATCGGTCAGAATGGCCTGATGCATTCCGGAATCAATAAGTTCACCATGCAGAATATCCTGCACCGACTTTATACGCACCTTATCAAAATACGATACAACACTCATACTTATCCCATATTTTTTTTAATGTAACCGTTGGCAAAAGCTTCCGGTCCCCATGTTAACCTTAAATCGAGTTAATTTAAGCTCCCCAATCGCCCAAAATCCCTCAATTTCGGTTATTGTTTTCTATCCCTCTGTCAGACAAACAGTTTCCTGAAATCCTTGTCGCCTCTGATGTACTTTCTTCGCAATTTGGGTTTTTCGATCTTTCCCGTGGGATTCCTCGGGACATCATCGAAAATAATTGTGCGTGGCCGTTTATACCGCGGCAGACCCTGGGCAAATGTCATGACATCCTCCCGGTCCATGCGTCGTCCGGCCTTGACCTGAATCACCGCAGCCACGACTTCCCCCAGCCGTGGATCCGGCACCCCGATCACCGCAACATCCTGAATATGATCGTGGGTCATAAAAAAGTTTTCAATTTCAACTGGGAATATATTCTCTCCTCCCGTTATAATCAAATCCTTTTTCCTGTCAACAAGCCAGATAAACTCACTCTCATCTTTCCGAGCCATATCCCCTGTTCTAAGCCACCCGTTTACCAGTGCTTTGGACGTTTCTTCGGGATTTTTGTAATATTCTTTCATCACCCCGGGGCCCTTGAGAAGAAGTTCACCGGTCTCACCTCCGGGCAGAGGGTTCAAATCCCCGTCCACCACCTGGCATTCCCAGCCTTTTCCCGGAAGGCCGATGGCACCGACCTTGTGCTCATTGCCCATACCCAGATGAATGCACCCCGGTCCCGTGGCTTCGGTCAATCCGTAATTGGTATCGTAGTCCTGGTCCGGAAAGACCTTCTTCCATTTTTCAATCAATGATGGCGGCACAGGTTGTGCGCCGATATGCATCAGCCGCCATTGACCCAGTGTGTAATCCTTAAGGTTCACCTCACCGTTTTCAATGGCAATCAGGATGTCATGGGCCCAGGGAACCAGGAGCCAGACAATGGACACCTGTTCCTCGGAAACGGCTTCCAGAATCCACCGTGGGCTCACCCCTTTGAGAATTACGCTTTTCGCCCCCACCAGAAAATTTCCAAACCAGTGCATCTTGGCCCCGGTATGATACAAGGGGGGAATGCACAGAAAATTATCCTGATGGGTCTGGCCATGGTGGGCATGTTCCACGTCACAGGCCGAGGCCAGATTCCGGTGTGTCAAACGTACGGCCTTGGGAGTCCCCGTGGTTCCGGATGTAAAGTACAGCGCCGCATCATCATCCGGGATAAGAGACATGCCCGGATCATGGCAGGGCCCCTGACTCAGAATCGTGTCCAGGGGCTGTGCATATTCAGGCAGTTTATCATCCGGCCCATCAAAAATATAAACGGTGACATGACGGTCAAGACGCTCTTTGATTTGTGCAATGCGCTCAATGAATTCTTCACCGAAAATCATCACCTTGGCTTCCGCTGTTTCTGTACACAAGGCGATTTTATCCGAATCAAAACGAAAATTAAGGGGCACCACCCAGGCTCCTGTCCTCAGAATTCCGAAGTAAACAGGCAGCCATTCCATGCAGTTGGACATCAGCTGAATCACCTTGTCCCCTTTGGACACACCCAGTTCCATCAGGGTATGGGCCAGTCGATTGGCCTGTTCATCAAAGGTTTTCCATGTGATTTCACGCCGTGTGCCCTTTTCGGGTATCCGTTCCACCAACGCGGGTTTGTCTCGATAAAGATCGGCGTTTTCTTTGAGTATATCCGTAATCAACATACGTCCTTATTTCTCATGGGGCGGCATGGTGTCCCAAGCTCTTTTACATAACACCCATATAATAAACCAATAATGGTTTATATTCTCCCTGGCTTATCAATATATGCCTTAAATGTAAAGCCGGTCGTTAAAGAATATAAACAATGTTTATATTCACGTCTTATTTTTTGTTAAAAAAACGGTTACAGGAGCGACAAGGAGGGGTAATCACGGTTCATCGGTCCGTTTTCTGGCTTTTTCGATCAAGTCCAGAATTGATGTCACCTTGCTTTCAGGCTGTTTGAAAAGGATTTTCAACTGGTCCGGGCTGAAGTGCTCTTTCATATAGGCCTCAATGGGAAGCCTTTCAAACCAGCAGTCCATGATTTTTCTGCAGGGGGACCCGTCTGCTGTGGTCCGGCAATACTGGAAATTCACGGCATGCCCCAGCATCCTGCAATATATGTCTTCTTCATCGTATCGTTTCATTGCTTACCTTGGTCGGCTGGGAAAAAAAGGGCATGGTCGTCCATACCCCTTTTTTCACCAGACACGTGTTCATCTGAAAAACCGTGGACATGTCGGATGCATGATTTTACATATCATTGCCATTCCTGCCTTACCATCGTCCGCTTTTTTTTACGAAGGCCTTGGGCTGATCTTTGATCTGATCAAGGGAGGCGTTGATCTCTTCCTGGGTCAGCTCGTTGTTTCTAAGCTCACCGGCCATGTACTTTTCATACCCGTAAAGATCCATCAGGCCATGGCCACTGAGGTTGAACACGATGACCTTCTCTTTGCCTTCTTCCTTGGCTTCTTTGGCCTTACGAATGGTCGCTGCCACGGCATGACTTGTTTCCGGGGCAATGATCAGACCTTCGGTTCGTGCAAAAAGAAGGGCTGCTTCATAACATTCGAGCTGGTTGATAGCCATGGGGCTCATCAAGCCTTCTTCCACCGCATGGGACACCAGAGGTGCCATGCCATGATACCTCAGACCCCCTGCATGAATGGGGGCAGGAATAAAATTATGCCCCAAGGAATGCATGGGAAGAAGCGGGGTCATTTTGGCCACATCGCCGTGATCATACATGAAGGGCGCCTTGGTCAGTGTGGGACAGGACGCAGGCTCCACCGGAATAATTTCAATATCCGCGCCATTGATCTTGTCATAGGTAAAGGGAAAGGCCAGTCCGGCAAAGTTGCTGCCGCCTCCGGCACATCCGATGATGGTATCCACCTTTTTTATACCCGCCTTTTTAAGCTGTTTCTTGGTTTCAAGGCCGATGATGGTCTGGTGCAGCATCACATGGTTGAGTACGCTCCCAAGGGCATAGCGGGTCTGGCCGGTTGGATCGGATACGGCTTCTTCCACGGCCTCGCTGATGGCAATACCCAGACTTCCCGGCGTGTTCGGGAATTTAGCCAGAATCTCACGTCCCGCATGGGTTTCCATACTGGGGCTGGCCACACAGTTTCCGCCCCAGGCATTCATCATGGTTTTTCGGAAGGGTTTCTGGTCAAAGCTGATCCGAACCATGTAGACCTTGCATTCCAGTCCCAAAAGAGCACAGGCATAGGACAGGGCGCTTCCCCATTGGCCGGCACCGGTTTCCGTGGTGATTTTCTTGATGCCGAATTCCTTGTTGTACCAGGCCTGGGCCACAGCCGTATTGGGTTTATGACTTCCGGCCGGGGATACGCTTTCATTCTTGTAATAGATTTTAGCCGGTGTTCCCAGGGCCGCTTCCAGGGATTTGGCCCGGTGAAGGGGTGAGGGTCTCCATCGGTACAAAAGGTCCAGAATACCTCTGGGGATATCGATCCATCGTTCCTGACTGACTTCCTGCTCAATAATATTCATGGGAAAAACCGGAGCCAGCATCTCGGGCGTCACGGGATTCCCGTCCGGTCCCAGGGGCGGGTTCATGGGGCTGGGAAGATCAGCAGCCAGATTGTACCACTGTCTCGGGACTTCATCTTCGGTCAGAGTTATTTTTGTCGGCATGATATGCTCCTTCGATAAATTAGGTATGTGTCATTCATCAGCGGGCGGTTTTGACTTTGGCATTGATATTAAAATCAGGCTCATGGATATTCCATGTCACATGCCGTTGAACAGAAAAACGTCGGCCCCCCAACTATCCGTTTCGTAAAACTAAAATAGATATTTTGCAATCACATGAATGTCAAGTTAATTTACATGAACGGCTCAGGTTCGTCCATACTATTCATGCGGCATTAATAGTGTATCTTTTCACGGCAACAAACTTAAAAAGATGGGCCGGTCTTCGCCAAGGCTTCGCCCCGACACGCAAATGGTTTGGGGCTCCAAGGCCAAAGCTTGGGGACAAGCATGCTATAATTGTGTGTATTTCCCGTTTTCTCAAAGAGCCACAGAGAAACACCCAGTGATCAAATGATATGACAAACAATCCAAAATATATTTGTCAAACTTTTTAAAAGTTTGGCTCCGCAGGGCTGCCAGAGGCCCGTTTTTGTCCATCTTCGTGCTCTTCGTGTACTCAAAAACATCGCCATATCGTGATAAACATCATTTCCAAGCCCCCCTCAACAAAGCCACCTGTTCCTGAAGAACAGGCGCTGTGGCGTCTTCCGGGGACAGAACCCGGCCCACCTTGTATTCAACTTTGGAAAAGAACCGTCGGGGCAGACGAGTCAGGGCCGCCCCCCCCTTGTGACTGAAGAAACTGCCCCAGAGCCCCCGGAGTGCCGTGGGCACCACGGGCACAGGATTCCGCTCAAGTATTTTTTCAATGCCATTTTTAAACTCATTGATATCCCCGGTCTTGGTCAACATGCCTTCGGGGAATATGCAGACGATCTGACCGTCTTCAAGTTCGCGGGAAATGGTTTCAAAGGCCTTTTCGTAGGTCTCCGGGTCTTTTTTTCTGGACACGATGGGAATGGCTTTGCCAGTCCTGAAGATAAAATTCAACACAGGAATATTAAAAATCTCCTTGGCCGTGACAAACCGGGCCGGCCTCCGGACCAGGCTGCCGATGATCAGGGCATCCACATAACTCACATGGTTGCAGACAATAACCGCAGGGCCTTCCGTGGGAATCAGGTCCAGGTTCTCATGCTTGATCCTGTAGAAGAGATGGGTCAACACCCAGATCAGACAACGCATGGTGAATTCGGGCACCAGGGAATAAATAAAGACCGCCACCACCAGATTCATTAAAACAAGAACCCCGAAAAACTGGGGGATCGTCAACCCGGCCACGCCCAGAAGCAGTGCACCGCTTACAGCCGCCACCACCATAAAAAGCGCATTCATGATATTGTTGGCGGCAATAACCCGGGAGCGGTATTCCACCTCGCTCCGTGTCTGGACCAGGGCGAACAGGGGCACAATGTAAAGCCCCCCGAAAATGCCGATGAGGATCAAATCAACCAGAACCCGGATGCTTCCCGGTGTTTTAATAAAATCCAGTATGCCCAGGAGAACGCCCGTATCGCTTGCATGATAGGCCAGGGCCAAATCCAAACCAAAGATGCTCAAGCCCAGGGACCCGATGGGCACCAGACCGTATTCGACCTTTTTGCCCGACAGCCATTCACAAAGCAGGGAACCCCCACCGATGCCAATGGAAAACATGGCCAAAAGCAAGGTGGCCACGGATTCGGATCCGTAGAGAACATGTTTCGTGTAATTGGGAATCTGGGTCAGATAACTGGCTCCCAGAAACCAAAACCATGAAATCCCCATGATGGACAAAAGCACCGTGCGGTCTTTCGCTGCAAAACCCATGGTTTTAATGGACTGGGTCACGGGGTTCCAGCTGATCTTAAGATCAGGACTGGCGGGCGCAGCCTCGGGAATGCCCCGACTGACCCACCAGCCGCAAATTGCCGTGATCACAATGACCAAGGCCGCCCAGATCCGATCCTGCTGGGCCAGCATGCCGCCTGCGATGGTCCCCAGAAGAATGCTGACAAAGGTGCCCATTTCCACAAGGGCGTTTCCCCCGATAATTTCAGACTCGCTTAAATGTTGGGGGATGATGCTGTATTTCACAGGACCAAAAAAGGTGGACTGGGTCCCCATGAAAAAAAGCAATACCAGAAGAATAGCCGTGGCGTTAAAATAAAGGGCCACACCGGCACAGGCCATGATCAGGATTTCACAGAGTTTGACCACACGGATCACTGTTGATTTTTCGTATTTATCAGCGATCTGCCCGGCAAAGGCCGAAAACAAGAAAAATGGCAGAATAAAAAGACCGGCCGCCATGTTGATGAGGATATCCGACTGGCCCTTGGTTTCCTGGACCGCTTGAAACGCAATCATCAGAATCAGGACGTTCTTGTATATATTGTCGTTAAACGCCCCCGCGAACTGGGTCCAGAAAAAAGGCCCGAAACGTTTTTCCATCAGCAGGCTGAATTGGCTGTGTTCTTCGTTGTTTACTGAATCCTTGCTGTCCATGCATACATCCTTTTCATCATGTTTTGTTCTTCCCCAAGGCCTTTCTGAGCCTTTTTCTAAAGACCGATCCTTACAAAAAAATAAAATGCTCAATACCGGCAATTGACCGGAAGATGCCGCGGGTCAACCGTACTGGTGTTCTGGCCAAGAACAGTCGTACCCTGGGGAACCGATGCAAATGCATAGACCCAGGCAATGGGAACCGTTGGGTCATCTTTGACAATGGCAGGTCGGACAGTCACCACTTTGCCCAGCACATTTTGGTTGATCCGATTCCCCAAGCTGATTTCAATCACACCGTTATGCACCTTCACGTGTGTGACGTAGTTGCCAATTATTTTATCAGGGACCGGCAAGCCTGCCTCCCGATTATCCTTCGGCATTTTCTTTGTCGCCCTGTAATATTCACAAATACCTGCCTTGGCCATTTCTGCCAGATTAAAGGCCTCTTCAAGCTGATCCAAATCAGAAGGCCACTGCCCTGTCACGCTGTGATATACATGGACCTGGTCCATCATGTATTTATTTCCAAAGCAATGAATCAGAATTGCTTTTTTTTTATATTCAATAAACTGGGGAATGGCAAGGGTACACAAAATTGCAATGATAAGGATGGAGAACATGAGATCAATGGTCCAGCGGAATGTAAAAGATCCCCCCACCCCTTTGATTCTCAAGGCTTCAAGCGCATTGCCGAACAGAATAAAATCCAGCACGCCGCCCCACCCTTTCCAGTTCAATCGACCCATGTCAACGTCCCCTATTTTTCGTCAGGTTTATTCTCTTTGGTCCAGACAAGAGGTCCGGTGGGATTGTCTTCATTGATTTCAGGAATCAGCTTGAAATAATATTCGGCTAAAGACGCTTGGGAATCATTGAACGCCAACGTGATCATGCCATGGTCCACCCCGATACTCTCCACATATTTCCCCCGGATATGCTCTTTGGGAGCCAGCCCGGCCATGGGGTTGTCATCGGGCAGTCTGCCCGTTGCATCCACATAGTCCTGAATATCATATCTAATGGGAGAGACCAGGGAATACCCTTCACAAATGAACGCCCGTTCCCGATATTTGCCGAACTGTGGGATAGCAATCGCCGCAAGAATACCAATGATGGCGATGACAACCATCAGTTCGATAAGTGTAAAACCCTTTTCATTGTTCATATGATCTGTCCTTACCCATGACGTGGTTCCATATTCATATCAATGCAGAGTATAAAGATAGCTCTGAAAAAGTAATCGTTTATACCATATCCCAATCCACGGCACAAACATCAATTACCTGACAGATCACACCGGGGTTCATTTTCCACTGGTGTTTTTAGGTTTAGATCTTTTAAGCAAACTATGATAAAATTTACAAATTATCGGGTAAATCATACACGTTCCCAGGCTCCGGGTACCCTATTTTTTATGAACCACCCGCTCCCGTTGGTCGCTTGCGAACACGGAGGGCACAAAAAAATTTGCCTCCGGCGGCCAGCTTTTAAAAGCTGGACAAATGGGTCGTGGGGTTTGACGTGTCACACGTCAGTTAACCCTGAATGACGTGAAATAAATTACTAAAATTATTTGTTTTTCTTCGTGTCCTTCAGTGAGCTACGCGAACGGGTGGTTTAAAAAAAGAAAATACAAGTTTACAAGACTCGAAGAGCACGAAGAAGGGCAAAAGATTATCCCTGCCGAGGGCCAACCTTATAAAAAAGTTGGCAAACATAAATTTTGGGATGAGTCAAATGTCCGCTGTCGAGATGCAAGCACAGGCACGAAGCATCGTGCCCCTACCCTCCGTGGGATGATCTCACTCCGTACTCTTTGTGCCTCTATGAGAGACGAGGCTTTTGGTTGTTGCTTTGCCACGCTGTGTTCTTTGTATTCTTCAGGAAGCGAAGCAACCGGGTGGTGAGAAAAAAGGACAGCATGAACACCATAACATCCGCCATTTCCGAAAATCGTAACGCCTTTATGACCTACACCATCGCGCGGATCCGGGAACTGTTACGCAATCTGCCCCAGTCAAAATCAGACCTGTTCCAGGGCCTGCCCTTTCTTCTCCATATAAACGCGCCTGAATTCCCTGGCTATATTGAATCAAACGAAAAATTTTACGGCATTGACCGATTTGAACATTCAGGCTTTTACAAATACGCCCTGCGACGATTTGGCCATGACCAGGACATCATCAAGGGCATCAGCCCAGATAAGCCTGTGATCCTGGGTCTTTACCTGATGGGAAGTGCCGGGACTCTCACCCAAAGCAAAAACTCGGATTTCGACTACTGGGTGATCATCCAGGAAAAAAATCTGGGTCCGTTTCGCCTGTCCCTGCTTGACAGGAAGCTCCGCAGCCTCGAAACCTGGTGCCGGGAAAAACATAACCAGGACGTCACCTTCTTTATCATGGACATAGAAAAACTAAGGCAGAACGAATTTTCAACTGTGGATGGGGAAAGCTCGGGGTCTGCCCAGCGGACCCTGTTGAAAGATGAATTTTACAGGACCTTTATCATGATCGCCGGGAAAATTCCCCTGTGGGCTGTTCTTCCCCAGGATGTTCCTGATGATGAACTCCAACGAACGATGGTGACCATGGCCACTGACGGAGAGGATTACATGGATACGGGGCCCCTTTTCAGTATTGACACCCGTGAATGCCTGGGTGCGGTCCTGTGGCAGGTATACAAGGCCCGGAAAGATCCTGTCAAAGCCCTGATCAAATCATCCCTTGCGGCCTTCTATGCATTCAATGCCTCGGATCACAGTGCCCTGATCTCTTTTCAAGTTAAAACATCTTTTTCCAAGGCACGAATCGATGATTACCTGTGCGATCCCTATGTGACCGTCTTTGACACCATCATGGCCTTTTACAAAGACATGGATGATCACGAGGGCCTGGACCTGATCATGGAATGCATCATCCTCCGCATCCTCAGTTATCCCCTCATCGAAATCCCCGATGAAACGAGCCCCAAAGGACGGATTCTAACCCATTTCGTAAACACATGGGACAAGGGCAAGGAATACCTGGCGCTGCTCAGGAATGCCGCAACCTGGAGTGAACCCGATAAAAATGCCTTTGAAGACAGAATATTCGATAAACTTTCCTTTCTTTATGAACTTCTTCTTCGAAACGCGGAAGATGAGGGTCCCGTCATCTTCATGAAGCGAGAGGATCTGGACATCCTGAAAAACAGGACATCGGCATTTCTCCAGAAAAAACCCGACAAACTTGCCCATTGTTCCACCTTCCTCCGACTGAAAGCCCCGGACCTGAGTCTATGGATAAGCCCCACCCGGGAAAACAAGGACACCTGGGCCGTATACGGAGCAGAAGATCCAATCCCCCTTTTCACGGGGCCAAATTACCTGAAAACCCTGGGCTGGATTTTCGCCAATCAGCTTGAAAATGCACGTTTTATTTCCACACCCCCCCATTTCGGATCGATCCGGTCTTTTTTTAAAAACCTCTTTCCCCGGCCTGATCATGTTTTCACACGTGCCCCCCTTTGGGAAAAAATTGTGGTGCTCCAGAAACATCCGGATCACGGGCATGAACAATCCGCCGAATATCTCCTGTTCAATTCCTGGGGAGAGTTTTATTTTAATACCCTTGAATTTTCACCACTTGAAAGCATGGACCAGAAATGTTATAAAATAGCTGAATTGATATTTAACATTCAGCTAAAAAATCAAAATGTGACGCTTCAACACCTCATCTGCCAACCTTATGATGGGACACATCATTCATGCGCAGACATTGTCAAGAACCACCTTGACATGATGGGGCAAGCTGGTCCAAAAATGGACATTACCCCCAAGGGCAAGACCCTGCCTGGTGAAACGAAGCCTCCCGTTAAAAAGAAACCCTTTCTTGATCTGTTATAAGAGCACTTATGAAATCTGAATCCTTTCTCCTTGTTGATGAAAATGCCTTTGCACTCAAAGAGCTCAAAGATCTAATGAAATATCTGGGTTATAAAGATCTCCAACTGGCCGAAAGCGCCAACAACGCCTGGGCACTGATGCGTGTCAAACCCTTTGCCTGCATCATCGCGGCCTGGGACATGGATGACATGTCCGGGATCGCTCTGCTCAAAATCATCAGAAGTGATGACAAACTTAAGGACATCCCCTTTTTCCTCACCGATTCGGCATTTACCAAGGTCAAGGTGGTCAAGGCCGGATTGTCCGGGGTCTCGGGGCTGATTGTCACACCCTTTGATCAGGAGAACCTGAAACTAAAAATGGAAGCCGTCACCCAGTGGGAAGACAAGCCGGTATTTGTTGAAGAAGGGAAAAAGCTGGAAAAAGGCATGGATCTCATTGAGAAGGGCAAGTACGAAGATGCTCTGGATGTCCTGGACGACATGGTCAACAAAGGTGAAACCGCCGA
Organism: Pseudomonadota bacterium; assembly: GCA_018818835.1. Classification (GTDB taxonomy): domain Bacteria; phylum Desulfobacterota; class Desulfobacteria; order Desulfobacterales; family Desulfolunaceae; genus JAHIRD01. The sequence goes on from JAHIRD010000144.1 coordinate 14,522, forward strand.
ATATTATTACAACATCGGCTACATCAAAACATCCGAAGGCAAGTACTCGGAAGCCATCGAAGCCTTTCGCAAGGCCACCCAGCTTGACCATCTGTTTGCCAAGGCCTATGAAGGCATGGGCCGTGCTTATCAGGCCATGGGACAGGCTGAACAAGCTGAAAAATATCTCCAAAAAGCCGCTGACATCTACATGGACAAGGAAAATGTGGAAGACGCAGAATCCATATTAAACGACATCCTGGAAATCAGTAAGGATTCCGCCAATGTCTTTAACAGCCTGGGCGTGTTGTACCGAAAAAAAGGGGACTTCAAAAACTCCCTAAAAAATTACGAAAAAGCCCTTCGCATCCATCCCGAAGAAACATTCATCCTTTACAATGTGGGTCGGCTCCATCTTGATTTGAAAGATCCGGGAAAAGCCGCCGGCTTTTTTGAAAAAGCCGTTCTCATCGATCCGGATTTCACCGAAGCAAGACAAGTCCTTGATGCCATTGAACTGGGAACTATCTGAAGTCTGAACGTTGAATCAGACCCTGCTTCTCAAGTTCGTTCAGCTCTCCTTTTTCAATGAATTTGGTGAGCTGCCCCAGTGCCTTGGAATAATTGTCCAGGCGTTGTTTCCAGCGAATGCCTTCAGCCATGAAGTCAGACTCCTTTTTTATTGATCAGGTGGCGGCTAAAATCAATCAACAGATGAAACGGTCAACAACTCATGGTCCTGTTATCATCACGTTTGCCTTCAGATCTATCAGATGCATGGTTCAAGTCGTATGGTTTATAACGTGCAACTGATCCATTTGTCCAGATTTTTTGAAATCCAAGCACACTGAAGAGTTGGTCTCTGATTTCACCGAAACCAGACAGATTCTTGATGCCATTAAACCTGAACCTATCTGATGGAGTTCCACCATTTGAATATTCCCAAATTTGAATGGTTTCAATGGAAAAACCTTCATCTTGACAGAAATATATTATTTCTATAGGTAATAATTTATGCCTTCAAGGAACTTGCCAAAAAACGGACCTGGAAGGAACTCTATTTGTGCATAATATGTTCAGCATGGTATTTTTCAATACCTAACCATCATTATTCTGGAGTGTGTCATGGGGATACTGTTCTTACATTTGTCCGATTTGCATTTTGATAACAAACATGAGGACATTTTTTATCAGAGATTAGCGCGTTCAATTGCTAAAAACATAAAAGAAACCATGCGCAATGAAAAGGTCACAGATGAAGCCATACAATATGTATTCACATCCGGTGACATCACTGCCACTGCACACTATAAAGAATTTGAAAATGCCAGAACATTCTACTCAACCCTCTCAGACTATCTCCTGACACTCAAACAACAGTTTCTTTTTACGCCTGGCAACCACGATGTGGCGTTGAATCAAGCGGATGATGCGTACACCCCCAACGCATCTGAGGACACGCGAAAGCGCCAAGTTGAGGCGAAATCAGGACCATACTATAATTTTCTTGACAGTTTTTTACCTCGAGGTGCCCAAATATACCGAAATAGTGAATTTGGATGTTATATTCAAGACTATGAGCACTCAAAACTATCCGTTGGGATCATCAATTCATGTGAAGCCGAAAGTGATAAAAAACATTTTGGATTTATCGGAAATGAGCAGCTGAGTTACCTTGAAAGAAGCTGGGGCAGTGAGCGTTATAACAACTGGGTTAAAATCTTGCTGCTTCACCACAATCCAGTTACTGTGCCCAATGAACAGGAAATAGTAGATGATTTTGAAAAAAATCAAAGGCACGATGGCAACAAACCTGAAGAATTTGTTCATAATGCTTTATTTTTAAAAAACTCTGATAAGCTAAAAAATTTGGCTCAAAAACGCTCTATAAATATGATACTCCATGGGCACAGACACGAAAGTCATATTGTCGGTTGGAACTGGCAGCATGATAAATCAGGAAATTCAATCGGCGCTACTCAGGTCATTGGCGCAGGAAAATTATCTGCCAGTAAAGATGGAAACGATATCAAACCATCTTTTAATCTTATTTTCATAGATCCGGACAAACGTGTGTTGAAAATTTGGCACTTTTCATACGACAATAATCAACATGACAATATTCTTGAGCAAGGTAGTTTTCAAAAGTCCAGTGTGAGCCCTAATCCCAGGACGATATCATACAACAACAAACCGCCCATTCGTGGAGGTGTTGTACCGATTAACCGATTGAGGAATAATACTAAAATCGACGGAGAGGTGTTTGCGGCTGAATTGTTAACCCAAAACATAGTCTTTGAAAAACCAAAAGACGATCAAATCAATATCACCATCAACAGGGATAAGGTAAGTGAGGCAGTCATTTCAACAAAAGGAAAAAAATTATTATCACAAACGTATGTCTTACCGAACATGCCTGAACTGATGGCTATTGATAATGGAATCCAGCGTTATTTAACCAGAAATAATTTACATCAAGGTCCCATATCACTTGAGAATCACCCATTACGCTGGGCTTCAGGGGGTGTCCTCCCAATTGTTAATTTCAAAGATGAGGATAAAAAATATGTGCCTTTGTTATTCAGAGACATCAAACCCTATGGTTGGAATATCCCCCTGGGGTCTTCGGAAAGACAGGAGATAGATAAAGACAAAAATCTTATGGACAATGAAATACTTGAAGATGAGTTGTGTAACCCATGGAAAATGGTAATGAGAGAATTCCTTGAAGAATTACTGATTCTACAGAACTCTCCCCGTGGAGGTGCCGCACAAAACAAAAGACTTTTTAAGTCTAGGTTTGCAGACCGTATTACTCGTCAAAGTAACGAGTTAATTCAAATTCATTATGAAAAACGTTGTGGTAACCCGGATAGGTTTAATATTGATGATAAGAATGGACGTGTTATTAATTTAGATAAAGAGTCTACGAATATTAATTTAAACGTTATCAAAGATGGGGCTTTGGTAAGCGACAACAACAACGATGGTGTTCTTGTCTGCTTTAATTTCATGGAACTTGGAATAGAAATCGTTAGTGTCATAAGTTTCGAAATTGATAAGGGTAATTATTTTCTGGATGGCGAAATTTTATATGATCCAAACGGTGATCAATTGGTTCGTATGCCATTTGCCTTATTTTCTCTGGAATACTTAGAACGTATATTTGGTAATAATCCGGATTTTCAGTATATTGACGGCCCTGAAATACCACCTCAGGGTGAAGGGAATATGCGTGAAAACCCGTCTGTGAGGGGTGCAGAAATAACCAAAAATGATATAATCCTTTTTACATGGGATTTGGAACAACGAGTTAATTATTTATATGACTACCGTGGCGAAAAAAAATTTGCAACGAATATCAACGAATATAATAGATACCAGAAATGGGTTTGGAATTTTGGCGAAGATACATTTTTAAGGTATAACCAACAAAGCAATAGGTACGAAATGTTATACAATGATGGTAAACCTGTCAATGACAACAGGAACGCTTTACAAAATCTTCATATTTTCACTCCAGCAACAGCAAAAATACTGAATTTGTATTTTAATGACTTGAAAATAGGCAATGGAGAGTAGCTGTAATATCGTATTACCTTATCAAGTAAAAATCGGACTGGATAATACCTCCAAGTCTATTTGACCCCTAATTCAACTCGGCTGGGTTTAAACTCGTCCGTGGCCGTTTTGAATGGACTGTCAGGCTCTTTGAGATAGATCCGATCACCAGAGATAAGATCACCTTCAAGCAGATTCTCCTTGACCTGCCCGGCCCGTACCATGGCAAGAGACTGAAGGTCGGCGTCGGTGATAAGGGTTCTTTCAAGAAGGGCCGCTTCCATGTCTGCCTGGGTCAAGGTGGGATCGTTTGTCTTTTTTACAATGACACCGTCCGGGGCCTTTTTTTCCACCTCTTTTTTGTACAGCTTCCGAAGTGATTTCTCCCGCTGTTCGGGCGTCATGACAATGGCTGCCAAGGTGTTCGCATCCGGGATTTTACCATTTTTTGCCGCATCGACCAAAAAAGGGGCCTTGATCATTCGGTCCAGAGCCTGTTGTGCCAGGGCCTTTCGGTCAGTCTCTTTGTCAACGTATCCCACAATTTCCAATTTCAATGCCGGGCGCTCAACCAAAAGAGTTCGCACAGCATCGAGCTTCTTTCGACCGATCTCATCAAGCTCTGATATGCCATTTTCAAATTCGATAAACCGCAGTTCTTCACCACCGCCCACCAGGGATCCCACCAGGGCAAAGGGCGAAGTGGCCGCCTTCATGATCAGATTTCCCAGGGCCTTGAGCACAACCTTTCCCCAGGCAAAATCAGGATCATCCGTACGGCCTGAAATGGGCATATTGATATCGATCACCCCTTTTCTGTCCGTCAACAGGGACACGGCCAGACCAACGGGCAGGTTCAGGGCATCCTTGCTTTCAACGGTTTTCCCCAGGGTGAACCGGTCCATAAGAACATGGTTGTCCGCCGCAATGGCCTTTTCTTTGATATGGTATTTCACATCAACGTTCAGTTTGCCCTTTTCAATGGCCCGGCCCACATATTTTCCCGTGTAAGTTGAAAAAGGCACCATCTCCATATTGGCAAGACCCACATCCAGATCCACGAACAGATCTTTTGACAGGGGATTGATGGTCCCGGTGATACTCACCTTCGCATTGCCGTCAATGGTTCCTTTGGCAACCACATCAGCGGCCTTAAAATCCTCCGAGGTCAGACCGGTCACTGCCAGGTCCTTTAAGGACAGCCGGGTGGAATAATGGGGAGTCACACTCCGATCCACAAACCGGAACTCCGTATTGCTCATCTGAAATTTTCCAATACGCATGGGCGTAACCGTCTCGGCTTCCGATGTTTTTTCGGAGGTCTCCGGCGGCACCTCTTGCTCAATGAAAATCGTTCGGACACTCGTACTCCCATCCTCAAACACCACCAGCTGGTTTTTCAGACCTGTGAAAGCGATTTTATTCACGGAAACACGAAGGGGCCATAAGGACACCGTCACACCATCTACAGTAAAATCGCTCCATTTTAAAAATGATTCGGCCTTTTCAGGGTCCACCGAGGCAAATTCCCTGATGTTCGCATCACAGGTGATGGTTGCAGAAATTTGATCTGCATTGTCCATGGCCAGGGCAACATGGCCCGAGGTGGCAGCCGTCCCCCCGGTAATCACAAGCTTGACATTTTCCGGAAAATAGGGCTGGCCCCAGGCAAGAGCCAGCTCGGAAAGGCTGTAATCACTTTCAAGGGAAAAGGGAGACAGGGTCATGAGCCCCTTCAGTCCCACAGGGGCCCTTCCATTGATCTTCGTACTCACATCAAAGGCCGACTGTTTCGAAGGATCGTTGGAAAAGGGGGCCACGGTGACATTCAGATCGTTTATCGTTGTTTCAACCGGTGAGTCGCCCCCCGGAACAGAATCGGTAAAACGGACTGTGCCCTTTTCCAGGACAAACCGGTCCACATCCACCCTGAACGTTTTCCCGGAATCCGTGTCCTTCTCCTTGGCATCACCAGCCGCGTCGGGTTCACCATCAGGTGACCCGGTATCGGAGCCTGTGACCAGCCCGGCCAGATTGATCGTCCCATCGGCCTTACGAAGGGCGGAAAGACTTGGGGCTTGGACAATAACCTCACCGATGTGCACACTGTTTTCCGTCACCACCGAAGGAAGAAGGGTCATCTGCAACCGGGGCAGGGTCAGGATATCATGGCCATCCTTGTCGACCACCCCCAGATCTACCACGGCCAGTTGGCCCTGGGCACTGACCAGGGGTGCCTGCCCCTCTTTTCGAAATGAAATCCTGGCACCCAGGTCCAGTGATCCTCGGGTCACCTGAAAATGGACCAACTCCGAAGGGATATACGCCGTGTACCGGGGAATAGACAGACCGGTCACAGACAAATCCACCACGGTCTCCTGGGTATCTTTGAAGGGCTTGACACGGACATCCACGGACACCGAAGCCCCATCCACCATACAGGCCAGAGTCGGTTCCGAGAAACTGTCATGGAATTTGGTGAAATTGGATATAAACGGCACATGCCAGTTGATGGGATCCATGGTGTGGGTTTCATTCAAAGGAGCATCCCTGTAAACAAGAACGCCATCGATAATGCTGATGTCAGCCGCCTCAAAATAAAAGGGACGGGACGGCTCCTGCCCTTCGGGCTTTGGCTGTTCATCACCTTTTTTTGCCGTGATCAGGTCGGAAAAATTAAAGGCTGTATCTGTCTGGCGCACAATCGTGATCCGGGGTTTTTCCAGATGCAGGGCCTTTAAAACCAGCCCCCGCTTAAACAGGGAAAAGACTTCCGCGTTCACATAAAGGGTTTCAAAACGGACAAAAGAATCTGTGGTGTTTTTATCCTTGATATCCAAGCCGCGCACGGTCACGGACAAGGTCAAGGGATTGACCCGGATATGGTCGATGGCAACCTGACGCCCCAGCTGCTCAGCCAGTTTGTCCGGCACCATACGCGTGAGAACAGCAGAAAGAACAAAATAGACGGCCATAAGATAAACGGCAAAAAGGCCGCCTGTGATCACAAGAATTTTACGTCTGCGTGTCATGGGTTCTGCACCTTGGATAGTGTTTTTAAATTTAAATCATTTCTGAAGAAATCCTTTAGGCGTGGCTCGCATTGGAATACGTGACGCCTCCCCCAAGGACGGCACTCTTAAGCACCGGGAAACAGCACCCGCATAATACCAAAAATGTCGGGAGAAACAAAGCAGGAAAAATATGACAAACCATTCATGACTGAACGGAATCAGCCTGAATTGAATCAAGAAAGAAACGTGCTGGATGAACTTTTTTATTGATACCAATCATATGCATCTATATCATGGACAACCATCCACCAAAAGTCGTTCAACGGCTTAAGGCTTCGGATATTTGCCAGATTGGTATATCCTCCACTACTCGTGTCTAAAAGCGGGCGGCGGAAACGAAGCGAAGCCTATTTTGGGTCCTAACGAGCGTCTTGTTATGTTTTTTACTTTAGCTTTAAAATTCCCATTGCGATACAAATGGCACCCCCAATCATTCCTGCCCACGACTTAATCGGTGCGTCACCACTCAAGGCTCGACTAACCTGCGAACCTGCTGAGTCATAAATAGAGTAGCCCCAGAATGCCAACCCAACACCAACGATAATAAGTATGATTCCGATATATTTATTATTCATATTATACCCTTTATTTTTAGCAGATTATAGCTGCACTCCTAATGCGTCATAACTGTATGTTACCTTAGCATCGCCTTCTTTTTTGTAAATGATCCTCCCAAGGGAGTCGTAGCGGTATTCTTTTTGAGTCCCATCCCAAAAAACACTTTTAAGAACATTGCCCCTGTGGTCATTGTTGTATGTCGCCACAACCTGACCGTCATCCGTTTCGATTCTAATAAGGTTCCCATGCGTACTGTAAAAATAATATAGAGTCGGGGCGTCATTCTGAGCCTCTGACACCTTTTCGCCGTATTCATTGTATCTTCGTATTATTTTTGCACCATTTGGATTTCGGATTTCAATGAGGTTCCCGGAAGAATCGTATCCAAAAGATTTATATGAATCATCAGAAAAAACAATTCGAACAGGTACTGCATATTCCATATTCCATTTATATAATGTAACGCCGCCGTCCGAACATGTCTCTCTGACAGTTTCCCCGATTTTATTGACCTCATATCTTGTAATTTTATCATTTTCGTCGGTATACGAAGTCCGGACCACGCCCCTCATATATTAGATCAGCCTTGCTGATATCTACTCTTCCGCAATCAATATTTATACTACCAAGCATAATCTGACCAAGCATATGACCACTGATACAGGATGCTCTAACACCATTTATCCGCTGTATTACTTTTAAAGGGTCTTCAGCATTGATACTACCTCGGAGTTCAATGATAAACGTATGAATAGGACCAAGCTTTGACAGGACGTCCTGATATGTAACAGAAAAGCAATACTCACCCTTTTCAAGGTGTTTCCGCTCAATGAGAGTGTATGGTTTCCCAAATCGACTCTTTCTGATATTCACATCGAGAAAGCAATCCTTCTTCAGGCGGACAGGAAACAATCTATAATTATCGGTAATATTACCGATACCGGCTACATCATCAAAAATAGCATTTTCATAGGTCCTTATCAGTGTCACTGGTTGTTCCTGAGGCACAATATCAATAAAATTTTTATACTCCATGTCGTTTGAGCATGAAAAAAGGAATACCGCAAAAAATAAAGCTAAGGTCCACTGATTTTTATTAAATTTCAATCTGTTTTATCCATTCATCAAAAAATATTGGAAGGTTTAACCATCATAAAGCCCTATTAAGCAGTCCATTTTTGACATGTTGCATAAGCCTCTCGCGGTAGGAACGCCAGTTACCCAGCACCTACCGCACAGACCCGGACGTGCGATTTTCCCGCATCCGGTTCCTCGGTTGGACTCGTTTCCGCGTAGTCATATGGTCAAATCTAATTCGAATTCCGGGGACCCGTGAATTCCAGAATAACGCAGTGCATTTATTTTTGGCCGATAAATTCAGTGAAGAGACCCGCATTTGTCGCAGCTTTATACTGTCTTCTGTCGGCAGTGACAAAAAGCTCTGCCTGCCATTCTATTGCACATGCTATATGCAACGCATCCATAGCTCTTAATACATTAGTTTCCAAAAGCTTTATTGAATAAAAAATGACCGCAGGGGTAACCTGAAGGATAACAGCGTCATGGACATCTTCCATCAATTGTCTTTTAATTGTCCGATAATCATCAGTTGACAGATTATCGTCACGTCGTCTTCGATTTAGTCCCGATATTATTTCAGGGACTAAAATGGTACATAGACCCAATTGTGAAGCATTCTGTAAAAACTGATCAATTTTATCACTGCCCACTTCAAGGACATATCTTTTTGCAAGTGCAGAGGAATCGGTTAATACCTTCATAGTTCTGACTCACGCTCTTCCAGTATTGCTGACGAAAGATCGCTCCCCTTAATTTGCAGGCGAGTACTCTGGCGTTTCCATGACGGCGTTTGTACCGAATTATCAGTAAACGGAATTATTTCTGCAATAGGTTTTCCCCGCCTTAAAAGGACAAGAGTCTCACCATGTTCCACTTCAGTTATGAAATTGGAAGCGTTTTTTCTGAAATCTGTGAATGATATTGTTTTCATATCGCATCTCCTTTCTTTTATGTACACCCAACTGTACACATTCAAGGACATAGTGTCAAGGAGCAATTCCGAATTCCTGGGACATCCATGATAGGAAATCAAGAAATCAAGGAAATCAAGGGACAGGCTAATAATACACTTCCCAAACAATGTTCCTTCTGTTATGTTCATTCTCACATAAACAGCAACCCCATTTTCACAATCTATGGAGGTATTCTATGCCACGAACAACACGAATGGTTATTCGGGATGAAAAGAGTGTTTATCATGTGATATCCCGAACCGCCCTGGACGGTTTCCCCTTCGGAGCGGTGGAAAAAGAAAAATTTGTATCAATTCTCAAGCGGTTTGCCCGCATCTATTTTACGGAAATCCTCGGTTACGCAGTTCTAAGCAATCACGTTCACATCCTCGTAAAAATGCTTCCTGAGCGGAACTATTCCGATGAC
>JAHIRD010000145.1 GCA_018818835.1 Pseudomonadota bacterium
TCGCATGCTTTTAAAAAACAGAAATCAAACGTTGAGCAGGTGGCACATGTCCGTGTTCGTCCCTGTCAGTCCGTGTTTGTCCAGGCTATTTCTTCGTGGACGGACACGGACGAGCACTGACTGACACGGACATTGAAACACTGTGGTCAAACCGTTTTTTTTATTTCGTTTCCAGGCGAAGCCTGGAAATCTAACTTTATTTTTCACCATGAAGGTCGCGAATAAATATGCCTCAGGCGACCAGCTTCACCACCTACGTGAGCCCCCCTACAGGGGGAAATGATTTTGTTTGACACGAAGAATGTATGGTAATACTATTACCAGTATGACATACAACCGGAGGATGGACCATGAAAGTGACGACAAAAGGGCAGGTGACCATACCCCAGGCAATACGAGAAAAACTGGGAATTATGCCTGCATCTGAAATTGATTTTATCGAGGATAAGGGCCGATTTTATTTGATCAAAATAACGTGCGAAAATTCCGTGAGCCGGTTCAGAAGTGTACGGGGTGCGGCCACAATAAAAATGTCAACGGATGAGATTATGGCGTTGACACGGGATGACTGATGAAGGGCATTCTGGTTGATTCCAATATCATCCTGGATATTTTTCTTGATGATCCCATCTGGGCAGATTGGTCTGAGGCAACATTGGAAACATGTGCTCAACGATCCACGCTGTATATTAATCCAATTATTTATACCGAGATATCCATTGGATTTGATCGCATAGAAGATCTGGAGTCTGCAGTGAGACGATCAGGATTTCAGATGATAAATATATCCAAAGAAGCTTTGTTTCTGGCTGGAAAAGCTTTTCTTAAATACAGAAAGAATAAAGGGACGAAACGCTCACCCCTTCCAGACTTTTATATCGGAGCACACGCCGCTGTGCTTGGATTAGAATTAATAACGCGAGATGTTGCAAGATATTCAACGTATTTCCCCACAGTTCCCCTGATTAGCCCCTTGGGATAAACCTTTATGAACATCAGGTCACGGGTTGGTTTCCGTTGGGACAGCCTCGCTTCCCATGGGTATAAGGCTGATGATGGTCCATTGGCTTTTGGGTGTGAGTGTGTTCTCCTCCGTTGAAATATAAATTTTACCCTTGGGATTGATTGCAAAAAGGGGAATGGCTTTTTGATTGTACTGGACCTTGTAGTGGTCATAACTAAAGGTGTCGGTCAGGGCTGTGCTTCGAATCATCCCTCCCTGATTAATGATGTCCTCCAAATCATCAAATGTATGCGTGTTATTGAATATATTTTTCCAATGGGGATTTCGTAGAACCTTTCCTCGTTTTACAAGTTCATCCTTGGTCGTTGTCCGAATGGCATAGACTGAATTCGGCCCCAGCTCCATGCGATAATGCATGCACGCCAGGGAATTCAGACTGCCCCTGGGGGTCAGGGCCAGCATTGTTCCCATACCAATCAAATTGAGATTTTGTTCCGTGGGTTGGGAAACAGCCTCGCCATGAAAGGCGTCAAGGCCTGCCATACGGGCCTTTCCGATTTTTTCCCAACTGGTGTCAACCAGAAGAGCCTTAAAATCATTTTGTTCCAGGGCCTTGGCAACGGCAACGGCAAATGCGTTGGCTCCGATAATAAGAAACCCTTTGGGGTATGGTTCGGCAACACCCAGCAATTTTGCGATCAATCGGGCTGTGGAGCTTTGAAGCACAACCGTTCCGATAATAACCATAAACGTCAGGGGAACCAGAAGATCAGCTTCTGCATAGCCGGCACCTTTGAGTTTAATGGCAAATAGAGCGGAAATGGCCGCAGCCACAATGCCACGGGGGGCAATCCAGGCCAGAAGATGGCGTTCTGACCAGGTCAGGCTTGAGCCCAGGGAGGACACGACCACACTCAAGGGCCGTGACAAAAACTGGATGGTGATGAAGATAATGAACACAGGCATTCCCAGGCTGATCAACCGATGAAGATCAAGCCGGGCCGCAAGGACAATAAACAAAACAGAGATCAGAAGAACACTTAGATTTTCTTTGAAATGAAGAATCTTTTCCCTGGGGACATCCTTCATGTTTGCCAGCCACATACCCATGACCGTCACCGTGAGAAGGCCAGATTCTTCCTGGTAATAATTGGACAGGGAAAATATAAAAAAAACAATGGCAAGGGTGCCAGCACTGTGGAGAAACTCAGGAAGAAAATGTTGTCTAAGAACAAGGCCGAACAGGTAACCTGTGGCTGCACCAAAAAAAAGACCGATTCCTATAATACGTCCAAAGGTGAGCAGGGTGTGGCCTATGGGGCTGCCGCTTCCGGCTGAAACGATGAATTCATAAACCAGAACCGCCAGGGTGGCTCCGATGGGATCAATGACAATGCCTTCCCACCGCAAGATGTTGGCAATGGCCATGGTGGGGCGGACTGTCCGGATCATGGGAACAATCACCGTGGGGCCAGTGACCACGGTGATGGCACCAAAAAGAAGTGAAAGACCCCAGGGAAAATGAAAGACCAGTCGTGTGGCTGTTGCCGTGATCAGCCATGTGACAATAACACCAAAGGAAATCATCCGGCGAACAACCTTTTGAAGCCCGGCAATCTGCCGATACTCCAGGGTCAGGCTCCCTTCAAAAAGAATCACGGCAACCGAAAGGGAAATAAACGGAAACAGCAGTTCCCCAAACAAGAGGTCCGAATCCAGAATGCCCATGACCGGTCCGGCAACAATACCGGTTATCAATAGAAACAAGATGGCAGGAAGCTTGACCCTCCATGCAAACCATTGACAGAGAATCCCGGAAAAAATTATCAGTGATAAAAGCATGGCTTTTGAAAGCAGCATAATATGGGTTACCTTGATATAGATACGAGAAAGTAAATTAACATCCGACCCATCATGTCAAAACGTGGTTCCAAGATGAACTCATAAAACGTCGACGGATGGCTATGGAAAAATGTCCCTTGATAAAGTTACCATGTCATCCCAGTCTGTCAAAGTGATTTTTTGATACTCTCGGACATTGCGCAGAGACATGTTTTGTAATATCATGCCTATGATTTATTATGAAGTTTTTTAATATATCGCTTTAGTAAAATAACACAATTACTTGATAAATAAAGGAATTATAATTGGACATCACCGAAATAGCTGTTGCCGACATTCGGGTTGAAAAACCATTCTCACATTTTTTCCCCATCCATGACGATACCCTGCTTGCCATACGGATCGACATGAGTTCAAATGGCTATGACCCTGCATTCCCACTGATTATTTGGCAAGGGGACACCATTCTTGTGGACGGCCATACGAGGCTGATTGCTGCCAGGGAAGCCGGTATTGACAACGTGCCCGTGTTGATGAAACATTTCGAAAACGAAGATGACGCCATCCTTTACGCCTTTCATCTTCAACGTAACAGACGAAATTTGACCGATGACCATATCATCCGATGTCTGGAAGTTCTGGATAAAATCAATGCCGGAAAAAAAGAAAAACCTACCACGGACAAACCCATACCTGCAAAAAAAGAATCTGTTGAGCTGCGGGCCAGGGAACTGGGGACAAGCAAAAGCAAGATTGAAAAGGCCAGGACCATTCTTGAACACGGGGATGATGACATCAAGGAACAGGTCAATGCCGGGAAGACAACCATCAATAAAGCGTATCAGGAGATCCAGTCCCAGAGAAGGGAAAGCGGAGAGCTCAAAGGCCAAAAGACCACTGGGCTTGCGTCTGATGCCAGGTACAACAAAGCCTACCATAAGCTCATGGAGGAAATTGCATTTTTAAAAGATGAAAACTGGAGCCAGGTTAGCTTAGAAAAAATTATGGGCGATCTGGAGAAATTAAAAACAATGATTCTTGAACCTTGACAAACCGGGGTAAGGACCTTGCTATTAAATTCAAAAGGCGGGTTTTAAGCCCGCCCAGTCATAGCGTCAATGGATCATTTCACCGAGTTGAACTCTGCAATTCAACTCGGCAATCACTTTGACTTTCTCCATCACGCCTTTCATAATATCGATATCCTCATCACCAAGCTCCCGTTGAAAACAATCGGTAAACGAACAGATTTGTTGGGCTGATTCGAGTCTTAATATCGTTTTTTTCATATCCGGTTCTACCTGGCATACTTTTTCGAGCCCGATGAGAAGGTCAGAAAATGTATGGTTGTCAGGCAGGGTGCCATGATGAATCAAAATAGCCATGACAAATTTTTCAAAAGCCATTCCCAGAAGATTGTAACGAATGGACCGGTTGAATTTCTTTTTTTTACCTGAGGCCGCTGTCAAAAACTGACAACCTTCCTTGAACCAGTTTATGGAATCATTCATGGGTCACCTTTCAAAAGAGCTGATTAATATGCACTTCAAATGTTTTGACCCATGATCCCCATAATTCAGGAGGATGGGGTTGCCATCCTCCTGAATTATGGGGACCTGAGGCTCTGAACATAACTCCATCATTTGCAAGACATGGACCATGAAAAAATCCTGACCCTGAATCCAAGAGGCTTGAGAGCCTAATGATCTTTGTTATCAGTTTGTTGAACAAAAAAGTAAATAAAATTCAAGTTGAGAACCAGGGACCGAAAGAGGGGATACCAGAATTTAATATGACATAAATGTTTCTATATAAGATGAAAAAGACAATTATGTGCAGTCTATGGACTTGAATAAATTGATTTCGATCCCGAAGGAACTAAATCCCAACAAACGGATGCTCTGGACGCTGATTCTTCTCACCAGTGATCCTTGGTTATATACCCATGACCCTTCTCACAAGCATTCAAGTACTCCATTCATCACGCCGCCTATCAGGGCTGCTTCACCTTGTTTTTATGGACGGGATCATATATATCTGTCTTTTTTGATATGATATCCAACAGATCAACGAATCCGACACAAACGATGATAAAAAACATGAGTGACCGACTCCCCATTGAAGACCATATTCCAGATATCCGCAAAGCCCTTGGGAAACATGGATGTGTTGTTATTGAAGCAACCCCGGGAGCAGGGAAGACAACCCTGGTGCCCCTGGCTCTTCTTGGCGAACCCTGCCTACAAGGGAAACACATCGTGATTCTGGAGCCCAGGCGTCTGGCTGCCCGTATGGCGGCCGCTCGCATGGCCTATCTCCTGGGGGAACCCGTTGGAAAAACAGTTGGTTATCAAATAAAAAATGATCGAAAAATCTCCCCTGAAACCCGAATTCATGTCCTGACCGAAGGCATTCTGACCCGGAGGATTCAATCTGACCCACTGCTCCAACATACAGGCCTTGTGATTTTTGATGAATTCCATGAACGAAACCTGGTTTCTGATCTGGGCTTGGCCCTTTGCCTTGAAATCAAAGAGGCACTGAGGGATGACTTAAATATCATAATCATGTCAGCAACAATGGATTCCAAAGCAGTTTCCAGCATGATGGGCCAGGCACCTATCGTTTGTTGCGAAGGAAGGCAATTTCCGGTTGAAACCCGTTATCTGAAACGAAAAGCCATGGGCTCCCTTGAGAGAACATGCACTGACTATGTTGTTGAATCCCTTTCACGTCATGAAGGTGACATCCTTGTCTTTTTACCCGGAGCCGGTGAAATCAAACGGGTTTCTGCGCTGATTCATGAAAAACTCGATGACCCTGATGTATCGGTGTATCCCTTATATGGGAATCTGGATAAAAAAGATCAGGACTCAGCCATCAGACCATCTGGCCCTGGAAAACGTAAAATCGTTCTGGCGACCTCCATTGCAGAGACATCCCTCACCATTGAAGGTGTAAGAATCGTTATTGACGCCGGGTTTGTTCGAAGACCACGATATTTTTCCGGAACCGGAATGAGTCGTCTTGAAACTCTGCCCGTATCCAAAGCAGGGGCGGATCAGAGACGGGGCCGTGCCGGACGACTGGGACCGGGAATCTGCTACAGGCTCTGGCCAGACGACGAAACAATTTTACATCAGGATTTTAGTTCACCTGAAATTTTAAACGTTGATCTTACATCGTTTGTTCTTGAACTCGCCCTTTGGGGCGTTCAGGATCCGGAGCAACTGAAATGGTTGGATCTCCCTCCCAAGGGAGCGTTTGGTCAGGCCCGTGATCTATTGATACGGCTCAAGGCCCTTGACATCACGGGCCACATCACAAGCCATGGGAAAACCATGGCCGGCCTGGGGGTTCATCCCCGTCTGGCCCATATGCTCTTGGTTGCCAAAACACTGGGAAAAGGCTCTTTGGCCTGCTTGATGGCGGCCTTGCTTCATGAAGGAGATTTTCTGATCCAAAAAGATCAGATCCGTGAATCGGATATCCGGATACGGCTTCAAATTCTTGATGAATTCAAACGAAAAGAGATGTCGATACTCAACCGGACGCCCCTGAATAAAGGCCGAGTTAATGCCATACTTCAGAGTTCCTCACTCTTTGAACATAATCTTGGAATCACGCCATCTCGGATTTGTGATGACCATGCGGGCTTTCTCCTGGCCCATGCCTATCCCGAACGGATCGCCCTGGGTGTGGATAACAGAGGTTCCTTCAAGCTTGCTTCCAAAATGGCGGCGTATTTACAGGACACGGATCCCTTGGCACAGGAACCCATGATTGTGTGTGCGGACATGGACGGGAACCTTTCCCGATCAAAGATCTATCTGGCGGCACCCTATGACCGTGTTCAGTTTGAACAGGATTTCAAAGACCTGATTGAACAAAAAACCAGCCTATACTGGGACGGGGTCACCATTGTGTCATCCATGCGTCGGACTTATGGTCAGCTTTTGCTTTCCGAAACCCCGTCACGATGTTCCGATGAAAGTCTTATAACGGCTCTGATGCTCCGTGTCATACAGGAGCAGGGCATAGATATTCTGCCATGGACACCACCCCTTAACCATATCCGAGACCGGGCCATTTTCCTCAAACAGATTGAATCCTTCGAGGACATTCCTGATTTAAGCAATCAAGCCCTGACCAAAACACTGGAGTTCTGGCTCGGGCCTTTTCTTTCAGGCATACGATCCTTGAACCAGTTGAAAAAAATAGATCTATCATCAGCGCTTTTATCTCTTTTATCGTATCGTGAAAGGCAGACTCTTGATCACCATGCCCCTAGTCACCTCAGGGTTCCCAGTGGGTCACGAATCCCTTTGATCTATACCTCAGAGGGACGTCATCATTCGTCCCCAATATTGGCTGTTCGACTCCAGGAGATGTTTGGATTGGTTGAAACACCCCGCATAGCCGCTGGGCGGGTTCCTGTCACATTGCATCTACTCTCTCCGGCAGGGCGCCCCATGCAGGTGACCCAGAACCTTGAAAGTTTCTGGAAAAGCACGTATGACCAGGTAAGAAAAGATCTGAAGGGACGTTACCCAAAACATTACTGGCCCGATGATCCCTTGAACGCCCGTGCCACAAGCAGAACCAAGAAAAAAATGGATACACCATGATACAAAACAGCATGCCCATCACTGTGATGACTTTGAATTTGAGGTTCGGCCTGGCCGATGATGGGAAAAATTCCTGGGAACATCGAAAAGTTGCCTATCCGAAATTATTCATGCAAATCAGACCCGATTTTATCGGTGTTCAGGAAGCCAATAATTTTCAAACCGATTATCTTGCCACAGTGCTTGATGATTATCAGTACATCGGGAGGCGTGAGCCTTCTCCCGATTTCTGGCAGAATAATATCATTTTCTATAAAAAACCATGGGTCTGCCGTAAGAGTCAGCATTATTTTTTGAGTGACACACCGCATATCCAAAGCCAGTTTCCTGACAGCAGATGGCCACGGCAATGCACCATCGGCCTTTTTGAGAAAAAAGACCGGTCTTTAATCCATGTCAATACTCACTTTGATTTCAAGGCATCGGTACAGATGAAAAGCGCTGCTCTTATTCTTGATTTTCTCAAAGATTTCCATGAAAAAACAGATACCATTATAACGGGTGATTTTAATACCACACCCGAAAGCGACACGTACAAACTCTTTATTAAAAGCGGTTTCAACGATCTGTTCAAAAATAAACACAGTTCAACGTTTCATGGCTTTACAGGGAAAAACCTTGGAGGACATATTGACTGGATTCTTTTTAAAGGGAACCTCAAAGGTATGGATCAGAGCATCATTCGTGAATCATTCGTGGGAATTTATCCGTCGGACCATTATCCTGTCTTATCCGTGTTCGAATTCCCCTCATCCCCTTGAAAATCATCATCCTGTCAATCATGACTCACTCTAAGTAATAGAGTTAATTAACTGTTTTATTGTTTTATTTCCCAAGATCCATTGCATGGTTTTGGATTTACGATTCCTAAGTACATGTCATTGATTTTTCCAGTAAAAGTTTATCTTTCTTTCCTAGATGTTTGGCATGGATGAACGAATGCTCAAGCATGCGGTCAGTAAAGCATTTAGCGGCAATTTGTTATCCACCTGTATAAAAATATAACAGATGATGAATGGGATCAATAATAATAAAAATTTTACTCAATTATTAAGTTTTTCTATTGATTTATGGATTCATTAGTGCAATTGTACTGAAACCATGTATGATATTCACCAACAGAAAAAATCAACGTCAGTACCTGACCTCAATGTCCGATTAGAAGGAATTGTCAAAGCTATTATATCGGCTTACAGGAATTATGTCCTTTACCCTGAAGACCACGCTCTGTCCTCACAATGTCTCAAGCATATTACATCGGAACTGATAAAATTCACAGAGGACTCGGGGGATCTCCTTCTTACAATCGAAAAAGACGGCATTTATTCCGATAGTAAAAAATTCTATTCATGTACAGGAGAAGATGACGTTTTTGTCTATCCCCTTATCAGGGATGGTATTTTAAGCCTTGGGTTCACCCGAGGAATTCAAAGCTATGAAATTAAAGATCTTTTTGAAATTCTTAAAAAAAACCGTCAACTGCCCGATAATCCTGAAAGTGATATTGTAACGGACCTCTGGCAGGCAGAGTCACCCCATCTCCATTACCAGGCTGCCGAAGTATTCTGGGATTCGGAGCCTGTTTTTAATTTTCCCAATCCCACCATGGGGTTCCCGGACCCGCCTCCGGATACGTCAGGGAAAAACACCTTGAATGGGAAGAGGGGCGATGGCGCATTCAAACCAGGCCCTGGTGGACTGACATACGAACCATCATTCTTTAAACCCGCAAATCTTGACGGACCCAATTTTACCGGAACCGATCTTTCCTTTAGTCAAGATGAGTTGAATAATCTTCGTAATATCGTCCACAATGAAGAAGTAAACCGCTGTGATGATGACATTTTAGATCTTCTGCTCATTGTTTTAGATGAAGTAACCAGTTCCGAAGACCTTGAAAATGTTCTGATCAATTTGGCTGAAGAATTTCTTCGTGTCATAAAAAAAGAAGAAGCTTACAAGGCGTTTGCCATTATTGAGAAGGTCATTGCCTATAATAACAAACATGCCTGGATGCGACCCTTTGTGGAAAGCAGGGTAAATAATTTTATGGTTCATCTGTCCGGGCCCGTTTTTAAAGAATCATTGACCGGGGTGGTATCCCTATTGAACCGCAACAAACCCGAGGAGATCTTTTTTTTTAGGAAAATATGCATGGCACTTGAGTCTTCAGCTGTGCTCAGTCTTTGCGAAACCCTGGTCTATCTCGAAACACAGACGTCCCGGGATCTATTAATGGATATCATTAAAATGAAAACACGTGAAAACGTGTCTGTCATTGAACGTATGCTTGAAAGTACCGATAAGATGATGGCACTTATCGGCGTATCTCTTCTAAAAGAATTGAAGGACAATAACAGCGATATCCTGTTGCAAAGAGTATTAAAACATTCCGTGGAGCAAGTCCGGTCAAGTGCCTTGGATTATTTTATTGAAAAGCCTGTGAGTGTTCTGCCACGAATTTTTTTTCTGGTTGATGACACAAGCATGGATGTAAAAATCAAACTTTTAAAATTTATCAGTACAAAAAGAGCCGTGACCTCTGAAACATTAATGCTCAATTATCTAAAAGAACAACCCCAGATGGTCAACGATAAAGAACACCTTTTAAGCTGCTACAAAGTCCTTGGGAAATGCGGGTCAGATCGTTCAATCCCATTTTTAAAAAAACAGCTGTTCAAAGGATCATGGATGGGCTTATCCGGTTACAAAACATTTGAGCACCGTGCAGGGGCCCTATTGGCCCTTTCCGTACTTGAAAGTGCTGAAGCAATGAAACTGTTGAAAAAGGCTTCTAAGAGCATGCTCCCCGTTGTGAGCAAAGCCTATAAAATGTATATCGAATAATACAGGACTAAGGTAAATTCGAGTATGGGACAATATGCAGTTGAAGGTGAACAGATCATTGGGAACTTGTATAAACTTCTGATGGCTGTAAAACTTCACGGTGAAACAAACAAGACAGTTGTAACGGTTTCAGACACCCTCATTGTTCTGTTGAGTCGTTTTTTTAAGCGTGAAACGTTTTTGTCCATAAAAATTAACGATAACCGATTCTATTTTCAGGATGAAAAACTGATATACAGAAGGGAAACAGAAACTCTTTTTAATAAAGCCTGTCAGTTTTTTAGTGATCGGTCCATTGCTGAAATAAGGATTCTTTCACCGAATGAGCCCATGACGTCGGCTGTTATCCATAAAATTGCCTTTTTTCTGTATCATTCAATCAAGGCGGCCCATCCCGTTGTATGGATAAAAAAACGATTGTTGAGCGAAGGTATCACATGGATTGACGTTGACCTCCTACCGGAAAAACAGACCTTGGATTTGTTCCGGGAACAAAGTGCCCCACCACAAAAAGTGAACTCAAGGCCGGAAAAAGGTCAGAAAACGTATGCCAGTGCCATGGCCTCCATCAAAGGGGTCGCTGAAAAAGTATCCGGTCCTAATTACGCGGGAATTCGCAAGACCCAGAGAATGATTCAGAAAATGGTGGATCTGATCATTGAAGATGAGTCGATTCTTATGGGTATGAGCACCATCCGTGATTATGATGATTACACCTATTGCCATTCAGTCAATGTATCCATTCTGGCCATGTGTTTTGGCCTGAACATCGGATTGTCACGGCAATCCGTTGAAATCCTTGGAATCTGCGGACTTTTCCATGACCTTGGTAAGGTGGATATCCCCTCTGAAATCATCCGTAAGCCCGGCAAACTCACACGGGAGGAATCACGGATCATTGAAAAACATTCCTTATATAGTGTGACAAAAATACTTAAATTAAATGCACCCCGGGAGCTGAAATCCAGAATTTTAAGATCTCCCTTTGAACATCATATCAAATTCAACTTAACGGGCTACCCACGCCTTAACCAGAAAAAGCCGGTCAGTCTTTTTGGACGAATTCTCGCCATTGCTGATGTATTTGATGCCATCACATCACCGCGGGCTTACCGCCCCGTCGCCTTCAGCCCGGATGAGGCTCTGGGCAAAATGCTCGAAGGGTCCGGAACCGATTTTGATCCCTTGCTTCTCAAAGCCTTTATCAACATGATCGGGATATATCCGGTGGGCACCTTGTTACAGCTTGATACCGGTGAACTGGGTCTTGTTTCAGGAAAAGGTAAGAGCTCCATGGGCAACAGGCCTGATGTTGTTGTGCTGGAAACCGACAAAGAAACAGGTTATAAAAAAGGCCCCATGGTCAGCCTTGAGGAACGAGATTCCAAAACCATGGCCTACATCCGGAATATTGTAGGGAGCTTCCATCCCGGCCAGTTTGGGATACAGCCGGCACAATACCTTTTATAATTTCTAATCAATCATACATCGCACCGTATAATCCATCGTGATATTTTAGGATTTCAAACGTCATCCTGTGTGTGCTGATTTCTTTTCATGGCTTGAAATTCAGATGAAACTGTATTATATAATTAACTTCTTACACTCCTTTTTTAAAAAAAGGCTATCATCCGTTCTCGTTTTCAAAAAAAGCAGTTTGCCTTATCCTTTAACCAACGGAAAAGCAGTTTTCGTTTTTTATTTTTTCGATCAGGCAGAAAGTCTTTTAATCTGATCAACGACATTAACATGCATAGGAGGAAACCCAATGGCAAAACGACTGGATGTCTACAGATGTGATCTTTGCGGACATATTATCGAAGTGGTCAACAATGGAGAGGGAACCCTGGTCTGCTGCGGTCAGAATATGACATTTTTAGCTGAAAACACCCAGGATGCGGCAGTTGAAAAACATGTTCCTGTCATCGAAATCAGCAATGATGGCGTGAAGGTTACCGTGGGTAAAGTTGCACATCCCATGACCGAAGAGCATTACATCCAATGGATCGAAGTGATTGTCGATGGAAGAATCTGCCGTGCCTGGCTCAAACCCGGAGCTGCGCCTGAAGCCTTCTTCAAGGTCAAAGGGTCCAAAATCACGGCAAGAGAATATTGCAATCTCCATGGACACTGGAAGGCTAACGCCTGATTCAAACGTAACAAGGCCGCGACAATAGGGGCCTGACCTTTGAATACAAAACAGAATATATGTTTAAAAAACAAAAAGCCCGGCGTTATCCAAGCCGGGCTTTTTTGTTTTTAATATCAAAGGAACGATTCGCTTATTTCAGGGTGTTTACCGTATCCTGTGCAATCTGAAGTTCTTCGTTGGTGGGGACGATCCAGACCTGAACCTTACTACCCTCTTTATGGATCGGCTGGGGTTTTGAAAAACGTCCCTTGTTTTTCTCCGTATCAATATCAATACCCAGGGATGTCATATCTTCACAGACACCTTTTCTGACAATATCGTCATTTTCACCGATACCCGCTGTAAATACAACCATATCCAGGGTGCCAAGGACCGCCGCATAGGAGCCGATATATTTCTTGACACGATAGACAAACATGTCAACAGCCAGCTTGGCCATCTCATCGCCCTGTTCAGCCTTTGAATGGATATCACGCATATCATTCATACCGCAGATACCTTTGAGTCCGCTCTTCTTGTTAAAAACGTCGTCCAAGTCTTCAACTTTAACGCCTTTGTGTTCCACAAGATAGGAAATGATTGCCGGATCAAAATCACCGGATCGGGTTCCCATCATAACACCAGCAAGGGGAGTCATCCCCATGGATGTATCCACACACTTGCCTTTTTTTACCGCAGCCATGGAGCAGCCATTTCCAAGATGGACGGTAATGATATTGACGTCTTCGGGGTTTTTACCCAGAAGATTTGCGGCTCTTTTTGCAACATATTTATGGGATGTCCCGTGGAAACCATAGCGACGAATACGAAGGTCTGTATAGTATTCGTAGGGCAGGGCATACAAAAAGGCCTTGGCCGGCATGGTCTGGTGGAATTCCGTATCAAAAACAGCCACATTGGGGGTTCCCGGAAACAGTTCTTCAGCCACGTCGATGCCCATGAGGTTTGCCGGGTTGTGAAGAGGTGCCAAGGGATTGTTGTCCTTAATAGCCTTTTTAACCGACGCATCGATCAGAATGGAGGTATTGAAGGATTCTCCTCCCTGGACTACCCGGTGTCCAATGGCATTGATTTCGGATTTATCCGAGATCACGCCTTTTTCTTTGTGCGTGATCAGGTCGATTACAAGATGCATCCCCACCTTATGGTCAGGAATGGCTTGCTCGATCACTGTTTTTTCTTCACCTGTGCCATTCATTTTTTTATGGGTCAGAACCCCGAGTTTGTCTCCGATTCGCTCGACAATTCCTGACGCCATGACAGCTTCATTTTCCATATTGAGCAGCTGATATTTCAATGATGAACTGCCCGCATTGATGACTAATACTTTCATTAATAAACTATTCCTTTCCCTGCTTGTGCCTGAATCGCAGTGATTGCGACCGTATTTACAATATCCGGAACTGTACAGCCCCGGCTTAAATCATTGACTGGTTTATTCAAACCCTGGAGTATGGGGCCAATGGCCAGGATGTTGCTTGACGCTCTTTGGACTGCCTTATAAGTATTGTTCCCCGTATTCAGATCAGGAAAAATAAACACGGTGGCTCGTCCGGCAACTTCACTGTCCGGCAGCTTTGTCTGTGCAACAATGGGATCAATGGCCGCATCGTATTGAATGGGGCCTTCAATGAGAAGATCCGGATTCTTTTCTTTAACAATGCGCGCCGCTTCGATGACTTTTTCAACTTCCGCACCCTTGCCGGATGAACCGGTGGAATAGGAAAGAAGGGCCACCCGTGGCTCTACCCCGAAAATTTTTGCTGTTTCCGCTGAAACAAGGGCAATTTCGGATAGTTCTTCCGCTGTGGGATTGGGATTCACCGCGCAATCTCCAAAGACAAGAACCCTGTCTTTCAAGCACATCAAAAAAACCGATGAAACAATGGACGATCCGGGCAAGGTTTTGATGATCTGGAACGCGGGCCTTATGGTATGTGCCGTGGTGTTGATGGACCCTGAAACCATGCCGTCTGCATGACCTTTATGAACCATCATGGTACCAAAATAAGTCACATCAGCCATGGCATCCTTGGCAAGGTCTTCGGTCATCCCTTTTTTCTTTCTCATGTTATAGAAAATCTCGACGTATTCCGGAAACAGAGGACTTTTGTCAGGCTGAACAATGTGGGCGCCCGTTAGGTCAAGGCCAAGTTGAGAAATCTTGGTTCTTATTTCATTCTCTTTTCCCAGAAGGGTCAGTTCACAGACATTTCGTCTGAGAAGAATATCAGCGGCATTTAATATACGTTCACCCACACCTTCCGGAAGAACGATGTGCTGTTTGTTTTTCCGAGCCTTTTGGATAAGGTTGTATTCAAACATCTGGGGGGTGACTTTATTTGATTTCCGCTTGATCAGTTTGTCTCTCAGCTCAGACGTTTTAACATTGGCCTCAAACGTTCCCAGGGCCGAAGCAATTTTGGCTGGGTTATCCGGGTTGATTCGCCCGTGGAGATGGCTCAATGCCTTGATGGTGGGGTAGGTTGATTCCTTGACCATGAGAATGGGCACGGGAATGCCTTCCCATCCCTGAACCAGACGCTGAATATTGATTGATGGAGATATTCCACCGGTCAGGAGAATACCCGAAATATCCGGATACGATGACGACAATTTTGTGGCCATCGTACTTAATATAATGTCTTCACGGTCTCCTGATGTCACCACCAAGCAGTCTTTTTTAACATAGTTCAGAAAATTTGAAATCTGCATGGCCGCGATCACATAGCCGTCAATTTTTTTATTGGTGGCTTGCTTACCATAAAGAATTTCCGCACCGAGAAATTTCTGGAGATCTGAAATCGTGGGTTTGACCAAGTTATCATCTTCCGGAATAACATAAAACAGACCATCCGGAAGGGATGTGTTCTCCTTGAGAGCCTTTAAAATATTATCCCTCTGCTCTTCATCCACCCGATTGACAATGGTCCCGATAATATCCACCCCTTTTTCAGTCAACCCTTCAATGGCAAGTTCAGTTAGAGCCACAACTTCTTCCGGGGTTGTTTTCCGGGCGTTGGTGATAATCAGAGTCGGCGTGTTCAAATACGCTGCAATATCGGTGTTTATTTCAAAGGTGAACGCTTCATTTCCAGCGATAAAATCAGTCCCTTCGCATAAAACAAAATCGCATTTTTCTTCAAGCTGCTTGAATTTTATAAGAATGTTTTCAAGAAGTTCGGATTGCTTTCCAGCCTGGATCAGAATTTTTGCTTCTTCAAGAGTGTACGCATACGTATCTTCATAGTTCAGCCCAAGATAAAAATGGGACAGTACTAAATCGATATCATGATCTTTTTGACCGGGTACCGTCGGATTGATAACCGGACGAAAAAAACCAACTTTATGGAGGTCTCTCAATAAAAGCTGCATGATTCCAAGGACGATGGAAGACTTACCACTTCTGCTTTTTGTCGTGGTGATGTATAGACTTTTTGACATAGGTTTTTTACCTTTGATCCTAATACGTTATAAATCTAATATTTTTAAGGCTCCAGAGCCTTTTCTCCTGATTGGGATTTAAAAAAAGGTGAGACTTACTCCATGTCAGGCAAACAATCAATAGTTTTTCTATCTTTCCGGACATGTGTTTTCCAAGCCCCAGAATTCTTTTTTATGGTAAACAATTTATAATGATATAGCCTATAAGAAAAAGAATTCTTGGGTTTATCACTTTCCCACTCGTTTAAAAAACAAACATAAATATACTGTATAACCGATGATTTGAAAACAATATGCGAATAACTCCTACCATCCGGGCACATGACATTCATTTCGGCATACCCGCCATAATCCTTGAAAGAAATATCAAAACAGATATTTATCAATGATAAAAAACATATATTTTATTTTGATTTTTATGACATAATTTTATGAAATGCTTTATGTAAACATTGTCCCCATTCATGACGGCCGGAAATCTATTTGTAATAATGATATTTGCAAAGAACAGAGGGCCGTGATATAGGTTTTAAGATACCATGCAAATGGACTAACGTGGTGATCCCCATGATTTTACCGAAAGATCATCGATTTGAAAACTCCATCAAACCTTATGTGGCTTTTTTAAAACAGGAGATAGTGAATGCAAAAAACGATTTTATCCCTTGGCCTTAGTATTCTTGTATTGTTTTGCTGTCTTTCATCCGCACATGCAGAAGAAGATATTGCAGCCATTGTGAATGGAGACAAAATTACCATTACGGAAATCAACAGGACAGTGCAGGCCCTGCCTCAATATCAGAAGCTCCAGCTTGAAATACTCGAAGACATGATCGTAAAAACCCTGATTTATCAAGAAAGCATCAAAGACGGCATTGTTGTTGAAAAAAGTGAGGTTGACAACGGCTTCAATGAATATATTGAAAAACTGTCATTGACGGATGAGGTGGTCAAGCAGGAAATGAAGCGTATGAACATAACTGAAGAAACCATGAAAGATGAAATACAAAAGCTTCTGATGGTGGAACGATTTCTCAAAAAACGTTCTAAAACACTGAATCTTAACGTCAGTGATGAAGAGGTCAAAGCCTTTTATGATGAACGTCCTGAAACCTTCAACAAACCAGAGAGAATCCAGGTCAGCCATATTCTGATCAAAAGTAATCCCGGTGCCGATAAAGCTGACGTTGATGCAGCCATGAAAAAAATTGTGGACATCCAGGATAAGCTTAAAAAAGGAGAGGGCACCTTTGCAGATATCGCAAAAAAATACTCGGAAGATACGTCCAGCGCCCCATCAGGAGGAGATCTAAAAGGAGAAATCACCCGGAACAGTCCTTTGCCCAAATCCTTTATCGATGCCGCCTTTGCTCTGGATAAAGGACAGGTCAGTGATGTGGTCAAATCTGTTGTGGGATTTCACCTGATCAAGGTCACGGAAAAGAAACCAGCTGAAGTCACAGCCTTCCCTGAAATTAAGGATTCACTAAAATTCAGGCTGCTTGAACAAAAAAGCAACATAGAGATGAAACAGTATGTGGATTCCCTTGTGGACAAATCGGACATTCAAATTAAGCTTGAAAAACGACCTGTGAAATAATTCCCCATGGGAATAACATTATAATAATGCGGGGTTTCCCCGCATTATTATGGGGGTTTAGCCGTATATCAACTCACCGAATAATACGATCCCAGGATATAGACCACAAAACATCCGATTAAAAAAACACCATGTCTTCGTCCCAGTGTTTTCCCACGAAACAAAAATACAGTCAGAATCAGAGACACAAAGATCATAAAGGGAAATTCAAATCCATTCAGGTCTGTTTCCACGATCATGGGGTTGATGATACCGACCATCCCCATGACCATGCAGATGTTAAACATGTTGCTGCCCACGACATTTCCAAGGGCAATGTCGCTTTCTTCTTTTTTTGCAGCCATAATTGAGGTGACAAGTTCAGGAAGGGACGTCCCCAGGGCAACAATGGATATTCCGATAAAGGTTTTGCTCACATTGAAAAACTCTGCAATGGAAACGGAATGATCCACAACAAGATGGGCACCTGCACAGAGAAAAACAATTGAAATGATGATCATCAGACTACTTTTACCGAGGCTGTCCTTTGGTTTTTCTATGATATCTTCAAAAGAAACATCCTCTTTAGCATTTGAAATGCCGTAAATCAAAAATAAAGCCAGCATGGACAAAAGCATGACACCGTCAGCAAATCCTATTACACCATCCATGCAGACAAGCCAGAAAGCCATTGAAGCCCCAAGCATGAATAAAACTTCACGGTTTACATTACCTTTATTAATGGCTATGGGTTTGACAAGTATGCTGGCACCCAGTACAAGGGCTATGTTGATGACGTTGCTCCCAAGAATATTTCCGATGGAAATACCATTTTCACCGGTCTGTGATGCAAAAAGGCTGACAAGGAATTCTGGGGAGGACGTTCCGAAAGCAACAATGGTCAGCCCGATTATGATGGGTTTAATGGCGTAGGCCACAGCAATGGATGCCGATCCTGACACAAGCCATTCTGAGCCGAAAAAAAGCAGCAAAAGACCAAGACTTAAAAGAACAACGTGTAATAACATAAATGATCACCGGGAAAATGAAAAATGAAAAAACAGAGCCTTATTATCAATCCAAGGATGACGATAGTTATACTAAAAAATACAGGGATCTTATCCATGTGTAAAGACTTTAATGGCAAAGGGATCGTTTGCATGGTTTTAACCCTGGTGAATAATGGACCAGCTGATTGTTGCCAACTGGGCTTACATCTTCTTGAACCATGAAATATCGTTGACAAATCTTTTCTCGCTAATATATTCTTTATGATCACATACGTTAATCTATAAAATTCCAAAGTTCATATCATACAAAAAGGAAATCAAATACATGAAAAGAACTGTCATAAAAAGCACAGGCCGCTTTATCCCATCACGGTTAGTCACCAATGAGGATCTTACTAAAATGATGGACACCACCGACGCCTGGATCAGAGAACGAACCGGTATTGAACAACGATACTGGATTCCGGAGGGTGAGATTGTGGGGGCCTCGGACCTTGGGTTGGAAGCGTCAAAAATTGCCCTTGAACGAGCCGGATGGACTGCCGAAGATCTGGATCTGATCATTTTTGCAACCTTAAGCCCCGATATTTTCTTTCCAGGACCAGGTTGCCTTTTACAGCACAAGCTGGGTCTTTCATCAACCCCCACCCTTGATATCCGTCAGCAGTGTACAGGTTTCCTCTATGGCCAGTCCATTGCCGATGCCTATATCCGAAGCGGTCTTGCCAATAAAATTCTATTTGTCGGCTCAGAAGTCCACAGCACCGGACTGGACAAAACAACCCGTGGACGTGATGTGGCGGTGATCTTTGGAGACGGCGCAGCAGCCGTTTGTTTTGAAGGCATAGAAACCGACAAGAACACAGGAATTATTGCCTCGGTTCTCCATACAGCCGGTGAATTTGCAGAAAGTCTCATGTTGGAACTTCCCGCATCGCGACTTCCGGAACGGGGTCTTTTAGATAACGAGGACGTGGCCCGTCTTTATCCCACCATGAATGGATCAAAAATATTCAAACTGGCATTGAGGCGTCTTCCTGAAGTAACCCATGAGGTTCTTGAAAAAGCCGGAATGACCCTTGATGATATCGATCTGTTTATCCCCCACCAGGCCAATCTTAGAATCAACGAGGCCTATCAGAAAACCATGAACATTCCCAATGAACGGATCTACAACAATATCCAGAAATATGGGAATACCACTGCGGCCACTATTCCCCTTGCCCTGGATGAAGTCATCGAAAAAAACATGATCGACACCCAAAAAAGCACACTGATGTTTGTTGCCTTGGGTGCGGGCCTGACCTGGGCGGCATCCATTTATAAATTTGGTGAATAGGCCATTCTATTGATTGGAAACGATGATGACACAAGAAAACAAGATAAGACATCTTTGTGAAAAAGGTGTTCTAATTCCTGTTCCTCAAAGCGTGGAAATTGGCGATGAGGTTAACCTTGACCGAATATCCGGACAAGGCGTGACCATACACAGCGGGTGCAGAATTTTTGGTGAAAATACGTTTATATCAAAGGGCTGCACCATTGGCCGTGAAGGCCCCGCAACCATTGACAACTGCTGGCTGGCACCTGAAGTGACCGTGGCGGGTGGATATGTTCAGGGCTCTGTTTTCCTCTCCAAATCACGGGTCGGATACGGTTCCCATGTTCGGACAGGATGCATTCTTGAAGAAGAAGCCAGTATTGCCCATTGTGTGGGAATCAAACAAACGATCCTGTTTCCCTTTGTCACCCTGGGCAGTCTGATCAATTTTTGCGACTGCCTCATGGCAGGGGGAACAAGCCGGAAAAACCACAGTGAAGTGGGCAGCTCATACATCCATTTTAATTTTACCCCCAACCAGGACAAGGCCACACCGTCCCTCATGGGCGATGTGCCACGGGGTGTCATGCTCAATGCCGACCCCATCTTTCTGGGTGGCCAGGGAGGAATGGTTGGCCCCTTGAATCTGAATTTCGGAACAGTGATCGCCGCAGGAACCCTCCAGCGAAAAGATGAACTTCAAGAAAGCCGACTTTTGTTTGGCGGGGGGCCCCTGAGTGCCGGAAACGTAAAGCACACGCCCGGAGTCTACCAGGGTGTGGGGCGTATCGTGAAACACAACATGACCTATATTGCAAACCTGATTGCCTTGAAGAACTGGTATTCCCATGTGAGAACCCGATGCTTCAGTGAAAATTTTCCTGAAGAACTTGTTCATGGATTGAAGATAACCCTTGCCCTGGCTATTGATGAGAGAATCAAACGGCTGAAAAGCCTTTTTGAAAACGTATCGAAATCCTCGATCCGTCTTTTAGAAAAAGGTTCAGGACAGTCTCCCACCTTGCTCAAACAAAAAGAGTTTGTCCAAGCATGGGCTTCCGTCAACATAGGATTTGAACAAATCAACCATTCGGATTTATGCCAGATGGAACGGGACCAATTTCTTGCAGAATTTGACAGACAAAGAACTGACAAGGCAATGGACTACATTGATCAAATCAAAGGCCTGAACCAAAGGCAAATGTTATTGGGTACAACCTGGCTTCAAGCCATTGTGGATCATATTCAGGATACGATGGTTAAGATTATCCCGGATGTTTAACACATAAACAGAATTATCAAATCGCATAGACCTAAGGAAAAGGCATGGGAATATTATTTGGAACAGACGGAATCAGGGCCAGGGCCAACACCCATCCCATGACCGCTGAAATCGCTTTAAAAACAGGCCGGGCCCTGGCCATGTTTTTCAATAAAAATAACCGTGGTAAAATCATCATCGGAAAAGACACCCGACTTTCAGGAGATATGTTTGAACATGCCCTGGCCGCAGGAGCATGCTCCATGGGAGTCGATGTGTACCTGGCAGGTGTGATTCCCACACCGGGCATTGCCTATCTTGCACGAACCCTCCCCGATGTGGTAGCCGGTGTGGTGATATCTGCATCCCACAACCCGTTCCAAGATAACGGGATCAAAATTTTCAAAGGAGATGGGTTTAAGCTGGATAATGAAACAGAAGCTCTCATCGAAAAAATAATTCTTGAAAACGATCAAGAAAAACACGCCATAACCATCCAGGAAACCGGCCGGATTTTTCAGCTTCCCCATGCCGCTTCGGATTACGCAGCATTTATCAAAGACCTTGTTCCCGGGGTTGATTTTTCAGGAATTAAAGCGGTGATAGATTGTTCGAATGGGGCTTCCAGCCAGGTTGCACCGGCTTTGTTCAAAACAATGGGCCTGGATGTCACCACCTTATTCACGGATCCTGATGGGAAAAACATCAATCTGAATTGTGGATCAGAACACATCGAGACCATGGTTGAAAAAGTCATAGAAACCAATGCGGATATCGGACTTGCCTTTGACGGAGATGCAGACAGACTGATTGCTGTGGACCAAAAGGGCAGGGTGGTCACCGGCGATCAGATCATCGCCATTTGCGCTGTCCATGAAAAAGAAAAAGGGAATTTGAAAAACAACACCGTGGTCACAACCGTCATGAGCAACATGGGCCTTGGTTCCTGCCTCAAAGAAAAGGGAATCAATCATATCATGTCCCAGGTGGGTGACCGTCACGTGATGATGGACATGGTCAAAGCAGGTGCCGTTGTTGGAGGAGAAGACTCGGGCCATATGATTTTCCTGAATCACCACACAACCGGTGACGGGATCATCAGCGCATTGATGCTTCTGGCCATCCTCAAAGGCACCGGGCGCTCCCTTGAAAACCTGGCCAAGGTGATGACAGTGTATCCCCAGATGCTTGAAAATATTGATGTCACATCCAAACCCGACATCTCGACTGTCCCTGAAATCGTTCAGGTTATAACCGAATCTGAAAAAGAACTGGAGGGCAGGGGACGGGTACTCGTGCGCTATTCCGGAACCCAGTCCCTGTGTCGCGTCATGGTGGAAGCCCCCAGTGTGGAAGAGACAAAAACCCATGTCAGGCGGATTGCCGATATGGTAAAAAAGACACTCGGTTCATAAACCGAAGATCCGGTAAAGAATAAAAAAGGGTGAAAACGGTCCATAACCATTTTCACCCTTTTGTTTTTCACATATCTCGGAATTAAAGAGACTTATCAGTCCCTGTCACCCAGAAGCCGCAAAAGCATCAGAAACATATTGATAAAATCAAGATAAAGAGCAAGCGCCCCCATAATTGCACCTTTCCGAATGGTCCCACCATCAAGGTCCGCCGGTTGGGAAAGTGCCATGTGCTTGATTTTCTGGGTATCATACGCTGTCAGGCCAATAAATACAATCAAACCCACATAAGTAATAATCATTTCCATGGCACTGCTTCGTAAAAAGATGTTAACCACAGACGCAATGATGACCCCGATAAGCCCCATGACCATAAAACTTCCCATGGATGTAAGATCACGCTTGGTGATCATCCCATAAACACTGCACGCTCCAAACGTTGCAGAACAGACAAAGAAGGTGGAGAAAATGGACGCATGGGTGTAAATCAAAAAAATCGGCGCCAGAGTTGCCCCGTTCAGTGCTGCATAAAAAAGAAAAAGTGTCGTGGCTGTCCCAGCCGATAATTTACTGATACGGGCACTTAAATAAAAAACAAATCCCAACTCAGCGATAATCATACCAAAAAAGAGTATTTTGTTTCCCAGAATAATTCTTGAAAGGGTATCATTCGTGGCCACGGTATAAGCCAAAAGGCCTGTAATAGCGAGACCAATAGTCATCCAGTGAAACACATTCAGCACAAAGGCATTGACGTGAGCCTGGGTTCTTGATTGACTGACCGAACTTGTGTTAATCATTATTCCTCCGAAATATTGTGTTGTTTGGGTTGTATTGAAATAAATTTATGAACGTTTTTATTGTAGTATCCATATTGGTTTCATATAAAATAACACATAAATTGATAAATTCAAGAAATACCGACGAAATATAAAATGAAACAAGACGAAATATACCGCCACCTCAAAGACCTTGCCGAAAATCTGGGCATACGTTTTGCTGAAAAAAATTTCAGAAACGCCGGAATCCCCGTGAACAGCGGTTTATGTAAAATTGAAGGCGTGTTTCATTTTTACATGGACAAACATAAAAGACCCCGCGAGAAAAACGAAATCCTTGCAAACACATTGTCACAATTTCCCCTTGATGACATTTATATAATACCCGCCTTAAGAGAATTCATTGATCAACATAACGATCAGGGATGATGGCGTCGTAAAAAATTTTATATATTGTTTTTGAAAGATGCCTCTCTGATGGCCATCCATTAATGAAACTCAAACCTTACCTAAAATCGGTTGCGGCATGGGATGAGTGTGTAGCGGTGTAAACATGGGCACGGCGCGCCGTGCCCCTACAAAATACGAATGTTTTTGCTCAATAGAAGGAGAGGGCAAATCAATAAAAACGTAAGCAAACAACCTATATCATGAACCCAAAAGCCGCAAAAGCATCAGAAACATATTGATAAAATCGAGATAAGGAGCCAACGCACCCATAATTATACCTTTCCGTATTGTCCCACCATCAAGGTCTGCCGGTTGGAAAAGGGCCATGTCCTTTATTTTTTGGTATCTTACGCTATAAATTCATTAAACTCCGCCATATTCTACGTTTTGAGTGGACGCGGTGGACTTTGTGGACAATGGGTTTAAAAATATCATCTCAACGCCCCTTACTTGAACTGCGAGGAATCAATTAACAGCTATAACGCTTATATTATACAAACTAAAATTTACATAACTTGAACTGCGAGAACGGAATGGACTGCTTCAACGCTTATATTATGTAAACTAAAGTTTACATAATATACATTATCGGACGTTGTATTTGGGGTGAAGTGCTGTGGTTGTAAGGTTTGGTTTTACGAGGCATGTTGTGTTTTGAAAAGAACAAACACATCTTTGGTCCCACAAAAAAACAATCTTTCTGGGCACAGAATTTTTTACGACGCCATCTGATTGATTATTTCAACATGTTTTCTCTTACATATTGAATGGTGCATGCATCTGTGCTAGATTATAAAGTTTCATAGGATGTATGATAACGAAAGGCGGGGTCATTTGCATTGGCAGGAAAACAAAACACGGGCGATGATATACAGCGTTTCAGGTCTGACGTCTGAAATCAAGACCCATCTTGAGGACAAATATCCCTTTGTCTGGATTCAGGGCGAGATATCCAATTTGAGCAGGCCGTCATCCGGTCATATGTATTTTACATTAAAGGATTCAAAGTCCCAGATATCTGCTGTTATCTTTAAGAACCTGGGTTATCACTTAAAATTTGCCCTTGAAAACGGTTTGCAGATCACGGGCCTGGCCCGATTGAGTGTGTATGAACCCCGTGGAACCTATCAATTAATTTTTGAGCATTTGGAACCCAAAGGTGCTGGAGCCCTCCAGCTTGCCTTCGAACAACTCAAAGCACGACTGGCACAGGAAGGTCTTTTTGACCAACGCCATAAAAAAAGTCTACCTTTTTTTCCTAACCGAATCAGTGTAATCACGTCCCCTTCCGGTGCTGTGATTCATGATATCATCCATGTTCTTGGCAGACGATTTCCCAACGTCATCCTTGAAATCGTTCCCGTGAAAGTCCAGGGTGAACATGCCGCGAATGAAATTGAAGCTGCCCTTTTAATCGTCAATCAAAGAAAAAATTCGGACCTTATTATTATTGCCCGTGGTGGAGGTTCACTGGAAGATCTTGCGCCATTTAATACAGAACGTCTGGCCCGGGCTGTTTTTTCTTCAGAAATCCCCGTTGTTTCAGCCGTGGGCCATGAAACCGACTTTACCATATGTGATTTTGTGGCTGATTTCAGAGCCCCTACCCCTTCAGCGGCAGCAGAGCAGGTGGTTCCGTTAAAACAGGACCTTGTTCAGCGGATAAACGGCCTGTCCCTCATGCTTAAAAACGGCATGAACAATCAGATGACCCACAAAAAAAACATACTGGAACGTATCTGTAAAGCCATGGTGGACCCCAAACGAAAAGTGATTGATTTGCGGCTTTTAAATGATGATCTGACCCAACGGCTTATTCGGGTCATTGGAAATAAAATGTCCCACCAACGATCCTCCATGGCCTGGAAAAAAGAAAAATTACTGATGGTCAGCCCACAGAATAGAATCAGTACCCATAAAAAGACCCTGGGTCTTTGGAAAGACAGTTTATTATCGTCAACCCGATATATCATGAATCGAAAGACCATGGACTTAAGAGAGCACCATGGTCGACTTCAGGCTCTGAACCCCTTGTCCATTTTGGATCGTGGTTACAGCATCACACGGACCATCCCAAATGAAGAAATTCTTAGGGCTTCAGATCGTGTATCGTTGGGCCAGGAACTCGAAGTTATTTTATCCAAAGGCAGGCTGATCTGCAGCGTGAAAGGAATACCGGACAATGGCAAAGAAAAATTTTGAGCAATCCTTGGAACTGCTCGAAAAAATCGTATCAGAACTTGAATCAGGGGATCTTCCTCTGGAGGAATCCATCAAGAAGTTTGAAGAAGGGATGAAACTGTCCAAGTTATGTTCCCAGATTCTTGATGAAACTGAAAAGAAAATCGTGATGCTTGTCAAAGAAACTGACGGCAATATCTCGGAAGTTCCTTTCCAGGAGATTGAACCCTGATACCATGAAACGATAAAACCACTATGTTTGAATTAAAATCATACCTTGAGTCCCGGCGGGATCTGTTTGAAAAAAAACTCGACGCCCTTCTGAATATCCCGTCATCCGGATCGGGCCGTCTTTTGTCAGCCATGCGCTATTCTCTCTTATCCGGTGGCAAACGACTGAGGCCCATATTGTGTTTTGCTGCGGCAGAAGCTGTTGGAGGTTCACCATCCCAATGCATGACCACGGCATGTGCCCTGGAGATGATACACACCTACTCCCTGATTCACGATGATCTCCCTGCCATGGACGATGATAACCTGCGCCGTGGAATGCCCACATGCCATAAAGCCTTTGATGAAGCAAGCGCCATATTGGCCGGTGATGGTTTATTGACCCTTGCATTGTATTTCCTATCGTCTCCAAGTCATTGGGATTCGAGTGATCCTGCATTGAATCTGACATTAATCTCCCTGATCTCCCATGCTGCCGGACAACAAGGAATGATTGAGGGCCAGATGTTGGATATGGAATCCCAAGGTAAAAATCTATCGTTGGACGAGTTAGAACAGCTTCATCGTTTAAAAACAGGTGCCATGATCACCGTATCTATACGTTGCGGTGCCATGCTGGCAGGAGCAAACAGCCACCAGATTCAGTCTCTTGAAAACTATGCTGCCCACATCGGCCTTGCTTTTCAGGTTGCAGATGATATTCTGAATGTGACAGGGAATTCCGCCCTGATGGGAAAGGCAACAGGAACTGATGATAAATTAAACAAAGCAACCTACCCTTCCCTTCTGGGCCTTGAACCTGCAAGGGCTTTTGCACGGGAGCTGGTGGATAAATCATTACGTGAACTTGAACCATTTGATGCTAAAGCCGATCCCTTAAGATCCATAGCCTTATATATTATCGAACGAAATCGTTAATGGCCTTTGTGGGCCTTGAAGGAGTAATCCTATTTTGAAGTACCTTGAGCACATTGACAGTCCCATTGATCTAAAAAAACTTGCCCGGGGAGACCTTCCGGAGCTTGCCAAAGAGATTCGAGACACCATCGTAGATACAGTTTCAAAAAATGGCGGTCACCTGGCATCCAGTATGGGCGTTGTGGATCTGACCATTGCCCTTCATTATGTTTTCGATGTTCCCCATGATAAAATCATCTGGGATGTTGGGCACCAGTCTTATGCCCACAAACTCCTGACAGGACGGCGTAAGAAATTCCATACTTTGCGTCAACTCGGCGGCTTATCAGGTTTTCCAAAAATCTGTGAAAGTCCCTATGACGCCTTTACAACCGGACATAGCAGTACATCCATCTCCGCTGGGTACGGCATTGCCTGTGCCCGTGAAATCAAAGGGGAAAAAGGGAAAACCATTTGTGTGATCGGTGATGGCAGCATGACCGGCGGCCTTGCTTACGAAGGGTTAAACCAGGCTGGGAACAAACGAAAAAATCAATTGGTCATATTAAATGATAACGAGATGTCAATCTCGAAAAATGTGGGTGCCCTCTCCTCTTTTTTGAGCAGAACCTTTTCCGCCAAATACCTCCATGATCTAAGAGACGAGTTCAAAAAGTTTTTCAAATCTCTGCCCATGATCGGTGATGATATTTATAAATTTGCAAAAAAATCCGAAGAATCATTTAAAACCTTTGTCACACCCGGTATGCTCTTTGAAGCGTTTGATTATGAATACATGGGCCCCATTGACGGCCATAATCTTGATCATCTGATTAATATTCTTGAAAACATCAAAGGGATAACCAAACCCATTGTTCTCCATGTGACAACAACCAAGGGCAAAGGCTACCTGCCCGCAGAGTCCAACCCCACCTATTTCCATGGTGTGGGTGCCTTTGTGATCGATACAGGTGATGCCAAATCTCAAAGTAAAAGTCAGCTTAGCTATACCCAGGTTTTTGGAAAGACGATGACCGAACTGGCACGGGTCAACAAAAAAATTGTCGCTGTCACTGCAGCCATGCCCGAAGGAACAGGGCTTGCCGAATTTTCAAAAGAGTATCCGGACCGTTTCTTTGACGTGGGAATTGCCGAACAACATGGTGTCACATTTGCTGCAGGCATGGCCAGTGAAGGTCTTAAACCGGTTATCGCCATCTATTCAACCTTTCTTCAACGGGCCTATGACCAGATCATTCATGATGTGTGCATTGAAAAGCTTCCTGTTGTTTTTGCCATTGATCGTGGTGGTATTGTTGGAGAAGACGGTCCGACGCATCATGGTCTCTTTGATTTTTCATATTTCAAAAATATTCCCGGTATGGTGGTCATGTCCCCCAAAGATGAAAATGAATTGAGGCGCATGCTTAAAACCGCCATTGATCACCCAGGACCAATTGCTTTAAGATACCCCAGAGGCAAAGGAGAAGGCGTTGCTCTTGACCAAATCATTGAGCCCCTGCCCATCGGGAAAGGAGAAGTACTTGCTGACGGTGAGGACCTGCTCATTCTTGGAATAGGACGGACAGTGAACGATGCCATGATAGCCCGCAACGAACTGCTCAAAGATAACATATCCGCAGCCGTGATTAATGCTCGATTTGTGAAACCCTTGGATTCGGAGCTCATTCTTTCATATGTCAAGAAAGTAAAAGCCGTCATCACCATTGAGGACCATATGAAAAACGGCGGATTTGGAAGTGCTGTCCTCGAATGTCTCTGTGACAATCATATAAACCCCATTAATATAATTCGACTTGGAATTGACGATACCTTTGTGGAACATGGTACCCAAAAAGAGTTACGGGAAAAATACAACATCGGCGTTGCTGATATTGTTCGTTCTGCCAGGAGTCTTTTGAGCCATAATGAATAAAGTGCTTAAAAAACGTCTGGACCTGCTTGTCTTTGAAAAAGGATTATGTGAAAGCAGACAACGGGCACAGGCTTTGATTATGGCCGGAAAGGTTTTTGTCAATGATGAGATGATCGACAAACCCGGAGTCAAAGTATTTGAACATGCTCACATTGATTTACGGACGTCTGACCTGCCCTATGTGAGCCGCGGTGCGCTTAAACTTGAAAATGCATTGAAAATTCTTGAAATTGATATACATAATGATGTATGTCTTGATGTCGGGGCCTCCACCGGTGGATTTACAGACTGCCTGCTTCAATTTGGTGCGGCTAAAGTGTATGCCGTGGATGTGGGTTATGGCCAATTGGCCTGGAAATTAAGGCAGGACCCTCGGGTGGTTGCCATTGAACGGACAAATATCCGGCATATGCCGGAAGATATTATTGTTGAACCGATCGATCTGACAACAATTGACACCTCGTTTATATCCCTGAAAATTGTTGTGCCCTCTATCCTTAAATTTTTAAAGGAAAAGGCCAGAATCCTTGCTCTGATCAAGCCGCAATTCGAAGTTGGAAAAGGAAACGTTGGAAAAGGCGGTGTTGTCAGGGACCCCCTGCTCCATGATCACGTCATTCAAGACCTGTCTGATTTTTTTTCCGGATTGGGGCTTGAAAAAGAGGCGGTGATTCCTTCCCCGATACTTGGCCCCAAAGGGAATAAGGAATTTATTATCTCTTTGAAATACTAAGGTAGTTGGTATATATTAATGGTCTTCTAATGGTCTTCAAATAATAACTGTGGTTATAAGTCATTTAAGCTCGAATGCCATTTAATTTTTAACCATGCGTTATTATGCAGTCAATATTGACGAACTCGTAAAAAGTATGCCCGATGGCCAAGCCATCAATATTATTTTATGGAAAGAGACACTACACGCATAAATAATAAATACCGACAGGAGGTTGTGAATGAATCTGGAATCTGAAAAAATTAGAAACGTCGCTCTGGTTGCCCATGGAGGGGCAGGCAAAACGTCACTGGCCGAAGCCCTGATTTTTAATTCGGGTGAAATAAACAGGCTGGGACGTGTGGAAGATGGCAATACTGTCATGGACTTTGATGAAGAAGAGCGAAAAAGAACCACTTCAATCAACAGCAGCTTTTATCAGTATGCTTGGAAAAAGAATATTATCAGCCTGATTGATACGCCGGGTGATCAGAACTTTTTTTCAGAAGCAAAGACATGCCTTCCTGCTGCAGACAGTGCAGTTGTCATTATTGAATCAGCCAGTGGTGTGGAAGTCAGGACTGAACATGCCGTCCAGTTTGCAAAGGAAAGCGGTCTTCCATGTATCGCCTTTATCAATAAACTTGACCAGGAACGGTCTGATTATGCTAAGGCCTTCAAATCCGCAGTGGATCATCTGGAACCCAAGCCCATCCTCCTGCAGTTGCCCATCGGAGAAAAATCAGATTTCAAAGGTATTGTGGATCTCATCACCAACAAGGCCTATATTTATCACGATGGCAAAGCAACAATAACAAGTATTCCGGCGGATATGGCTGATGATGTTGAATCGGAACGAGCCGAACTTATCGAAAATATTGCTGAAGCTGATGATACACTTCTTGAACGATATCTTGAAGGTGAAACCATTGAAGAGGGCGAACTGGTTGCAGCTCTCCAGACCGGAACAAAACAACGCCAGTTCATGCCTGTTCTTATGGGGTCTGCCACCCAGAACATCGGGGTGGATATCCTGGCTGATTTTATTGTTAAATGCATGCCCAGCCCCCTTGAACGCAAACCCTTTACCGCCAAGGATTCTTCAGGGAATATGGTTGAGGTCGCAATCGATGCGAACGCACCTCTTTCGGGTTTTGTATTCAAAACCATCGTAGATCCCTATGCCGGACGTTTATCCGTATTCAAAATCGTATCGGGGACACTGACCAAGGATGGCAACCTTTACAATGTCAACAAGGAAGCCAAAGAACGTTTTACCCAGCTTTTAATTCTCCAGGGCAAAGAACAAAAAACCATTGATAAGGCAGGGCCGGGAGCCATTGTTGCTTTTGCCAAACTCAAAGAAACCTTCACAGGGGATTCCTTGTGTGCCGATAACAACAAACTTGAATTTGAAAAACCCAAACCCATTGCTCCTGTAATTTCATTTGCTGTGGAAGCAACCAAGCAGGGAGATGAAGACAAGATCTATTCATCACTCACACGTCTCCAGGAAGAAGACAGTGCAATTGCCCTCTTACGTAATGCCGAAACAAAAGAAATCCTTCTTTCCGGTGTTGGAATGATCCATATAGAAGCAACCATTGAAAAGATTAAACGTAAATTCAATGTTGAGATGACATTAAAAACACCCAAGGTACCTTACCGTGAAACCATTAAAAAGAAGGTCCGAGTCCAGGGACGCCATAAGAAACAATCCGGTGGACACGGTCAGTTCGGTGATTGCTGGATCCAGATGGAACCCCTGCCCCGTGGCGGTGGTTTTGAATTTGTGGACGCCATTGTTGGGGGATCCATCCCCAAAACCTATATTCCAGCTGTTGAAAAGGGTGTTGTGGAGTCATCGGTCAAAGGATGCCTTGCAGGCTTCCCCTGTGTGGACTTTAGAGTCACCGTGGATGATGGGTCCTACCATGCAGTGGATTCCTCTGAAATGGCCTTTAAGATCGCCGGTGCCCTTGCATTTAAAAAGGCATCTGAACAGGCGAGTCCCGTTCTGCTTGAGCCTGTCATGAAGGTTTCCGTTATAGCTCCGGATGATTACACCGGTGATATTATGGGTGACCTGAACTCCAGGCGCGGTCGTGTTCTCGGCATGGACAGCGAGGGAAAATATCAGGTGATCAATGCCAATGTTCCCATGTCAGAAATTTTGACCTATGCCCCTGACCTGAACTCTATGACAGGGGCTCGTGGTACATTTACCATGGAGCTATCCCACTATGATGAAGTTCCTGGAGATATTGCAGCAAAAATTATCGAAAAGATAAAATCCGAACAGGATTAGTTTTCTTTTTTGTCAGCAGATAATTTTTCATTATTTGAATGATCAGACAAAACATCATAAGGCAGAAACCCGATTCATAAAAGGGTTTCTGCCTTATTCGTTTGTCGGCCATCATCGTCTGATTTCTTTAACCATTTGGCAAACACACCTTTACAATTCATGTGTGTGCTGATAAATTGACCTATTTTATTTTTTCTAATCAATTCTATTGTTTCGTTTATGGCATAATGGTGATTTTATGAGAAGAGATATCGTTCATGCAGGCTCGGGACAACTTTCCTATGAAATCAGGGAAATCGTCGCCGTTGCTGAAGACCTCAAACAATTAGGTGTTCAGATTACTTGGGAGAACATAGGAGATCCAATTGCCAAAGGCGAAATGGTTCCCCTGTGGATTAAAGACATTATCACCAAGCTTGTCTCGGATGATAAAACATACGGATATGTGTCAACTCGAGGTGTTGAAGAAACGCAGAAATTTCTTGCGAATCATGTCAATCTAAGAGGTGGATGCCAGATTACAAAGAATGACATTGTTTTTTTTAATGGCCTGGGAGATGCTGTTGCAAAAATTTTCGGTTTTTTAAAACGTGAAGCACGAGTCATAGGTCCCTCCCCTGCTTATTCGACCCACTCGTCTGCAGAAGCAGCCCATTCCGGATACAGTCATCTGACCTACGAATTGGACCCTGAAAATAACTGGATGCCTGACCTTACAGATATTGAAAACAAGGTCAAATACAACGATGCCATTTCAGGAATACTGATCATTAATCCGGACAACCCCACAGGTGCTGTATATCCCAGAGAAATCCTGGAAAAAATTGTGGACATTGCACGCCGATACAAGTTGTTTGTGATTTGCGATGAGATTTACGCCCATATTGTTTATGATGATGCGGGAACGGTTCACTTAAGTGAGGTTATCGGAGACGTTCCCGGAATTGCCCTAAGAGGAATTTCAAAAGAATTCCCCTGGCCAGGTGCCCGATGCGGATGGATTGAGGTATTCAACCAGGATAGTTATCCCATGTTTAAACAATACATCAAAAGCATCGTGAACGCGAAGATGCTTGAAGTTTGTTCGACCAGTCTTCCCCAGTATTCTATTCCTCTGGTCATGGGCAATGATAAATATCTGGACCATCTTTCCATGCGAAAAAAAATGTTTGAATCCCGGGTGGATGAAGCTTATGAGATTCTCACCCAAACCAAGGCCCTAAAAATCATCAAACCCAAAGGCGCATTTTACATGGCGGTTCTTTTTGCAGAAGGGGTTCTGAACAATACACAAACCCTTGAAATCGGAGACCGACGCATAAGAGAATACATTGAAGAAAAAGTCGCTGATGTTGAAGTAGACAAGCGTTTTGTCTATTATCTGTTGGGAGCCACGGGGATTTGTGTTGTCCCTCTGACCGGCTTTTGCTGTTCACGAAAGGGCTTTCGTATCACCTTGTTGGAAACCAACGATGAAAAAAGACGCTGGACATGGCAGACCATTGTCAATGCTGTAAATCACTATGTCCAGTCATAATTTCCCACAGGATCTGCCGGTTTTCACCGGCAGATTTATATCTCCAGGCTGAGGCGCGCTTTTTTTTAAGCGTCGCCACCAGCTGTTGGTTTACGCGTGTTTTGGTTCGCCACCACTTTAAAACAAACGATGGCGAGCCTTGCTCATTCCTTTTTTCGAACTATTGTTCAATATACTGAATAAATCCCCTGTATATAATAATTTTAATATTAATACATAGCCTTAACTTGTTTAAGATATAAGCTTGATTATACAATAGATATCAATAAATATTTTTCATGGCATGCATTTTGAAGAAGATATCATTAAATAAAGTAAATGTCTTTTTCAAGGAGGACGTCATGAAGGGCCTAAAGCAGAAATCAACACAGATCAATCATTTTTATCGTTACATCATTGGACTTTTTTTTCTGGCACTTGTTCTGTTCCCAGTAAAGTCCTTTGCATTTGGCTCATGGAACCAGGAAACAACAGCCCGTGAACTCTGCTTCCTTTTCACGTTATCCAAAGATTGGCAACAGACACTTGATATTTCAAAAAATCCGGAAAAATATAGTGAAGCCAATCCTTTTTTAGGCGCTCATCCCGATCAAGGAAAGGTACATACCTATTTTGCAGGGTGTGCCATAGCCCATGCATTGGTCGCCTATATGCTACCACCCCGTTATTCAAAACTATGGCAGGTGACATGGATAGGCATCCAATCAAGCGTGACAGAGCACAACAACAACAACGGTCTTGATCAGGAAATGGGTATGGAGTATATGATTAGTTTCAGCATCCCGTTTTAGTTTATCATCAGGGGTTATAGCTTGAGGTTGCAATAGTTTCGGACACGTTCATCAAGCATTTTTCCAAGACCTCCGAACTGTTCAGGACTAAAACCCATGGATTTTATCCACACTTCATCATCCTCCATACAAAAATAAACAAAGACATCCGGAGCCATCATTCTGATTTTTTCAATGATGGCTTTGTATGTTTTGATACGAAGGGGTTTGAAATACCTCATCTTATTATCAAGTCCTATGATAAATTCACCATAAATAATCCCCGAGTC
The DNA here is from genome assembly GCA_018818835.1 of Pseudomonadota bacterium. Classification (GTDB taxonomy): domain Bacteria; phylum Desulfobacterota; class Desulfobacteria; order Desulfobacterales; family Desulfolunaceae; genus JAHIRD01. Next base: position 34,555 of record JAHIRD010000145.1, read on the forward strand.
AGGAAATCTGTTTTGTATGATTTTCTTGAGTGAGGGAATATAGCGAAAAGAACCCAGGCTGATATAAACAATGGAATCGGATTTGATATGGTTGAATAATTTTTCAATCACAGCCATATATTCAGGGATGCAGTTTTCATAGATCACGATGGGATCAAAATGAAAGGCCAACTTATACCCCCAGGATTCACACAGGGCAGCAGCTTTAAGTCGTGCATCCAGGGACGATGTGCCACGTTCATCACTTTTGATGATACATTCAGTATTAAGGGACCATGATACAATTGTTTTTTTGTTATGATCAAGATTTTCCAGAGAATGAACAGCCGTGGTTTTTGTTTTAAGTTCCAGTATGGCTTTTTTCTGGGTGGCAAAACATTCAATCAGAGGCTTTGCCTGTTCTGTCCAAATTTCCCATATCAAACTGTCTGTAAATTCTCCGGTCCCTATCCGGCTGATTTGATTTTTCGAAAATGTCTGATCAAGCTCTTTAAAAAGGTCTTCATCGTTTACAAAATACTGAAGCACCGGTGGATGAAAATAGGCCTGTAAAATACAGTAGGAACAATCCATGTGGCAAAATGAACCTATATGAAGAATCTGATAGTCACAGCATGTGTACTCACTTGTTCCGGGACATTTTTTAATAAATGCACCTTTATTTCTGGTGAGTATCAGATTTTTTTTCCCTTGGGAAACCGGATCGGAAGATGCTTCAATAATACTGTAAACTTCTGAAATATCATTAAATATTGTAAAGGGTACGGAAAGTTTATTCTGAAAAGCTTGAACTTTTGGCGACGCGATGACATCCGCATCGATATATAGATTTGATATCAAAAAATCTCCAGAGCCCCCTATCTATTCGTGATTAACAGGATTTTTCGTTACAACATACACCCATGAAAAGCCGGATTCTCAGGAATACAAAGGGGCAAACACGTTAATGGAACATCAGGTATGAACCCAATTTATCATAATGTTCCGGTGATTTGAATTCCGCACCTAATTTCTTTCCGGAAATGGTTCGGATGATTATTTTTTTGCTAATCAACGATTTTTCCGAATCATCAATTTGGAATTCAATGAGTAGCTCATCACCGGGATTAAAGTCATGGGGGGCATTCAGTTGAATTTTCATTCCTGATCGTGAGATATCAGTGATGATAACAGAAAGTTTAAGATTATCTTTCCCCAGATAACAGGTCCCCTTAAACTGGATTCCTTTTCTATAAAATCGTCTGCGTTCAAGGGTTGTCTCAAAGTGTTGGCCACACTTGCATTTACATTTGATATTGATCGCTGTTTTTGCACCAATAATCTTTGATACATCTGCATTTCTTGTTTTATTGCAAGTAGGACAGATAAAGGTCGCAATGTTTTCCGAATTGATAAATATCCGTTCGCGCATGGTTTTTTACTCTATGGGGCATATTATTTGAACATTAAATAACGCCCAAGTTGATCATATTGTTCAATGACATCAAATTCTAATCCGAGGTACTTGCCTTTGCTGGTCCGGATAGTCGCTTCTTTACGTATCAATGACTTTAACGAATCATCAAGGTTGAATTCAATAAAAACCCGTTCATCCACATTAAATATGTTATTTGCCGGATTAATCTTGAGTTTGCAGCCGGATCTGGAAATATCGGTCACAACCATAAATGTTTTTTTTAAATCGCTAATCAAATAAAAAAACCCGGGGAGCTCAATGTCTTTTCTGAAGAATTTTCTTCGTTCAATAATGGCTTTAAATTGATGACCACATTTACATTTACAGTTGATTTTGACCTGAAGATCATATTTTAAAAATTTCGTAACATCTGCTGTTCTAGAAACATTGCATTCAGGGCAGATGAAGGTTACCTGATTATTATTTGCAAATATTCTTATTTCATCCATAGGGTTTATCCATCTCAACATTTCTAAACCAACGATAAAGAACACGGCCTATAAAATAAGAAACAATACGATTAACTTACACAGACTCGCCTTACTTCCGTTACATCAGTCAAACCCTCAAAAGATTTTAAGAGCCCATCCTGAACAAGGGTGGTCATTCCCTGCTCAGAGGCTGTTTCAAAAAACTCGAATGTTGTCGACTGTTTTTTTATCATCTGTTTGATTTCTTTTGTACCATCCATCAGTTCATGAATCGCCAATCTCCCACGGTACCCTGTCTCAGAGCAGTCCGCACACCCCTTGGGTCTGTAAAGAAATAGGTCTTTGGAATAGATAATTCCCGTTTTATCAAAATAAGTCTTACCATACAATGAAACAATATCATTAAATTCTTCCAAAGATGGATTATACTTTTCCCGACATTTTTTACATAAACGCCGAACTAAACGTTGGGCAAGAACTCCAAGGAACGCGTCTGAAAAGTTTAAGGGATTCAGCCCCATGTCAAGAAGACGAGTTATTGTTTCCGGTGCACTGTTGGTATGAAGTGTGGATAACACAAGATGGCCTGTTAAAGATGCTTCGATACCTGTAGAGGCTGTTTCATGGTCACGCATCTCACCGATCATGATAACATCAGGATCAGCTCTCAAAAAAGCCCGCATAATTCGGGCGAAATCAAGTCCAATTTTAGGTTTACATTCTACCTGACGCAAGCCTTGCTGTGTAATTTCAACAGGATCTTCAGCCGTCCATATTTTGACTCCCGGAGTATTGATATGTCCCAAGGACGAATGGAGAGTTGTGGTCTTACCTGAACCTGTTGGCCCAACCACAAGGATCAAACCATAGGGTTGGGCGATGATTCGCTTTAAAACTGAAAGATTTCTTTCGGTCAGGCCCATTTCATTGATTTTCATGGCTCCTGAATCGGCCAGTATTCTCATAACCGCATCTTCATATCCGCCTGCTGTGGGAAGTGTCGCAACACGGAGTTCAAACGCCTTGACCCCTTTACGTTTAAATTTGATCTTTCCATCCTGGGGAAGTCGTTTTTCGGCAATATCGAGATTACTCATGATTTTAATACGTGAAAGAATACCCATAGAATTTGAAATGGGTACCTTTAAAACATCCTGACACACACCATCGATACGGTACCTGATATGGGTTTTCTTTGTTTGAGGAGAAGGTTCCACATGGATATCCGAGGCACCTTTTCTGTATGCGGTGATAATAACCTGATCCACGACACGAACAATCTGACTTGAGGTTTCATTGAGGCCGGAATCGGATTCAAGTTCTTCTTCCTCATCTTCCTCAAATTCAACATCCATCATCATGTCAAAGTTTTCGGTTTCTCCCCTGCCCTGATCTTTCTCATCCTTCTTTTTACCGTCATAAAAAAGTTCAATGACTTTTTTAATGTCTTCCTGGATTCCAACTGCGAATTTAATATTTTTAGCATTGATCAAGGCATAGATGTTGTCTGTCTTTTCAAGATTTTTTGGGTCATCAATCAGAATCTCAACTAAACCTTCAGTCATATCCCAGTTCAATGGAACCCAATGGTTTTGTATCAAAAAAGCTTTTTTTAGTTTACCTAAAAGTTCCACGGGTATGGGCATGTCTTTATCAAATTTGACAAAGGGACAATTGTAATAGCCTGAAAGAGATTTTCCGATTTGGTGTTTATCGACTCTGAGATCCTGCATCAAAACAAATTCAACACTTTTATTGGTTTTTTTTGATAATGCAAGGGCTGTCTGAAGTTGAGCTGTTGTTACAATTTTTTCATCAAGCAGATATCCGTATTTGGAATCATAGGATTTAATGCCTTCAATGGACTCTATCTTGGCACCGATGCCTTCATAATCAGGGTCGTCTATCTTAACGGCTTTGTAAATTTCCAAAGCAAGATCTTTATTCCCTTTTTTCTCAAGTTCAATACCAAATCTGAATCGTATTTCTGTATCAATGGATTTATCAAGATTGAGTTTGGTGAGAATTTTAGTGAGATGCTGTGTTGTTTTCGATGGAGAATGTATTTCAAAAAAACAGTCAGATATACCTGGAAATAACCGAGCGGCAGGATACTTCATTTTCAACAATTTGACGTATTCTGTAAACGCTTCTTTGTGAAGACCCAGTTCAGAAAATGCCTTAGCACTGTCAATGATTTCAGGAGCTCCCTCATCATTAGACCAGGTTTTTTTTATGTTGGACACCTCTTCTGACGTAAGTTCCTGGGGTGAGTCATCTTCATCCAGATCCTGAATTGTTTTTTCAAGATGTTTGATCTGGGCTATAACAGATTTAGTTGTAAGTTTATCGAGTTCAGCGCTTCCGCTTAGAATGGAAGCATATATTTCTAAGGATTCACGGTAAAGACCATGCTCATTATATGCTTCGGCTGTATCAAGTTTCGTTCTGATTTCAGTATCCAAAGGTCAACTCTCACTTATTTTTAAAAAAACGTCCCAAGCCCTTTTTCTTCTTAAAGTTATCAAGTTCGGGAATAATAATTTGGCAATTCATGCGTACCATGGCAACAGGTACAAACATACCCATGGCAATGAGCAGATAACCGGATTTAATTTTTCGAATATACAATCTGATTTTTTCATAAATGAGCAACGTTTCCATAGATGAATCAAAGGCCCCCTTAAGGGCCTCAATATTAATGGAATTCTTGATAAAAACACCAAAATCTTTATCGCCGATTCTTTCAGAAAGGGGCGAACTGAATTTTGTGAACTCTGAAGAACCGTCATCGGAGATAACGAGAGCCCCCATGATTCCTTCAATTGTAAACATTTCTTCAAACAAATTATCCATTAACGTGACCCTTGTATTCCCATAATATCAAAATCATTCTTCGGTCAGTGACTTTATCACTTTGTCAGGTGAACATTTGGAACCGACAACAATTTCAATGTTTTTTTCGCCTTCCATTGGAATGACAATGATATTTTCATAGTTATCCTTATCAAAATAGGCTCCTTTGAAATTTCCGGCATCAAAATAGAAACCAAGTGCCGTTGCCTGAGCTGTAAAGGTGGACCAGACATTGCCTACTTTCAAGGATTTTAGATCCTTGTCAATATTGATCACATGTTTCAACTTCGATTTTGCAATATCTTCCGGCGAAACGGCACTATCATCCCAGCGCATCAGGGAATCACTTTTTTCAGCAGCCTGTTTCGGGGGTTGTGATATTTTACCATTGATAGGAACGTTGCTTTTTGGCTCTTCATTAAATTCTTCTTCAGTCGCACCATTCTCATCCTTCATACGCATGGAATCAAGTAAAATAGCTTGAAGCTCGTCACGTATTTCACGATGATTGACGACACAGGCGTTTTCAATGGATAAGGTCACTTTATCCCAGGAGAAAATTTTATAGGCCGCTTTGGTTCCCAAGGTATTATTGTATCGTGCGTTAAACAGGTCCCCTTCAAAAAAGAACAATGTCCCTCGTTTTCTTGTTTTTTCATCTAAAACTCGTATTGTGCATGTTTTAGCTTCCATTTCGATAAGTTGAATGAACATCTCAAGGGAGGCGTTATTCAGCCGTCCCCCTTCTGTTTCACGTTTAACAAGATCATCAATACAATTGATAAGATCTTCCACAACCAGAGGCTTTGTAAAATATGCAAAGGCACCTGTTTTTTTTACAACACTTTCTGTCTTTGGTTTATCAAATGCTGTAATAACAATGACAGGGATATCGGGGAAATGCTTTTTAATTTTTTCTAACAGTGCATAGCCATCCATATTGGGCATCTGAAGATCAGTGATCACGATGGAGTAATTGTGACTTTTCAGTAGCTCAATGGCATTGACACCGTTAATAGATGTATGTATTGAATATTTATCTTTATATTTATCAAATATTTTCGTAATAAGGTTAAGAAATGGCTGATTGTCGTCAACGACTAGAATATTATGTATCATAATTATCACCCGGTGTAAGTCCGTGCCCATCCATAAAAAAATTTAATCTTAATTTTCGGACAGTCACTAGTTATCTATGTAACCACATGCATAGCAAAATGAATGCGTAATAGAATAAATGTATGTATCAAATTTTGATGTATGTGAAAACATGTAATGCTTAAATAATACATTTAAGCTTTATTTTTAATGAATTCAATCTCCCTCAAATATTTTTCTTCCCATGGACCGAGGTGTTTTTTTAACCATTTCTGCATTCCATTTTCACCGGCAATTTCGTTCAGACATTCAACAAGGCCCGAAGCAAGTTTAGCCTTGTCCGTATTCCCGGTGTATGTAATTTTACCATTTGAATACATGAATTCTGCCGCAAAGGGATCAAGAAAATCAAACCTATCGACCTTTTCCATAAATTTACGTTTAAGAATTGTGTCAAAATCTTCACGAATTTTCCGGTTACCCACAATGAATTTTTCATAAATAAGCATCAAATGTTGAAGCATACCCATAATATTCAAGGGTTTTTCTACTTCGACAGGTTGGGCCGGAAGAATTGTTTCGATGTTTATTACGTCAGATGGGTTTACGTGTTCAGGACCTGTGTGGGTATAATTCTCAATGATCAGCTTTAATGGGATCTTCTTCACGTTTAAAATGGCACCTTTTGTCCGTGATTTATCGATCAACAGCTGCTGAAGGGCTTCGGTTCTGTTAAGCTGCCATTTGTCTTCTGATGTGGTGGTTCCGATAATCTCGCCATTTAATAAAAACAAAACCGCTTTTTCAGCCTTATTAAAGGTAACGTCAATATATCCGGTTAGCTTCTCAGAAACCATTTTTTTAATCAAACTATCAAGATCAGTAAATTCAGTGGATAAATCTTTATGAAGATCTTCTGCATCAGCAAGATTTGCCCAGTATGTGATTCGTTCAGGAATAATTTCATAAATTGAAACTGAAAAATTATTTGAACCTGATTCTCCCATCAAAAGATCAATCGCTTCTTTACCTTTGATCAAACTGGTTTTGTTTCTGAATGTTCCATTAATCAAATTTTCCTCATCAAAAAAAACAACGCCTTCTGATGAGGGCGATTTGAAATAGATACAACCGGAATCAACAACGCCTTGATAATGCTCAAATAATTTATCTATATTCAAATAATAACTGTTCAAATTTGTAATTAACGGGGTTTCTTTGGGTATAACTATCATTCTACTTTTCAGCCTCCATACATAAATACGGTATTATCTTCGGCGACGTAGTCGTTCGATGGAAAATCGAAGACTGTCCTGCATTCGGCTGATTGCTTCAGCAAGGGCACCGATTTCGTCGTTGGATTTGATCTCAATGACAACGTCAAGTTCACCAACACTGATTCGATCCGCTGCCTCGGTGAGCTTTCCAATACTTCTGGAAAGCCTGTACCCATAAATTGTAATCGACAGACCAATGATGAGAAGAAGTGCAACAAGAATGACAATATTTATATTTCGTGTATTTTCAGTCAGTTTATGCGCTTCTTTTTCAAGCATCTTAATGGGTTCTGTAAAATCATCGATAAACGTCGTGCTGATGATCATGTATTTGCTTTGTTCAATGCATTCCGCAGCGACAAATTTTTCAGTGGTTATACCTTTGTCATCAGTCCATGTGTAATAACCGGAGTTGCCACCTCCTTTTCTGAGGGTGTTAATAACATCTTTAAAATTGTTGTAACTTGAACCCAGTGCTTTTTTGAAGGCCGGCAGAAGTGGTTGACCGATCAGAGCCTGATCAGGATGGCACCAAATGATGAAATGATCTTCGTTTTTGTCAGGATCAGGAAGTTCGATTAATGCAGTATAGCCCCGTTTCGTGCCAACCTCCTGAATTGAAATGCGGTTCAGTTCAAGATCATAATAAAAATCATCCTTATTTAAATCAGGATTGTTTTTTAGAAAAATAGAACATTGGGATGCAACGGATTTGGCTTTATCAATAATACTCTGTTCTGCAAGTTTTTTAACGACTTCAGTACTTTTGAATGTAATATCACTTGCAAGTTTAAGCATCTGAAGTTGTGAAAAAACACCCGAGCCAGCCATAAGAAAAAGAGGGATAACAAGAAACAGAAAAAACATTTTTGTCCGCAAACCAATACCTGAGGTTTTTTTTGAAACGGATTTTTTTTTTGATGTTTTGGTTTCAACTAAATCAGTGTCTATCTTGTTGGCAATGGTTTCGTTCTGATCTGAGTCTTCCTCTTGATTATCCGGTGATTCTTCACTCACATCGGTTTCTGATTCATCTGCCATTTGATCATTGGTATCATGTTGTGATTGAAATGGGACATGCTGGATATTCCCTGAAGACGTATCCAAATTATTTTCATCATCCAATGAAATGGTAATAACATGATCGCATACTCTGCATTTAATTTTGGAAGTTTTGCCTTTCATGCTGCTTTTAAGTTTTTCCGCATCAAGTTTGTAGACTTTTCCACACTCTTCACAAATAACTACCATAATTAATGCTCCTTAAAATAATAAGAAAATAACTCGTTACACATTTACATATTTTTCAGCTTCTTCAGCATGATCTGTTGGAACTGAATCTTCTTTTCATCTCTGGGGATTTCTCTTGCCAAGATATCCACAAGTTCAGCTGCACGATGCGTGGGTATCTTGTCTTTGGAAATCCCGATTTCACGAATTTCATCTTCAATCAATATTTCAGCCATAGGCCCCATGGCAATGGAAAGGTGATTGGCAAGAAAATCAAAAAAATTATGATCAAGTGTTGGTACCGTGGCCACATCGGCTTCAATAAGATTCAAGCGGTCAAGTCTCTGCAAGGTTTCTTTCAAGGAATGCATGTCCACTTTCATGACTCTTGCGACTTCACCTATGTTCCGGACACCATCAATATGCATCAAAACATTAAGCATCTGGCTATCCAGAGAAACTTCACCAATATTAGAGTTTACCACTCGTTTGATGACCACGGATGCAATATTTGCAGAAAAATCCATGAATAAAACTCCAATATACGTTTATTTAAAATTCTTTTTTAAGGCTTCGATTTTCTGAGCAATCTCACGTTCTATATAATCATTGATTTCTTTTTGAATATCATCAGGTAGACTTGAAAAGTCCGGTTTGACTGCGGCTGTCGGCTGTTCGGGAACAAATGATTGAACCTCAACAGAAGAATAGGAGTTCGGGAACATACGTGCTTTAAGATTTTTGAAATTAGTGACTTCTTTCAAAATCATTTTATTCTTTTCGAACGTAGACAAATTCTTCGTAGTCACTTTTTCAAGGCTGTTGAAGACCTGATAAAGAAATTTTAAGGCATCAGGGTGTGCACGTACTTTTTTATGCAGCATATAAGTTCCAATGGAACTATGCAGTTTGAAGAAAAGATATATTGCTCGGTCATCTTTATACTGATTTTTTAGACGTCCTATTTCTTCAAGATATTTGTTTAGATTTTCATCCGTAAGTTCCCAGTCCATTTCAAGGACAATGACTTTCAACGTATCTAAGGGACCTTGCGGATTCTTATGAAATTTAGCCGATTGAGTATCCGGGAATGATTTTTTAACCTTGGGTTCATCCGATGAATCAATGATCATCTCATCAGAATGAATGTCAGACGATTCATCAAAAGATAGTTCATCATCCGCAAAAAAGTCATCCAACCGACTGTCCAGTTCATCAAAAATGGAATTACCGTCATCATTGCTCAATGGTTATTTCCCTCCCAGGTCTAGTTTCTCTTTTAAAGAAATAACGGTCAGAGAAATTATTTTTTTCATGGTCGCAGCAACATTTTCTCCAGTAACGGCACTTGCAGGAAAATATGATGCCTTTAGCGTACTATTCAGATCTTTTTCAAGCGATTCAATGGGCAGGATCGGAATACCCTGTTTACCAAGATCACGTTTATTATACTGGATGACAAGGGGGATACTATTCAGATCTTTGTTGAACGAAGCAAGATTTTCTCTGAGATTTTCAAGGGAACGAATATTCATTTCCTGTCTCAATGTCATTGAATCGGCGACAAAAACGATACCGTCAACACCACGTAGTACCAACTTCCGGGTCGCGTTGTATTTAACCTGCCCTGGCACGGTATAAAACTGGATTTTAATTGTATATCCTTTTATCATTCCGATATCAAAGGGTAAGAAATCAAAAAAGAGCGTGCGGTCATTGTAGGTTTTTACTGTAACCATCTCACTCTTGATTCTACTTTTAAACTTTTTATTTATATATTCAAGATTCGTGGTTTTTCCACCCCTACCAGGACCATAATAAACAATTTTAACCTGAACTTCTTTTTTTTTGGGATTAATTAAAGCCAAAATGAACACCTCTTAAATATATACGACGTTGTTATGATACGACGCTAAATATCAGAATAAAATCAATAAATCACACGAGTTCCTTGATTTTATTGTTGGCCTCGGTAACTTTCAAACGCAAAAAGCCGAGGGATACGTCTTTCCCGAAAATTGTCAACAAAAGAAGGTCCGTTCCAATCTTGCTGAAATGGATACTGTCGTTTTCACCTTTATGGAAAAGTAGCGAGAATTCTTCTTCACCAATAATGTTCGCCATTGCGCTTACAGCTCCAAAATTGGCTGCGGCGAGGGCTGCCAGCGAGTAAACGTCATGTTCACACCTCCCATTGTCAAGATTGACAATGACATTTCCTGCAAGGTCTATCAATACAACGCACTCAACACCTAACTCGATGAGCTCTTCTTCGAGAATTGCCTCGATTGATTCAAGCTGGCTTTTATTGAAATCAAAAGTAAAATCCATTTTAAGATGATCCTCATAAATAACATTTAAGTTTGAAGCATATTACAAAATATGCCATTAATACAGTTAAATTAAATAATTATACCAATATTTAAATCATTATCCAATGGTAAAATTTAACTGATTACAACTAAAAATTGAAAAAAATTATACTGAAAATTACCCATCGTTAAGACTTATCTATATCAATTTATTAGCAATAATTTTAATACTATACCCCTATAACGTATTTCATTGATTTTATCAATTCCAAAAAACATTGCATTTTAAAATTATTTCATATTTTATTCTCTTTTGAGAATCATTTCCATTTCGGGTTGGTTACTGATATGTTCAATTTTCTTGTTCAACTGTTTCAACTCCGTCATGGTTTTGAAGTTAAATTGAATCTGATACGTCGATCCTTCAAAGGATTCAGGAACCATGAATTTGATGGTATCCGGAAACTTCAATCGAGAAACCAAATCATTATGCTTATTATAAGCAACTGTAATTTCAGGATATCTACGCTGATATAGACAATTTCTAATCATGCCGAAAATAGCATTTTTATCTTGAAGGTCCCTATGAGTTGAAACCATACGGGATACATCTTCCAGAACAGCTCTGGCCATCAGCTTCTCCCGTGCAGCAATTTCTCGAATAAATAGAACAAACTCCTTTTGCTTGCTTAACGATATTTTGAATTCCAAAAAAAAAGGATGAAACATTTTTTGTGTCTCTAAATCAAACAAAGACAAATCAACAGCAACTTCCAACGATATTCGTTCATGTGCAACAAGGTCCATCAGGCTTTCAGAGAGGTGTGATGCCTGCCACAATTTCTTTATGTACAATTTATTATTGGGAATCAACAAAGACTCACTGACGGCTTTAAAAAATTCATTATTGTTTTCAGGATCAGAAAAATAGGTTGAAAGAAGCGTTACACTTCTAATCTGTTCCGAAACTGAGAGCGACCTCTGAAAAGAATTATCCATCACAGCAATCTGAGCGCACATCATTTCATCCGCCATATCAGTGACACACGCCTCAATTTGCAGGGCACCATGTTGAAGTGATGCCTTTATTCGACGAAAACCGGATATCACACAAAAGCCCCCTTTTTTTTTCAAAAGAAGGGGTGGGGTCATAATGCCAAATTGACTGATGGAGTGTTCTAAAACCTTATTATTTGTTTCGTTTGAAATTTTGAAGCGTTCATCCTTAAGATCAATATCTTTGCACTGTATGTTTTCAAACTCAAACAATTTTTTCAATGAATTAGTTCTTTTTATTTGGACTAAAAAGGTTTAGGGCATCAAAATACTTCATACTTGTTTTTTTGATCACGTCTTCCGGAAGTCGGGGTCCCGGTGGAGTTTTGTTCCAATCAAGGGTCAAAAGATAATCCCTGACATACTGCTTGTCATAGCTTTCCTGGGGACCGCCTGGGCAATAGGTGCTCTTGGGCCAAAACCGCGATGAATCCGGCGTCATAACCTCGTCAATGAGAATAATTTCATCTTGGTAAAAGCCGAATTCAAACTTTGTATCTGCGATGATAATCCCAAGTTTATCAGCAATTTCGACGCCTTTATTATAGATGCTCAGGCTGAGATCTCGAATTTTATCAGCATTTTCTTTACCGATGACACGAACCGTTTGGTCAAAATCAATATTAATATCATGAAGCCCCACCTCCTCTTTGGTTGAAGGAGTAAAAATAGCTTGGGGTAAACGGTCCGATTCTTTCAACCCTTTGGGCAAGGTGATTCCACAAATGGTTCCTGACTCTTTGTAGGAGTTCCATCCTGACCCGGATATGTATCCCCTGACAACGCATTCAATGGGCAACGGTTCGGCTTTTTTAACAAGCATGCTTCGATCCCTGAGGCTATCTGAATAGGGTTTGCAGACCTCCGGATATTCGTCCACATTGCCTGAGACCAGATGGTTTTGAACAATAGACTCAAGGTGCTTGAACCAAAAAAGAGAAATCTGAGTCAATACTTTTCCTTTTTCAGGAATGGGATCGGGCAGGACCACATCAAAAGCTGAAAGCCTGTCTGTTGCAACGATCAAAAAATAATCATCAAGATCGTAAATATCTCTAACCTTTCCACGTTTCAACAGGGTAATTTCTTTAAAGTCTGTTTCAAAAACAATGTTGCTCATCATCTATCCTTATACGTTAATATATGTAAAAATGTTAAATATTTATAATAGTACCGCTGATGCCATGTGTTTCATTAATGTTAAGAACCCCCACAGATCGACTGCTTCCAAAGGGATGTGTTCCTGAAAAAGCTCCGGGATTGAACATTAAAATACCTTGATTAATATGGTTGGCGACCCGATGAGTATGACCATAAACAATAACCTGAACATCGTCAAAACATGCGATTATTTTTTCTTCAAGGCCTTTTGGGGAGCCCCATCCGTGAATCAGTCCGATGCGATATCCAAAAACCTCAATGACCTTCTTTTTCGGAAGCATGCTTGTCACGTCATACCGATCCATATTACCTGAAACGGCTATCACCTCTTTTCCAGGGAATGCCTCAAGAACAGAGAGACGAGTGAGGTCGCCAGCATGGAGAATCATGGAAACATCTGCAAAAATATCGTCTGCCAAACTGCATAGTGCCTCCACAGGAGTTGAGACATGCGTATCAGAAATTACACCTATTTTCATTATCTCGAAAAGACCACCTGATCACATATGAAATTTTTTAATAAAAGAGGATAAAATGCCTTGGCATTCGCTTGTAACCGTCTTGAACTTGATCCCGGACTCGATCATCCCGTCCCCTCTTTTCCTTGAGTATATGACACTTCCTCTAATGTCGGCCATATCATTTTCAAATCCGATACTGAGAAGAATTGTGAAATCAGGATTAATAGAAACATGCGTTTCAAGAAGGATCCCCCCTTCGCTCACATCAATTGTTTTCCCCATGCCCTGCTGAACAACTTTATCTTTGTCATCTAAACACACATACGAAAGGAGATTCCCGGAATCAAATCTTCGATGCTTTCTATTGTCCATGCTTCCCCACTTTTTTGATATTTTTCAGTTTAAGCGCATGCTCTGCTTGTTGTTGCAGACAAACAAACCGTTGTATATTCAATGATGTTTTTAATGGTCACGGATAGTTTCGTGTATTCCTCAATCAACTTTTCAGTATCCAAAATCCCCAGCTTCAAATCCTCTGAGGCAAACACAGACGCAAATGACGGTTCATGGTCGATATTTAAAAAAGGTACACGTCCGATAAAATCTCCTTTTCCCAGGGTCATCAGATAAATCATACCATTTTTTGATTTTCTTACAATGTGTGCCTCACCATTTAAAATGGTAAACACCTTCTGGACATCATCTCCCTGGCGGATCATGGGTTTGATGTTCAGGGGCAGACCGTCAAATTTGTTATGTCCATTCAAGATATCCGTGTACCTGGAGGATATCTTCCTGAACCGGTTATCAAGGCTCAGAAGAACTTTTTTAAATTCCGGATCAATGGTGGACATTTCACTTGAAAGCTGCTGGGTGTCGATTACTCCAAGTTGCACTGTTCCCCTTGCCACGGCAGAGGCACTCCTTGAATTTTCAGGCTGAAGTATGGTTGTCAGTCCGCCAATAAACGCTCCGGTACCACTTGAAGAAACAAGGGCCTGACCATGTTCTGTTTGTTTGAAGATATCAACGATTCCTTCAAGAATGACCCACAACCAGTTCCCATGCCGACCCTGGGCAACAATCGTTGCACCATCGGTGTACTCATCCTCATCCACCACCGATGAATATTCCACAAAAGGGCCTTTAATGGCAGTGGTTATGGCTGGAGCAGATTTTATATCCTGGCCTGATTCTTTGGCCGAGGCGTCACCGAATGTTTCTATTCCCCCTTCATCCAGGACTCGTAAGGCATCCAGAACGATGGCCATCATTCTTTTCTTTATGACATCCTGATGTTTGACCTCTTCGGAATTAAATTCAAATTTACCAGAGACCCATCCAAAAAGAGCATATATGGCGTCAACACCGGTCTTATCTGAAGTCTGGGCATCAACGGGATTTCCGGATTTTATATAGATCAGACCAGGGTCCTTAAAATGCGGATTGATAATTCGCAAAACACCTGTTCGATTATCTGTGCCAAGAAGCTGCAGAAGATCTCCAAGTGTTAAGAACGTCAGATTGCCTGCAAGTACTGTTTTGTTTTCCATTCGTATGTTTTACTGTGACCATTTCAGTTCACGCTGAAGAGATATCAGGGTGAGCTTTAAACATTCTTGAAGGGTATTCCCAACACCTGTTCCTTTGATGGCACTTGCCTGAAACGAAGGAACCTTGAGCTGTCTGTTCAAATCACGGCCCATCTTTTCCACAGACATGATGGGCATCCCTTCATCAGCCAGGTCCCTTTTGTTATATTGCATAACCAGCGGAATCCGAGAAATATTCAAACCATAATCCTTGAGGTTCTGCTGGAGATCTTTTAATGAAAGCATGTTTTTTTCTCGTCTGACTTCAAGGGAATCGGCAACAAAAACGATTCCATCCACCCCTTTGAGGACAAGCTTTCGTGTCGAAGAATATTTTTGCTGGCCTGGCACGGTAAATATCTGAACACGGACATCGCACCCTTTGATTTTCCCAAGTCCTATGGGCAAAAAATCAAAAAAAAGCGTACTGTCGCCTTCTGTATCAACCGAAACCATTTCTCCGGTAACCTGTTTTTTGAATGCCTTGAAAAGATATTCAAGATTCGTTGTTTTTCCGCAACGACCAGGGCCGTAATAGACGATTTTACATTCGATTTCCCGTTTTTGGATATTAAATATTGCCATTTTAGTCGCAATTCCCACATTCAGATATATAAATTAACAGGTTTACTGCATTATACAGTCAGAAACAAAATAATCAAATAAAATTAAATACTGTGAATTTTGATATCAAGGCTGTAGTCGCCTCGTTTTGGACCAGATTCAATCCGTGTATTTGCTTCAACGATACCCGAGCCTTTAAAAATAGCGATGGGCGAATAAAAATCCATATCATCAAGACGCACACCAATTTTGAGGCTGTCAATAAGCAGTTTATCCTTGCTTGATACAATGAGACTTAGGACGTTGCCGGCTTGAAAGCTGACATCAAGTTCCACATGTTCTCCTTGTTTAGGGCCATGATTAAATCGAATGCCGATGGATGTAATGTCAATGATATCCTCATCGTCCTGATCCATAAAACTATTTCCCAAAAGGCCGGTGTCTTCTTCTTTTTCTTTATCTTCGATATCAACATCGGTATCCAGGCTTATGGACAAACCTTTTTTTGTGATGATATCCTGAAGAAACTGTTTGACAATAAGTCCTTTATCATTGGGGAAAAAGTTCTTGTTCATCCACTGGTGGTACTGGGTCACCGCATCATCTAAAGACGAAACCTCAATAATACACTTCAGAGAATTTTTGGCCGCTGGGACACAGACCGAATCAATCCGTATCAACTGATTGAATTCTTTGATCGCACGTTTGTACTGGCCAAATTTTGCAAGAGTAATGGCGCTTTTCAATGACTTGACAACATCATTGTCCTTTTTTTCTTCGGGTGTAAAAAGCTTTTTGATGAGGTCTTGTACTTTAGGTGAAACTTCAGGTGTGCTTGAGGATTTATCCCATCTGACAATCCCGGTGTCCAGTGTGCTTATTTTTTTAGTGATGGCATTGATCAAACTTTTCCGATTGGGGATCTGTTCATTGTTTTGAATAAGTTTAATGGCCTCAAGGTATTTACTTTTCGATTCCTTAAGAAGACGCTGTGATTTATAAAGGTCTGCTTCTTTTAAAAGCGACTTGACTCTATCCTTAATACTCATTGACATCCTCGATAAGATTTTTCAACACCCCTGGTCAAGTTGTATTTTGTAAACGGTTAAACCATGATTTTCCGTAATTTTAAAAAAGGGAAACTCCCGTGCAATCTATCAAAACAAGATGTGAAATACAATCAATAGTTTAACATATTACTCACATAAATGGTCAATAAATTATTTCACAGGATTCCTTTTATGCGTTATTCTGCATCAGAATATTAAAATCGTTAATAATTGACACGTGTGAAGCGATTAAGCCTTGAGCCTGTTTAATATCTGGAATATTATTGTTTATACAAATTATGTCAACCACTAAATAGAATGCATCTTTAAAAAATCAAATCAGGTGAAACACACATATGATGATAAAAAAGCGTTTTATTGAAAAGATATTCTTTTTTATTTTCATTCATTCAATATTTCTGATGCTCTCACCTTCTGATTTTATTTATGCTGATGAACATAGCATCCTTTATATTCGGTCAGATATTAAAACTGTCAATGGGCATGAAATTGAAGCCAAGCTTATGATGCTGCCTGCTGCCATGGAAGAATTCAGGATGTCGTCCTTCAAACGCTACAAAATCCATGGGGTATGTTCCCAAGATGCCAAACCCGATCCCTTGTCCGCAGCCAAACACAATGCGTTTTTGGACCTTCTTCGATTATCGGGGATCAAATCGATTCGGAATCACAGCGAATCTCGGAATGCAATGATTCACGATGAATCTATCTTAAGTTTTGAAGGGTTTATTAAAACCCCTTATACAATTTTATCCCAGGGGTTTAATCGTGAAAACCAGGCCTTTGAAATCGAAATAGACGTTTATTTTGCCCCCCTGGCTTACCCTTCAAAATGGTCATTCCATTATTTTAAAAAAAAGCTTTATGATACACTCAAGAACATGGTATCGGTGTTCCTGTAGCTGTATCAGAACATAATGTAACATCATTGTGACAACCATGTATCTTGCTTCAATCTTATATTAAACCTCGGGATACCATAATTACGCCATGAATAATCAACACATAAAAAAGATATCCGAAGAATTATCCATCGTTGAAAGGCAGGTGTCCGCCGTGGTGGAACTGCTTATGCAGGATGCCACCGTCCCCTTTATTGCCCGCTATCGAAAAGAAGCCACAGGCAGTCTGGACGAGGTGGCTATCACCGATATAAGAAACAAACTCACCCAACTTCAGGAACTGAAGGCCAGGAAAGAAACCATTGTCAGATCCCTTGAAAAACAAGGTGTTCTGGACGAAGAACTTACATTTAAAATTGATCAGTCCCAAACCCTTGTGGAGCTTGAAGACCTCTACCTTCCCTTTAAACCCAAGCGAAGGACCCGTGCCACCATTGCCAAGGAAAAAGGTCTTGAGCCACTGGCCATGCTTATCTTTGAGCAAACAGGCAGCCCCGTTATCCAAGCTGCTCAGACCTTCATCAATCCAGAAAAAAGTGTGAACACCATAGAGGATGCCTTGGGTGGTGCACGGGACATACTTGCCGAAATGATCAATGAAACCCCTCGGGCTCGTTCGGAGCTCCGGCACTTATTCATGGAAAAAGGGGTGATATCAAGTACGGTCGTTGTCGGCAAAGAGGATGAAGGGAAAAAATTCAAGGATTATTTCAACTGGCAGGAGCCAGTAAAAACAGCCCCTTCCCATCGAATTCTCGCCATGAGGCGGGGAGAAAAGGAAAATATTCTTAATTTCACTATAGCACCGCCTGAAGATCAATCCATTTCGATTCTGAACGCCCTGTTTATCAAAGGGAAAGGCGATGATTCAGCCCAGGTGGAATTGTCGGTTAAAGACAGTTACAAACGCCTCCTTTCGCGATCCATGGAAACTGAAACACGTCTGGCCCTCAAAGAAAAAGCTGATAAAGACGCTATTTTCGTATTTTCAGAAAACCTTCGTCAACTGTTATTGTCCCCTCCCCTTGGTGCTAAACGGGTCCTGGGCATTGATCCGGGGTTTAGAACCGGGTGTAAAATGGTGTGTCTGGACCGGCAGGGTAAACTTCTTCACCATGATACAATCTATCCGAACATGAATGAAAAAAATGACCGCGACGCCGAACAGAAACTTCTCTTTCTGGTTGAGAAATTCGACATTGAAGCCATTGCAATCGGTAATGGTACCGGCGGACGTGAAACGGAAACCTTTGTCAAAAAAATCCCTTTCAATAAAAAAATCAGCGTGATTGTCGTCAATGAAAGCGGTGCATCCATCTATTCAGCATCAGACGTTGCACGGGAAGAATTCCCTGATCTTGATCTTACAATCAGGGGGTCTGTATCCATTGGTCGACGGTTGATGGACCCCTTGTCAGAACTTGTTAAAATAGACCCCAAGTCCATCGGTGTGGGGCAATACCAGCACGATGTGGATCAAAATGATTTGAAACAGGCCCTGGATGACAGTGTCATCCATTGTGTCAATGCCGTTGGGGTGGATATAAACAGGGCCAGCGCACAACTTTTAACGTATGTGTCGGGCCTGGGCCCGGTCCTTGCGAAAAATATTGTTCATCACAGAGATGAAAATGGCCCATTCAAAAACCGGAAACAACTGACCAAGGTGCCAAGACTTGGACCAAAAGCATTTGAACAATGTGCCGGTTTTTTGCGTATCCCTGACGGCCAGGTGGCACTTGATAGAAGTGCGGTTCATCCTGAAAGTTACCATATTGTTGACCTCATGGCCAAGGATCTTCAGTGCAGTATCGATGATTTAATGGCACAAAAATCCTTGAGGGATAATATTAATATTAGCGTGTATGTAACTGAAAAAACAGGAATTCCAACATTAAATGATATTGTCGCAGAACTTGCAAAACCCGGGCGTGACCCAAGAAAGGAATTCCAGGAATTTTCCTTTGCCACGGGAATCGAAAAAATATCCGACCTTGAACCGGGTATGAAAATCCCGGGGATTGTTACGAATGTCACGGCATTTGGTGCCTTTGTCGATGTTGGCGTGCACCAGGACGGTCTTGTTCATATCAGTGAACTTTCAGACAGCTTTGTCAAAGATCCTGCATCCATCGTCAAGGTTAACCAGAAAGTTGACGTCCGGGTTCTGGAGGTGGATATCGACAGAAAACGAATTTCCCTGTCCATGAAATCCACTGTGGAGAAACGTGATGGCACACACCAAACCTCACCAGCAACCAGGAAGCCTGCACCAAAAAAAATCACTGAACGCCCTGGGAAAAAAAACGAGGCTAAACCGTCACCGTTTAACAACCCCTTTGCCAAACTGCTAAACAAGGACTCATAGATTCCAAGCATGAAAGCGTTGATCCAGCGTGTTAAAGAGAGCTCTGTCCAGGTTGATGGTATCCTTGTGGGGAAAATCGGAAAAGGTCTTCTCATCTTTTTAGGTGTGGGCCAGGATGATTCACCAAAAGATGCGGAATACCTTGCCAAAAAAATTCCCGATCTAAGAATTTTTGAAGACACGGATGGAAAAATGAACTGCTCCTTAAGGGATATTGAAGGCGAGATCCTGGTGGTCTCCCAGTTCACTCTTATGGGCGATTGCCGCAAAGGGCGTCGTCCATCCTTTACACGTGCGGCAAATCCAAATCTGGCCCACGGGCTTTACACATATTTTATCGATCTTTTGATCAAACAGAACATCATTATCCAGTCCGGACAATTTCAGGCAATGATGGAGGTCTCTCTCATCAACGACGGTCCGGTCACGCTCATTGTCGACAGCCATTAAAAAAGACAATCCTGAACATAGAGGACGCCATGAAAGATTTTAGCAAAAAAGAAATTGAAAACATCAAAACCCTCACAGAAAACAAACAGACCCTGATCTGGGACAGTCTGAATCGAAAAGAAAAAGAATCGGTATTCATGTTTTCAGACGCATATAAGGATTTTCTCAGCCGGTGCAAAACAGAACGGGAAGCTGTTCTTTATATGATTGACAAGGCCAAACAATATGGGTTTGTTGATCTTGATTCAGAACAGTCACCCCATGGGAAATATTATAAAGTTTACCGCGACAAGGTTGTTGCCTTGACGATATTCGGCAAGGAATCATTCGATAAGGGTTTTCGTATTATCGGTTCTCATATCGATTCCCCCCGTCTTGATCTCAAACAGAACCCCTTGTATGAAGAGGTGGATCTGGCCCTGATGAAAACCCATTACTATGGGGGAATTAAAAAATACCACTGGCTTGCCCGCCCTCTTTCCATGCATGGCTCCGTGGTTACCAAAGGCGGAAAACGTATTGATATTGTCCTTGGGGAAAAAGAATCGGAACCTGTTTTCACCATTTCAGATCTTCTGCCCCATCTGTCCAAGACTCAGACCGGTAAAAAATTATCCGAAGCCTTTGATGGTGAAAAATTAAATATTCTTGTGGGAAGCCTGCCCATTGGAGACGATAAAGTCAAAGAGCGCTTCAAGCTGGCTGTGCTTAAAGAGCTTTATGATCATTATCAGATCACAGAGGGGGATTTTATCAGTGCGGAGATTGAGTTGGTTCCTGCGGGTTCCGCCAGGGATGTGGGGTTTGACCGAAGTCTGATTGGAGCCTATGGACAGGATGATAGAATATGTGCATTCACATCATTTGAAGCCTTGCTGGAAACGAAAAAGCCCGAACATACGGCAGTAGGGCTGTTTTTTGACAAGGAAGAAATTGGAAGTGAAGGCAGCACAGGTGCTAAATCCCGTTTTTTTGAGGATTTTATTTCAGATGTCATTGAAAAACAAGAGGGACAGTCCACTGAAAGAATGCTCAGAAAGTCTCTGATCCAGTCACAGATGCTCTCTGCAGATGTCAATGCTGCCCTTGAGCCGGACTATCAGGAGGTACATGATAAGAAAAATGCCGCCAGACTGGGCTATGGAATATGCGTGACAAAATTTACAGGAACGGGTGGGAAGTCCGGATCAAGTGATGCCAGTGCAGAATATATGGGCGTGATCCGTGATCTGTTCGATAAAAACAACATCGTGTGGCAGACGGGTGAACTGGGTAAAGTGGATCAGGGCGGCGGTGGAACCATTGCAAAATTTCTCGCATCTTACGGCATGGAGATTGTGGACTGTGGCCCTGCACTTCTGTCCATGCATTCTCCCTTTGAGATAGCCAGTAAGGCCGATATTTATATGACATTTAAAGCTTACGCTGCTTTTTTTAAATAGTGCCCATCAATTTCCGGATGAACACGAAATAAGGCATCACTGACATGAAAAAGCATTTGCCCTTTGTCACAGGAATCTGTTTGATGGTCTTTTTTTCCATGGCCCGTATTACTCTTGCGGATTTCAAACATATTGATTCACTGATCGGATCCAATGATTCAGTGATTTTAATGTCGGACACAGATGAGTGTCTCTATGAAAAAAATGCCGAAAAAAAGTTGATCCCCGCTTCATCACTGAAGGTTCTCACGGCACTGTCCGCATTTCATTCCCTGGGTGATGATTTCCACTACAAAACGGAGTTTTATCTGGATGATCAACACAATCTCACCATTAAGGGTTATGGAGATCCTCTGCTTATTTCTGAAATTATTTCTGCCTATTGCGACAGTCTTTACCCCATTGTTCGTCAGATGACAAACGCCGTGAATGATATCCGTTTTGATGACTCGTACTTTGGTATCATCACCATTCCCGGTGTAACTGCCGGATCACCCGAACCCTATGACGCAGCCAATGGTGCCCTTTGCGCCAATTTCAACACGGTCGCTTTTTTCACGGACAATCAGGGGAATCTGGTCAGTGACGAAGAACAGACACCTCTTCTGCCTTTTGTAATTAAACGGATACAATCATCCGGACTCAAACAGGGACGGATTCGTTTGAATACCCATGAAAGCAGGCTGTATGCCGCTTATCTTTTCAAGTATTTTCTTGAAAAAAAAGGGCTTATCATCGGTGGAAAAATCTGTGAAGCGTCTGTCCCCTCCCCGGACAGGGTATTGATTCATACATGTACCTCGCCTTACCCTTTGGACGAAATCATATCCAAGCTCCTTGAATTCTCAAACAATTTCATTGCAAACCAACTTTTTTTGACCATGGGAGCCCGGATCAAAGGTCCCCCGGCAAATCTTGATAAAGGCGTGGCCGCCCTTGTCAGTTATGCTGGGTCACAAATGGACCCCAAAGAGGTTATCCTTTCGGAAGGTTCTGGATTATCACGAAAAAACAGAATTTCAGCCCGGAATATGGACCGCCTTCTCAAACAATTCCAGAGTCATCGTTTCCTTATGAAAAAAAAAGATGGCGTATACTATAAGACAGGGACTCTGGATGGGATATCCACCCGGGTCGGTTATTTTACCGGGTTGGACAATCGGATTTACCGGTTTGTCGTATTTTGTAATACACCTGGAAAATCTTCGGAAAAAATCACCCATATGCTTTTTGATCGCCTTAAAAAACAAAAAGGCCTGTCAATGGAATAAGACAGACCTTTCTACTTCAGTTCACGTGGAGCGTATATCGTTATCGTTTGTTTTCCGGCATTTCACCACTGGTAATGGACGCATAGGCACTGTGGTTGTGAATGGACTCAAAATTCTCGGCGCTGACTGAAAACCAGATGATATTATCATCTGAATTGAGTTCCTGTGCAATATCACGAACAACGTCTTCAACAAATTTCGGATTATTATAGGCCTTTTCCGTGACGTATTTCTCATCCACACGTTTGAGAACAGAATACAGTTCACAGGATGCGGACCTCTCCACAAGATCGATCATATCCTCAATCCAGATAAACTTGTTGAACCGTGTCAGCAGACGGACTTCCCCCCTCTGGTTATGGGCTCCGGCAACGCTGATTTCTTTAGAACAGGGGCATAACGATGTGATGGGCACCACAACTTCGGACACCAGATCAAGGTTGCCGTTTCTGTCACTGGTACCAGCAAAATTACAGGTATAGTCCACCAGCCCTGGAGACTTGCTCACAGGAGCTTTTTTTTCTATAAAATAGGGAAAGGTCATTTCCACATGGGAAGAGGCTGCATCCAGAATCGTTTTCATCTCTTCGAGAATAACCCCAAAGGTCTTGAGAGATACTTCGAACTGAAAGGTATGAAGCAGTTCGACAAAGCGGCTCATATGTGTCCCCTTGGAATGATGGGGTAAATCAACATACATATTGATATTTGCCACGGTATATTGAAAACCCTTGTCCCTGTCTAACACTTTGATGGGATACTTGAGGTTTTTAATTCCAACCTGATCAATGGGTATGTTTCGAAAATCTTTTTGCTTTTGAATATCAATCATTTTTCCAACCATCCGTTTTTCGGTCATAGTAGATCATGTAAAAAAGCAAAGTTTTCTACTTATGTCAATAAATAGTCTTCCCTAACCTTGGACATGGACCTAAAAATATTCCCTTTGATGTTCGGATTCATTGAGTATACCTGATTTAGCAAATTTTTGATTTCACGTCGTTTTGAGCGGCTGGATGAGGGGCAGACATTGAAAAAAGGGGGAAACGTCTGTTGGGCGGCAAATTTCAGAACATGGGACTCATCAACAAAGGCCAAAGGCCTTATGACTTTGAACCGGCCCTGGAACATGGACTGACAGGGCATCATGGTACTGATATGCCCCGAATAAAACATATTGATAAAAAGGGTTTCAATGATATCATCTTTTGTATGACCAAGGGCGAGTGTGCTGCAACCCAGTTCATCGGCAATTTCAAAAAGTCGTTTACGTCGATGCCTGGAGCACAGGAAACATGGATTAACCTGATTACCCGGATCATGGGCACGAGGGCCATCATCGGTAATCTCAACCCGCAAGGTATATCCCAGGTCATTGCAATATTCAGCAAGCCTGTCAGCATAGCTGTTTTCGAATCCGGGATCAATATAAACCGGTACCAGTGAATAGGTGACAGGGATCCTTTTCAATCGATGGTCAAGGATTGAAAGAAGGGTCATGCTGTCTTTTCCACCGGAAAGGCCCATAATAATCTTATCCCCATCATCTATCATGTGATATTGATGGATGGCCTTTCCGACAAGCCGGTTGATCAATGCATATGTTTTTGTTGTTCTTGACAAGCTATGACACGATTATTCATCCGAATCTTTGCCGGATAACTTAACATAAACTTTGCCCGCGGCAATTTCACGCAAAGCGGTAACAATGTCCTCATTCCCGGATGTTTTAACCAGGAATTCAGCTCCTTCACGTATTTGTCGAACACGTTTTGCAGCCATGTGAACAAGCATAAATCGATTGGGAATCTTGTCAAGACAGTCTTCTATTGTAACACGTGCCAAAGGATGACCTCCGTTTTTTAGATTATATGTTTTAAATAATTTCAACCAGTTCGTAAGATCGTTTTCCGCCGGGAGCCTGAAGGACGACCTCATCACCCGGAGCCTTACCAAGAATCGCGCGACCCAGGGGAGATGATATGGAAATTTTACCTTTTGAAATATCCGATTCGTCTTCTCCAACCAGCTGATATTTAACTTCTTCGCCGGTATCACTATTTTCCAGAATAAACGTTGTGGCAAAAACGACTTTATCCTTGGGGAGTTCCGAAGGATCAATGATATCGGCATTGCCCAATTTATATTCAAGATCATTGATTCGTGCTTCAATAAAGGCCTGCCGTTCTTTTGCCGCATCAAATTCGGCATTTTCCGACAAATCTCCATGGGCACGTGCAATTTCAATGGCCTTAATATTTTCAGGTCGTTCGACTTTTTTCAACGTCTCAAGATCTTTTTTTAACGCGTGGTATCCTTCTTTCGTAATGGGTACTCTGTCCAAGGCAATCTCCTGATTGTACGGATAAAAAAACAAAACCTCTTTCAGATTCATGGACCGGACCGTAACCATCACAGGTTCATCTCCGGGTATGACCCGAAAGGGGCTCTAAAATATATATTAATTTAATCTAAAAATCTATAGTTTATGCGTTTTGACTTTTTTTTCATGCTTTGATCGGACTCTTAGCACCAATGAGTGTATTGGACCCGAAGAAACATAAATCAATCCAATGGAAAAAAGAAAGAGCTGAGGTTTTTGGGCAATCACAATAAAAACAAGGATAAGCCCCACCAGAACATTAAATTTCATCTTTTTGAAAAGTTCAGCCTTTTTAAAACTTTCATATTTAATGGTGCTGACCATAAGAAAAGACAGAAAGTAAACACCAAGAAGAAACACAACCGGCATTTCTATCGCGGGTATGGCAAATTTAGTGCAGAACAAAACCGTGGTGCTGCACATGGTTGCAGCTGCCGGTATGGGTAAACCGATAAAATGGGAACTGGGTGTTTCTTCGGCCATGCTGTTGAATCGGGCAAGTCTGAGCGCGCCGCAGGATGTAAACAAAAATGCAGCAAGCCAGCCAATCCGCCCCTTGGGAAGTACCCATAGATACATCATCAAAGAAGGGGCCAGTCCAAAGGACACAAGGTCAGCCAGGGAGTCGTATTCTATACCGAACTGACTGGTGGTATGCGTGGCACGTGCAATTTTACCATCCAGAGAATCGAAAATGACCGCCACAAGAATGGCGACAGCTGAAAATTCGAAGCGTTCATCAATAGCGGAAATAATAGCGATAAAGCCACAAAAAAGATTCAGTGACGTAATCGCATTGGGTAGTATATAAATACCCCGTTTTATTTTATCCCGCCGTGACATTTTTTGATCATCCATGATTGATATATCCAATAATTGATGTTCCTGCCTGAACTTTATCACCAAGGGTTACAGCAACCTCGGCGTTAGAGGGCAGATAGACGTCAAGCCTTGAACCAAAACAGATCAGTCCGAATCTCACGCCCCGTCGAAGCATATCGCCTGCCTGTACGCCACAAATAATGCGCCGTGCAATCAGCCCGGCGATCTGAACGGTGGCATATTTTATGCCTTTATCCGTTTCAATGATCAACGCGTTTCGTTCATTGTCGGATGATGCCTTGTCCAGGCTGGCGTTTACAAATTTTCCGGGGAAATACCTGATTTCTGAAATCGTGCCGGTAAAAGGAATGCGGTTTACATGGACATTAAAAACAGACATGAAAATACTGATTTTTTTACAGGGACCCTCAAAAAAGGGGTTTTCATCCATATTTTCAATGATAATGACTTTTCCGTCAGCTGGCGACGAGACAGCCCCTTCCCTGTCCTGGATAACCCGATCAGGGTCCCTGAAGAAAAAACAGATAAAAAGGGTCAAAACCAAGCTGATAAAGGACAAAAATGAAAAACCGATAAGGGCCAGCAAAAACGTTATCAGGGCAGCTGCAATAATAAATGGGTAGCCTGGTCGGGCAATTGGAAAAGCCGTCATACCGGGCTTTTCAGGCCAGGAGAATGAATTCATTGAATCTACCTACTCTAATTTAAAATATATTAAAAAAATACTTTCTCTGACTATCAGAAGAGAATGAAAAAGTCAAACTAAGAGCAACCTAAACCCCAGGTTTAAGTTGATTTATTTCTGCATCGGACTTCCGGATATACTGGGGGATGATCATGGATGCTTCATCCGTCTGTTCTGATTCAAAGCGGCTGAAACTTAGTTCAGCCACATGGCGTGCGCGGATATGCCTAAATGCCGAAGGGACAAGAATTGCAAGATCCCCCAGTTCCCGTTGAATTATTTTTCCAAAAACATCAAGGCCTGTCCCAACAAAAACAGTTTGGGTCGTTATCCCGTCACAAAGGTTATCGGGGCCAACAGCACAAGGACGCCTTCGTGTCACAAGCACGCCAGATTCATGGGTGTAGCACGCCATATAGACTTCATTTTTTCGGGCATCAATCAGTGCACATACCGGCATATTCAAACAAGGGACACCCAAAGCAAGGGCTTCCAGTGAGGAAACACCCACAATCGGTTTGCCTGTGACAAAGGCCAGACCTTTCAGGGTACTCAAGCCAATTCGAAGCCCCGTAAAGCTTCCCGGACCCTGCGCCACAGCAAAACCGCCAATATCCTGGATGTCCATCCCTGAAACATTTAAAATTCTATCAACAATCCCCATTAAGTGCCTGGAATGGGTTTCCTGCTTCTGAAAGTTCAGTTCAGCGACAAGATGTTTATCATCCGTGATGGCAACACTACAACCGTGGCTTGTTGTATCAATGGCAAGAATTTTCATGAAATCAACGGGTCGTTTTTTTTCTTTACGGTTTTCTTTTCAACCGTTTCTTTTTTCGATATCTTATTTTTTTTCTTTCCCACACTGGCCCAGTCACAAATAGCAATATCGAGAACCTCATCCACATTTTTAACCGGAATGAATTTAATTTTACGTTTGACGTTGTTGGGAATCTCAACCAGATCATTTTTATTTTTTTCAGGAAAAATAATGGTTTTAATTCCTCCCCTCAGAGCGCCCAATGCTTTTTCCTTTAATCCGCCAATGGGTAGAACACGCCCCTTAAGGGTGATTTCACCTGTCATGGCCACGTCTCTGTTGACATTTTTATTAAGGATTGCAGAAAGAAGGGACGTTGCTATGGCGATACCTGCCGAGGGCCCGTCTTTGGGAGTTGCACCCGCTGGAACGTGAATGTGAACATCACTATTTTCAAAGGCGTCTTTTACACCCAAGGATGAGAGTTTCATTCGGGCATAGCTCACAGCAGTACGAACGGATTCCTGCATGACATCACCCAACTGACCGGTAATGACAAGCTCACCCTTTCCATGGACCAGGCTTGTCTCAATGTAAAGTACTTCCCCACCAATCTGTGTCCAGGCAAGTCCTGTGGAAAGTCCTGGCTGGCTTTCTTCCTTGTCCATTTCAGGAAGGAACTGGGGGGGGCCGAGATATTTATGAAGGGTCATTTTGCTGATTTTAAATTTTTTCTTTTCACCTTCAGCCACATAACGTGCAACTTTTCGACATATTTTCCCCAAGGCACGTTCAAGGCTTCTGACACCTGCTTCCGCCGTATATTCTTCGATAATTTTCTCAACAGACCCCTGGCTGAACTCGATGTGTTTCTTTTTCAGGCCATTTTCCTTGATCTGTCTGGGCATGAGATATTTATCCGCGATGACTTTTTTTTCTTCAATGGTGTACCCGGATAAATTGATGATTTCCATACGGTCCAGAAGTGCCGACGGAATGGTATCAATCTGATTGGCTGTCAGGATAAACATGACCTTTGATAGATCAAAGGACAGATTCAGGTAATGGTCACTGAATTCGGAATTCTGTTCCGGATCCAAGGCTTCCAGAAGAGCGGAAGACGGATCGCCTCTGTAATCGGATCCCACCTTATCCACTTCATCCATCATAAAAATCGGGTTATTGGTTCCGCACTGTTTGAGACCCTGAATGATTCGGCCTGGCAATGCACCGATATAGGTCCGTCGATGCCCTCTGATTTCAGCTTCATCCCTGATGCCACCCAGGGAAAGTCGAATGAACTCACGCTTCATGGCCTTGGCTATGGCTTGTCCCAGTGAGGTTTTTCCCACACCCGGCGGTCCAACGAAACAAAGAATGGGCCCCTTCATCTTAGGGTTCAACTTACGGACACTTAAATATTCAAGAATTCTGTCCTTGATTTTCTCCAACCCATAATGTTCTTTTTCCAGATATTCTTTGGCTTCGGGAATATTTAGATAATCCTTGGTGGATTTGTTCCAAGGGAGTTCAACCATCCAGTCCAGATAGGTTCTCACAATGGATGCTTCCGATGAATCCGGATGCATCTGTTCCAGGCGCCTGAGTTGTTTTATGGCCTCTGCATGAGCCGTTTCAGGCATCTTGGCCTTGGTGATATTTTTTTTGTACTCATCAATTTCCAGGGCTTTTTCATCAAGTTCACCCAGTTCTTTATGAATGGCTCGAACCTGCTCCCTTAGATAATAATCCCTCTGGCTTTTGGAAATTTCATCTCTCACATCGGTTTGAATTTTGGCCTGAACCGCTGAGAGTTCAACTTCACGGGTCAAAAATTCATTGATCTTGAGCAGACGTTTGGCAGGATCCAATATTTCAAGAAGGGTCTGGGCATCTTCAACCTTCAAGCGGAGATTGGACGCCACAAGGTCTGCAAGTTTACCCGGTGATTCAATACTTTCAAGAATCGAAGAAATTTCACCGCTCAACTCACCTCTCAAGGCAAGTATTTTTTCACTCTGCTCCCGGACATTACGCATCAGGGCTTCTGTTTCAAGGTCAATGGCCGGTGAGGCTTCTTCTGAAATAACTTCGATTTTTACCCTGTAAAAAGACTTTTTTCTCACATAACGGATGATCTTTCCCTTTCCGATACCCTGGACAAGAGCCTTTAACCGACCGTCGGGAAGTCTTAATATCCTGAGGATTTTCACAATGGTTCCCACTTTGTATACCTCATCAACAGTGGGGTCTTCGATGGTTGAATCCATTTGAGCCGCAAGGAATAGGTATTTACCCTTTTCGATGGCCTCGGAAACTGCGTTCACAGACTTGTCCCTTCCAATAAAAAGGGGAAGTAACATGTCGTTGAAAATGACAATATCTCTCACCGGCATCATGGGAAGGGTTTCTGGTATATCCACATCATGATTATCATCTTCAATGACATTGATCAGGTCATCGTTATCACTTTGAGCCATCATTTCTCCTGAAACATGTAAAAAATAAAAAACCGCTAAATAATATTTTCAGCGATCTTTTCTTAAAAACACCATTTAGTTCGATATCATTATAATGCAGTTTTATGGTTTTACAATATCTGTCTTGATTTTTTTAGGAAGTAAAACTACTCTATGTGTGATTTTACATTAAAATCACTGATCAAACCAATCAGTACCACAAACCATTGCAATGAAAGAAATCAAAATATGACTGAAATGCCGGAATTTTTCATTCGACTGACCTTTTTTGTATACGGATTATGCATTGGCAGCTTTATGAATGTCTGTATCTATCGTATCCCAGCAAAGGAATCCTTGATACGACCCCGCTCCTCCTGCCCTAACTGCGGAGTCCCCATTAAATTTTATGACAACATACCCGTGATCAGTTTTCTTTTTTTGTTGGGTAAATGCCGTTCATGCAAAAAAAGCATCTCGATTCGTTATCCTCTGGTTGAATTATTTACAGGTCTTTTGTGGCTTCTGTGCTATATGAAATTCGGATTCACCGGTGAGTGCATTACCCTTATTATATTTCTTTCAACCTTGGTTGTCATTACATTTATAGATATGGACCACCGGATTATACCTGACATCATCTCCCTGCCCGGCATACCACTTTTTTTTCTCTTATCTGTTTATTTCACGACTATGGGCTGGAAAGAATCCCTGTTCGGCATCCTGTTGGGTGGAGGTTCCCTCCTTATCGTGGCAGAAGGATATTATTTGATCACTAAAAACGAAGGTATGGGGGGCGGCGACATTAAACTTCTTGCCATGATCGGGGCCATGATCGGATGGAAGGGTGTATTTTTTACCATCTTTGCGTCATCAGCCATTGGAACCCTTATCGGCCTCATTGTCATTATTTCTACAAAAAACACCTTAAAATTTGCGGTCCCCTTTGGGCCTTTTCTGTCTTTGGGTGCAGCAATTTATGTATTTATGGGTGATGAAATCATTCGATGGTATTATGGATTTTCAGGAATTCCATTGTGATCAATGGCATGATTTTACTGTTCAAAACAGACTTCAATGGTAAACGCCCCGGTTGGCATTTCAAAGGGAAGGGCTATGGCCGGATATTTCCCGATGTGGGGAACCTGGTGTTCGGTTTCCAGAATGACCTCAGCCAGGCTTGCTTTAAAGTTCAGACCTTTCTGAGCTATGGCGTTGGTCACCTGGCCTGAAATCATATTGGCAATCTCTCCCACAGCGTCTTTAATGTCATCGTTTAATTCATCAAGGGGTTCACCGAACATGTTTGAAACAATGGACAAAATTCCCGTTTTAGAGAAACTCAAGGAGACTGTCGCGTTTTTTTCACCCTTTAAGTGTATGACCCCCGTAATATCTCCGCGGGCCATGGGATCCTTTTTCAAATAGGGCTTCCCTGCTGTGGCTTGTGTTGAGGCTGTTGTCTCCAGTACATTCAATGTCGCTTCGATAAAAGGATTAACAAGATTTGCATCCATATTTTTTTCCTGTTATAATGCGTCATTATTAAAGTCTGATAATACACCAAAGGTTATGTTAAAGCAAAATCTTTTCATAGCCTCATCACGTCTGATAAAAACCTTTTAATAATAGGCTTGTCATACCCTGTAAGCACTGACCTTTCGTGCTTCTTTTGTTCATAAACTACTTAATGTATTGTGGGGTATCCTTTGGAAAATACAACTAATAAAATATCAGGAACAAACCTTATCCATCCCATGCTTTCTCCCATTTCTCCCTTACGTGCCAAAAAAGGAAAGGTGGTCAGTGCCGATGAGGCCGTCCGAGTCATCCGTGACTTTGACACGGTGGCTTTAGGAGGATTTGTGGGAATCGGCTTTGCCGAAGAAATTGCGATGTGTATCGAAGATAACTTTCTCAAGCATCAGAGGCCTAAAAACCTGACGATTATCTATGCCGCAGGCATGGGCGACGGGAAAGACCGTGGCTTGAACCATTTTGGCCATGAAGGCTTGGTTGCCAAAGTCATTGGGGGGCACTGGGGCCTGGTCCCCAAGCTGCAGCACCTGGCAATCACCAACAAAATTCAGGCATATAACCTGCCCCAAGGCGTTATATCTCATATGTACAGAGATATTGCTGCCAAAAAGCCCAGAACCATCACAACCGTGGGATTGAACACCTTCGTAGACCCCAGACTTGAGGGTGGAAAGCTCAATTCAGTAACCCAGGAAGACATTGTGGAATTGATGCTATTTGATTCCAAGGAATACCTGGCGTACAAAAACTGCCCCATCAATGTGGCCATTCTACGGGGAACCACTGCCGACACCAATGGAAACGTCACCATGGAAAAAGAGGCACTGACCTTAGAGTCGCTTTCCATTGCCATCGCAGCAAAAAACTCAGGTGGATATGTGATTGTTCAGGTCGAACGTATTGCCGAAAGTGAGTCCCTGAATCCCAGGCAGGTAAAAATTCCAGGAATTTTTGTGGATTGCGTTGTGGTCTCAAAGCCGGAAAATCATATGCAGACCTTTGATTACCAATATAACCCCGCATATAGTAGTGAAATCAGGGTGCCTATCCAGTCCATTGAGCCCATGAAGCTGACTGAACGGAAAATCATCGCCCGAAGGGCTGCCTTTGAACTTGAAGTAAACAGCGTTACGAATCTAGGGATCGGTATGCCTGAGGGCATCGCCAGGATTGCCAACGAAGAAAAAATCCTTGATCTTATTACCCTCACCGCTGAGCCTGGTTTGATCGGAGGTCTTCCTGCAGGGGGTTTAAGCTTTGGCGCCGGGACCAATGCCGATGCCGTGATTGATCAACCTTCACAGTTTGATTTCTACGATGGAGGCGGTCTTGATATTGCGTTTCTGGGCCTTGCACAGGCTGATCAGAACGGAAATCTCAATGTCAGTAAATTCGGGCCGAAAATTGCCGGGGCCGGTGGATTTATAAATATCAGTCAGAATGCCAAGAAAATTGTTTTTGTAGGGACCTTCACGGCCAAAGGATTAAAAGTCAACATCCAGAACGGGATGATTGAAATTCTCCGTGAAGGTGAAACGAAAAAATTCATACATGCCGTGGAACAAATCACCTTCAGCGGAAAATATGCTGTTGAAAAAAATCAGCCGGTTTTGTTTATCACGGAACGATGTGTTTTTTCCTTTGGGAAAAACGGAATGGAACTTATTGAAGTTGCGCCTGGAATTGATATTGAAAAAGATATATTAAGCCAGATGGACTTCAAACCCTATTGCCCCAAAGAGCCTCGTTTAATGGACGAACGGATTTTCAAACCCCAAGCCATGGGGATCAAGGAGAAACTCCTTTGTGTTTCCCTGGATGAACGCCTCAATTACAATCCCATAAAGAATATGTTCTTTGTTAATTTTGAAGGCTTATCCGTTAACTCACGAGAAGATATTTCCAAAATAGAAAAAAGTGTCATTGAACGCCTGTCTCCTCTCAACACAAAAGTTTTTACGATTGTGAATTACGATAATTTTACCATAAATCCTGAAATTGTTGACGAATACACCGCCATGGTCGATCGCCTGGTCAAAACGTACTATTCCGGCGTAACTCGCTATACCACCAGCGCATTTTTACGTTTGAAGCTTGGAGAGGCCATGAAGAAACGAAATGTGGCACCACATATCTACGAAAGCAGTGAAGAGGCTGAAAATGCGTTAAATTTGAACATGTGACGAATTTTAATTCATTTTTTTTAATGTCTATTTATCGCAAATAAAATACAATAAAATATTTGCCTTTCAAGGTTGTTTATCAACTCATAAGATATTGCCAAATATTGTTTCACGCTCTTCATTCAAATTATATATACCTGTTATTATTAATTATTTTTGTTTTGATATCAAACATTTTTTCTGTTAATCATGCCTCTTAAATTCTAAAATAAAATAATTATTTTTAATAATCGGCCTATGATTCAGGTTTGAAAGGGCTTTCAAATTTATTCAAAATTCAATGAGACCCATATTTTTTTTTATGAATATGCATTTATTTCTTGACACAAATGAATCAAATAAGTAGTTTTAACACGCAAAGGGTTGATATTGTGTCTTTTGCATGTTTTCTTTAATTTATTCCTTGAGACATAATAGCCGGGTCTCATAATCAAACGTTTTATAATTTTAAATTTTTCTCAGGTTTTCGCTTTTACAACTTAGAACCATAGAGCTATCGTGTGTTAACGCCAATTCACAGAAAGGAGATTCCAAGCATGAACAAAGGTGATTTGATTAATGAAGTAGCCAACGTCGTTAGTTCCAAAAA
Organism: Pseudomonadota bacterium; assembly: GCA_018818835.1. Taxonomy (GTDB): domain Bacteria; phylum Desulfobacterota; class Desulfobacteria; order Desulfobacterales; family Desulfolunaceae; genus JAHIRD01. The sequence goes on from JAHIRD010000145.1 coordinate 68,993, forward strand.
AGAAGCCCAGGCAGCAGTTGACTGTGTCCTTGCAACCATTACGGAAGCATTGACTAAAAAGGACACTGTAACCTTAGTGGGTTTTGGAACATTCAAAACTGTTGAAAGAAAAGCCAGAAAAGGCAGAAATCCCCAGACCGGTAAAGAAATCAACATCGGTGCACGAATTGTACCCAAATTCGTTCCAGGTAAAGCGTTAAAAGATTCTTTGAAATAATCATTTCCTGAATCTGGCTCTCAGTTATTGCGCTTGCCCGTTTTATCAGTGAATTGGTAAAGCGGGTGAGTGCAAGAACTTCCCACCTTGTATCATTCTTCAACCACAATTAACGTTATTTTATACATAAGATTTTGCATTTCATCTGGCACTATGTTAGAGAAACTATACTTGTGTTTCAATTAAATGGATATTCTATATTTTAAAACGTTTGACAAGGTCTTTTTTCCGGATTTTATGGCAATAAAAAAAGAATTCAATTTGAAACCCGGGCTTGGCGTGGATCTGGTATTTGACCTTGATTCTTTATCACCCAGTACCAGGTCATCCATTATCTTTGACAGTGACGAAACAAAAAGACAGGTTGTTGTTGCCCAACCCACACAGAGAATTAACCCCGAAACAATCAACCGTACCATGCACATCAGCTCTCTGATTCACAGTGAACTTTCGTCTAAAATCAGGATGGGATACGCCTGCAGAGTCATAGAAGCCCTGAACGGGTATAAGCTAGCCAATCAGGGAAGAGCAGACGCCTTGTTAATCGAGTACATCCCCCCTCCCCTGGAAATCAATATACGGGCCGCCTATCGTTTCCATCCCAATACAAGCCATGAAGTCATGGGGAAACTGATATACAACAATGAAATCTATTATTCAGGACGTGAATTTAAATTTCATAACATATCCATCAACGGTGTGGGGCTGCTCATACCCAAAAAAATCCTGAAAAAACGAAACCCCCTCCTGGATATTCATCTCCACAGCCTGGGGAAAATCGGAATTATCCTGAAAAACAATGAGGAAAACGAATTAATCACAACCATAGATAGCGATCTCAGGGTGGTTCGAACAAATTTGGAATTCAATCCCATGAGCGGCTTTGCCGGTTGTCGCCTGACAAATCTCCAGGCCGATTACGAGGAAATGCTCAATAAATTTATTCACAATGCCCAGCTTCATGAAATCCGCAAACTCAACCGCTTAAAGTAATTCTTTCAAAATAGAGCCCAAATTCCGCCGTGCATGCGCAAACATGCCGATAAAACCAATGCCATCTTTTCAGACAAATAAATTATAACCATTAGAACATGTTTTTTTATTTTATCGTTTTATTCTCATTTCTATGGTATGAAAAAAAATTAGTTGATAGGATGGTATCAACGATACACAATACAGCTGCAAGGGATACACTCATGAATCGTGAAGAAAAAAATAGAAACTTAAAAAATGCAATCATTGAAACGTCACGCGAACTGCTTCTCACCCAAGGTTATAAAGTAACCACCATCAGGCAAATCACTGAGAAAGCTGGCGTCACTACCGGCAGCTTGTATCATTTCTTTCGGAACAAGGAAGACATATTTATCCACATCGCCAGTGACCTATTGACTGAGTTCGTGCTCGTAACAGATAGCATCCTTGGAAGAAATGATTACAGTCCCCTGAAATATGCTTTTATGGTTGCATTGGAACTAAAGGTCATCGAGATATCCGACATACTTGCCGAGAGTTTTTTATTTGGATACAGTTCATGGCAAATTCTGGAGTATACCTTACCCCTGTTTACCGAAGAAAGCCGCAAATTCTTTCATCCCTATAATAAAAAATTTACCTACCAGGATTATTACTTGAGGGCACTGGCCCTCAGAACGATGCGGATTGGCTTTATTGTCGAACGTATTCATAAAGGGAATATTGATTATAATGAAAAATGTCGTTTCATTATCACAACATCAATGAATCTATTTAATGTACCAAACAACATTATCAATAGGTCTATCACAAAGGCCCTGAAGCTGATCAATGAACGGGACATTGAGCTTTATGGGATCAAGATAACCGAGAAATAGATTAACACGCCTCTCTGCGTCCCCAGCGTCCCAGTAATATCCCACTCTTTTTTTCTTAATAGCCCCGACACCTGAAACTCACGATGAACGTCCGACTTCAGCTTTATGTCAAATTATCATGACACAATGTAAAAACCTGGGGTAATGCCCTGATGAGCAGTAAATAATAACACATGTTCTAAAATATGTTCTAAAATATATTGACAAGCATAATTAATTATTATATTAGAATACTCCAAAATAAATTGTTCTGTTTTTTTATCCACTATATTGTTCCTTTAATTTGTCAATTTACAGTGACAAAATGCTAAAAACGTTGTTAATCATCACTGGTAAGAGATAATTAACACTTCATGCGCTATAATATGTTCTAAAATATGTTCTAAAAAATTTATAATCATATTATAATTTTTATAAGAGCATGCTTCAACAAAAAATATTTATCCGTTGTCTAAATAATATCGCTAAGGGGAATAAAAATGAAAATTGTACTAACCTCTGTTGGAAGCGCCGGTGATGTTGTCCCGTTCCTGGCTCTCGCGGTTGAACTCAAACAAGCTGGGCACCAGGTCAAAATGCTGTCCAATGAGATTTACAGGGGCGATTTTGAGGCTGAGAAAATAAAGTTTGCCTCTACCGGTGTGCCTATGGACATAGATCGCCTCGGTAAAATGATGATGAATATCAAACGTCTGAACAAAATCAGGCAATATATCAGAGTTGTGGATGAAGTCGTTTTGTATGAGGGAGAGCGTCTTTATAATGATGTTCTAAGGGAATCCAAGGGGTTTGACTTTGCCGTTTGTCATACCTTTGATGTCATCGGCCAGCACGCCATTCTTGCAAACCGCATTCCCTGGGCCGCTGTCATTTATTGTCCCGGGATGATCCCAACAGCCTACTCCGGGCCCATGGAATTCCCAAACCTGGGAAAACCGCTGAACAGATTGCTCTGGCAGGTGGCCAAAACAACCATGTGGCCCATCGATCATACGACCCGAAAATTTGTCAAGAAGTTGAACGGACACGCCCGCAAGACAAGCGTATTCGGCAACTTCTCTCCCTTTCTGAATCTGGTGGCGTCATCAGGCCATGTCTGCGAAATACATCCGGACCTTCCCGAGACGTTTTTTGTCACCGGAGAGTGGTATCTCCATCGCGAAGGATATACCCCGCCAAATGAACTCATTGACTTCATAAGAAATGCAAAGCCGGACGTCGCCTTTACGTTTGGATCTGTTAGCGGCGACGATGGGCAGGAAATAGCAAAGACATTCGTTGAGGCTGCCAGAAAGTCTGGATTGCGTGCGATTATCCAACGCGGTTGGGCAAATATCGAAACGGATGGGAGCCAGGACCATGTCTTCTTTGCCGGCTACATCCCCCATGAATACCTGTTCAAGCATGTCAGGCTGGTCGTTCATCATGGAAGCGCAGGCTCAACCCTTGCCGCTTGCCGTGAAGGAGTTGCCTCAGTGGTTGTAGACCATATCGCTGATCAGAAATACTATGGGATAACCCTTCACGACCTCGGCGTGGGTACAAAACCCATACCCCGGGCCAAGATGACCTCGGATATTCTTGCGAAGCACATGGATTATGTCCTGAAGCATCCCGAGATGATTCAGAAAGCCAGAATGATCGGGGCGAAAATCAAAGATGAGAATGGACCAAAGCGTGCTATGGAGCTCATAGAACAGCATGCGATGTCAATGATAAATTAATATACATCCTTAGACTAAAGGAGAAAGTTATAATGAAGACGAGAATCGAAAGTTTGGGGGCATACCTGCCTGTAAAAGAGGTTTCAACCAGCGAGTTGATATCCAGAATGGCAATGGAGCCAACATTCGACCTGGAAAAAATCACCGGAATAAAAAAACGAAGAGTGCGTTCCGAGAATGAATCGACCTATACGATGGCCATTGAGGCTGCGGAAGATTGTCTTTCCCATTCCACGTACAAACCCGAAGATATCGACATTATCATCAGTGCATCAATCACACGGACAAAGGAAGCGCAGATGACCTACATAGAACCGCCCATGAGCCTTTTTATCAAGAATCATCTTGGTGCCCACCACGCCATGAACTTCGATATCACCAATGCCTGCGCCGGAATGAACACCGGGGCCTATATCCTGAATAATATGATCAAAGCCGGGACGGTCAGAAGAGGCATGGTGGTCAGCGGAGAATGCATAACGCCCATCGCAGATACGGCAGTGAGGGAGATATCCGAACCCATCGATGATCAGTTTGCATCGCTCACCGTGGGTGATTCCGGAGCGGCCTTCATCATGGACGGATGTGGGACGGACACGGAAGGAATCGACTTTATTGAATTCATGACAACCGCGGGATACTCTCATATGTGTCTTGCGATGCCAAGCGAAACAGGCGCTGGGATCGCCATGTACACGAAGGTACAGGCGATGCACAAAAAGGATTTGATCCATGAAATACCGCTTTTTATTCAAGATGTGTTCGAGAAGCGCGGCACACCTTTCGATCCTGCAGGATTTGACTATATCATCCCCCATCAGGTTTCTATCGGGGCAATCAAAAGCTATATGAAATCGGTGCGAGAGCATTTTAATACGGAACTTCCGGATACGCTGGTGGTCGTTGAGGATCTCGGCAACACATCGTCAACCTCACATTTTGTTGTCATGTACACCTATCTCAAGAACAAGCAGTTAAAAAAAGGTGACAGGCTATTCATCTTATCAACCGCTTCCGGTCTGAATGTCGGGCTGATGTCAATGACCCTCGGTGATCTGGAGGTGGCTTAAATGGGCGTCATCATAAAAGCAACGGGCTTAAGCACCGAGACAGCCCTGCATGACTCCGTGGAACATGCAGTCAGGGCAGGCTCGGCCTGTATAAACGCCGCTGGGATCGATAAACGTGATATCGGCCTGGTGCTCAATATTGGCATCTACCGCAATGATAACATCTTCGAACCGGCCAACGCGCCATTCATTCAAAAAGGCCTGGGAATCAACCTGGCCTATTCGGAAAAGGCAAAAACAAGCTTTTCCTTTGACATCCTCAATGGGGCATGTGGCTTCATGAATGCCGTGCAGGTGGCCGGGGCTGTTCTGGGAAGCAAAAAGGTCAAATACGCGTTGATCGTTTCGAGCGACGTTCACCCCTCCAGGAAAAAGGTCGCGGACTTTCCCTATCGAAACATGGGAGCTGCTGCCTTGCTTGAGTGGTCTGATGACCCCCTGAAGGGATTTCAGGAAATCTTATCCCGTACGTCCAGAAATGGATCTTACGGGCAGGAAGCCTTTGTCGACACCTCACTATCAGGTGCCAGAGAACAAATGAACATAAGACAATCAGATAAATATTTCGACCACCTGATCCATTTTGCAGCCAAGACCATAACAGATCTTTATGATGAATATCGGTCAAAGCATGACATCCGACTGGCAGACCTCACTTTTTTGACCTCTCAGCCTATCAGAAACTTCGGCAATCTGGTTCTCCAGGCAGCTGGAATGAACGGAAACCCTGTCAGCTGCCTGCACGACAAGTATGGGAATTCTCATTCCTCGGCATTGACCATGGCATACCACGAGGCGAAAGCCTCCGGGCAGATCAAACAGGGTGATCAATCGGTTTTTATTGGCGCAGGCGACGGGCTGACTGTCTCTGCCGGCCTTTATATTGAGCCATAGGGGGGCCATGCAAAATCGATTTGACGCATATTTCTGGTTAAAACATATAGAAAAGGGAGTGTTGATCAAATGAAGATTCTTGTAACGGGGGCTTCCGGTTTTCTCGGGGGTCGTATTGCAGCCCACAACGCAGGTCAGGGAGACCATGTCAGAGTTCTGGTCCGGAAAACAAGTGACATCTCTCACCTGAAACCGGTCCCCAATATGGAATACGCCTACGGTGACCTGGGCGATAAAAAGGCGCTCAGGAAGGCCTGTGACGGTATGGAGGTTGTCTACCATTCCGCAGCGAGGTCAGCCCTTTGGGGATCGTTTAAACAGTTCAACGAGGCAAATTATATCGGCACCATGAATGTCCTGGAGGCCTGCCTTGCCGCCCGGGTAAAACGCCTGGTATACATTTCGAGCCCAAGCACGGTCTATGATTTCAAGGACCATCTCAATGTTGACGAGACCTATCCCTACCCGAATCGATATGCCAGCCATTACTCAAAAACCAAAGCCTGGGCCGAACAGGAGGTCAACAAGGCCAATGGCAGGAACGGACTCACCACGATTTCTCTCAGGCCCCATGCCATCTGGGGACCCGGGGACAAGATCGGATTTTTCCCTCACATCGTTTCCAAGCTGGCTAAGGGAAAGTTCAGCACAATCGGCAAAGACAGAGATGTCTTTATAGACCTGTGCTTTGTGGACAATGCGGCCCAGGCCTGTTACCTTGCCGGCCGATCCGAAACGGAAGGAGGAAAAAACTATTTTGTAACAGACGGGGAGCCCGTGCATATCTGGCGTTTCGTAAACCAGGTCTGTGATGTACTCAGTTTGCCTGAACCCAAAAGGGATATATCGCCTAAAACCGCAATGATGATAGCTGGAGCTGTTGGATGGATATGGAAACTTCCATGGCTTGAAAAGAATCATGAGCCACCCTTGACAAAACAGACGGTGGGCGTTCTTTCCAAATCGGGAACATACAGCATAGCTGCTGCAGCCCGTGATCTTGGATACAGACCCCTGGTAAGTGTTGAGGAAGGCCTCACCCGACTGAAGAACTGGATAACAGCCATCGGCGGCGTCCCGGAATTTGTGAAATACATTTAGGAGTAAGGATATGAATGACAACACATATAATATAACCATGAAAATACGTGGGATGGCAGCGAAACACCCCCACAGGAAAGCCTTCATCTGGGCGGCCGGCAAAGACCGCACAACGGGCAAAACACGTTACAAACATATCACCTATGGCAAGTTTGAAGAACAAACCGACGCGTATGCCTACGGCCTTAAGCGTATTGGTATCTGTCGGGGCGTAAAAACGATTGTCCTTATCAAGCCCGATATCAGGCTGTTTCTTTTCTATACCGCACTGCTGAAAATCGGGGCAATACCCATCATGATCGATGCCGGCATGGGTGTTGGCAACATGCTGAAATGCCTTTCATCAACCCAAGCGGAGGCGTTCATTGGAATCCCCATTGCCCATGTGCTCAGGGTGTTGAACAAAAATAAATTTACGTCCATTAAGACCCATGTCACCATTGGACCGAGGCTTTTCTGGAAGGGATATTCAGTCGACACGATCAATCAACCCCAGGAGCGCCCTTTCCCCATAAACGATCCGGGCCCGCATGAACTGGCCGCGATCTTCTTTACCACAGGCAGCACGGGACCGGCCAAAGGGGTTGAATTTACCCCAATGGTGATGAACGCCCAGGTTGAACAGATCAGGAGTTTTCTGGGTTTGGCTGAAAACGAAATAGATCTTGCCACCTACCCCATGTTCGCTCTTTTTGATATCGTGCTTGGGAATACAGCTGTCTTTCCCGATATGGATCCGACCAAGCCTGCACACGTGAACCCGAAGCACATTATCTCGACCATAAACGATCTGAACATCACGAATATCTTCGCTTCCCCTGCCCTGCTTTCTCGGGTGGGCAAATATGCCACCAAGAGGGGGGTGACCTTCCCTTCCGTAAAACGCGTATTATCGGGTGGGGCACCGGTTTCAGCGGCCATTATGGAAAAATTCGCATCAACCCTGCATAACGCACAAGTGTTTTCGATTTACGGAGCAACCGAATGTCTGCCGGTTTCATATGTTGGCAGCAACGAGGTTCTTGCCGAGCAAAGCAAATCCGAAAAACTCACCAACGGCACCTGTGTGGGAAAGCCTCTTCCCGGGGTTGAGGTTCGTATCATCACGATAACGGATGCCCCAATCGCTCTGTGGTCGGATGATCTCCTGGCAGAAAAGGGCCAGGTCGGGGAAATCACCGTCAGGTGCGATCATCTGAGCAAAAAGTATTATCATAGAACCGATGCCGATGCGGTTCATAAAATCAAAGAAGGGGGTACGATCTGGCACCGCATGGGAGATCTCGGCCGGATCGATGAAAACGGGAATATGTGGTTCTGCGGGAGAAAAAATCACCGCGTTATGTCTGAAAACAGGACATTTTTTACCGTCCCTTGCGAGAACATATTCAACACGCATCCCTTGGTAAAACGAAGCGCTCTCGTTGGCATAGACCTGGGACAAGGGGTATTGCCTGTTATGTGCGTTGAACCCGAAAAAAACATTAAGCCGGACCATAGGATGACAAAGGATCTTCTGGATACAGCCTCAAAATACACCATGACCGAATCGATTAACCGCATCGAATACTTTGACATATTTCCTGTTGATATCAGACATAACGCAAAGATATTCAGGGAACAACTGGCCGAAAACGTACAAAAACGATATGCGGCCAATCACTAGGCCTGGAAAAGGAGGCTCGCATGTTAAAAGAAATGGCCGTATCGAACCATGGCCCGGGACGCGCTGAAGAAAAGAGTGTCAACCCAGACAATATGCGGCAAGATGGCGCCTTTGACGTTGTTGTCATTTCGCCCCATCTTGACGATGCCGTGTTGTCGGTTGGCGCTCTGATTGCGCGGTTAGTGGCTGAGGGACGCAGGGTTGAGGTGTGGACTATTTTTACTCATCCGCCCAAGTCGACCAAGCTCGCTAAAGATCGGCGTGGATTTGGGGACTACATTACGCGGCGAGCCGAAGACGAACGGGCCTTGGCACGTCTTGGGGCCGGCTACCGCTGGCTCGATTTCAGTGAGCGGATATGGGGAGAGCCTTCTCTGTCATCAGCCTGGCACGTATTTCGTACGCCCCCATCGGCTGCCTTCTTTGCTAATTCCCAGACCCTCACACAGACCATCGTCTCCCTGCTTAACGATTCGGCTGCTACGGTCTATGTGCCCCTTGGAATAGGCAACCATTACGATCATGTCGAGGTTGCCTTCGCGTCTTTAAAGGGACTTCTTGAGTGTTCTGCCTTTGATCGCCTTCGCTTTTATGAAGACGTTCCCTATGCCTTCGCAGCCGGTTGCAGACGCCGCCATTTTATCGCGCGTCAGAAAAAGTGGCGAACATGGGCAGCCCCCGTCTGGGCAAGCCCGATTCTCGGCTGGTTTTTCGGTTATATGGCCTGGTCTGCTCGAGGACCGGGTATTGATGCGTACCTGCCCATAGTAAACTCATTAGACTGGAGCGTTTCGTCGGAACCCGTCGGCGCGTTTGAGTCTGCTAAACTCGAGTCCCTGGCAGAATACGTCTCACAAGTCAAGGCGAGCGGAGGCATGAAACGCATCGCACCGTTGATTCGACGGGCACATGCCACCCTGAACGGTGAACCCATTTGGAGTGCTGCGCCTTCGCGTACTGCACCGGAGACAGGTCAATGACTGAAAATAATGGCGTCTTAAAAAGTCCCATATCCAGGAAACTGGGTTCAATCGAATCGTGTCACCTGATGGGTGAAAATCTTCTTCATACAAATATCGTTATCTATGGTACTGTCCATGCGTCAATTGACGAGTCACGGTTTCGTCATGCCCTTAATAAGATACAGATAAAACACCCCTTATTAAACGCATTTATTAAACCGTCATATTTCAGAAAACCTGTATTTATCATGGACAGTGCCCCATCTGAAATCCCCATCGCAATCATGGAAGCACCATATGATAAGCGTGAAGGCGTAATCGAAGATATTCTGAACACTATTTTTCCCATAAACAAATCACCGCTTATGAGATCATTCATCATTAAACATCCTGGGGATGCCACAACCATTGCGTTATACATGTCTCATACGATTGCTGACGGGTTTTCAGGCTTACGTATTATGGGCAGCCTCCTTAATATTCTGGACAAATCCGAAAAAGAAACTCTTTCGGAGCATTCTGAACCCGCCATGCCTGAAGCTGCTGAATCATATTTCCCCAAACGGACACGGGGTTTAAACGGGTTATTGAACTATTTAAAATTAAATATGAAACTTATCTCGGATATTTCTTCATCTCCTAAGCAAACACTCCCCTCACCCCAAACGGATGCCCCTGTTGACAAACGCCGGATGATTTTCACCAACAGAGTTCTTAGCCGCAATGAAACCCTGATGATCAGAAAAAGGGCCCGGGAAGAAAATACAACAGTAAACGCAGCAATTACTGCGGCGCATTTTATTGCCCTTTCCGAAGAATGTGAGCGATGTGAAAATCGTTTACCATCATTCCGGTCCATGGTCATCATGTCCAATATAGATTTAAGGAGAAGGCTTAAAAACAGCCATGATGAGGTATTGACAGATTTTGCATCCATTGCCAACAACCTGGTCTCAGCGGATTCCAAAAGCAACTTTTGGGATATTGCCAGGAATTATCAGGAGTCTCTTGTCACATCTATTAAGGAGGATGAGCCCTTCCTGCATGTTTTTTTTCAAAAAATAATGTGGTTTGTTACCGGATGGTCCGGGTTTAATACCCGCGCATCCATGTTATTGAACAGGGTGATGAGTAAATTCGAACAGAAGATGACTCTTGTCAGTAATGTTGGCGTTGTTGATCTCGGACCGAAAGAAGGCAAATACAAGCTGATCTTTTTTGCCGGCTTATCTTCAAGCCGCATGTCGCAGACGATCTTATCGATTACCTTATCACTAAATGGAGAGCTCATCTGGACTGTGATCGGAAATCATCCTATCCATTCCAGAGATCGGCTTGAACGCCTGGCAGAAAGGATGACCGAACTGATAAGATTAATGGCGTCGTAAAAAGTCCCATATGCGGATTAGAGCCAATTAAATAGACTACCAATAAAAAAAACATAGAAAATCAGAAGGATGGATCCTTCACTTCGGTTAATTTTCTGGTCTTTGGTTATCACAAAATACATAAAAGCTGCAGCCACTGAAATCGGGAGTGAAAATTTGCATATGTTTTCCGTGATGACCAGTTTACCTGAAAGCCCGCACAGCCCCATTACACCAAAGGTGTTGAATATATTTGAACCAATGATATTTCCCACAATCATGTCGGAGTGACCCTTGCGAGCAGCGGATACCGAAACCATCACCTCGGGCAGGGATGTCCCAAGGGCTACAGCACTCAGAGCAATCACGTCTGTACCGATGGCCAGAATTTCAGAAATTCTGACCACTGAGTCCACAGTGTATTTCGCTCCAACAAAAACAAGACCTGACGAAACAATAAGTAAAAGCCAGTCTTTGAACTGTGATGGACCAGATGGCCTACCCTCTTCATCGTTTTGATCCGTTTCCCGAGTTCCAACGGTGCCATAAAGATAAAAAAACAAGGATACAAGGCAAATCATGGCCTCCACCATGGAGAACACACGATCATAGGCCATAAAAGCAATGAGCAGCGACGAACCTGTCAAAAAAGGCAGATCGATTTTCATCAGATTATAACGGACCTTGAATTCCTTGCCCGCAACCCCCGCAATACCCAGAACAAGAAAGATATTGGTAATGTTGGAACCCAGAACATTTCCGATGACGATTTCAGAATGATTTTTAAAAACAGAGACCAATGATGAAACCAATTCGGGCAATGAGGTTCCAAACCCCACAATAACAACGCCCACAACAAAGTGTGACAGCCCCAGGGAAAAACCGATTCTCTCGGCCGAAGCCACAAAATAATCCGAAGATAAGACAAGAACCGCAATACTGATGGCCAAAATTGCCACCCACATGGTTATTTCCATGATGATCGTCTCCCTTGATGATTTATCATCTTGTCGAATGAACGCTGGATTTTCACGAGGATGTCCCTTGACCAAGGGCCTCAAGGACGGCCCGTGCTGAAGAGGCAGTCATCCCCTCGACAGCGCAAAGGTCTTCTTCCCGCGCATTCATGATGCCAGTCAAACCTCCAAAATGTAATAAAAGCGCTGTTTTCCGTTTGGGTCCGATACCCGGTATGCTGTCCAGAACAGACAAACGAAGCTTTTTGTCTCTTCGTGCTCTGTGAAAGGTGATGACAAATCGATGTGCCTCATCCCTGATATTCTGAAGAAACAGGAGAAGGTCTCCGTCCCGTCCAAAATTCACAGGGTTTGACCGCTTGGCTTTGTAAATCTTATCACGGATTTCCCCTTTGGCCTCATCTTTTTTGGCAATGCCGATCACATCAAAAGCCTGATCCATGCCCAGTTCCTTTAAAACAGAAAGAGCGATATTCAATTGCCCTTTTCCCCCGTCCACCATCAAAAGATCAGGTAACATCTGATCCGGCGACTCATTTCCATAGCGCCGTAAAAGGACTTCTGCCATATAGGAATAATCATCCTGGCCTGTCACTGTTTTAATTTTATACTTTCGGTAGCCTGATTTAAAGGGTTTTCCGTTTTTGAACACCACCATGGCAGAAACAGCCTCAGTCCCGGAAATATTGGAATTGTCAAAACATTCAATATATTCCGGAACATTCCGGGTTCCAAGCCTGTTTTTAAGCCTGAACAGAAGATCCACCCTGGAGCGTCCCTGGATCTCCATCTCCTCACGCTCTTTAGCACTGTTATTAAGGGCCATGGCCATCAGGGCAAGCTTCTCTCCACGCTGGGGGGAATAAAGACGAACCGACGTTTTTTTGACTCCTTTAAGCCATTCCGTTAGAAGATCATGATCATCCGGAAGTACGGATAATAAAATCTCCCCCGGGACATGGGGTGCGTTTTCATAATACTGAACGATAAAGGTCCCCACAAGTTCGGAATCATCTGCCATGGTTTCTTTAAACGGGAAATGACGTGATCCTGATAGGATCCCTGCCCTGACTGAAAGAAGCGTAATCAGGGAAAAATGATCGCCCCGGGAAATGGCAATGATGTCCCTGTCCATCATATCCTTTGCAACAACAACCTGCTTTTCAAGCGTTTTTTCAAGGGCATACACTTTGTCACGCAACTGGGCCGCATCTTCAAACCGTTCATCCTGGGCCGCATGGGCCATGTCCTGTTTAACCTGGCGAATCAATTCCGGGGTCTTCCCTTTTAAAAACAAGGCCACTTCATCAATAATTTCTCTATAAATCCCGGGATCCACCTCAAAACAACAGGGAGCCAGACAAATCCCCATCTGATAATTCAGACAGGGCCGGGCACGGTTTTTAAAGCTTTGTGTGGTGCATTTTCTCAGTTTAAAGGTTTTATTGATGAACTTCAGTGTTTTATGGACCGATCCTGCCGAGGCATAGGGCCCAAAATACAAGGCCCCGTCTTTTTTTATTTTCCGGGCAATGGTGATGTTCGGGTAATGGGTGGTGATATCAATTCTCAACAGGGGGTATCGTTTGTCATCTTTGAGGATCATATTGTAGCGGGGTTTGTATTTTCGGATCAGATTGGCTTCAAGGATCAGCGCGTCCTGTTCGCTGTTTGTGAGGATTGTGTCAAACTGGGAAATCTGTTTGACAAGCACCCCTGTTTTCATATCCGTTTGATTTTCCCGTTTAAAGTACGAGGCCAGTCTTTTCTTTAGATTTTTGGCCTTACCCACATAAATCACAAGGCCTTCATCGTTCTTCATCAGGTAGACACCAGGCCCCGAAGATACTGTATCCACCCGTTCGGCCATCATTTTTTTTGTGTTTGCAGATGCGTCCATCATTGACCTACATTAGACTGATCTGTTTCAATTCACGGATTTTGTCCCTGAGTTTGGCTGCTTTTTCAAAGGCAAGCTTCTTGGCAGCCTCTCGCATCTCAATTTCAAGATTTTTGATGATTTCAGGGAGGTTATCCAGGGAATCGTAATCCGAAAGTTTCTCGGAAAGGACTGAACTCCCCACGACTTTGTCAAAGGTATACATGTCTCCGAAGCTGGACATAATCTCTTTTTTGATGGTTTCCGGCGTGATCCCGTGTTTTTCATTATACGCGGTTTGAATGATCCGACGCCGTGTGGTCTCATCCATGGCGTAACGCATGGCCTTGGTCTCCTTATCTCCATAAAGAAACACCTTGCCATTAACGTTTCGAGCGGCGCGTCCGCATATCTGAATCAGGGATCGTTCTGACCTTAGAAACCCCTCTTTGTCCGCATCCAGCACGGCAACCAATGACACTTCCGGAATATCAAGGCCTTCCCGTAACAGATTGATTCCAACGAGAACATCAAAACTCCCCATGCGAAGATCCCTGATAATTTCAATCCGCTCCATGGTTTTTACATCCGAATGCATGTAACGAACCCGGATCCCCAGATCCGAATAATAATCTGTCAAGTCTTCGGCCATTCGTTTGGTCAGGGTTGTCACAAGGACGCGCTCATTGACGGTGACCCTTTTCCTGATTTCTTCATACAGATCATCCACCTGGTGTGTGGCGGGCCGGATTTCGATGAAGGGGTCGATGAGTCCAGTTGGCCGGACAATCTGCTCCACAATATGTCCCTGGGATATGTCCACCTCATAATCAGCCGGAGTGGCAGACACATAAATTGCCTGTCGGGCTCGGGTGCAGAACTCCTCAAACATCAAAGGCCTGTTATCCACGGCAGAAGGAAGCCGGAACCCATATTCCACCAGGGTTGTTTTCCGTGAGCGGTCGCCCTGGTACATGGCCCGTATCTGGGGAATACCGATATGACTTTCATCAATGAACAAAAGAAAATCATCGGGGAAATAGTCCAGCAGAGTAGGCGGTGGTTGGCCTTTCTCACGCCCGGAAATATGACGGGAATAATTTTCAATGCCATTGCAGTAACCTATTTCCCGGAGCATCTCAAGGTCGTAGTGGGTCCGTTCCTCAATTCTCTGGGCCTCAATCAGCTTGTTCATGTCCCGAAAATAAGCCACCCGTTCTTTCAGTTCCTCGGTGACAGCCTGAACCACTCGTTTCCGGGTGGTTTTCTGTGTCACGTAGTGGCTTGCAGGATAGATCACTGCCTTTTTCATGCTTCTCAGGGAATCCCCTTTCAAGGGATCGATTTCTGTAAGGGCATCGATTTCATCACCAAAAAATTCAATACGGATGGCCAGATTTTCCTCGTAGGCAGGAAATATTTCAACCCGGTCTCCCCTGACCCTGAATGTGCCCCGATAAAAATCATAGTCACTTCGCTCATATTGAATGGCAACAAGATCCGAAATCAGTTTTTCCCTGGAAAGCACCGTGCCAGTTTCAATCTCCACCCTCAAGGCCAGGTAATCTTCGGGTGCTCCCAGGCCATAAATGCATGACACACTGGCCACCACAATCACATCATCCCGTGACAAGACATTGCGTGTTGCAGAATGCCTCATCTTGTCGATGATATCGTTAATCGACGAATCTTTCTGAATATAGGTATCGCTGTTGGGGAGATAGGCTTCGGGCTGATAATAGTCGTAATAACTGACGAAGTATTCAACGGCATTTTCAGGAAAAAGACCCCTGAATTCATTGTAAAGCTGTGCCGCAAGGGTTTTGTTGGGTGCAATGACCAGGGTCGGCTTCTGGAGTTTTTCAATGACATGGGCCATGGTAAAGGTTTTACCTGAGCCGGTCACCCCAAGGAGAACCTGGTGTTTTTCACCGTCCAGAACACCCCGGCTGAGTTTTTCAATGGCCTGGGGCTGGTCACCCTTGGGCTGGTACTCGGAAACAATTTTAAATTGTGACATGATGGTTTGATTCTAATTTACGGGTTAAAAAACATTCTTATTTCTTCACGGGGGGATTACCCTTGGATGCGTTCAAAGGCCGAAGCCAGGGGGCAAATCATTTTTACTCACCACCCGTTCGCAAAGCTCACTAAAGAACACGAAAGGGTAAATGATTTTACGCCAGGCTTCCCCTGCCGGTAGCCAAACCCCTCACTGCGCTAAGGCCGGCTTTTGAAAAAGTTTAGTCCATCGTCGCCAAAGCCATGATGGGACAGGTAAACATGTGTTATTTTCTTAACGTTATTTATAGTTAACTTTCAATGAAACTTCAAATCTCATTACCCATTTGCCCAGCTTTTTAAAAGCTGGCCGCCGGAGGCATATTTCTTAGTGTTCTTCAGCGACCACCGGGAGCAGGTGGTAGATAAAAATCATGTTCCCAGGCTGAAGTCTGGGAACAGTCTGTTTTACCCGTGAAAAATAAAGGCAAATCCAAACCGATTTGCCTTTGTTATTCTTGTAAAATGAGGTCGGATCAATCCATCACTTTCCAGATGGTGCCGTCGGCCCGGTCTTCGATGGTGATCTTCATGTCTTCCAGTTCTTTTCTTATCCGGTCGGCCGTTGCAAAGTCCTTGTTTTTTCTGGCCTGGGTACGTTGGTCGATCATCGTTTCAATGGTTTCCGGATCCACGGTGTTTGACTTCAGGGCATCGCTTCGTTTCCTGTCAAAATATTCATAGGGTATTTCCGTGAGAATTCCAAAAATATTGGCAATCTTCACAATATCCGACGCGATGCTTTCCACCTGGTATTTGGTTTCAAAGGCTGTTTCGTCAGTGATGTCATCCATGATCCGGTTGACTTTTCGAACAGCCTCAAACAGGACAGCCAGCCCCCGTGCAGTATTAAAATCATCTTCCATGGAAAAGAAGAACTCTTTCCAGACCTCTCCGTAACGGGACATGTTGTTGGAATTGAGACGCACCATGGGCAGATTGCCGTAAGTATCGGATATACGTTGAAGAAGTCCATAGAGCTTATCCAGATTACCCGCTGACTCCTTCATGGACTGGTCCGTAAAGTCAATGGGGCTCCTGTAATGATTGGACAGAAGAAAAAGCCGGACTGTTTCAGGATGATGCACAGCAAGGATATCTTTGATCAAGGTGGTGTTGCCCAGGGATTTGCTCATCTTTTCCGAATTGATGTTCACAAAACCGTTATGGAGCCAGTATCTGACAAACTGACGACCAAATGCCGCTTCGGACTGGGCGATCTCATTTTCATGGTGAGGGAAAATCAGGTCCTTCCCACCTCCGTGGATATCAAAGGATTCCCCAAGCAGCTGCCAGCTCATGGCTGAACATTCGATATGCCATCCGGGTCGCCCTTTTCCCCAGGGACTATCCCAGGACGGTTCACCGGGTTTGGCTGTTTTCCAAAGAGCAAAATCAAAGGGGTTTTCCTTGCGTTCATCAATATCGATTCTGGCACCGGCTTCCATGTCTTCCAGTTTTCTTCCGGATAATTTTCCATAGCCCTCAAAAGAAGCAACCCTGAAGTAAACATCCCCATCCATGGGATAGGCCATGTTTTTTTCGATCAAAACCGAGACAATGTTGATGATATCGCCGATATGCTGGGTGGCTCGGGGTTCAATGGTGGCCCGTTTCACATTCAGGGCGTCCATGTCACGGTAAAATTCATTGATGTATTTTTCGGAAATATCTTCTGAACTGACGCCCAGCTGGTTGGCTCGATTGATAATCTTGTCATCCACATCCGTGAAATTACGGATATAGGTCACATCGTACCCCACGGCTGAAAGAAAACGATAGACAATATCAAAAAAAACCACCGAACGCGCATGGCCGATATGGCAGGAGTCATAGACCGTTGGGCCGCAAACATACATTCGTACTTCACCGGGTTCGATGGTTTCAAATAATTCTTTTTTACCGCTCAGGGTATTGTATACTTTAAGGGGCATGGCTTATTCCCGTATCACAAAGTCGTTATTAACATAATTTATTCAAAAAACAAGGATTTACCTGAAAAAAACCAGAATGTCATCATTTTTTATGGTTTTTCAGTGTTTGAAAACCTTCTCTATTCGATCAGGGCCACGGCCATAGCGGCCATGCCCTCCCCTTGCCCGATCATACCCAGACCTTCGGTGGTGGTTGCTTTAACATTCACACAATCCGGATAAATATTAAGGGCTTGGGCAATGGTGCTACGCATCTTGTCCTTGTACAAAGCCAGCTTGGGCTTTTCCGCAAACACCGTTGCATCAATGTTTACAACCGTGAAGCCCTGGGCAATCAATTTCTTGTGACACTGCTCCAGAAGTTTGATGCTGAATATATCCTTGAATTCCGGGTCCGTATCAGGAAAATGCTGTCCTATATCACCCAGGCCGGCTGCGCCAAGCAAGGCATCACAAATGGCATGAATCAGCACATCGGCATCCGAATGTCCCAGCAATCCTTTATCATGGGGTATCGTAACCCCACCCAGAACAAGATCCCGATTTGGTACAAGACGGTGAACATCATTTCCGATTCCAACTCTCATGATTTTCCTTTTACTGATTAATTTTGGCCCAGGTATCCTTCAAGGTCACGGTTCGGTTGAATACCAGATGATCCGGCTTTGAATCTCTGGCATCAACACAAAAATAGCCCTGGCGTTCAAACTGAACGATATATCCGGGCCCCGCTTGGGCAAGGGTGTGTTCAATCATGGCCTTGGGAATAAGTGTCAGGGAGTCTGGATTCAGGCTGGCCCGGAAATCAGCCCCCCCTTTTTCAGGGTTGTCTTCCATGAACAAGCGATCATAGAGACGAATTTCCGCAGGTATTGCATGCAATGCCGATACCCAGTGGATTGTTCCTTTGACTTTTCGGTTGTCCGGTGTTGCGCCACCCCTGGATTCAGGGTCATAGGTACAGATCAATTCTAAAATATCGCCTGTTGCCGGATCTTTGACAACCTGTGTGCACGTGATGTAATAGGCGCTTCGAAGACGGACTTCACGGCCCGGGCCCAGACGGAAAAATTTTTTAGGCGGATCTTCCATAAAATCTGACCGTTCAATGTAGATCACCTTAGAAAATGGAAGCTTCCGTGTCCCCATTTCAGGCTTCTGGGGATGGTTCATCATATCCATCTCCTCCACCTGGTTTTCAGGATAATTTTCAATCACAACCTTCAAGGGTTCCAGGACACCCATGACCCGAGGGGCATTTTCATTAAGATCATCTCTCAGGCAAGCTTCGAGAACCCCCACGTCGATGCGGCTTTCTTTCTTGCTGATACCGATGCGTTCACAGAACTTCCGAATGGACCGAGGCGTATACCCCCGCCGCCTCAAACCCGAAATCGTAGGCATCCTGGGATCATCCCATCCTGTGGCATGACCTTCCGAAACAAGCTGAAGAAGTTTACGCTTACTCATCAGGGTATAGCTGAGATTCAATCTTGAAAATTCAATCTGCTGGGGATGACAGGGGGTTTTCAAGGTCTCCAGAACCCAGTTGTACAAAGGACGATGATCTTCAAACTCAAGGGTGCACAAGGAATGGGTGATTCCTTCCATGGCATCTGAAATGCAATGGGTGTAATCATACATGGGATAGATGCACCAGGCATCGCCGGTTCGATGATGCTCAGCTTTTCTGATTCTGTAGATGGCAGGATCCCGAAGGTTGATGTTGGGAGAGGCCATGTCGATTTTTGCTCTTAAAATATGGCTTCCTTCATCAAACTCTCCTTTCCTCATGCGTTCAAACAGATCCAGATTTTCTTCCACGCTTCGATTTCTGTAAGGACTGTCCTTGCCCGGTTCGGTCAAGGTCCCTCTGTACTCCCGAATCTCATCGGCACTCAGGCTGCATACATAAGCTTTTCCGGCCTTGATCAATTGAACGGCATAGGCGTAAAGGTCTTCAAAATAATCCGAGGCATAATGAATGTCGCCATGCCAGTGAAAACCCAGCCATGTCACATCATCTTTGATAGCTTCGATGTATTCCACCTCTTCTTTTTCAGGATTGGTGTCATCAAAGCGGAGATTACAGGTGGCTCCATTGAATTCTTCGGCAATGCCGAAATTCAGGCAGATGGATTTGGCATGACCAATATGAAGATAGCCATTGGGTTCCGGGGGAAAACGGGTGGCCACCTTGCCCTTATGTTTGTCGGAGAGGATATCATCCTTAATAATAGTTCGGATAAAGTCAGAGCCTTGGCTCATTTCTGTATCAAGGTGTGTCATATAGGTTCCTTAATAAGGGTGTTAAGTTGTATTTAATGCTTACGACCAAGCAGGTTGTTGTTTTTATCATAGATTATAAAGTTATGCCATGCTGAAATCGCTCAAACAGAGGATATGGACAACCACCTCCCCTGCCCGGAAAAAACCTGGGAGCAAATAATTTAAAGCCCCAAAGGCATTTATTCGCCCTTTCCTTCAGGATGGAGTATAAGCCCCAATTTACGTTGGCTTTCAATCCAGTCGATCCGACTCCAAAGCCCCTGAAGTACCCTGACATCCCGTTCACTGAGCATGGCCCTGCCAAAAATCCTTCTGAACACCCTCAGAATATGATCCGGGCTCAAGGGATCCGAATAATCAATATCCAGAAATGTCTGGCGCATATGCATGTACATCTGCTCCAGTTCTTTGCCATCACAGGGTGTGATACCGGCCCCAGAGATACCCTCGTCTTTTTTTAGAACTTTATTCAGCTCATACAGACACACTGTTACGGACTGGGCCAGATTCATGGAGGCAAAATCATCGTGTGTGGGTATAGTTATCATATACTGACACAAATCCAGCTCTTCGGTGTGAAGCCCTCTGTCTTCCCGGCCAAAAACCAGGGCGGTCCGGCATTGATCGGAAAAAGACAAGGTCATCTCCGCAGCCTGGTCAGGAAGCAGAAAGGCATTTCTGTACTTTCCAAAGCGGCGGGTGGTTCCCAGGGCATAGGTGCAGTCGGTCAGGGCATCGTGCAAACTGGTGAAAATTCCGGCCTGTTTGATCAAACGCTCTGCTTTCAAGGCCATTTTTCTGGCTTCAAGGCTTTGGTAGTCTTCGCAGGGATTCACCAGCCGGAGATCTGAAAAACCGAAATTCATCATGGTCCGACACACGGAGCCGATATTCATGGGGCCCTGGGGCTCCACCAGAATGACACAAAAATTATCCGGGTTCATAGATTCCTTATACCCCACCAGAATTCAGGGGGAATTTTGATTTTTTAAAACGCCATCTTATTTAAAGATTCTATGGATAAAATTCAATCATAAAAAAGATTGATCTTTTTGTATACACCTGTAGGACTGGGCTGTGGTATAAGAAAATTTGATGGCGTCGTAAAAAGTCCCATATGCGGCGTTATAGTGTGTAGCCGGACGTTTGACATACGCTTCAAGTATGCCTTCACGCCCGGCCAAACACTATGCCTTGCCTATGGACCTTTTTCCATAGCCATCTTTCGACTTTTTACGAGTTCATCAAATTTAAGGTTTTCCCTTTTCAAGCTCCTTGATTAACAGAAAACTATAATTTATGGAGGTTTATTATGGAAAAACAGATTGTTAAGAAGCCTGAAGACAACATTACGGTATCTGAGAACAAGGACATGCACCCGTTTTTCCCCAACGGTTTCTCCATGCCCTTTGTCCGGTTCAGTTATTCTCGTTCCAGTATGATCTCGGACGGAAAGACAACCCATGTCACGGCAGAAGAGCATCGTTTTGAAAAAGGTCGATTGGATTCTCAACGTTTCGAAGGCACCCTTGCCGGAGATTATCTTCAGCATATGACACAGATGATGGAAAATCAGTTTAACCTGATGATTCAATCCATTAATATGTTTTTACCATTTAAATAAGACATGACATGACTCACACACTTTTAATTCAATTGCCCATTCCCAAGTTGAACTTCGGGAAAAAAACAGGCAACATCCCCCTGGGGGCCGCCTGTCTCAAGCAGGCGGCAACAGGGATAAGCCAGACAGACATTGATATTGTTCCGGAAAGTCTTGCATCGTATATGGGTGATGCGGCCCTTCTGGATATGATTGTTGAAAAAAAACCAGATATACTGGGATTTTCCGTGTTCAACTGGAATGTGGAACGGTC
Source organism: Pseudomonadota bacterium (assembly GCA_018818835.1). Classification (GTDB taxonomy): domain Bacteria; phylum Desulfobacterota; class Desulfobacteria; order Desulfobacterales; family Desulfolunaceae; genus JAHIRD01. The sequence goes on from JAHIRD010000145.1 coordinate 90,864, forward strand.
CCTATACCTGGCGGAACAGGTTAAAAAAAAGCTGACCTGCCGGATTGTTCTTGGAGGCCCTGAAGTGACGCCGGATAATGACCTGATTGTGTCTTCTTATGTGGATGATTATGTCTACGGCGAAGGAGAACAGGCTTTTATCGATCTTTTAAGTGGCATGGAATCCCCTAAGGGCAAATGCCGGGCCGCCTGCGCCGAATCGATTTTCAAAATATCGGCAAGCCCCTACCTGGATAATCTATTGGATCCGTTTATCGAGAACCTGATGCTTCTTGAAACCCAACGGGGTTGCCCCTATTCATGCGGTTACTGTTTTTATAACAAGTCACGGGGTTCCCTGTCATTCAAAGATGAATCCCTGCTTCTGGACGGGATTCAATGGGCTGTGGATCAGGGAATTGACGAACTTTATCTTTTGGACCCGTCTCTCAACGCAAGGCCGAATCTCAAACAAACACTGAAACACATTTCCCGGATCAACTCGGACAAACGCCTGGCCATCAACAGTGAGATAAGGGCAGAATGGATTGATGATGAACTGGCCAATCTTTTTGAACAGGCCGGGTTCACCGGATTTGAAATCGGACTTCAATCCACCAACAAACATGCATTAAAAATCATGAAACGCCCCACAGACTTGAAAAAATTCATTCAAGGGGCCAATCGATTAAAGGACCGGGATATTCTTCCCCGAATTGATCTGATTTCAGGTCTGCCAGGTGACGATCTTGACGGCTTCAGTCAGTCCATCGGATTTGTTGCAGAGCAAGGACTTGACGATGATGTGCAGGTTTTCCCCTTGTCTGTTCTACCGGGAACGTCCTTTCGAAAACACAGCAAGGAACTGGGACTTCGCTTTGAAAGCAGCCCGCCGTACACTGTCCTGGAAACAGACCAGTTTTCCCGGGACGATCTGATGCTTTCCTTTGATTATGCCGAATCCCTCTTTGACATTGCCCTTTTCCCTCTCCCTGAACTGAACGTGGCCTGGAAAAAAACCAGACCCTTGGCTACACCCGATGTCTGGGTCCGCCTGGGTCAGGAAAATTTTTTGACCAAACTTGTTCTGGATACCCACCGTCCATTACAGGATATCGAAACCCTTGCAAGGCGTTTAACGTTCCCTTATCAGGTATTTGTCAATTCGAACCTTAAGGATGAAGAATATATATTTAAATGTCTAAATATATTGTCTATTAATAATCCATTTTCACCTATTGAAATTATCTTTATTGAGCCAAATACCATACCGGACACCAGGACCTATCTCAACCACATTCACCTGAAGCGGCCCCATTACCTGGACAATGACCTCCGCTATCTCTACGGGCCTCCAGGGAACCGTGCTGTTCAGTTTACAGTGATATCCAAAGCAGACAAACCCCTATTTTCAGGGGACATGAAACGCCATGTGTATCACTGGACCGAAAAACGGCTTCCCGATGCCCGTGATTTGGATGAGCTGGGTGATTTTGAAGGTATTCTTATTGATGGGCAGGCTGAAGACAGGGAAATCATGGAATGGCAGATCCATTTTGCACCCTCGCTGAATTACATCCCACAGCTGAGCTTTTCACGTATTGACCAGCAGCTATGCTGGCTTTCACATTCCCTGGGTGATGAGTACTGTTTTTCAAGTCTCACTCTTTATTAAATTGAGCTGGCTCTGATTCTCCCTGGGATAGCCAGCCATCCCGAAAGGATCGTCGATTCATTGGTTTTGGAATCTATAGCAGACGTTTCCATTCAATGGCTTCAGATTCGCACACATCCTTGCATTCACCACATTGGGCACAATTTTTCCTGGATGGTCGGGTGTCCATAAAACAGTGTTTTCTGCAAAGGCCACAATCTGTGCATTTGTCATTCATGATAAATCGAAATAATGAAAAACGAGACAAAATCTCAAGTGCCCCGCCGGTCGGGCACAGAAAACGGCACCAGAACATGGAAATTATGACACTTAAACATAGAGCCCAAAGAACGAAAACAGTTTTATAAATCCAGATAGGATCCGCATGTTCAAACGTCAGGCCCACGGATTTAAAAAACTCACCGGTTCTGATGGGAATGGCCCAGCGGGGATTGCTTAACCCAAAATAAAAATAAAGGGAAAGTCCCAGAAGAACATATTTCACAAAACCAAGCAATCGAGAAATCCATCCATTGATTTTGAATTTCAACAATGGCCCCATGGAAAGTATTTCAGAGACAAGTCCTCCCGGACAGACCCAGCCACAAAAGACCCGACCGAAAACCAGGGCTGACATGCCAATCAAAATCCAGGTCCATAGCCATAAGCCCCGGCCCGGACATTGAATCACAGGACAATTCCCGCATCCGATATAAGGAACGGCAAAGGGACACCTGAAAATTCCGTAAAACGTCCATTCACCAATGATACCCATAGACACAAGCTGTGCAACTCTTCGTTTCCAATTACTAAAAAAAGCCTTAAGCATCAAGCACCCCGTATTTTTGTATCAGACGTTCACCCTCCTCGGATCGGGCCGGAATAAAACCGGCGCGTTCAAAAAATGCCTGACCCTGATCAGACAATATAAACGTCACAAATTCCCGGGCCAGATCCCTATTCTTTGCCCATGTCATCACCCCAATGGTGAATGGAACAGGGACAGGTGGAATAAATTGTTCAGGAATGGGCCTGACATCGAGTTTTCCGGCGAACTGGGGCAAACGGGTAATACGCTGCTCAACCACGGCAACATCCCCTTTCCCCTCTATCAAATCTGTCAGTGCCGTCTGGACACAGTCCCCTTTTTTTACGGCATTTTTCAGGGCCAAATCCTCCACCCCGGCTTTTTTTAAAATGATCATACTTGCCTGGCCTCCAGGAGGTGAAGCATCCGGGATCAGAACGGTCCTCACCCCTTCTCGCCCCATATCGTCAATGGATTCAATATGGGCCGGGTTCCCTTTGGGTGTTGCCAGGACATACCGGGTAAAGCACAAGGGTTCAAATGAAAGCATCTTACCCTGGGCTTTTAATTTTTTGGCCAGTTCCAGAACACGAGGAGCAAAAACCTCTGTCGTTGCATTGCCGCCCAGAAGAGATTTCCCAAGGGCTCCGGCAAAGGCCCCGGTATAAGAAACTGATGCGCCGGTCTTTGTTTCAAATACCTGATTCGCCGGAATAAAGGCTTCTGCAAGCCCACCGCAAGACCAGACTTGAAGGGATTTATTTTTATTATCTTCAGCAAAAGCCTGATTCCCCGAAGACAACCCTATCCCAAGGGCAAGGCTTCCCGATTTTAAAAATGAACGGCGATTCATGCTGTTTTTTTCCACGTGCAACGCTCCTTTCCGGGAATGCCACGAGCGTCAGCTCTGCATTGTTTGCATGATTTAAATACACTCACATGTTGTGAACAGTCCTTATAAAGCTGTGACATGATAACCGGTGCTGGAGCTTTGAAATGGGAGAATGTCCCACCCGGAATCAGGGGCATGATATTCATTACACCCGCACCAAGCCGGGCCACAGTTTTTGCAATCACCGGAATGTGGCTGATATTGATGTCCGGAATAGCCACGGTATTCACCTTGATAAAGATCCCTGCAGCCACGGCTTTTTCAATACCTGAGATCTGCTTTTCCAACAAGATGGCCGCACCATCAACCCCGCCCTTCTTCTCTCCCTGGTCCATGACCCATGAATGGATCCGGGATGTAATCTTAGGGTCCACCCCATTGATGGTGACAGTCACATAAGCCACCCTCGAAGCTTTCAACCGTTCTATGGAATCCGTCAGATTCAGTCCGTTAGTGCACAGACAAAGCCGGGCATCCGGCAGCTCCCGTGAAACAAGAGCCAGAGTGTCAAAGGTTTGAGAATTAGCCAGGGGGTCACCAGGCCCTGCAATACCCACAATAGCATGCCTCCCCCAGTCCCCCAAAAAATCACGAGCCTCACGAACCGCCTGTTCAGGCGTCATGATCGTTTCACAGGACCCGGGCCTATCTGACATGGAACGATCAACATCAATGCGTCGTTCACAATATGCACATTGAATGTTGCAGTTCAGGGCCACCGGAAGATGAATACGGGCCACACGATGATGGGCCTGATCATTCATACACGGATGATCAGGCAGCTTGTTTTTTATGGACAATGGCATATCCTTCCTATTTTTATGAAACCTCAGACAAATAACCCTGAGAATGCTGACGTAATACAGACGTGATATTTTTTCCAATATTTAGTATCAATGAATCAACTGGAGTGTATCAGAATATTCGATATTTAATGTTTAATGGGGACATGCAAATAGTACAAAATCCAATCAAAAAGATTAATTGATATAATCTATAGAGATACGTTTAAAGAATAAGTCTGCCTTGAATTTAGTTTTTCAATGGGAATATATGAATTTGTTCAGCTAAAATTCTGTAATCAATGCATTATTGATCCATCTTTATGAAAAGAAAAAACAGTTCTACGGATCTTCTTTGGTACAGAGCAAAAGAAGTGAGTTTATAAAACGAACTGAAACATATGAACTATGACGAAAGCCGTTTCAAGGAATACATGCCCTCAAGGCCCTTGATGGGCGTGGGTATTTTTTCATGCCGGGACTGGAACATATGCTTGAATCGCTGGTATTTCTCTGCCACAAAGGCCTTTGTTCCGATGATGCTGGAATCTGTAAAATACCTGGTTTTGTTCATGAACCGATCGGTTCGTGTAATTTCAAAATTCTTCTCACGCTCAATGGTAACAATGTCTTTTCCAATGACATGTATGCTTTTACCGTCAGATCGGACAAGAGCTCCAGCTTCATAAACATATCGCCTGTAGCGGCGGAACCGCTCTTCTTCATCGACTTCGTTGAATTCCACAATCCCGAAATCCGTTGAAAGAAAATCATCTTTGTTGCCTGTCTGGCTGTGGTAGCCCAACGAACACCAGCGGTAATCCTCTGGCCGCTTTACGATCCCCGCCCGAACCGCATTCAGGTCGATGTAAGCCAGGCAATGGATTAGGGTATCTCCTTTTTCAACAATTACGCTCTTGAAACGCTCACCCCAGAGCGTTCCGCGCCTGTTCTTTGCCTTGTTGTAATACCGAGAAAACGTCTGCTTAACCTCCCTCATGAATTCCGAAAGACTGGCCCATTTCCTCCTGAAATGTGCGATGCGGCCCAGAGGGAATACCGCGTCATCCCCATAATATGCTTTGTATCTCTTTTCGATTTCGCCATTAGAAAAGTTTCGTTCAGGGAGCATCTTGACGAGGATGTGAACGTGGTTGCCTAAAACCGCATAGCCAAGGATCTCCGTAAAATAGATTTGGGCAAAATGCTTGAGGATCGTTACAAATTTTTCTTTTTCCACTACCCCGAAAGGAAAACCATCCAAAGCAGTACGAGAGATCACATGATAAACGCTCTTCTCATCGTGAATAATCATTCGTGTTGTTCGTGGCATGGGATACCTCCATAAATTGTGAAAATAGGGCTATTCTCATTTCATGAAAGAACATAACAGAGGGAACATTATTTGAAAAGGTATGTCGAGTAGACCGGTTTCTCCAATAATGGCAGCTTATTAACAACATGCTTTACTGACGCCTTGCCGCACGCGGCTACTACGTGACAGTCGTTTTATGTTTTGCCATTACCGTTGTTACCGGCCCCTCTCAGA
>JAHIRD010000146.1 GCA_018818835.1 Pseudomonadota bacterium
CCCAGCTTGGGGTGGTGATAGGCGCTCTGTTTATTCTCACAGCTGTGACCATTGGTGCGTCCTATGTGCATATGGGGGCACTGAATGTGTGGATCGCCCTTGTGATCGCATCGAGCAAGGCCAGCCTGGTGCTTTTATATTTCATGCATCTGAAATTCGAAAGCCGGGTTATTCGTCTGTCCTTTGTCTGTACCATTGTTTTTCTTGCCATAATGATTGGTTTTACGTTCTGGGACACGGCGTTCCGGTGAGGTTATCATGAACAACATTGCAGATACAACACGGCATGTGGACCAGACCTTCTGGTATATCACAGGTTTCTCCCTGGTGTTTTTGTTTTTTATTACCACGGTGATGATTGTTTTTGTGATCAAATACAGACGGAACATCCATCCTGAACCCTCGGACATTCGGGATAACTGGAAGCTGGAATTGGCCTGGACCGTGATTCCCACCGTCATTGCCCTGACCATGTTTTATTCCGGATGGTCCTCCTATATCGGCCTGAGAAATGTACCCCCAGGGGCCATTGAAATTGATGTGGAGGCCCAGATGTTTTCCTGGCTTTTTTTTTACCCCGATGGAAAGGAATCAAAGGACCTTCTTGTGGTTCCGGTGGGTACACCCGTCAAACTCAACATCACGTCCACGGATGTGATTCACAGTCTTTTCATTCCCGCATTTAGAGTCAAAATCGATGCGGTCAAGGGCATGGACACCTATGTGTGGTTTTTTCCGGAAAAAGAGGGGGCCTTTGATCTTTTTTGTACGGAATATTGTGGTGAGAGCCATTCGAAGATGACGGGCACCGTCAAGGTGATGGCTCCGGAAGATTATAAAAAATGGCTGGAAGAAGATGACTGATTTTCATGACATTCTATGTGGAAACAGAGCAGCTCAATGGTTACAGAGTTCTCTTGAGCTTTGCAAAATAAGACTCAGTCTGTTTGTCGGCTTTTCATCCCTGGCCTCCTATCTGATTTATCAGCCCTTGGATTTCTGGCCTGGGTTTTTAACGGCCGGGGCTGTTTTTATTCTCTGCTGCGGTTGTGCCAGTCTCAACAACCTCCAGGACAGACATTGGGATTTACGCTTTGAGCGGACAAAAAAAAGGGCTTTGCCTGGTCAACGTATCAGCCCTTTAGCGGCCGGGAGCCAGTCCCTGATTCTTATTGCTTCAGGACTTATTTTACTGGATACAATACCAGTGACACACCTGCCTCTGATTCTGGGGATCCTGTCCATTATTCTTTACAATGGCCTGTATACACCCTTGAAGTCCATGAGTCTTTTATCCCTTGCCCCGGGAGTCCTATGTGGGGTGATGCCTTGTCTGATCGGCTGGACAGCGTCCGGTGGCGGCGTGTTTGATGTTCGGATTCATTGTGTGGTGATGATTTTTGGCCTGTGGCAGTTGCCCCATCTGGGGCTTTTGGCTCTTAGTCATGCCAGGGATTATAAAAATAATGACATCCCAGGTTTTTTGAGACAGGTCAGCGAGACATCCTTGAAACGAATGATCATTTTCTGGACCATGAATCTGTCCCTGATGATGGTCTGTCTGATTTTACAGGGTATTATGATCAGTAGTCTTACCCGTTATATCGTTCTGTTTCAGGCCGTTTCTTTAAGCGCGATCTGTCTCATGAAAATAAGCAGGGGCAAGGAATCCTCCTATCGTTTTCTGTTTATTCACCTGAATACATCTTTACTGCTGGTGATGGTACTCATTGTGTCTGAGAGGATGGTTTTATTTGCCTGATTGATTTAAAGGCATGGGTTTTGCTTTGAATGGTCACACGACTGGCCATGTCCATACGTCGACTTTTTGCGAGTTTATCATGAATGGACAATAAACCTTAAATTCATTAGGAGGTGTGAATGGAACTTGGAACGTATCAGAAAATTATCAGTTTTGCCATTGAATGTGAGGTGGAGGCCGAGTCCTTTTATGAAAGTATTTCAAGAAAACTGAATAATCCCATGCTAAAGGAGATGTTTGCCCAGTTTGCCAAAGAAGAAAAGGGTCATCAGAGTATACTCAAAGAGATATACAACAAGCCGGACAACTACAAGAAATTCGATGGATCCAAAGACTACAAAGTCTCTGAGACAATGGAATTTCCGATCTTGTCAGAGGATTTGAAACCCGCCGATGCCTTTGCCATTGCCATGAAAAGTGAAGAGATGGCGGTGATGCGCTACAAGATTCTTTCCGATGGTTGCAGTAGCCAGGATCAGAAAGCAGTGTTTGAAAATCTGGCTGCCATGGAAGCAGAACATAAAAACAAAATGGAGCAGGCTTTTGTGAATGTCGCCTATCCTGAAGTGTGGTGATCCATGGCGGGTTTGTGGGTAAAAAGCAGGTATGATTGTTTGGGACGATTCCGGTTTCTTGTTATCGGGGTATTTGTTTTTTTCACGGCCTGCGCCCACACGTTTCACACACCAACACCGGATAGAACCCTTTGTTAGCCAGGGATATTCTATCCAAAAGGGGCTCATGCTGCCCATGGATGCTTTGGAGCGTCTTCAAACAAAAACAGGGGTACTGAGTTTTTACCATGAGAAGGGTGTGCTGAACGGCTTTGTCAAAGGAGCAGTCAAACCCCTTGAAAGTCTTTTTATATCGTTTTTTGCCCTTGATTTTTTTGTAGGGACCGATAAGGCATACACGGATACAGACATCACCGGGAATCGGTTTTATACAAGTCTCAAACCCTGGAATCGCAAGCGATCTGATCTTTGGGATTTTCCCGCTGTTCTTGCCTTTCGGGGATGGAATTTTTGACAATGGTGTGATTCAAAATCGTTTATCATGAAGAAAACCTGCGTCCCTGCATCACAGTTGAAGGATCCTGAGGTGGGTGGCGCAAAAACAATGGAGGTTACAAAATGAATACATGGAAATGCGAACAATGCGGATATCAATTCAAAGACAAAATGCCGCCTGAAACCTGCCCATCCTGTCATGTGAAATGTTCATTTCTTGATGTGACTGTGTATACACCGGATAAGAAGTTTGAAGGGGCGGATCACCGGATAAAACCCAAACCGGATTCAGCCCCTGTTCACAAGTAAGCCTGCACAATCTGTCGGATGAGAACCTGCTCTCAGCCTGAAATGGGCAGGTCTCATTCAATCAGGATATCTGCCTCGGACACCAGGGATTCCGACAGTTTTAAACCCGCTGCCTGGGCGATTTTTCGATTGATGACCAGGCTGAACCGCTTGTTTTTAGACATGGGAATATCCGTCACGGGAATCCCGTCCAGGACTTTCAGTGCCGCCCTGGCAGCCCATTCACCCTGCTCGCCGGCATCCTTGATATAGCCGATCAAGGCAAAGGGTGTCATGAAATCATAGATGGCCCCCGTGGGGATCCGTGTGTGGGCCATCACTGTTTTCAATGCTTTCTGGTCGTTCCAGTCATTGATGCCCGTGTTGTTCCCAATAATCAGAATATCACACTCTGTCTGTAGTTTTTTATAGGCATTGACCCACTCTTCGAGATTATTGACATACACATTTTTGATATCATTATCCAGCTGAATTTTATAGTAAAGACCTTCCTTGCGTGCCGTGAGGACGTCGGCGGCCAGATAGGAAACCCTCTTCCCCTTGGTAAAAGACGCCAGATAACGTGTCAGTTTGGCGATATCGGCCACTTCGATCATGCCGGTTGAATTCTGATAGGGATATCCGTATAAACTGGCATCCCAGTTGATGCCACAGAAAATAACCGGAAAGGAACTGTTTTTGAAATAGGGCATGATCAGATAGCGGCTGGCGTTGTCGTCCGATGCTATAATCAGATCCGGCTTTATCGAAAGGATTCTGTCTTTTGCGTTTTCAGCGGCTTTCTGTATGAATTCCTTGTTTGTATGACGCTTGCTGTCCATCCGGATAATGGTCAGATCGATTTTTTTTTGTGAAAATTCCTTTAAAATGGCATTTGTTATACCGTCACTCCATTCGTAACCCTCGTGATACGAATCCACAAAAACCACACGGGACTGGGAACAGACCTCGTTGCCTTGAAGCAAAACAAACAAAACCATCATAGCTGATACAATTGTTGAATGGACTTGCATAAAACTCCTTCGTAACGATTGACACTATGTATGCACAGGTGGTTGAAAAATTCGAAGAGGATTGGAATCAATAGAGAGTCCGATTCGATTTGTGATGCGTTATACTATTTTATATGCATTCAGAAGAATTTGCAATCCTTGAACTGGTTAAATCCTGATCGGTATGATAACGTATACCCATTTTTCATCCTGGTTTCTTGGGAATGGCCCCATACCGGATCATCACACATGGGCAAAGAATATGAAGTTTAGAAAAGACATCAGCTATTCCATTTCCTGGAATTGTTTTTTGATTATCATCGGCTCCTGTATCTGCGTTCTTGGACTCAAGGGTATTGCCGAACCCCACCATTTTGTACCCGGCGGGATGTTCGGTGTGGCATTTTTCGCATACTATTTGAGTGTCCCTTTAAATCCCGGTTTGATTTATGCCTTGATCAACATCCCCCTTTTTATCATTGCACGGTTCTATATCAGTGGGCGCTTTATACTTTACAGTCTCTTGGCCATGATCACGGCCTCGTTGGTCTATCAGGTGGTTCATGTGAATTTCGGCATTGAAAATCAGCTGTATGCAGCGGTGGCAGGCGGAGTGGTTACCGGGGCAGGCGGCGGGATGGTGCTCAGGTCTCTGGGCTCCAACGGCGGGCTCGATATCATCGCCGTGATTCTGTTTCAGAAGTTTAACATCGGTCTGGGCAAGGTCTATTTTATCTTTAATCTGGTGTTATATGCTTTTTGCTTTTTCTTTTTGAATACGGATCTGGTGATTGCCTCCATCATCATGGCCTTTGTGGCGTCGGCATCCCTTGAAAGCAGTCTTGCCATGTTCAACCAGAGAAAGGTGGTCTTTATCATTTCCACCTGCCCCCAGGATATTGCTGATGATATCATTGCAAAATTATCCATCAGTTCCACCTTTATTGAAGGTTCGGGTGCCTTTAGCCGGTCCCCCAAGCAGATACTTATGACTGTGATCAATAATGTCCAGTTGAAACGACTGGAAGAAATTGTTTTTTTAAAGGATGATCAGGCTTTGTTTATTGTGGAAAATACCTTCAACGTCATTGGATCAAGCTTTTCAAAGCGTAAGATTTATTAAAAATTAATTCCGGCGGTTGATATATGAAGGCACCATTCATTAAAAAGGCGGCTGGTTTTTTCGCAGGTCTGGGTTTTTTTCTGTTTGCCCTGCTGCTGTCTTTTTCTCTTGCATTGAATACGGACAATGCCCGCCAGTTGATTTTCAACCAGTTGAATGCCCTTTTGCCGGGCACAATTTTTGTGGACCATCTTAGCGTCTCTCTTTTTTCAGGAACCTTGGATGTTCGTGGTCTTGGACTGGATGACCCTGGAGGAAACGCTCTGGTACGGGTCAAACGTCTGTATGCGGACATTTCTCTTTTTTCTTTGGTGATGAGGACTCTGTCCATCGAAGAAGCCCTTATTGAAGACCCCCACGTTTTTTTTACCATGGATGAGAAAGGCCGATTGAATTTCGAAAAAGCATTCGGGATTGACGATGTCGGGGTCTCATCCCATGAGCAGCCGGGTTTTGAAATCCCATGGAACCTGAAAGTGGCTGCCCTGGATCTGACCGGTGGCGAGTTGACTTACAGCATGCCTTTGAATGATGTGTTGCATGCAGAAAACATTGATGTTCATGCCGAGGACGTCAATCTGCTCAGAGAATCAGGACAGTGTTCAATTAAGTTGGGGCCCTTTCATATAGGGTTAAACGGTCAGACCATCCTTCTGAATAGCCTTGAGGCATCCGGGCGATTTGCAAAAAATCGACTATCCCCCTTATTACTGCATGTGAAATCGGATATGGGCGAACTGGATGCCAAAGGAAACATCGATGCCCTGTTGAGCCATCCCATTTTGGATCTTTCCTTGGTTTTAAACAGTTCACTGGAACCAATAGACAAGATATTTGATTTGTCATTGGGCCTTAAGGGCAAGGTTCATCTTGAAATGGACCTTAAGGGGGAGATTGAAAACCCGAATGTGGATCTCCGGCTTATGGCCGGAGATTTAAATATTCTGGGTCAGCCCCTTAACACCGTTGACATTCTGGCCACACTCCGTGATCGTCAGGTGGACATCTCTCGGTTTCATGGAGACACCGGTGCAGGAATTTTCGATATTTCAGGAAACATAAATCTGGAAAAGGCATTTGCCCTTGGATTTGTTTCATCGCAAATTATGGCGGAAGAAATTCGTTATACACTTAATCTGGATACGGTTCTTGATCAGATACCTGAGATTGCGGAATTGGAAGGAATTGTTACAGGGCCTGTGGCAGGGCGTATCGAACTGGAGGGCCAGGGTATTTTCCCGGAGCAGATGAACGCAACGGCGGAGATCGCTGCGGACTCGAACCGCTTGTCCTTATTGGACTCCCCCGAATCAGCCTATCATCTCACCGGGACCGTGCTTTTTGAAAACATGGTGCTGCGCGTTTTATCATCACGTCTTGAGAACCGGGGAAACAGGTTATCTTTAAAGGGCGATTATAATATAAACAAACAAACCTGGAAAGGGGATCTGGATCTCAACGCAGACAAACTGTCCAATCTTTCTTTGATTTCACCGTATGGTTCCTTTAAGGGGCGTTTGGATATCAACTCGAATTGGTCAGGACTTGGGGATACCTGGAACGTCATATTCAAGGCCCAGGGGAATACCCTTTTTGCCGATGACATTCCCCTGGGAGATCTGACTTTGGATGCAGGTCTTGGGGATTCAGGGATATTAACCATTCCCAATCTGACCTTGAAACAAGGAAAATCACGGCTGAATGGTAAAGGAACGCTCGGGGCATTTGATGAAAAACAAGCTCTGGATCTGTCTTTGGCTTTCACCCAGATTGATATCCCTCATCTTTTCAAACAGGATCAGATAACGGCCTTGGCAGATGGTCACCTGCATATCGGCGGAAACATAAATATGCCCCTGATGGAACTTCAAATGACAGGGAAGGATCTTTCATGGGAGCAGGTGGAATTGGGAACCCTTTCCCTCAAAGCCTCCTATGACCACGGCCGTGTGATCATTCCGGACCTGACACTTTTGAACAAACAATCAGGGCTGAACATCAACGGTGAGCTTCAGCTGTTTGAACCGGTTGGCTTTACCTTCCTCGACCGTCCATCCGGGGATATCTCTATAACAGGCAAGTATCTTTTTTTACAGGATTTTTACCCTGACTTCAAGGGTGAGTTGATGCTGGATGCTCATGTTAAGGGCCAGGTCGGTGACCTTGACGGTGGGATCCTTATGGACGGCAAAGCCCTTGAACTGGGCGTTCAGACTGTTGACCGGGTTCTGATCAAGGCCCATCTGGACAAGGGTGACCTGATATTTGATCATGGGGCCATGACCCTCAAACCCGAAGAGGAAATCCACCTTGGCGGAAAGATATCACTTTTAGACAATCAGTATGATCTTCATTTAGACTCCACGGGGATTTCCGTGAAGCATCTGGGGCCCCTTGGCCAGCAGACCTTTTGTGAAGGCAAGGTCATACTCAATCTTGAAGGCAAGGGGAATCTGGATAATCCGTCGATGACCGGAAACGTAGTTTTGAGCGATTTTTCGCTGAATAAGGAACTTATTGACAAAAGCAGTATGAGCCTGGATTTATCAGATAGGGTTGCACGTGTGTCAGGTAAACTCATCATGGACATTGATACCCAATTCCATCTGGATACCTATGATTTCAAAGCCATGGCCCGATTTGACAAGGCTGAACTGGCGCCGTTTTTCAGAATCGCCGGGTATGGGGACCTGACCGGAGAGGCCACTGGGCTTATCCAGGGAGAGGGGAACGTGGGGGATCCTGAAACCATTCAAGTGACAGCTGATGTCTCATGGCTTACCGTTCGCTCCAAGGACGTGGCCTTGATCCAAAGTGATTCAATTCATGTTGACTATAAGAACAATACCTTTGATTTTCCTGAAACCCATTTCACCTTGTTGGATAAGGGCGAGTTGATTGTGAAAGGATCGGGACAACGTGATAAAGACTTTGATGTGACAGCACATGGCACCATTCCCCTTGAGGTTCTTGATGTGTTTGTTGAGGATCTGACCTTCATGTCAGGCCAGATACGGGTTGCCGCCTCGTTAAACGGTTCTGTTGACGACCCTGATCTCCAGGGTGAGGTTGCTCTGGAATCTGTGTCGTTCCAGATTCCAGAGTTTATGCAGACAGTCCACGATGTCAATGGCACCATCCGGGTCACACCCCAAGAGTTAACGCTTACAGGACTCACGGGCGGTCTGGATTCAGGGCGGTTTGAAATCCAGGGAAGCCTGGGGCTGGAACATTTGGAACCTGGGGCACTGTCCCTTGAAATCAAAGGGGATGCCCTGCCGTTCAGCATGCCGGATATGCTGGATATGTCGGTGAATACCCGGATGACCATCACAGGCACACCCGATCAAGCCATGCTGGAAGGGACGTTGATGCTTCTTGAGGGAAAATACTACAAAGATGTGTCCATGAATCTGATCAGCATGGTGGGGGAGAAAACCCGGGAAGAAATGCCGGAAAAATCCTTGATTACCGCCCCCTATCTCAGGGGAATGGGACTGGACCTAAGATTGAGGCACAGGAATCCTTTTGAGGTCGATAACAATATGGCACTTCTGGAACTGAAACCTGATCTGAGGCTCCATGGGACACTCAACAACCCCCTTCTCAGTGGTCGGGCCCAGGTGGTGAGCGAGGGTGTGATCAGTTACCAGGGCAAGGATTTTGAGGTGACCAAAGGAGTGATGGATTTTCTCAATCCTTATAAGATCGAACCCACCCTGGATGTGGAATGCCAGACCGAGATAAGAACCTGGACCCTGATCCTTGCGGTTGCAGGGACACCGGACAACCTGAAATTTACGTTGACATCAAACCCCAGTGAAGCGGATGCGGATATTCTGTCGCTTCTCATTTTTGGTAAAACCACCCATGAAATGAAAGAAGGCGGAGGGAATTCATCGGTATCCGCAGCCCAGCTCCTGGCCGATACCATCAGCCGGAACCTTGCGAAAAACATTAAGGATGCCACGGGTATGGATCTTGTTGAAGTGGATTATGATAATGGCGGAACCCAGGGAACTGAAAATGGTGTCAAGGTGACCATTGGAAAGGAATTGTCCGACCGTCTGACCATCAAATATGGTGTGGAAAGTAAAGATGCCGAAACTGTCCAGAGAGCTGTTTCAGAGTATAAGTTCCTTGAAAATTTGATGATCAACGCCTATCAGGATACGGGAAACAATTACGGAGCCGAACTGGTTTACCGGCTTGAATTTCGATAGATATGGTGAATAACATAAATCATAGTATGCATGCGTGATAGTGTGACATAGGAATAGGTTTGATATGGCCATATGCGCTTTTAAAAAAATAAAGGCAATACGTTTAGGTGTGCTCCTTTTGACCTGGCTTTGCGCTTGGGATGCATTGGCTGATCAGGCGTTGCCAATGCCCCCTGTCAAGGAGATCGCACAGATAAATGTCCATGTCACGGGCGGAGGCGGAAAGACGCAGGAACTGGAAGCCCTGGCACGAAATCTGATTGTGCTCAAGGCAGGGGGACCGTTTGAGACCGGGCTTTTTGAAGCCTCCTTAGCGTCCTTAAAACGATCTGGGCTCTTTGAGGAGATTCATGCGCCTGATCCGGATTTCAGTGCCCCTGTTCTTACTTTTGACGTTTATCTTAAAGCTTTCCAGCGCATCAGGGATGTGCGTATTCACAATGCCTTTCCCTTGATGGAGAAAAAAGTGAAAAGCGCCATGAAACTCTTCGCCGGAGATTCCTTTATGGCCCAGACCGTTAGGGAAAAAGAAGAACGGCTCAAGGCGCTTTACCGGAAATCAGGCTATCCGAATCCCCAGGTGACCATCACCGCTGATGAATCCACTGAGGGAGACGGTGTGGTGATTTCCGTCGGAGTTGAAAAAGGTGATTTTTACCATATCAGTTACTTTGACATCAGGGGTAACGAATCCTTTTTCGGCATTCGGCTCAAGCTACGCACAAATTCCTACAAAGCATCTCTGATGAGGGGCGATGGCCAGAGATTTATTCAGGAAAAGCTTGATGAAGATGTGAAAAATATTGCCCGGTTTTACAGGGACCGGGGATATCCGGATGTGATTGTTTCTTCAGATATTGAAATCCTGGAATCCAGGAAAAAAGTACGCATTTATATCACGGTCATGGAAGGGCCCAAGTACGTGATCCGATTTGAGGGTAATCGGGAGTTCTGGGGTCGCACCTTGAAAAAGGAAATCGATCTGTCCCGAAGGGGCAATGCCAAAGACATGGGGCTGAAACGGGGAGCCCGGAACATTCGCGAACGATATCGGAAGGCAGGATATCCCAATGCTTATGTGGGTATGGGATCCGAAACCACCTTCATCGACGGAAAAGAGCAGCGGCTGGTGATCTTCTCCATAGATGAGGGGCCACGCTCTCTGGTTCAGACACTTTCCTTTGAAGGCAACGACCATATGACGGATCGGCAGTTGAAAAAACAGGTGTTGACAAGTCCCAGGGGACTTCTGGTCAATGGTGCCTATGTTCCTGAAATTCTTAATGATGATCTTTCGGCCATGAAAAGCCTGTACAAAAAAAATGGATTCGCGAATCCGACCATTGAGTCCTCGGTCATATGGGAAAAAGATGACCAAAAAAACAACTGGGCCCATGTGACTGTCCATGTGAATGAGGGTTTGAAAACCGAGGTTTCGTCTCTTAACTTTCAGGGTCTGACTGCCCTTTCCCAGAAGGAGGCAAAACCCTTTGTGGGTTTACAGGAAGGAAAACCTTTTTCAGAGAGCCAGATGAAAGATGATGAAAAAGTCCTGTCCTCAGCAATCTCTGAAAAAGGTTATCCCCGTGTCATTGTCACAGGGAAAGCGACTGTCCATGACGATCTGAAGACAGCGGATGTGACTTACTACGTGGATCAAGGGGAATACACGGCCATGGGTAAGGTGATTCTTCTGGGGAATTTCAGGACCAAGGACAAGGTGATCAACAGTGAACTGGAAGTGGGTGAAGGGGACCCTTTCTCCCTGGCCAAATTCCTTGAATCCCAACGAAATATTCGTAACATCAACGCTCTTTCCGGTGTCGGGTTCAAAGAATTCGGGCTGCTTGAAAAAAGTGACACGGTGGATCTGGTGGTTGAGGCCGAGGAAAAAAAACCCTATTATATCCAAGCGGCAGTGGGGTATGACACCAGCAAACACGGCTACCTGAACACCCGGTTGGGTGACCGGAACCTGTTCGGTCTTAACAAAGACGCCTGGGTAACCGGCGAATACAGTGAGATCGGTTATCGGGCTGAAAGTGGGGTGACCGAGCCCCGTTTCCTGGGCACACGGATCTCATCCACGCTGAATGTGTTTTCAGAGAAACTGGAAGAATTGAACAAGGATTTCGGGACCCGAACCATGGGGACCTCTGTTCATTTCAGCCGGGATTTTTTCAGGTATTTTAACACGGCTCTTTCATTTACATACGAATATCGCGACCAGTACCAGAGGGATGCCGATGCCATCCCCCAGGAGGAAATGGAATTTTACAAAGGCAGACGAATGGTGGTGACAAGCCCTTCGCTCAGCTATAATTCAACGGATTCATTTATTCGCCCGAGAAAAGGGATCTATTCCTCGGTGTCTCTGGACCTTTCCAAGGCCCTGGGTGAGGCACCGGATGAGTTCCTTAAATACAATGTCCAGGCCCATTACTATTATTCGCCCTTGTCTTTTCTCACCCTGGCCTTCCGATGCCGTTACGGATACATCCAGCCCAGGGGTGACTCACCCCTGATCCCGGATGACCAGCTGTTTTTCCTTGGAGGTACAGCTGATGTCAGAGGCTTTGATGAAAATCTCTTGCGCTACGATCTGTCAGGAGACCCTGTGGGAGGCCGTGAACTTATTATGGGAGGCCTCGAGGTACGTACAGATTTGGGCCGCAATGTGGAGTTGGCCACCTTTTTTGATACAGGGCGGATAGGAAAAACCGACCTGGATCAGGGCCGCGGTCTTTTTCGCTCATCTGTGGGCGCAGGGCTCCGCTACATCACCCCCATCGGTCCTGTGGGTTTTTTATACGGTTTTAAACTCTCCCCGGAAAAAAACGAGAAAATCGGCCAGTTTCACTTCAGCATCGGATATAGCTTTTAAGTCGACGCTTGAGTGATAATCATGTTGGAAACTCTTGATGGGGGGAGGTTGACAAAACAGAGCCCATTGGTTAGACTATAGTCAGACTAGTTTTTGTGGGTCTATTTGATTTTTCTTGGTTGATTGAAATAGGGGAATTTATGCAAACAATAGGTGTTTACGAAGCCAAAACCCATTTACCCAAACTTCTTGCGCGGGTGGTGAACGGGGAGCAGATCACCATCACAAAACATGGTGTTCCCATTGCCGTTCTGCAAGCTCCTTCGTCATCGTCACAAAAAACGTCCCCCAAAAAAACCATTGAGGATCTTCGGATGTTTCGTAAGAAATGCAAATTAAATGGTCTTTCAATCCGTGATTTGATTGATGAGGGGCGGCGATAAATGGATGGGGATTTTGTTGTGGACAATTCCATTGTCATGGCCTGGTGTTTTGACGATGAAACCAATGAAAAAACTGAAGGTATTTTGGATCGGCTGACTGAGTCAACGGCCTTTGCCCCATCGATCTGGCCCCTGGAACTGGGTAATGTTCTTTGTGTTGCAGAACGCAGAAAACGGATTGGTGAGGCTGATAGTGCGCGATTTATCGCCTTACTCAGTGCGCTACCCATCATTGTTGAACAGGAAACCCCGGACAGGATGCTCAAGGAGATCGTCGCCCTTGCGAGAAACCATCAGCTTTCAACCTATGATGCCTCCTATCTGGATCTGGCCATGCGAAAAGGTCTTCCCCTTGCCACCCAGGACAAAAATTTGATCAAGGCTGCCAGGCGATCCAAGGTTATTCTGCTGTAAAATCCTTTCTTACTCCAAATCCAAATGCTCCGGAGCGCAGACAAAAATGCCTTTTTTTGATTAACATAATCTTATCTTTTTCCTCACACAATCCGAACATCACGTCACTAAATTCAGACTCAAAAAAGAGAGCAGTTCAGATTCAAGATTAAAAATTTAAAAAAACAAAAACGTTAATGGGTACTTCGTTGGCTTGATCAAAGCACCAGGAAGCCCGGAAAAGGAACACAAAATCCTTTCCGGGCTTTTTTTTGGGAGCCTTGGAAAATACAAAAAAGGAGGTGATGGGAAAACACATTCATGAATTCAATTCAGGCTTGAATAAAACGCCACAGGCCTATTTGAACGATGTTTTAGATTTGGATACATCCTGATCATGATCACGCAAAAATGAAATTCAATCTTTTATAAGATGTATAAACCATAAAATTCAAAAGGAGAAAAAAAATGAAAAAGTTTTTGTTAGGATTGACTGTTTTACTAACTGTTGTGGCTGCCAGCAGCCAGGCTTTCGCTTATTTTGAAGCAGGTCAGTTGATTCTCAGCGTGTACAATGAAACTGATATGGATTTGGGCGTTGACTTGGGTAATGCCATGGCTCTGTCCCAGACGACGGATACCAATGTTGTTCTTGCCACCGCAGGCACAATCAGCCTGGACAAGTTTGGTGACAATGTTGACAGCTGGAGCGATTTGAGTGCTGGTGCCTATGGTGGCATCCAAAACCTTTATCAAATTTACGAGGGTATGACCGATACAGTAGCTCCTCCGGTTCCTGTTTCTCAGATCAGTAATTTTATGAATGGTGTTTTGATGACTTCAAGTGAGTATGGAAGACGCAACAACGGCGAACAATATGCCGTGATGAATTCAAGCAACTCAAATTCATATGATATTAGATTAAATAGCAACTCAAACGCTCCCGGAACATTTGGTGGCATTAACATCGATGGATCTACCAATAAATCAGAAGCCAATCTTGGTCTTCTTGACACCGTAGGGTATGTGGATCTGTATCTGTATGCTTTTGACGCAATGGCTGATATGGCGGGTTTAAGTGGTGGTGCAGAACCCAATGCCGTAATTAGAATCATGGCTGATGGAAGCGTCGTGCTGAATGCTACGGATGCTCCTGAAGTTCCCATCCCCGGTTCTTTGATTCTTTTGAGCTCCGGCCTTCTGGGAATGATCGGTATCCGCAGAAAAAACGCTTAATGTAAAACACAAACGAATCAACGGGGCTGCACTCTAAGCTGCCGATAACTCGGGATTCAAACAAACCGGTTAACGGAAAAGATGTATAAAACAGGAATACGTGATCTTCGGGTAAATGCCAAAACAGAGTCGGCCCCATCTTAAAAAATTTAAGACCCTGATTAAATGAACTAAGAAAAACAAAGACGGCAAAGATTAAAGATAAGTTGTAAAAACGTAAGAAAAACAAAGACAAAAATAAAGAAAAATAAACTAAGGAGATAGGGAAAATGGTAAGAAAACTCGTAAAAAGTGCTATTCTGGGAACCTGTTTGATGGCCACGGTAACCGCAGCCAATGCAGCTGAATACAATGTCAATATCTATGGTGCTTCCGCCCAGTACAAATTCTGGACAAGTGCCGCGCCTGAATTTCTTGAAAGCCAGGGTTGTGACGCAGCCGATGTCCGTGTAGCAAAGGGAAAAATTGACGGTAAAAATCACGGGATCGCCTGGTGTGCAGGTACTGTGGGTGTAAATGGCGTGACCGGAGACGGTATCAATGGTGATGGTAATGATTATTTTATCCGCTATTCAGACAATGCTTCCTATGATGGTGTTATGGCTGTGCAGGATAACAATGATTTTGCTCCCTCAGCTGATGTAGCAGCAGGTTGCGGACTTGGTGAACGTCTGATGGCTGATGAAACCAACACGACTTGGGGCACAATGGCTGCATACGGTGCCGTTGGTGGCACGGATTGTAAAGATGTTGTGATCGGTGCCTCGGATGTGGCTGCTGAAACATTTAATCAGCAGAGTAGCGGCGATTTGCTGGGACCCGCTGGTGGGGCCCCCACAACACGCGATATCTCCGGATTCACCATTGATCTTGATGATTATTATGCGTATCGCCCCATCGTTGTTCCCTTTGGTTTTTTCGCCAATGATAATGCAAGCACACCGGTTCCCTTTAACAACATGACCCGTTTGATGGCAACGTCCATTTTCAGCGGTCAGATTACGAACTGGAACCAATTTGATGCCAGCCTTGCGTCCATGCCCATGGTGGTTTGTCTTCGTCATGCCGGTTCCGGTACCCATGCCACCCTGGATGCAGCTGTTATGAGAGGTGATAAAAACTTGCTTACTCAAGAAGTCAAACCGGGGACGTTTCCTGTTCTGTTTGGTCTCTCGCCGGTTGTATGGTTTAACTCAGGTTCTTCCGATGAAATGAATTGTATTTCAACGTCTGTGGGTGCTGTCGGATATGCTGATGCAGATGCCAGCGCCGCAGGTGTGAAAGCCCTGGATTGGATGGGTGTCCCTGCTGAAAAATCAAACATTACCCATGGTCAGTATGACTTCTGGTCAAATCAGTGGCTGTATTCAAGCAAGAGCGAACCCACTGCCATTGCGGATATGGTTGCTGCTCTGAATACTTATGCCTCCAATGGCGACAACATGCCTGCTGATCATGCCGATTACTGGGCTTCTGAAAGTGAAATGAAAGTTAAGAAAGCCACAGATAAATCGTATCCTTCATTCAAATAAGATCTCTTGTCGGTATAAAGTTATGCACGCGTGACAGTGTTAAGGGCTTTTCCTTCGGGGAAAGCCCTTTTTAATCTCATTAAAACAAAATGCCCTCCTAACACAAGCCTTACAAATCCGTGAAAGATTACGTCATTCAAATCCCTGGCTTCACTGGGTTTTTTGCTTATACTATTAAATGAAAGAGCTTGAAATGAAACGACATATGTTTATGACAGGATTTACCCGGATTCTGGTGGCCCTGGGTCTGGTTTCTTCATGCGGGTGTGCGACTTTGGTCCCAGGCAAGGCGGTTCAGCCCGGTGACCGGGTCCTGGTCCATGTGACCTGCCGCTTGAATGACGGCAAGGTGGTTTACACAAGTCTGAAAGATACAGACCTGGAAAAATCCCATGCTTTTTTTGAACGGAAAACCGAGGGACCTGTAGAGATGGTCGCAGGAAAGGGCTATGACGGACCCATGCACGGCCGATTGAAATGTTTTGAACCGGAACTGATGGCCTGCCTGTCCACCCAGATTACCGGGATGACACTCCATGAAACAAAACAGGTGACCCTTGAAACAACTGAACCGCCTGACTTGACGGATGAGGATCGGTTTTTGACCCTGTCCAGAAAAAGACGGCAACCCAGGGTCAGTCAGGTGGGCCGGATACCTTTTGTCAATCAAACCGGAAAAGAACCGGCCCCTGGCGTGACGGGACCGGGCTTCGGCCCTTTATCAACAGTTGTTCGATCCGTTGATAAGGACCAGGTGGCGGTCGAGCTTTTGTTCAAAGACGGGGATATCATGGATACGCCCTTTGGCCCTGGCATTCTTCAAAAAGATGGGGATGAGTATACCATTATAATCGATGCCCGGGTGGGGTATCCCGTAAAAACCCCACCTCTTTTAGGTCAGATTATCCGTGTTGATGACGACAATTTTGTGGTTGATTACGGTCATCCCTTTGGCAGTCAGGCCCTGGCCTGTGATCTTGAAATCATGGCCATCAACCCTGCCGCCCAGGGAGAAACTCCATGATGATGATTCCCCTGAAACAGCTGGCGATGTATGGCGTTCCCATCGTGATGGGTCTTGCCCTGTTCTCATGTCTGACCCGCCCCATGCCTCCGGGCCCCTTGGATGCGACCTTTCAGGCGGACGTCAATGACCGCCTTGGAAAAGTCCTGGCCCAGGCCAGAAATGACGGTGAAACAGATATCAATTTCTACGTGAACGAAGACCCGGATCTTGTCCAGGCCGGAGATTTTGTGGAAATCGACTATACAATGACGTTGGAAAACGGAGATCTTATTCGCACCACCAGAGAGGGAGAGTCTGAAAAGCTGAGACAAGACAGCCAGGCCTGGATTGATCCCGAGTCAGTCAAGGACATGATTTTCTGCCCTGAGCCTATAATTGTGGGAAAGGGGGACAGCCTGGCCGATGTGTCCGACCAGCTGATCGGAATGAAAATCGGCGATAAAAAACGACTGACCCTTCCTTCGGACCATGGAGGAATTCCCCTTGACCAGGAAAAAATCAAACGGTTTGCACGAACAAGGCAATCTCCCGTTGCCATGACCACGAGCCAGGCCGATTTTCTCAAGCAATTCGGGCGTAAACCTGAAATTGGAATTTCCGTTCAGGCTACACCGTATTTTTTATACAAAATCACGAATATTGAAAACGGGCTTGTTTCCCTTGGTACTGATTTCAGCGGTGAAAAAGTGGTTCAGGATGACCTGGGACACACCCGGCTGAAACGGGAAGACGATCATGTGACCCTGGAGCTGGAGCCGGACATCGGGGCGCCCTTTAAACTGGGCTCCAAGAAAGGGCATATCGTATCTCTGGATGACACACATTTTACCGTGGATTTCAATCCACCCTTGGCAGGTAAGACCCTATTCATGGATCTTGAGCTTGTGTCCCTGGTTAAGGCCTCTCGTTTCTGGAGTGTGGCCATTGATTGGCTGGAGAATTACGATGAGGGCCTGGCAGCCATGGCCGGGCAGGGA
This sequence comes from Pseudomonadota bacterium, assembly GCA_018818835.1. Lineage (GTDB taxonomy): Bacteria > Desulfobacterota > Desulfobacteria > Desulfobacterales > Desulfolunaceae > JAHIRD01. The sequence goes on from JAHIRD010000146.1 coordinate 17,852, forward strand.
AAACCCATGCTTCTTTTTTTGTACAGAACCGGCTGTCCCTGGTGTGAACGCATGGAAAAGGAGGTGTTTACCGACCCCCGGATCCGGATGATAGGAAAGGATCTGACCTGGGTCCAGGTGAATTCAAGTATCCATACGGATATCAAAGCCATGTACAACCAGGACGGGTTTCCCCTGATCGTTTTGATGAATGCGGACCAGAGCATCTACAGGGCACTCAAGGGCTACAGGGACGCCGGAAAACTCAGGAAAGAGATTCGTTTGTGGATGAACGATACGCGTGCCGGAACATGGGTTTATCCTCAGGATGACGAACCCGCGGCATCCGATAGCTGCCATGAATAAAGGGATAGTGATTTTGAAAAAACAGTGGCGCCATGTTTTTGTTTATGTTCTTTGCCTGGTGATTTTCAGTCCATTCGGGACACCGGCCTTTTCCGCCCATGAGGCAGGCGAGCTTCATTTTGATATTCACGAGATTCAGATCAGGGGAAACTCCCTGCTTCCGGATCAAGCCCTTGGGGACGTGACATCGGTTTTTACTGGACCTGGAAAAACTGCGGCTGATGTTGAAAAGGCCAGACTGGCTGTGGAGAAAACCTATCGGGAATGGGGTTACCCCACCGTGCTGGTCAATATCCCCGATCAAAACGCCAGCGACGGGGTGATTCTGCTGGATGTGGTCGAGGGGCGGATACGTCATGTCCGGATCAACGGTAACCGGTTCTTTACCATGGGAAAGATTGCACGGGATTTACCGATTTTTGCACCGGGGGAAATTTTGTATCTGCCCGATGCAAAGAAACAGCTCAATAAAATCAACATGAACCCGGATTTGAAGGTCAAGCCGGTGCTGATTCCCGGAAAGGAGCCCGGTACCGTGGACGTGGAGCTGAATGTCTCGGACAAGCTTCCTTTGCACGGGAGCCTGGAGTTGAACAACAGGTCGTCCCATAATACGTCGGAGTTGAGGGTCAATGGTGTAATTCATTATGACAATCTCTGGCAGAAGGAGCACTCCCTGTCCGTCCAGTTCCAGACTGCGCCGAAAGAACCGGATGAGGCCCAGGCCCTGTCCCTGTCTTACCTGATTCATGCCCCATGGAATTACAATCATCTTGTGGCTGCCTACGGGGTTTTCTCGGACAGCCAGGTGGCCTTTGGCGAAGGATTTATGGTGAAAGGCAAGGGGCACATGGGAGGCCTCCGCTATGTCATGCCCCTTAAGGGGTCCGAGGTGTTTACCCATAACGTGACCTTGGGAATCGATTACAAGAAGTTTAAGGATGTTCTTTTTTTCGGGGGGGCTGATGCCACAACCGATGTCACACCGGTTTCCTACGTGCCTTTGTCCTTTGTGTACCAGGCCGCCCGCATGAACACGGATTCCAAGATTACATGCAATGCAGGGCTGACCCTGGTTCCCAGGGGCATGGCCATGGATGTGGCTGAATACGAAAACAAACGCTTCAAGGCCCGTGGCAATCCCGTTATTTTAAAAGCGGGGATGGAATATGCGGCCGGGCTTCCCCACGGGTTTGGATTGAACATAAAAATCGACGGTCAGATCACGGATCAGCCCCTGGTAGCAAATGAACAGTATTCGGCTGGGGGAATGGAAAGTGTGAGGGGTTACAAGGAAAGTGAGGAGTCCGGGGACAATGCGGTTTTCGGGTCATTTGAAATCGCCACGCCGGAATGGGTCCGGTTTTTCGGATCGGACACGAACGAGGGTGAGACACCGTCACCTTCACGGTATAAATTCCGGCCCTATGCCTTTTATGATCTGGCTTATTTGAGTAACAGGACCCTCCTGGCCGTTGAAGATCAACCCGGAATGATTCAGGCCACCGGTTTGGGGTTCAGGGGGTATCTGACCCGGTATTTTGTTTATGAATGTGACTGGGGCCTGGCCTTGAACCGGACGGATAAGACCGAGGCTAGGGATAGTCGGGTTTATTTTAGGGCGAAATGGGCGTTTTAATGGGTGTTGCTTTATTTGGCGGGCATGGCTGGAGCCATGCGGTATGCATTCCCAGGCTGGAGCCTGGGAACGAGGGGACGGCTGGAGCCTGGGAACGAGGGGACGGCAGAAGATTGAGGGTGTTAGCCCGTTTTTTTACATCAATGCACAACCGGAGTTTGGGATATGAAATTCGGTCAGGGAAAAAATAGATTCAGTCGGTTTATGGCCATGGTGATGATCTCTTTGCAGGCGGGGTATGGGGCTCCCTTGTGTTACGGGGCAGGTCAGCCGACAATTCCCGGCTATTATGGCAAGGATGCGGGTTCCCTTATTCCTCCGTCGGTGAACGCCCTGCCCGTTGTTCGCACTGTTGTGCAAAACGCAACCGTTTCCCAGGTCAGGGACAATGAGCTGGTGGTCAATCAGAGCGATGACCATGCCATCATCGACTGGGAGAGTTTTGATATCGGGGCCGATGCCCATACCCGGTTCGATCAGCAGGGTAACGCGGCCTGGTCTGTTTTGAACCGCATTCACGATGATGATCCCAGCCAGATCTACGGATCACTGACGGCGGACGGAATCGTTTATCTGATCAACCCCCACGGCATGCTGTTCAATGAAGGGTCTACGGTTAATGTCCATTCACTGGTGGCCTCCTCACTCACTATGGATCAATTTGATTTTATCAACGATACCATGACCTTTTCCTCCGGGGCCCAAGGGGGTCTTGGAGCCACCGACGACGATGCCCTGGTTGTCAATCAGGGCAGTATGGAAACCAACGTGAACGGATCGGTGTATCTTTTGTCTCCCCAGGTGGAGAACTCAGGAACCATTGATGCTCCGGTGGGTCGAATTGTTTTGGCTGCGGGAACGGGTATGGAATTCCGGCAGGTTGTAGAAGGGACTGATAAGAAATATCTGAGTGATAAGGTGGATGTGGTTTCGGACTCTTCTGGCGGGAATGTGGCGATCAACGAGACCGGGGGACAGCTGCTTTCCGATATGGGGAAAATCGAAATGTACGGTTCGACTGTCAATCAGCAGGGACTGGTTCAAACGGTGACGGCCATCAAAAAGGACGGCCAGATCATTTTGCAGGCCACGGACAAAATCATCACCGGTGAGACCAGCAAAACTCAAAATCTGATCAGTGATTCGGATGAAGAGGTCAATAATTCCTTTACCTTTGTTCCAGGGGAAATCACCCTGGCGTCGGGGGGAACCATCGAACACCATGGAGCCATAACCAACCCGGCTGGAGATGTCACTCTGACGGCAAAAGACAGGATTTATCTGTCAAATACAAGTTCCATCGACGTGGGTGGTGTTATAGCTGATCTGGATGCCGGGGACAGTGTGGTCACGGCAACCTTGAACAGTGTGGAGCTGAAAGATGAACAGCAGCAAAAAGACGGGATTCTTCTGGGTGAGGATATTTCATTTGTTGACTATGAGGGGTCGACCATCGGGGACGTTTCAACGGTTCTGGACAAAGAATTTATGACCGCAGCAGAAGCTGCAGTCACAGGCGGAAACATCACCCTGACGGCCACGGACGGAGATATTATTGTCCGGGAGAGGGCCGCTCTGGATTTTTCAGGGGGAAGCGCCCATCATGAAACCGGATTTGTGGACACCACCTGGCTGGCCTCTGGAAATCGGGCCTATTCCATCAGCAACGCTCCGGATGTCATCACCTACGACAGAATTCTTAGCTCCTATGAAAAAACCTACGCACGGTACGGAATCACGGAAACACTATCCGGGATTTTCACTGGGGGTTCTATGCCCATCAAAACCCAGGTCAGGGATTATTACACAGGGGCCGATGCTGGATTATTGGTCATGAGCGCCCCCACCATCGTGCTTGACGGCTCCCTTGACGGGACCACCATGCCGGGGTTCTATCAGACCGAAGAAAACGAGCTTGAGGATGATCTTGGCAATCAATATGTATCGGGAGTCAGACAGCCTGCCGGAGGACGTTTTGAGATAAAGGATGGTACAAGCCAGATCGTGGTGACCGATGACAAAGAAGGTCTTCCTGATGATTTCGGAGCGGATTCGGATTTAGCCGGGGTAGCCTTTTTGAAGTCGGATTACGCCGATGATGATCACCCTTTTTATAAAACCATGCTTTCATCAGATACCCTGTCCCAGTCAGGATTATCTTTTCTCAGTATGATAGCACGGACAAGCATTGATATCGAGGAGGGGGCCTCGGTCACCCTGGAGGCCAACGGTGAATTCGAAAAGAATGTTGATAGATTTTTCGCCCAGGCCAGGACCATCAACATCAATGGAGACATCACCGCTCCATCAGGGATAATTGAACTTAAAACCTTAACAAGATCAGTCGAGGAAGGTAACCCGGATTATATTTCCAGCGAACGTCTGGGGCCTGAGCATATCTATGTGGGGAAAACCGCCGTGATTTCGGCGGCTGGTGAGACGGTGGACAATTCTCTGTCCCGCGATTCGGGCAAGGCCTATGGAACCGCTTTTGTGGATGGTGGAACGATTATTTTAAACGAAAAAACGCTGAGTAAAGAAAACCTGAGTGGCGACGGAGTGATTCTTCGTGAAGGCAGCGTCCTGGATGTGAGTGGAGGATATGAAATCGGCCTGGATGGGAGCATCGACGCAGGTAGTGCGGGCGAAATTGATCTCCATGGTGCAAACGTGATTCTGGATGGTTACCTTTATGCCTATTCCCTGGAAGGTCAGGTGGGCGGGACCATCGAGTTGTTTGCAAAAAACGTGGATGTGGTGAAAATCGATACCCGGCCAGCTTTGGGTGAGGCATTCGATGAAACACAGCATTTACTGGGGGATCAGGCCCAGGGGCTGATTTTGGAGGAAAATCGTCTGGACAAAACCGGTGCTTCCCATCTTATTTTAAAGAGTTTCTCCGGCCTGACCGTTGAAAACGAGGTAGACCTGGGGTTGTCCAGCATGAAAATGGCATCACCCCTTTCCGACGTGCCTTCCACCGATATAACCATGGATCAAAAAGCCCAGAGGAATATTGTCTCAGTGACAGATGATGAAATCGGGGACAGTTCGATCGAACTTTTGGCCGGAAAAAAATCAGACTTTTATTATGGTGATTATTCCTTAGGAACAGATCGTAATTTTACAGATATCACATCCTGGGTATCCATCAAACAAGGCAGCGAGCTCCATACCGGCCCTGGCGGGAGCATTTCTTTGGACGGCCCCGGAATCGACGTGTATGGGAACCTTAAGGCTCCGGCAGGATCTATTTCCTTGAAGACCACAGCAGATGTGGACGGAATGAGTCTGATTCTGGAGCCGGGTGCGGAACTTCTGGCACAGGGCACTCTCATGCCGGATAAAGACCTCCTGGCCGAAGATGGGTCGGTGTCCTACACCCCCCTGGATGGCGGCGATATCATACTCAGGGCTGCGGGGCTTTTGGATATTAAGCACGGTTCTATGATCAATGTGTCCTGCACCGAGACCACAACCCGGATTATGCAGGGGCAAGAGGGTGAAACCGTGGAGCAGGTTATGGCCGGAAATCCGGGCTCGGTGTCCCTGGCCTATGATCATGCTGTTGATCAAGACGGAGTGTCCACCCTGAACGGGACCATTCAGGCATTCAACGCCGGTCTGGACGGCTTGACAGGAGGGGCACTGTCGATCATGAAAATCGATACGGCTGAGGGACTGAGCCTTTCCGAGAGCATGATCAACGATTATTTGGGGTCGGGCTTTGATTCCCTGTCTCTGGGCAGTCGCCATTCCCTGATTTTCACCGATTCTTTCCGGACGGACGTGGGCCGGTCATTGACCCTGGATGCACCGGAAATCTTTGCTTCCGGCGTTGGGGGCCAGGACGTGACCCTCAGCGCCAATAAAATCAGCCTGGCCAATACCTATGAAAAACGTCTTAACAATACATCGGAACGCCTGGATCCGGCAGGCAATGCAACGCTGGATCTGATCGCCACAGGATATATGGATATAAACGGATACACGGACATATCCGGTTTCGCTTCGGTAAATCTTTCTGCAAATAAAGACCTTGTTCTGACAGATAAAAAATACAAGGAAATAACAGTGGACCCGGTCTCATTGGGGCCAACAATCCCTGACTATTATGGGGAATTGAATGTGAATGGGGATCTGACCTTGTCCGCCGCTCGAATTTACCCTACCACACAAACGGATTTCACGGTTCACAGTGATGGCAAACTCACAACCGTCAAGGTGGATGATCCCGATGCCGGGGCCATTTTCTCGGTGGGGGGACGGCTGGTTCTCGAAGCAGGCGAGATTGAGCACGGAGGCGATCTTGTGGCCCCCATGGGAGAGATTGTTCTGTGCAAAACCGACAATGGGGATGGCACCTATGATAGGGCAGACACGATCACCCTTCTTCCCGAGAGCGTGATCAGCGTCAGTGGTGATGTGGCTGTCAAATACGGTCAATATGACAAAGACAGTATGGTCTGGACCCTTTTACCCCATGACCTCCAGGATGACCCTTATAAATTCGAAGACCTTCCCCAACGACAGATCGTTATCCATGGGGATACAGTTGATTCCAAAGACGGGTCCAGTCTGGATGTATCCGGAGGCGGGTCGGTATTTACCTATCTGTTTCAGCAGGCTGTTGAAGGGTCTGTGGATCCTCTTAGGGCAAAAAACACCTATGTGCTGATGCCCGTATCAGCAGTTTCAAATTCCGGTGATAAGATCTTTCTGACAGGTTCCCAAGGGGTTGAGGAAGGTTACTATGTGATTGTTGGCGAAGATTACGCCTTTGCCCAAGGGGCTGTGGTGGTCAAAGATCTGGGCCTTGCCGCAACACTTTCCGGAAACCTGACCAGTGACCAAGGCTATCCAATGGTGGTGGGGTATGAATCAACCCAAGGCCAGGACGGGTACTCCCCTGTGGCCCATGCCTATGTGATCCGTGATGCTGCAGATGTCCAGACAGAAGGGAGTTATTCCTATGCGGAAAAGGCGGTTGATGATGCCGGAACCCTGGTCATCCAGGCGTCGACCAATATTTTGAACGCTTCAATGACCGGTTGGGGATACGGCAGCGGCTCAGGTGGGTCCATTGCCTTGAGCGGAACCGAAGTCATCCTTGGGCAGACCCTGACCGACCCCGATAATTCAAAGGATTTTACGGATACCCTTTATGTAGATGCAAACAGCCTTTCCGGTTCTGGCTTCACTGATCTTACTCTTGGTAACGTTGACACTACGACATCATTAACGGTTAAGGAAGGGAGCACAATTTCCGTTGAAAACCTTAATTTGGAGGCACGGGATTCCATCACCATTGAAACAAAGACACGTATAGATACGGGTCATGACGGAACCGGCGCCATCGGGCTTCTGACACCTTATGGCCGTCTTGTCCTTGAAGAAGGTGGATCCATCCAGGCCGGAGAGCAGTTGACCCTGAGCGGCTCATCCATGGACATCCAAGGCACCATCGGTGTGGACAAGGGGACTTTGACCGTTCAAAGCGATGCCATTGCCATGGTCGCCGATGGGTCGGAAAATGGTCTGGGAGACACCGGCTTGACCATTGATCAGGACCTCTGGACGCTGATCAGCGGCATATCCAATCTGGAATTTGAAAGCCGTACCACCATCAACCTGGATAGCGGACTGGAACTTATAGGGCCGCAAGGCATGGTTCTTGACATGGTCAGGCTTTCGGTTGTCGGTGGAACAGGCGAGGGAGAAACGACACGTCTCAGTGCCGACAATCTGATCCTTAGAAACAGCGGAGATAAAGATGCGTTTACCGGAGAATCCGCCATGGCCGTTTCCGGAACGGAGCTGATTCTTGAGGGCAGGGACTCCCTGGCTGTGGAATTCGCACCCCGTGCCGAAAGCGAGGATGACACCGGTGTGTCACGACAGATTGCCCTGACAGGCATGGAAACAACGCATATCCAGTCAGATGAAACCATGACTCTGACCGGGCAGGGGACCCTTTCTGACACCGGAGGCGATTTGGAATTAAAGGCCCGGGTCGTGACCGGGGGCCTTAGCCGGTCTATGAATGAGGACGGGGAAGAGGTCTACAAAACACCGGATATTTTGGTTTCCCTTGAAGACGGCGACCTTCAGATTTCAAGCAATGGAGTTTATGACGGAAGCGTTGATCTTTTAAGCGGAAGTCTGGCCTTTGAGGCCCGGTCCATCGAACATGGGGGCTGCATTGTTCTGCCTTCGGGAAACGTGTCCATGGAGGGCAGGGATACAGGTATTGTTCTTAAGGATGGAAGTCTGATTGATGTGTCCGGCACGGATGAGTCTTATGCCGGATCCATTTCCCTGGTCTCGGATCACGGACAGGTTCTAACGAAATCAGGTTCGGTTCTGGATTTATCGGCCGGTGGTGTCGGAGATGCAGGTACCTTGAGGGTCCGTACTCCGGAGCATGATGTCAGCCTTGCCGGAACTCTGCTGGCCCAGGGCGGTAGCGGGACCTTTATACTTGACGTGCTTCAGGCGGAGGATGTGTCCGGGCTTTTATCGCAGGTGACCGGGGATGGAATGGACGGCTTTGTTTACGTCCGGGCCAGTAGCGGAAACATGGGAGTGACCTCAAACATCATGGCCCATGATCTGACCCTGGTGGCGGACAATGGGAATATCACCGTTTCAACAGGCGCAACCATAGATGCCTCCGGAGAGACCGGCGGCGGTGAGATATCCCTGAATGCGGGCGGCGATAACGGGGATGTGGTTTTGGAAACCGGAAGCAAGCTCAATGCATCAGCCTCAGGCGGTGACGGGGGCCATGTGGATCTTTCGAGCACCACAGGGCGGATTCAATTCAACACCGGAGCTGAGATCAACGTGTCCGGTTCGGATGACCACGATAAGGGTACCGTCACATTCAGGGCCTCACGTGAGTTAAACAATATAGGCGCTAACACCGATACCCTTGACAACAATGTGGCCATGGACCTCAACGGAACCATCACGGGCGCTGCCACCGTGACGGTGGAAGCACGAAAAGTCTACAAAGACCAAGATATTGACCCATTGGCGATCGATACCTTGAAAATTGAAGCATCGGACATCGGAACCTTGAGAACCGAGACCCAGGAGTATCTGGACAGGGTTGCGACAAACCTCACCCTGGAAACGATTCTGGCCGGTCTGACCTTTGATGATCCTGATGATTTTCATTTCACACCGGGCATTGAAATCCAGAGTGATCTTGATCTTGTCCTTTCATCCCAACTCGATTTAAATACCTTTGGCGTTGAGGCCGGGACCTTGGCATTGAAAACCTCCGGGGCACTCACCCTTGAAAAAAGTGTCGTCTCCCATCCCAACTCACTGGTTGATCTGACCAGTGGCGGCGATCAGGACTCCTGGGATATCACACTGGTTGCAGGATCGGATCTTAGGTCTGCCTATGATGTGGCTGTGAAAGACGGAGACGACACCGGGATGTTTACGATCAATGATGGGGCCATGGTCTATTCGGAAAGTGGTGATATTGATTTCGCCACCAGTGGGGATATGGGCCTGGGGACAGGCGTTGCCCAGACCTATTCCGTGAAAAACCCCATGAAGGGTTCCCTCGTAACCTTTGACGGGGATATCACGGGAAAGGTAGGGGGCAACCTGACCCTTTCCGGCAGCGCCATCCAGAGCGGGACCGGGGATATCCGGCTGAACACGGATGGGGACATCCTGTTAAAGAAAAAATCAAACATCTGGGGTTCCATCCGTACCACCGGAGAGGCACCTGTTGACACGACTCAGGTCTATTACGATTCGTCATTTATAAATATCCTGACAAGGTATGATTTGACCTGGCTGTATGATGACGGCGGGGATATCCTTCTTCATACAAACGGTAATATTTACGGGGCTCCTCTGGTGGGAACCTGGGGGAACAACCGTATCGTTAATAAACTGGATGCCGAAACTCAAGGGTTTATTCCCGAGCTTGTCTGGTCTGCAAATTACGGTAGCAGCCAATCCGCCTCCCAGGGGATTTTGACCATGGGTGGGGGTGATGTGAACCTGTGGTCTGAGGGGAACATCACCTGTCAGGCCGGGACCTTTGGAAAAGGAGACCTGGAGGTCCAGGCCGGCGGAGACCTGAACGGTCGTTTTCGTGTGAGTGATGGAACAGGCTCCCTTTTCACGGCCGGAAGCTTTGGAACCCTTTCACGGTACAAAGACCAGACCCTGGAGCTGCTTGACGGGAGCATGTCTCTTTGCGCCCAGGGACAGGTTATTTTGGGCAGCATCCTGAGCCCGACTCTGGTTGATTTTGATGATGAGAATTCCGGTTATTATTGGAACCCCGGTTATACGCAGGAAACGTGGGCTATGGTCGAAAGCAGATTCGGTGATATCACGATTTCAGGCACTTCGGGTTACGATATAATAACAAACACAAACATTACAAATCTGGCAAATCTATTGCCTCCCTCCCTAACCCTGGTATCAGGCCGGGATATTAATATCCTGGGGTCATTGTCGCTGTTCCCCTCCGAAGAAGGGACGCTCAAATTGATCTCCAAAGAATCGATTATGGGTAACGGATATATCATCAGCATGTCTGATGCTGACTTTGCCGGAGTTTATACGTCTTTGTTTACAAACGATGAAAGTGAATATTTGGCCTGTAAAAATAAGATTTCACCAACAGATAAGATTCTTATCAATTCCAATTTGAACCACCAGGATGATGATCAGTCCATTTTGATTCAGGCGGGTGAGGATATCGAAAACATCAAACTTGTTTTGCCCAAAAAAGCCGAAATTATCGCAGACAGGGATATTTTAAATCTGATTTATTGGGGGCAGAATTTGAATGAGGCTGACCTGACTCTGGTTTCAGCAGGCCGGGATATCATATTCGCGACAGACCTTAAGATCAATAAAAACAACAATACCGCCATTGAGCTGTCCGGTCCGGGCACCCTGGCGGTCCTGGTCGGACATGATATGGATCTGGGGACCTCAACCGGGATTGTCAGCCTCGGGAATTCCAATAACAGTGCCCTGCCCAATGAGGGCAGTGACCTTGTGGTTTTGTGCGGATATGAGAACCCCTTTTCACTGGATACACTTTCCGATGAGGTTATTTCCTTTTTCGATACGTTGAGGGCTGAGGGAAAACTGTATACGGATAACCTGGATGTGGATGAAAAAAAAGTCGGAGACCATCTGGATGCTGTAACCGCAATGCTTGAGGACACATTCGGAAAGGATTACATCAATCGTGAGGATCAGGCTGAATTACGTGAAGATGACGCGTATGTTTCCGAAAAAGGGAATATCAACATGATCCGGTCCCAGATCACCACAAAAAGTGGCGGAGATATCAATATTATTGCAGCCGGAGACATCAATGTGGGTGAAACCGTGATCAACAAGGAAAAAGATGACAGCACCGGAATCAACGTCCAGTCTGATGGGGATATCCGTGTTTTCTCTGTGGGTGATGTGAATGTCAATGAAGCACGGCTTATGGCCTGGTACGGAGGAGAGATTACGGTCTGGACCGATGCCGGAGATATCAATGCCGGACGCGGGTCACGCACGGAGATCAGCCCGGGATCAACCACGGTCAAGTATGATAAAAACGGTGATCCCTATGAAAAAATCATACCTGCAGCTTCGGGCAGCGGAATCAGGGCCATGACCTATGACCCTGATGGGTTGAACGGTCCTTTGAAAAAAGCAGTCCTGGGCAATGTTTATCTGTTCGCCCCGTCAGGGATTATCGATGCCGGTGAGGCCGGTATCGCGGGGAACTCGGTGTATTTGGGAGCACGAACCGTGTTGAATGTGCAGAACATCAGCTTTTCCCAAGGGGCTGTGGGTGTTCCCATGGGTGCGGAAAGCAGCGTGAACCTTGGGGCCATATCCGGTGCCGGGTCCGTGGGCGCCGGAAACCGGATGACGGATTCGGCAGCCGCATTAGCTGCGGTGAACAAAGAGTTTGAGAACAGTGCAGATAAAATGGGAGAGACCTTTCTGCCCACATGGTTGCGGGTGGAATTTATGGGATTTGATGTGGATGACCAAGGACTATGAGGAGAGATATGCGTATCCAAACACGTGTTGCGACATTATGGCGGAAACTGGGCTGGCTGGTCCTGACGGGAATGATCGTTCTTTCGGTTCATCAGCGGGCCTTTTGCGAGGAAAGCTGGTGGAACGAGGATTTTCAGTATCGTAAAAAGATCTCCTTTGACACCACGCCTTCCGGGGCGGACATTCAAAGCAATCTGAGTGATGTTCAGGTTCTTGTGCGGCTTCATTCGGGGAATATGAATTTCACCAATACCCAGGAAACAGGTGAGGATATCCGTTTTGTGGCAGCTGATGACAAGACCCTTTTGAAACATCATCTGGAAAGCTTTGACGGCCTTGATGAAATCGCGGCGATCTGGGTCAGGCTTCCCCGGGTCTCCGGTGCCTCGAATCTGGATTACATCTGGATGTATTACGGAAACAAGAAGGCCGTCGGCGGTCAAGAGCCCAAGGGGACATTCGGGGACAGTGCGGCTGTGTTTCATTTCGCCGAAACCCAGGGTATGCCCGGTGATTCGTCGGAAAAGAACATTCCGGTGGAAAGCTTTTCAGGAGGCCAGGGCCTGCCCGGTGTGATGGGAAACGGGTTTTCCCTGAACGGTGTGAGTGATTACCTGGCCATCAAAGCCCATCCTCTTCTGGATATGAACAAAGGATTCTCCGTATCAGCCTGGATCAAGATCCCATCCTTTCTTGATAATGCGGTTCTTTTTGAACGGAAAGGGGACCAGGCTGACCTTCTTATCGGAATCGACCAGGCTGATCTTTATTGTCAGGTAAGCTCAGAGGATGGCCAGGTGATCTCAACGGAAAAAACCGCAGCCCTTTCCCCCGGTTCCTGGCATCCTGTGGCTATCACAGGAACACCTGAGGGTCTGGTCACCATTTATGTGGACGGCATCAAGATCGACTGGGTCAATCTGAACAAAAAATTGCCCCTGCTGAACGGCGATATGATTGTGGGGTCTTCTACTGAGAAAGACAGATTCTTTACCGGTGAACTGGATGAGGTGCGGATCTATCCTTCGGTGCTCTCAGAGGACAGAATCCGTCTGGATTTCGCCACCCAGGGCCAGGACCGGGCCTGTGTCTCGGCAGGCATGGAGATGGTCAATGAAAGCGGGGGACTCCCCCTGATCTATCTGGGTACCGTGTTCAGGAATATCACCCTGGATGGATGGTTGATTATCACAATTCTGATGATTCTGGGGATTATGAGCTGGGCTGTGATCCTGTTTAAGGGCATCACCTTTCATCTGATGGGCAAGGAAAACCGATTTTTCAGACAGGCCACTGGCCAGGAAGATGACCGGTCCATGGTACAGTCCCAGGTTATTGATTTCCAGTATTCGTCCTTGTCCCGCATATACCAGGCGGGAATTCGGAGCCTCAAGAAATGGATCGACCCGGATAAGGATGCAGACGTGCTCACGTCGCGGCAGATGGATCAGGTTAAATCCGAGCTTGAAAAGGGATTGATCGAGGAAACGGTACGCATGAATACCTGGATGACTGTTTTGACCATGTCCATTTCCGGGGGGCCTTTTTTAGGATTACTGGGAACGGTCTGGGGCGTTATGAATACCTTTGCAGCCATGGCTGAAGCCGGGGACGCCAATATTATGGCCATTGCTCCGGGTGTGGCCTCAGCCTTGTCCACCACCGTATTCGGGCTGATCGTGGCCATCCCGGCCTTGTTTGGATACAACTACCTGAGTACGAGAATCAGGCGGGAAACCATTGGGCTGAATGTGTATGTGGATGAACTCAGCCTTCGGGTGGACAGGCTTTTCGGAGACGACAAATGAAACGGGATTTTTTTGAACTTGAAAGTTTCAACGATATCAATGTAACACCGCTTCTGGATCTGGCCTGGACTCTTCTGGTGGTGTTTATCATAGCCATCACGGCGGCGGTCCAGGGTATCAAGGTAAATTTGCCCAAGGCCAGCAGCGCCCCCAGTCTGGTTAAACCGAAAACAAAGTCCATCACCATCCATGAGAACGGACAGATTTATCTGGATGCCTACCCCGTGACCCTGGACGAGCTTGAAACCCGTTTGACTCAGTACAAGGCTGCCGATCCGGACCTTCCCGTGGTCATCAAAGGGGATGAAAAAATTTATTATCAGAAGGTGATCAGTGTTCTGGATATTATGCAGAAACTGGAAATCACCCAGTTGGGTCTGGTGACCCAGAAGCTGGTTAAATGAATCGTGGGGAGTTCCAATGACGGATAAGATGAACAAAATCAAGTCCAACAGCAGTGTTTCATCCAGCAAGGTGGCAAAAATCGTCATCCCTGTGATTGTGCTGCTTGCTCTGTTGTTCATTGGTGGGGTGGTGATGCTGGTGATGAGTGATGATTCCGGAAAAAAGGACCGTATGAGAACCTTGACTCTTCTGAATCCTCCTCCCCCTCGTAAAATAAAGGAGAAACCATCTGAGCCTGAGATCAAAAAAGAGGAAATTATTGAGCAGGTACCCGAACCTGAAACACCGGATGAAATGGATAATGCTCCTGAAGATGAATCCCAGTCCGTGGATGATCTTCTGGGTCTGGACTCCGATGCCACGGGATCGGATAGTTTTGGTCTGAAGGCGAAAAAAGGGGGGCATTCCATTCTGGGTAACGGTGACGCACAATTTCGATGGTACACTTCCATGATTCAGAAGGAAATCAGTGAAACCGTCCGGAAATACCTGGAAGACAACGGCGGACTTCCCGAGACTGAACTCAAGGCACTGGTCAAGGTTGAAATCGACGATGACGGCAGAGTCATTGATTATAAATTGTTACGGTCTTCGGGTGATAGGCGGATGGATCAAGCCATAATGACAGCCCTTGCTTCGGCGGAAGTCCACGAGATGCCGCCGCTTGATATGCCCCGGGCTTTGAAATTCAGAATTACATCAAAGGGCAAGACCTCATGAAGAATGACAAGGAGATAGGATATACAATGAAACATCAATGGGGAAAACGCATGGGGATCGGGTTTCTGATCCTTTGTACTATAGGCATCATGGCCGTGGGTGCATGGCCGGGTTTCAGCGAGGAAGCACCGGATACGGCTGTGATTCAGGAAGATGTTACCGCCTCACCGTCCGATACACACGCTGTGGAAAGCACAGGGGAGATGATCGACGAGGCCATGGGCGATGCGGTCGTCCCACCGGCAGAGGCCCAAGCTGCGGAAGAAGGAGGCGTGGTGATTGATAAACAGGTTATGGATTTGTCTGCCCAGGATCTTTTCACACTGGAAGAAAACATCTCCCAACGCCTTCTGGATCAAATCAAGGACAAGGTAAAAAATGATATCCGCCGGGAGATGCGGATGGAAGATAAAAACTGGCTGGACCGCATGCATCTGTCCGTGCCTGAATGGTCCCGGCGCGTTCGTCTTTACGGGGATTTTCGCGTTCGATATGAAGGCATATTTTATAACGATGAAAACGGTCTGATCTTGAATCCCCAGGATACCTCGTCTTTGATCAACACCCTTGAGACGGAAAACCGTTTTCGCATGCGTGCCAGAATAGGCATTGATGCAGAGATCAACAAACAGGCGGATCTGGTTCTTAGACTTGCCACAGGAAGTTCAGGAAATCCCGTGTCCACCAATGACACCCTGGGGGATTATTTCAACAAAGACAGTATTCTTGTTGATATGGCCTACCTGAAACTCCGGCCCATGCCCACGAAGCCGGAATTCAACGTGTATATGGGACGGTTTCCCTCACCATGGGTGGGAACGGATCTGATATGGGACGGCGATCTGGGTTTTGAAGGTCTGGCCCTGAGTCTGGACACCCGGAAGACCCGAACCTTCGGTCCCATTGCAACCATAGGCGCTTTTCCCCTCCAGGAAGAGGAATGGTATGCGGACAAATGGTTGTTCGGGGGGCAGTTGGGCTTTGAATACCGGCCCAGCAACGATCTTTCCTTTGTGCTGACCTCTGCCTATTATCACTATGAAAATTTAGAAGGAACAGTGAACACCTCGGCGTATCCCAATCTCAATGACTGGACCTCACCGTTGTATCAACAAAAAGGCAATACACTGATCAATATCAACGCAGACTCCACGACCTTCACACCGGGTATCGCATCAAAATTCGAACTTGCGGATGTGACAGCCTATGTGGATTGCGCCTGGTATTATCCGGTCCATGTGAAACTGACCGTGGATGCTGTTGAAAACCTGGGTTTTGATAAGGATACGCTGATCAAACGGACCGGTGTTACGGATATCAAAGACGATACCACAGGATATAAGGTGGAATTGATGGTGGGCCATCCCAAGGTCCGGTCATTCGGAGAATGGCAATGGGTCTTTGCTTATAAATACCTGGGCGCGGATGCGGTTGTCGATGCCTTCACCGATTCGGATTTTCACATGGGCGGTACCAACGCCCAGGGCTGGAGTCTGAAAGGGGAGTTCGGGATCCTGAAAAATATCTGGATAGGGGCACAATGGATCACCGCCAATGAAATTCATGGGCCCCAGCTGGCCATTGATCAGCTGCAACTGGATATGAATGTCTCATTCTGATGAGGGGAAAATACAATGATTAAAAACAGTCAAATCTGTCTGTTTGTTATATTTATGATAGTGGGTTTGTGCGGATGCCCATTTTACTGGAACCACGATACAAAAACCCTGGCCTGGGATCCCCAGTCGGAACCTCTGTTATCCGATATTGAAGACGTCCGGAACCTTTATAACCTGAAATGCCTGGAAAAGGGAATGGAACGGGATGAGGTTTACAGCATTATGGGTATGCCCGACCTTTATGGCCAGTTCCAGTCCCGGGATGAGGATGATATGGACGTGTTTTTTTATTACACCCGGACAGCTGTGGATGACGGATCTGCCACCGTGGAAGAATGCACCCCGCTTGTGCTGAAAAACGGCAAGCTTGAAGGCTGGGGAAACGAGGATTACGCCCGGTTTTCCGGGGCAGGGAATCCCTGAGCCATGGATCGTCTTGCTCACGGATTTCGGCTCAGCCTCATCTGACGCGCCCCCCCCCTCTCTCGTTCCCAGGCTCCAGCCTGGGAATGCATACCCGGAGGCTCCAGCCTCCTTTAGTGAAAGGCAGGAAAGCAATGACCCAACAGGAAATTGGAATGATGGAAAAACCGAAACGTACCTATAAAACATACCTCATCTACACGGCAATGGCACTTGGGATAGCTGGAATGATCTACGGCTTTTATTCCCTCTACACCGAACGCAACAGGCTTGAGGCCAGTCTGACTGAAACCGAATCCCGATTGGCTCAGGTCGAGAAAAAATACACCCAGGAAAAAAATCTGACCCAGGGACTCATCCGCACCAAGCAATCTCTGGAAGGCCTGCTTCGGGGCATGGAAGCCAAAGTCAAAGAAGCCAATGAAGAAAAAGAACAGCTTCTGGCTGAAAAGGAACACCTGGAAGAAAACTGGGTGAAAAAATCCGAGGCCCAGACTCGGATGATCGCTGATCTGAACCAGCGCATTGAAAAGATGAAAGAGGTCCGGGAAGAAATCATTGCGCGTTACAAGGAAAAGGTTGAAATCATTCAAAAGAATGAAAAGATGATTGCCGATTTGACCCAGTCCCTTCATGAAAGCGAATACGAACTCAAGCGGACATCGAAAAAACTCGACATGTGCAGCGAACACAATGGAAGGCTCTGCACCATCAATGAAGAGCTGGTGGAGATGTATAAAAACAAAGGCCTGGTCAACGTGCTTTCCGTCACCGAACCCCTGACCCAGCTTCGCAAAGTCGAAATGGAAAAAATGGTCCAGCAATACAAAACCAAAATCGATGAAAATCGGGAAAATCAGGTGGGCGGGTCCTGATGCGACGCCTGAACGTATCGTCGCACTCTCCCTCGCCCTCGTTCCCAGGCTCCAGCCTGGGAATGCCTATCCTGAGGCTCTTGCCTCCAATTGCATGGGGTATACACTCCCAGGCCGGAGCCCGGGAGCGAGGAGGGTGGGGCCAGATCCTGAGGGTGAGGAATCCTCCCTCTACTCGTTCCCAGGCTCCAGCCTGGGAATGCCTATCCTGAGGCTCTTGCCTCCAATTGCATGGGGTATACACTCCCAGGCCGGAGCCTGGGA
>JAHIRD010000272.1 GCA_018818835.1 Pseudomonadota bacterium
AACTTATGCTTTAGCAGGAACAGGTTTTGAGTCTGACGGAACACCAATCATAAGAGCAAAAGGCAGAAATTGGGAAGAACAATATACAGAATTTTTGATGTATTTAGCAACTGCTGAAGCTCTTGGTTGCACGTATCAAGGCCAATTTTCAAGATTGAAAGATAAGAAAAGCCAAACCGAAGTTTCCAAAGCACTTCTTGATGATTTATCAACAGACCTAAGAAAAATGACATTGTATAGGTCGGCTCTTGGCCCAAGACACCTTGTAGTTGTTAGAGATGTAGATTCAAAAATCAAGGCTTTAGCTCTTGAAATCCAATTGGCTAATATGGAATGGGATTATGGAAATATGGACAGAGCTTTAGAGTTGAAAGATAGATATGATAAATTAGCTCCTAAAGAAAAAGAAGATTTAGATGCTTTAGTTGAAAAAGTGAGGATTGACAAAACTTTCAAAATGACTGCAGGGGAAGAAAAGTCCTTCTTCTTTCCACCAACTGAAAAACAATTGGATAATATTAGAAGATTGACTGGAATACGTGAAGGCAAGCCAAAAGCTCTTGAAACTCTAATCAATGACAGAAAAGCAATCATACAAGCAAGTTATCCAACTGAAATAACATTGAGAGCTAGTGCCGATAAAGTGGCCGCCGGTCTGAATGATGTTTCAAAAGAGGTCTTTGGCGATTTAGAAGAAGAAAAAGGAGCCATGAGAACTTTACTTGCCGAGTCATTGAGTCTTTATTCAAAAGACAATAAAATTGATTCGGATACATTATCAGCTTTGGTTGCTGACGAAAAACACAACTTCGCAAAAATTCTTGAAATACTTGGAAGATTAAGAATAGCTAGAGAATCTTCAGAACAACAATCCATCAGAGATTTTAGAGTAGATGAGAACATTAAAAAATCGGCAGAAGCAAGAACAGAAAGAGATGTTCTTGATTTGATGGCAAAAGAATTTGTTTCAGACGCAGACCAAGAGGTTATGACTGAGAGTATCAAAAAGTCGTTAGACGCTTTATTCATACATGCGAAACAAGCAAAGACTTTTGATGAAACAAAAGCTGTTAATGATAAGATTAAAGCATACAAAGAATTATATGCTTTATTTGGTAAAACTCCACTTATGGTTGCTGGACAAGATTTGGCAAGCATGAAAGCGCCAAGAATTAAAAAGCCACCAGAGCCTCAACTAGTTTCAGAACCAAAGAAAATTCCAAACATCAGAGTGAGAAAACCGTTGTAACGCAAAGGCTAAATATCAATACATTATAGTTGTTCTGATGTTTTATGACAGATGGCAGCGCAGTGGAAGATTTTCTTTCGGAAAGATATTATAAAGATGGTGAAGATTGGAATGGTTTGCTTACAAGAGTTGCCAAAGCTCATGCTGAAGATGGCGACGAATTCCTTGAATATTATGAGATGATAAATGAATTTCGGGGCGTACCAAGCTCTCCCATTTTAATGAATTCAGGTACGGACTTAGGCTTTTTATCAGCTTGTAATTTGATACCCGTAGAGGATGATTTATCACAGATTTTTGATGCAATTAAATCAGCAGGTATGATACAAAAAACAGGCGGTGGAGTTGGTTTCAACTTTTCAAAATTAAGACCTATGGGGGACATCATCACAAAAACAGGTGGTTCATCATCAGGCGTAACAGGATTTTTATATGGGTTTGATGCTTGTTCTAAAATGGTGAAACAAGGCGGTAAAAGAAGAGGAGCGAATATGGGATTATTGGCTATGTGGCATCCTGATATTTTACAATGGATATATGTCAAACATGCAGCCGGCGAAATAGAAACATTTAATTTGTCAATCGGAGTATCTGGAGAATTGTTTGCTAAAGACGGCAACGGAGAAATACATTTTGTCAATCCAAGGAATAAAGAAAGTTTTGAAGGCGTTGACCCACTTCGCTCAACTAAGGACAAGATTTTTCGTGTTAGTGGAATTTCTACAAGTGAATTATTACAGCGCATCAGCCAAGAAATATGGCATAATGGAGAACCCGGACTTTTGTTCTGGGATAACATCCAAAAAGGAAACAACACGCCTTGGCTTGGAAACATCCAAGGAGTGAACCCATGTGGGGAAGTCAACTTATATTATTGGGAATCGTGTTGTCTTAGTTCTGTTAATTTGTATAATCATATGAAGAAAACTTCAGACGGATGGAAATTTGATTACGAGAAAATAGCAAGAACAACAAAAACTATGACTAAATTATTAAACGCTGTTTTAGATAATAATAAATATCCATTTCTTCAAATGGAAGAAGCCGCTTTAAAGACGCGCAAGATTGGTATAGGAGTTATGGGTTGGGCAGATAGTCTTTATCGTATGGGTGTTGAGTATGGTGATAAGAGATGTATGCACTTAATCACTGCTGTAATGACAACCATTAGAACGGCGGCAGAAGAAGAAAGTGAAGATTTGGCAGAAAAAGACGGGCCGTATCCAGCTTGGAAAGAAGGTTCTCCTAAAAGAAGAAATGCCAATTTACTTTCTATCGCACCAACTGGTAGTATTTCATTCATATCAGGTGTAAGTAGTGGAATAGAACCCGCTTACAAGATTGCGTATATGATGCAGAGAAAAGAAAGGCCTCCAATGGCGGTAATTAGTCGTGGTTTCATTGACCTACTTGATGATTATGAGCAAGATAATAAAGACGATGTTTTAAATACAATTATACAGAACGATAAAACTCCTAATGATTTGATAGAAATGGGCATCTTGGACTTTGACAAATACTCACACGTAGTAACCTCTTTAGAAATTTTGCCTGAGATACACATTAAGGTACAAGCGGCTTTTCAAAAGTATGTAGATTTAGCCATTAGTAAAACCATTAATCTGCCTTACAACACAACCGTAGAAGAGATTAAAAGGCTCATTAAAAAAGCATATGATTCAGGTTGTAAAGGCGTCACTATGTTTAGAGAAGGTTGTTATCGAGAAGCGTTTCTAAGTGAAATGAAATGCCAAAATTGTTCTAGCACAAAAGTAATCAGAGCAGAAGGATGTATGAAGTGTTTAGATTGCGGAAGCGAATTATGTTCGGTTGCTTAATTACTTTCCTTTCAACTTTTCATAACTAAGTAAGGCAACAGCTAAACCAACTATGGAACTGATTAAACCAATAATAGTTGCTGTGAATGGGAGCCACTCATTAAATATTGGATGGGGAGCATATTTTTTCCATTCGTCACCGAAGAAGTTTTGAGACATTTTTGCCGTCACTGATATATTAATAAGCACGTCTTCATTTAAAGCTATCGAGGCAATTATATGACAGAGGAAAACAAGCCAAATGTTGAGGATGTTAAAAAACAAATCGAAGAAATTCGTACTCTTTTAACTCTTAGCGATGATGAATTAAAAGCTATGTTAATCAAAGAAATTGAAGATATGTTTAGCGACCCAGAAAAGATTAAAGAAATGCGAGCAGGATATGACTTCTCAATTAAACAACTTGAAGGAGCAACTATGATGCTAGAAGGACTTCAAAAGATGGCCGATGGTATGGGACAGAGTATGAATATATCTGAATCGATTTCTAAGGCAGTCAATTTTGAAACAAAGCCTAAAAAGTAAAGCTTAAATACTTTGGCTTATCTTCAAATACTAGGTGTACTCTAAATGATAAGAGACAGTCTGCCAAGGTCAAAATCGACCAAACGCATAAGCTTGAATTGCTTAGTGAGTTTAAGACTCACAAAGCGATAAAAGCTGACTGACTGCCTCTTCATCACTTTCTCGTTTTGATTGTTTTGTTAAGAGGCAGAACATACTCCGTATGCAGATGTGGCGGAGTGACTGAACGCGCTAGATTCAAACTCTAGTGTCTTAGTGGCATCGCAGGTTAAAATCCTGCCATCTGCACCAAAGAGGTTGATAGCATAGCGGTACAATGCTTCGGTGAAAATCGAGATTCCAAAAGGAATAGTTGGTTCAACTCCAACTCAACCTCACCAAAGGCGCAGTAGTCAAGCAAACAACGACGTTGGCCTTAGAAGTCAATCTCTTAGTGGGTTCGCAGGTGTGAGTCCTGCCTGCGCCACCATTGGACCATTAGCATAGT
>JAHIRD010000147.1 GCA_018818835.1 Pseudomonadota bacterium
ATTTTCTTTCAACGGATTTCGGGATTGTGGAATTCAACGATGTGGATGAAAAGGAACGTTTCCGCCGCTACCGGCGATATGTTTATGAAGCCGGAGCCCTGGCCAGAGCTGACGGGAAAAGAAGCCAGGTCATAGGAAAAGACATTGTCACCGCCGAGCGTGAAAAGGATTTCGAAATCACACGAACCGACCGATTCATGAACAGAACGCGATATTTTACCGATTCCGGCATCATTGGATCAAAGGCCTTTGTGGCTGAACAATATCTGCGATTCAAACATATGTTTCAGTCAAAGCATGAAAAAATACCCAAGCCCATCAAGGGCCTTGAGGGCATGTATTCCTTGAAACGGCTTTCATCCTGACCCAAACGTTTCAAGAAATTTTTTATATCCCCTTCTTTTTTGGTGTGTCATAAAAAGAACCGTAGAGCTGTTTTTCCTTTTCATTGAAAATGGATTAGCCGTGTTTTGATGAGATGCTTCCGGTTGGTCAATTCCCTTTTTCCATATAAAAAGAGTTCATGGTAGGCTTTTTCTTGAGAAGCGTGTTATTTAAACTGCCTGTTTTCCATTTTTCGTTGATTGCATGCCCCAATTTTTAATTTTCTGAGAACCTTCTTACCAGCCACACCAACGATGCTGGAAAAACCACCAAAATGTCATTCGCCGAAAAACAATTGAATACCCCGGTCAACCCGTGCTGCGAGACTTAAGAGTTCATGCATGTAATGTCGGATGACGATTTGTATAATTGGCCTGTCCCCGGATTTGGTCCCCGGATTTGATAATAAACTCCCAGGCACTGCCTGGGAGTTGTATTTCTGTTTTGTCATTAAATCGTCACCATCCTCACCCAAACAAATCGGATCAGAACTGCTCTTCTTCGGTGGAGCCTGAGAGAGCTCCCACGGAACTTTCGCCTTGGGTGACACAGGTCATCACCCGATCAAAATAACCGGCACCGACGAATTTCTGATGACTGGTGCCCATATAGCCTTCGGATTTCTCGTGTTTGAATTCCTCTTGCTGGAACCGTGAATAGGCAGCCATACCTTCGGTCTTGTAACTGTGGGCCAGGTCAAACATCCCCAGGTTCAAGGTATGAAAACCTGCCAGGGTCACAAACTGAAATTTATAGCCCATGGCTGCCAGTTCCCTTTGAAATGTTCCGATGGATGCATCATCCAGATTGGCCTTCCAGTTGAATGACGGAGAGCAGTTATAGGACAAAAGCTTGTCCGGGAATTCTTTCTTGATGCTTTCTGCAAAAACCCGCGCCTGTTTGAGATCGGGCTTGGAGGTTTCGCACCAGATCATATCCGCATAGGGTGCATAGGCCAGACCCCTTGCAATGGCAGCGTCAACACCGCCCCGAATGCGATAAAACCCCTCGGAGGTCCGGGGTTCATCGGTGATGAATGGCCGGTCACGTTCATCAATGTCGCTGGTCAACAGTTTGGCAGCGTCCGCATCGGTACGGGCCACCAGAATGGTGGGAACGTCGCAGATATCTGCGGCCAGACGTGCTGAAACCAGTTTATTGATAAACTCCTGGGTGGGAACCAGTACTTTGCCCCCCATATGACCGCACTTCTTGGCCGAGGCCAGTTGATCTTCAAAATGAACCCCCGAGGCACCTGCATCAATCATGGCCCTCATCAGTTCAAAGGCGTTCAAGGGACCGCCAAAACCCGCTTCGGCATCGGCCACAATAGGGGCAAACCAGTAGGGACCGTTCTTCCTGCAGTCCAGAACCTGGATCTGATCGGCCCGGCGCAGGGCGTTGTTGATTTTCCGCACCACGGCAGGGACGCTGTTGGACGGATAAAGGCTCTGGTCAGGATACATCTCCCCGGCCAGATTATTGTCGGCAGCAACCTGCCAGCCACTCACATAAATAGATTTCAGACCGGCTTCCACTTGCTGAACAGCCTGGTTCCCTGTCAAGGCACCGAGGGCGGCAAGGAATTCTTCCGTCTTAAGCAAACGCCACAATCGCTTGGCACCCACCCGTGCAAAGGTGTAATCCACCTTGAGTGTCCCCCTTAGATTGAGGACTTCGGCAGGTTTGTAAGGCCTTACAACCCCTTTCCACCGGGGATCCTTAGCCCATCTGTCTTCCAATTCATCAATCTCTTTGAAATCAATCTGATGACAGCTGAGCTTCTTTTCCAGTTCAATTGCTTTTTCTTCGATGGTCAACATGATGGACTCCCTTCATTTCTTAAGATACACGGTATCAAACTTGACTTATTAAGGTATTAATCCAGATAATCATAAGCCCTGAGCGTTAAAAAATCATCCAGGTTTTCATCCAGAATAATTTCTTCAAACAGACCCAGTGCTTTTTTGAATTTCCCCTTTTCAAAGGCATCACTTCCAATGTGTGAGCAGATCTTTTCATATTCATCGTTCAGAAGATCGAGGAACATTTTCCTGTCCACGGATCGCTGGTCATCAAGTTTGCCTTGGGGGTGGTGAAGCCACTGCCAGACCTGGGCACGGGAAATTTCCGCAGTGGCAGCATCCTCCATCAGGTTATTGATAGGGACACATCCATTCCCGGAAAGCCAGGATGCCAGATACTGTATGCCGACACTGATGTTGTTCCGTAGACCTTTTTCAGTAATTTTTCCCAGGGGACATCTTAAAAGATCCTCCTGAGACACATTGACATCCTCCCTCTTTTTATCAACCTGGTTGGGCCCTGGCATCAACCGGTCAAAAACCTCCAAAGCCAGGGGGACCAAACCTGGATGGGCCACCCATGTCCCGTCATGGCCATCGGTGGCTTCCCTGGTTTTATCGTCCCTGACCTTCTGTAATGCTTTTTCATTGGCTTCGGGGTCATCTTTGATAGGAATCTGGGCTGCCATGCCGCCAATGGCATGGGCACCCCGTTTGTGACAGGTCTTTATGGATAACAGGGAATAGGAGTGCATGCAGTGGCTGGTCATGGTGATATCAGCCCGATCCGGGAAAATATAGGCAGGCACTTTCTTGAACTTTTTAATGAAACTAAAAATATAGTCCCAACGTCCGCAGTTCAGGCCTGCCATATGTTCCTTAAGTTCATAAATAATTTCATCCATCTGAAAGGATGCCAGGATGGTTTCAATAAGAACCGTTGCCTTGATGGTTCCCTGGGGGATAGTCATGTCATTCTGGGCCATTATAAAAACATCGTTCCAAAGCCGGGCTTCCAGATAACTTTCCATTTTCGGCAGATAAAAATAGGGGCCGGACCCGTTGTTCATAAGCTTCAGGGCATTGTGATAAAAGAAAAGACCAAAATCAAAGATACCAGCAGAAATGGCTTTCCCATCCACGGTGACATGTTTTTCCACCAAATGCCAGCCCCTGGGTCTTACGATTAGGGTGGCTATTTTTTCGTTCAAATGGTATTTTTTTCCATCGTCACTGGTATGACTGATCGTGTGGTCTACAGCATCCCTTAGATTAATCTGGCCCTGAATCGTCCCATCCCAGGTGGGGGCATGGGAATCTTCTAAATCAGCCATAAAGGTTCTGGCCCCGGAGTTAAGGGCGTTGATAACCATTTTGCGTTCCACCGGCCCTGTGATCTCCACCCGTCGATCTTGAAGATCTGGTGGAACAGGAGAAATGGTCCAAGCGCTGTCCCTGATGGCCCGGGTTTCAGGCAAAAAATCAGGAAAAACCCCCCGGTCAATATGTGCCTGAACCTTTTTCCGATCTTCGAGAAGTGCAGATCGACGAAGTTCAAAGGCACGTGCAAGTCCGGCAACAAAAAAAAGAGCGTCTTTGGTCAAAATCTGTTGAAAAGCAGGCGTTATAGGAGCATGAACACGAACACCCTCATTGTCAAAAGATAGTTTCATGGGCAGGTCCTTATGGTTTATTAATTTATTTATCCGTTACAATGGCGAAATACAGGTATTGACGTCGAGTAAGAGAGGAATTTGTAACCATGAAAAAAAATCATGATTACAAATGGGAATATAACAATTCCCTTGGACAATGTCAATGTGAAGACCGGCCCCGGATAAATGCTCGGCCTTAGTGGCAGGGCCATGGCAAACAAACAGGAAAACGAACATGATCCTTGATGTGGAACCCTATCAGCGAGCTTCAACGCTTATCCTTGATGCATTTGAGACATATCTGAATGAATTTCAGTCCATCACCCTAAAAGCCCGGGATCGATTTATTCAAAAAAACTGGCAGGAAGGACGGAACGATGCTCTCAAACGACTGGACCTCTATTCCTTGACCGTCCGAAAAACCGTAGAGGATATGAGGGGGGCCATGGGCCCCCTGCTCAAAAAAGATCGCATCGGCAAGGAGATGAAACAGGCCTATGCCTCCATGGTGGCCCAGCGTGATGACAGTGAATTGGCGGAAACGTTTTTCAATTCCGTGACACGGAAAATATTTTCCATCGTGGGTATGATCCCGGACATTGAATTTACCACCCCGGATTTCAAAATACCCATGATTCAGGAACGGCAGTGTTTTATCTGTCGGTCCCACCTTCTTCCGGAAAACCGCTTTTCCTTTCAGAACACCTTTGAAAAAATCCTTTGTGCGTACAAGGACGAGCTGGAGCTCCAGCACCTTGAACAGGATGCCAAAACCATCGCAAGGGTGGTTGAAACGCACCTTGAATCCACCTACAAAACCCAACGAATGGAGTATGTGGAAGTCATTGAATCCGTATTCTATCGTCAGAAAGCCGCCTACATCATCGGGCGAATCCGGTCCAGCTCCCATATTGTTCCCCTGATCATCGCATTTCTGAACGACAATAAGGGTGTCCGGGCAGATGCTGTTCTATTGACCGAACGGTCTGCCAGCATCATTTTCGGATTCACCCGGTCTTATTTCCATGTCATGGTCACCAAGCCCAGTGAAATGATCAATTTTTTAAAAAGCATCATTCCGAATAAGAGGGTATCCGAACTCTATACGGCCATTGGTTTTCACAAACACGGGAAATCTGAGCTGTTCCGGGAACTGACCCGCAGTCTTGAGAAAACCCAAGATCGTTTTGAAATTGCCCAGGGAGAAAAAGGCATGGTCATGCTGGTGTTCACCCTTCCCTCCTTTGATGTAGTGTTTAAAATCATCAAAGACCGTTTTGAATATCCCAAAACCACCCATCGTCAGGCTGTCAGGGACAGCTATCGTCTGGTCTTCATCCACAATCGTGCCGGACGACTTATTGATGCCCAGGCCTTTGAGTATCTTGAATTTGACCGGAACCGGTTTTCGGAAGAGGTCCTTGCGGAATTCAGGGAAACAGCCCAGGAAACGGTTTTCATCAGCGATGACCTTGTGACCATCCGGCATCTCTACACAGAACGCCGTCTTCGCCCCCTGGACCTGTACATCAAAGAAGAAGACGAAACGCATGCAATGAAAGCCATCATTGATTATGGCCGTGCCATCAAGGAACTTGCCGCCTGCAATATTTTTACAGGAGACCTTTTTTTAAAAAATTTCGGAGTGACCCGCCACGGACGTGTGGTTTTCTACGATTACGATGAGCTGTGCCTCCTTACAGACTGCCATTTCAGAAAAATCCCCAAATCCAGAGGGTATGACGATGAAATGGCCTCGGAGCCCTGGTATTTTGTAGGCGATAAAGATATTTTTCCCGAAGAATTCAGAACCTTCTTACGTATCCCCCCCAATCTGAAGCAGGCATTTGAAAAGGCCCATGGAGACCTGTTCGATGTGACATTCTGGAAAGAACTGCAGAACCGTATATCAGCCGGTGAGGTGATGCATATCTTTCCCTATAAACAAGGGAAACGGTTTATCAATATCGATATGTAGAGGTCATACTATTTGAACATGAACGGCTTGATTGACAGGGTGATGCTTTGTTGATAAATTGGATAAGACTTATATGACCTATCTGTTCTAATTAACATCCAGCGTTTAAAAAGAATCATACATAAACTTTTAATTTAACTATTTTAAAATTCATTCTTTTCTTCGACGCCATCAATCTTAGCGGGAGATCTCCTATGAAAAAAAACGTAACCCAGAAACTCATTGAAAGCCATCTTGTGGAAGGCACCATGAATCCCGGTGAAGAAATAGGCATCAAAATTGATCAGACCCTGACCCAGGATGCCACCGGTACGGTGGTCATGCTGGAATTTGAAGCCATGAACATCCCCAGGATCAAAACTGAGCTATCTGCCCAGTATGTAGATCACAATCTGCTCCAGATCGATTTTAAAAACGCCGACGACCATATTTTTTTAAGGGACGCCTGCAAAAAATTCGGACTCTGGTACAGCAGGCCTGGTAATGGAATCAGTCATCCGGTTCATATGGAGCGGTTTGGAGTTCCGGGCAAGATTCTTCTGGGTTCGGACAGCCATACGCCTTCCGGAGGCGCTCTGGGCATGCTGGCCATTGGAGCAGGAGGCCTGGACGTGGCCACAGCCATGGCCGGAGAGCCCTTTTATGTCAAAATGCCCAAGGTCTGGGGTGTAAAACTCATCCATGCCCTTCCGGACTGGACCAGCGCCAAAGACATTATCCTTGAAATGCTTCGCCGCCACGGTGTGGATGGAGGTTTCGGGAAAATCATTGAATACTACGGTCCGGGAGTGGACAGTCTAAGTCCCATGGACAGACATGTAATCACAAACATGGGAGCTGAATTAGGCGCAACAACCAGTGTGTTCCCCTCGGATGACAAGGTCCGCCAATTCCTTAAAAGCCAAGGCCGTGAGGATTGCTGGGTGGAGATCAAGGCCGATGACGGTGCAGCCTATGACCTTTACGATGAAATCGATTTAAGTAAGATTGTACCCCTGATCGCCTGCCCCAGCAGTCCGGGTAATGTGGTTCCGGTCAGTGAGGTGGCAGGCAAAAAAATATACCAGTCCTATATTGGCTCCTCTGCCAATCCGGGTTTACGGGACTTTGCCATTGTGGCCCTGATCACCGAAGGGAAAAAGGTCCATGACCATGTATCCCTGGACATCAACCCCTCCACCCGTCAGGTCATCGAAAATCTGATCCATCTGGGCCTCATGGAAAAACTGATCCAGACCGGTGCCCGGGTTCACCAGGCCGGATGCAATGGATGTATCGGCATGGGCCAGGCACCGGCAACCGGTAAAATCAGCCTGCGCACCGTACCCCGAAATTTTCCGGGACGGTCAGGAACCATAGGAGACCAGGTGTATCTGTGCAGCCCTGAAACAGCAGCTGTGTCGGCCTTGACCGGAGTTATCACCGATCCCAGGACCATGGACATGCCGTACCCGAGGTTCACAGAGCCCCAGAAACTACAACTCAACACGGCCATGCTGATTCCACCTGATCCGAATGGCGGGAGTATCGACATTGAAAAAGGCCCCAATATCAAACCCCTGCCCGAATCGGGCCCCCTCCCTGACACGATCCAGGCACCGGTTCTTTTGAAAATGGGGGATAATATTTCCACCGACGAAATCATGCCTGCCGGAGCCCATATTCTTTCCTTTCGAAGCAATATCCCGGAAATCAGTAAATTTTCATTTTCTCGAGTGGACAAAGCGTTTTATGATAGGGCACTGGCCTTAAAGGACAAGGGTTTTATCGTTGTGGGCGGAGACAATTACGGCCAGGGATCAAGCCGGGAGCATGCGGCCCTGGGGCCACGCTACCTGGGCCTCCAGGCTGCCATTGCCAAGAGTTTCGCACGGATACACTGGCAAAACCTGGTGAATTTCGGAATTCTGCCTTTGACCTTTACCGATCCATCGGACTGGGAAAAAATTCAGAAGGATGATGTGCTATGCCTGTCAGATTTAAGAGAAAAAATCAACATTTCCTCAGAGCTTGCTCTGGAAAACAAGACCCGGAATCTGACCATCACGGTCAGGCACAGCTTGAGTCCCAGGCAGGTGGACATGATTCTTGCCGGAGGAAAAATAAACTATATTAAAGGAAAGCAGGGTTGATATGTTTTTTGGCTTTTATTAACCACCCGCTCCCGGTGGTTGCTGAAGGACACGAAGAGCACGAAGAAATTGCCTCCGGCGGCCAGCTTTTAAAAAGCTGGACACCGGCAGGGCCGCAAGATGCCTTTTTTGCCCTTCTTCGTGCTCGTGGTTCGTGGTTAAACTGTTTTTGACTCACTCCCATGCTCAGCATGGGAGAGTATGTCTACTTTGTCTTTAAAGCGACATGATAAATCATCAAGGGGTGGGCCAGCTATAGGTGAGAGACAATCTCCTCTTGAATAAATACGGTTTTTTATTTTATGTCTACATGGTTTCTATATATGGTCCAATGTTCTGATAAGAGCCTTTACACGGGGATAACCTGTGATCTGGACCGGCGTGTCCGTGAACACAATGGGGGCAGTGCCTCGAAATACACCCGGTGCCGACGACCTGTTTCCCTGGTTTTCTCACAGGATTTTCCGGACCGGTCCTCGGCATCCAAAGCCGAATACCGGGTAAAGCGATACTCAAAAAAAGTCAAGTTACAGCTTATCCGTGGGGGCCTTGCCTGGGATGATGTGGCGGGGTCCTGAATCGTTTTAGATGGACACCCGCCTCATGACAAACCATCAGATGTCCTGATATTCCGGGACATGCGAGAGATAACCCACCCTATTCAGGTAGTCCAGATAGGTATGGAACATCTGCTCATCAAGGGCAATGGGTTCAAAATCACTTCCCTTCAAAAATTCCATGAGAGTGGCGCTGGAATAGGTCTGCCGGTTCAAAGTCTGCATCTCAAAAAACGTCCGGCCCTGAGCTCCTTCCATACGGTCAAAAACAAGAGGTAAAAAGGGCAGAAGTTCACTGTCCTGACCCGCTTCTTTTTTTATCATCTCCATCCAGGTGCCCACCGGAACCATGGGCATATCATAACCGTATGATCTCACATAGCTATTCACCTTTTCAACAGTTGTGGCCCTGGGATTTACAATATTAAATTGTTTTCCCACAGAGGCAGGGTTACTGGCAATCTCAATAATCGCTCGACTCACCTGATCCACGGCCACACCATCCATCTCAATATCCAATTGGGGCATGGCACCAATGAGGACGCAGGCCCGAATCATGCGGCAGAAGAAATCATCGGTATTCAGTTCACCGGTGATGCTGTTTCCGTAAATGGGTCCGGGCCTGAAAATGGTCACAGGCATTCCTTTGTCCCGGTATTGGGTAACCAGTTTTTCCGCCACCCATTTACTCTGGGCATACCCGTAATAGAGCTGATCCGCATCAGGCAACACATGGTCATCACCCACCTTCCCTTGGGTAAAGGGGATCTTTGATTCAAACACACCAATGGTTGAAATAAAATACAAGGGTTTGATCCGTTCACAGGCGGTGAATTTGAGCACTTCAAGTGTCCCTGTGACATTGGCTTTTCTCAGCAGATCATAGGGATAGGAGAAGTTGACCATGGCCCCGTTATGAATGACCGCATCCACAAGGCATGCCACGGAATGATAAGTTTCATCCAAAAGCCCAAATCGCTCATGTGCAAGATCTCCGGAAAGGGGAATGATGCGGTCGGTGTATTCGTCTTTCCACACACTGAATTTTTCAAGGTTGGACTTCAATCGGTTTAATCCATCCTCTCGATTTTTCGACCGGACAAGGCAGAACACAACACTTTGAGTATACTCCATCAAGTCCTTTAGAAGATAGGCCCCCAGATACCCGGTTGCGCCGGTGAGAAAGATGTTCATAAAGTCACCGTCAGGCTGGATGACCTCCAGCCTGTTTTGGATAAAACCTGTGTCAAGAATGGCATCCTCCTGCATCTTCAGAGCGGCTTCATTCGTATAAATCTCTTCCCCCCTCATGATCCGTTCCACGGTTTGAGCCAGTTTTTGAACGGTCAAATTTTCAAAAAGTTTCTGGACGGTCAATTCAATACCAAGGCGCTCGTTGATATTCACGAGAAGGTTCATGGCCTTAAGGGAGTCTCCGCCACAGTCGACAAAATCATCGGTGATCCCCAAATTTGAAATCCTAAGCACCTCTATCCACATGGGCAGAAGGAGTTTTTCCATCTCACGCACCGGGGGAATCCTGTTCTGGGGATTTTCATCATGAACCCAGTCCGGCAGTTGTTTGGCATCAATTTTACCATTTTTATTCAGGGGCATGCGATCTATCCAGACAAAATGGACAGGAACCATCCATGACGGGAGTCGCCCCTTAAGCGTTTCCCTCAGAGACCCTTCATCGGGATGTTTCCCCGATGGTTCCGGAACCAGCCATGATTCCAGGATTTTTCCGGAGGGTGCATCATCCCTGACCAGGACCACGGCTTCCTTTACACCGGGAATATCTGTCAATGCCCGTTCGATTTCCTTAAGCTCAATCCGGTATCCCCTGATTTTCACTTGGCAGTCAAGACGTTCTATGTATTCCAATGCCCCATCCGGCAGCATGCGCACAAGATCACCGGTTCGGTAAATCATTTCCGGCAACGAGACAAAGGGATTTGCAATATAGCGTTCCCATGTCAGATCCGGCTGCAGATGGTAACCCTGGGTCACACCATGCCCTCCGATATAAAGCTCCCCCGGAACCCCTTTGGGTACGGAATTCATATCCGGGTCAAGAATATAAAGGCGGGTATTGGCCAAGGGATAACCGATATTGACGCCGGTACCGGTCTTAATATGGGCGGCCGTGGACCAAACCGTTGTTTCAGTGGGGCCGTATAAAT
This sequence comes from Pseudomonadota bacterium, assembly GCA_018818835.1. Taxonomy (GTDB): domain Bacteria; phylum Desulfobacterota; class Desulfobacteria; order Desulfobacterales; family Desulfolunaceae; genus JAHIRD01. The sequence goes on from JAHIRD010000147.1 coordinate 10,698, forward strand.
TCAGCAATTGTTTCCCTTTACCGGAAAGAATGTCAGCCAGGTCCTGGGGCAGATCTTCACCCCCTGTAATCAGGGTCATGTCCGGATTGCCCCGCCATCCGGCATACACCAAAAGTCGCCATGAGGATGGTGTGGCCTGCATCAGGGAAACCGGATTTTTTTCAAGAAAATCCCTGAGCAGATAGCCGTCCCTTGCAAGGGTCTGTGATATGATATGGATCTTTCCCCCGGTGAGCAGGGGGAGATAAAGTTCAGGTTTGACCATGTCAAAACTCAACCGAGTGATGCCCAGCATGGTATCTTCGGGTGTAAAATCGATCAACTGATTCATGCCATAGACCAAATTTACAAGGCCCTGATGCATGGCCCTCACGCCCTTGGGTTTGCCTGTGCTGCCTGAGGTATAGATAATGTATGCCAGATCCTTTGAATCAGCGGCCCGGTCCATGGTTTCCAGGCAACGCGCATAATTTTTCTTTTTCCCCATGGCCCTGATTCTTTCGTCCTCATCTTCAAGAACAATCAGTTCCCCTTCATTGGGAGGAATGTGATGTTTAAGGCTCCGGCTACAGAGAATCAACCTCGCTCCTGTATCCGATATCATATGAGCAAGACGTTCCCCAGGGTAATCCGGGTCAAGGGGTAGATAGGCTGCGCCGCTTTTCAAAATCCCCATGATGGACACCATCATGGTTATGGACCGCTCCACACAAAGACCCACCACATGCCCTTTGCCCACCCCTCTGTCGTGGAGGTAGACCGAAAGCATATCTGAGCGGCTGTTGAGTTCACCATAGCTTAGCCGGTCCTCTTCACATAAAACAGCCAAGGCCCGGGGCTGTTTTTTTGCTTGTTCTGCAAAAAGCTGATGAACACATTTCCCCAAGGGGTAATCCATCTCTGTCCGGTTCATCCCGACGATCAATTCTTCGCATTCCTTGCTATCCATCATGGTCAGGCGGGATATGGCTTTATCCCAACCCTCTTTCATACCAAAGACCAAATTCTCCAGATGCCTTGCCATGTTCTGGATGTAATTTGAATCATACAAAGACCGATCATAAACAATTCTCCCGGAAAGACCCTGTGGAGCATTGAAAAATTTAAAACTCAAGGGGGATCCGGATAGACGCATGTCTTTTCCGGCCATGTCTCCCCAGACAACCTGAATGGGATACGATCCCAAAGGGTCTATTCCCATGAGTTTTTCAAGAATATCCCGGGGCATATCCCGGTGTGCTCTGGCCTGGTCCAGCAAATGAGATACCTGATGAGCATGGCCACCCAGAGCTGTTTTAGACGAGCACAGGCTCCTGATAAAGCAAGGCCCCCGGAGTGTCCGGTCATTGGTGTTCCAGAGAGACAGAAGCAGATCCTCCTGACGGCTGTATCGTGAAAGAAGAACAAACACCTGGGCCAGAACCAATGTCATGGCATCCAGATCCTTGTCACGCGCTGTCTCTTCCATCACCGTATGGGTTGCGTTATCAAAGATAAAGGCACATTCACCCAAAGCTTTATCGTAATGATCACGAAATCGACCCTGAAATGGGACCGATGAATGAACCGGCGCATCCTTGAGTTGATTTTCCCAGTAAGTCCTATGACAATCAAACATTTCAGCAAAAACACCCCGGGGGATAGAGTCACTCTGTGTGAGATAGTCCATAACCGATTCAAGGACGTCTGCAGCACTTGGAATATGTTGGATCAACTCTTTGTCAGAAAGAAACAATGCCGTCATGGCCTGGGTATTATCCACTTTCCATGATGCGTAGGCTTCGAATGCATTTGTGTCATAGCGGCTGATAAAGGGATACAAGGGATACAAAACATTCCGGGGATCTTTTTGGCAGAGTTTTTTCCAGTCTTCAAAGGGGATTCTGTGGATCTTGTGACCCCTTTTCCGAATCAAGGAAGCGAAGTCAGAGGTTGAAAAGGGCCGCCGGTTGAGCAAGTGATAGATTTTACCACTGGGCTTATCCCCATGTGCTATACTGAGCATCATGCGGCAGAGGTAATCCACTGGAATGATATCAAAATTTGTTTCCTCCAAAGGCATACAGCCCATCTGGATGCAGCCCTTGATCAAGCGGGCTATGAAATCACTCTGTTTCATGACCCCTGAACCGGGTTTCCCCGCCACATAATCAAAGCGATAAATAGAAACGGGGACCCCCAATTTTGCAGCCTTCAAACAAAGCTGTTCAGCCACCCATTTACTCTGGCCATACCCTGCACGAATTCCCGAGGGATCCCTTACTTCTTTTTCAAACCATTCATTCTGGCCCTCGACCAAGGGAAGCACTGCCAGGGATGATATAAAATGAAGGGTTTTGATGGATTTGTGTGCTGCCATGCGGATGACTTCCCGTGTCCCGTTCACATTGGTATTTTTCAAGGCCGCATAAGGTTTTAACCAATCCACAGTGGCGCCACAATGCCATATGGTATCAATGGTATTGGAAAGTTTATTGAACTCTTTTATTCCAAGGCCCAGTCTCAATTCTCCCAAATCACCTGTGATGATATGAATCCGCTCATGGGGAAGATTTCTGCCTGACCCGAAATTTAAGGCTGCCAGCCTGACTCGTTCACGTCCCTTGGTTTCATTTTCTGCCCTGACCAGGCAATAGATCTGGGCATCGGTTTTTTCAAGTAATTCAACCAGAAGATAAGAACCCAGATAGCCGGTGCTTCCTGTGAGGAAAATCGCTTTTCCTTGTGTCCTTACCATGGGCGTTGACCGGTTAAACAAAAATTCATCCAGCTCCGTATCCCCAAGCAGATACGGCTCTTGATATTCTTCAACCATCCCGCCCGCGACAAAACGGGCAAGACTTAAAATGGTGGTATAATCCTGAATTGATGACGGTGGCATCTCTATTCCGGCATACTGTTCAAGGCTGTGCACCAGACTGATCACGGCCATGGAATCCATACCGTAATCATTGAACTGGGTGTTCGGGTCAACCTGTCTTTCACTGACATTCACCATCTGTGACACTTCGTGAGAGAGAAACAACACCATGTCCTCCAAGGAACATCCTTTCGGTTCCCGGTATGTCAGAGGATTCTGGCTTACCCTATCCGTCTCTGATTCGGTGATGTGTTCATGGGATTCCATGGCAAAATATCTCTGTTTCTCAAACACATAACCCGGCAAAGGAATTTTTTTAAACCCCTGTCCCTTTCGAAGTCCATCCCAGTCAAGATCATCTCCCATGGCCCATCGCCTGGCCGCATCCTTGGGGTTCTGTTCAAAACAACGTTGCCTGGGCTCGTTCTTTTTACAAAGACCAAACCATGCATCAGAACCTGACTCACCGGTTTGACGGAATGTTTTCATAGTCTTAATCAGGCCGTCAGCATCCCTTACAACCATGGCAAGCCTTGCATCTAAATGGTCACGTCCCTCCCATAGGGTACAGGCGGCATCATAGAAATGATTTTTAACCATAAGATAATTTTTTGTTTCCCCAATCCAGACAAGGAAGCGGTCAACAAGGGCGTCAAGTCCTTCCCGGGTCCGGGATGAAAACACAAACAAGTAATCTTCGTCATGACTCTCCGAAAAATGATTCTCATGGGATTCAAGGATCATATGGGCATAGGTCCCGCCAAAGCCAAAGGAGCTGATCCCTGCCCGGCAGGGCATCTCCTTTCCGTCCCGGTCCCGGTCCCTGTTCCCGTGCCAGGCCATGGTTTCGCCCGGAACATAAAAGGGACTTCCCTCAAGCTGGATTAGGGGGTTGAGGGTATCCACATGGCGATTGGGAGGAATAACTTTTCGTTTCAGGGCTTCCACCACTTTGATCACACCGGCGATTCCGGCGGCTGATTCAAGATGGCCGATGATGCTCTTGACCGAGCCCAAGGCACAGCTTGTTTTATCGAAATCACCGTCCCCGGTTTTGTACATCTCACGAAAGGCCGTCAGAAGGCCATTGACTTCAATGGGGTCCCCCAGAATCGTACCGGTCCCGTGGGTTTCCATATAAGAAATGGTTTCGGGGCTGACCTTTGCATCAACACAGGTTTTAATGATTAATTGTGCCTGTGATAAGGCATTGGGGGCAGTCAAGGATTCACTCATCCCCCCATGGCTCACGGACGTTCCACGGATCACCGCATGGATAAAATCACCATCCCGCCGTGCATGGTCCAACCGTTTCAATAGTACAACTCCGCATCCTTCTCCTCGCACATAGCCATCGGCCATACTGTCAAAGGTGCTGCATTGACCTCGGGAACTCAAAAATCCGGACCGGCCCAGGGACGTAAAGGTATCCGGAGAGATCAGAATATTGACTCCCCCTGCAAGGGCCATGGAACAATCTCCTTGACGAATGGCTGAAACTGCCCGGTGAATGGCTACCAGAGAACTGGAACAGGCTGTATCGATAATTTCACTGGGACCGTGGACATTCAAAAGAAAAGACACCCGATTGGCAATCATGGTATGGGCCATACCTGTGGCGGTATATGCTTCGGGTTGTATCCCGGATTCCCTAAGCACATCGCTGTAATCAAAGGATGAAACACCTGCAAATACACCCAGATCCTTCCCACCGAGTGTTCCCGGCGCATAACCGGCATGGGCCAGGCAATGCCATACGGTTTCGAGAAAAATTCTCTGCTGGGGGTCCATCAGCTTCGCCTCTTTAGGGGATATGCTGAAATAATGAGCGTCAAAGGCATCAATATCCTCGATAAACCCCCCTCTGCGGGAAAAGCCTCCTTTGGCCCGATTTAAAAATGGTGCTCTGGCATCCTTGGGAAAATCACTCAGACAATCATATGAGTTTTCGATGTTATTCCAGAAAGCATCTATATCTGTGGCTCCAGGAAAACGGCAGGCCATGCCAACGATGGCCATGTCCCCTGTTGCCATGCCTGTTGTTTTGAGAGCCTGGGCGCGAATCCCCAAATCCGGCTTGGACTTGCCTGATACATAATCAAACAAGCGATTGATGGTGGGATAATCATAGAACAGGGTCGGAGTACATGGCTGGCTTGTAATTGTCGAAAGTTTCTCTGTCAATTCTACGGCCTCGGATGATGTCAAGCCATAATGTCCAAAGGGCAGATCCGGATCAATATCATGGGGTTCCAGACCCAGATACTGAGAAAAAATTAATAAAAAGGTCTCCCTTGTATTATCCAGGGGCATGGGGCCCACGGGTTCTACAAACTCACGGTCATCGTCAGCACAATACCGCTCAATCACACTCAAGGAATCATTTTCAAAGCTCTTTCTGGAGTCATTCCGTCTAATTTTCCCACTGGTAGTCACAGGCAGACTTTTAGGAGACACTAGAAGAACATAGTCCACATTCAGCTCATAGTCTTTTTTAACCTGCTTAACAATGGTTTTAAGGACTGTTTGGCTTTGCTCCAAGGTCCCCACATATTCGGCCAGCACGCAAAGTTTCTCATTTGAAAGAAAGGCGACTACACGCCCTGGCCGGATGCTTTTTAGGGCTTTTTCCACCGAAAGTTCGATATCCTGGGGATAATAATTCCGCCCCCGTATGATGATCAGATCTTTGATCCGTCCGGCAATATAAAGTTCGCCATGACTCAAAAAGCCCAGATCACCCGTTCTTAAAAATGGGCCTTTTCCTGAGGCTGTATAGGCCTGAAAGGTTTCCCGTGTAAGCTCATCATTGTTCCAGTAACCCCGGGCAGCACTTTTGCCCTGGAGCCATATTTCTCCCACCTGGCCCTCGGGAAGGATTTCAAAATTCGTGTGATCCACAATACAAAGGGACTGCCCCGGGGGGCAGACCCCGTTACTCACAAGACCAAGGGTTTTGTCAGAGGTGGTCTTGGAAATCTCAATTATCCCTTTTTTGAACGCAGCTTTCATCACGTGGATTTCTTTGACTCGGTCTGTTTTGGCTGTACAGCAAGCCAGAAGTGTATTTTCAGCCAGGCCATAACAGGGTAGGAACGCATTTCGGGAAAATCCATGGGATTTATAACATTTCGCAAATCGCCGGATCGTATCGCCACGAACGGGCTCAGCCCCTGTGAATGCAAGATCCCAGGAACTTAAATCAATATTTTCGCAACGTTTTTCATCGTATCGTCGCACACAAAGGTCAAAAGCGAAATTAGGTCCACCGCTGATGGTTGCCTTATATCGGGATATCATTTCAAGCCAACACAAGGGATCAGCCATAAAGTCAAGGGGTGAGATAAGAACCATCCGATATCCGGTATAACAGGGCTGAAGAACATTTCCTATCAGCCCCATATCATGATAAACAGGCAGCCAGCCCACACCGATGGTATTTGTGTCCTGGGAAAAACCGGATTGGATCAGGCCTTCATTCTCAAGGATGTTTGCATGGGTAACAATGACACCTTTGGGATGATTTGTGGATCCCGAGGTGTATTGCAAAAAGGCGATATCATCGCCTGAAATACGCCCTTGGACCCAGGCCTCACCCCATTCGCTTGTAAACTCTTCATTGAAAACCAGATCAAGCGCTCCATAATTCCAGCCCAGGCTTCGTCCGGCCTCGGCAAGGTCAAAAGACGTGATGATGGCGATTGGACCGGCATCGTGTATAACATGATCAATTTTATTGATAAAGGCCTGGGTAAACGGTGGATACAAAGGGATTGGAATTATCCCTGCATAAAGACAACCAAAAAAACTTGTGATAAAATTCTCACCCGGCTTCAATGCCAGGATAACACGTTCACCTCGGTCATATCGTACCTGGAGATATCCCGCAGCGTTTCTCGCTTGTTGATGCAATTTCCCATAGGTAACATCAATGCCGATCCCATCAGAAAAAAACGTGTAAATAAGGGTGTCCTTTTTTATATCAGCACACCTCACCAGTTGATCTACCATTGAATTCACGATTTCGCTTTTCATAGGATGTCCTTCCATAGTGATTAGAGTTGATATGATCAAATTGCGATATTACGCATCAAATCAATGTGACAATTAACAGAATCCTGTATTCAGACATCGCGTTTATAAAAGAAGAAAATGGATATCCTTCTAAAACACCTGTTTTAAAAGACAAGTTATTCACCTGGAACATCAACACTTTCTGATTTAATTTGAAGGGATCACTACAAAAATAACGGCTTGAGACAACCTGCATCTTTGATAAAAAACAGCTAAACTCTATGATGACAATTATCACATCTAAAATGAAAAAAGCTTATGATAGAGATATTTCAAAGGTGATGCGAAATTAATCGCCGGTTCTATAAAAACATATATGGATGTTTAAACCGTTATGAAATGCTTATTGAAGAAATTAAATATCCTGGAATCGGATTAAGCGTCTAACAATCTGTAAGATTTTAGCGCAATAGCCCCTAAGGGCTGAAATGATATACTAGAAGCTATCTCAAATGAGTCTTTTGGCACTCTGCGACAGGGCATTCTTTCTAATCTTCAGCAACGACCCGTATGACAGCTGTTTGAAGCACCTACGGCCTTGATTTTGAACCATATTTTTTTGAGATGTCTTCTATAAAAAAGTGTATTACTACAAACGTACTATATATTAATCTTGAAATAGATTAAAAAGCAATAAAAAAATTAATTCTCTCATAAAAAATAGTTATGATTGACTACAATTCAAATCAATGATATTTTGAGTAAATATCATCATTGAAGAATTATTTTTATCGATTTATCTAAATATAATGGTCTTTAGTCTATTCTTATTCAGAACATGCGATAGCAATGGTAGAATCAGGAAGAAGTAAACCACAACATCCATACGCAATGTCCATTAACAGGCGAGGTATCTTCGGGAAAAAGTGATCCTGAGAATGTCTGTGATTCATAAAAAAGAGGGATGAGATTGGATAAGGACTGTTTTTCAAAGGCCCTTGGCTTTTTTTACATTAAGAGCTTTATCAATTCCCCGGGCGCTTTCCATGGGACTATCTGTGAAATCTGCATTTTTGATATCAGCCCCTGTAAAATCGGTCCGGGTCATGGTGCAATTTTTAAATACAGCGTCTTTTAACAGGGCTCTCGTGAACAACGCATCTGTGAAATTCACGTGAATAAACGTCACCCCTTTCATATCCGCCAATTCCAGATTGGCTCCTTTCATCGATGTGTCTGAAATAATGCAATTTTTCATATTGACTTTTGCAAGTGCCGTTCCGGTAAAATCGCACGATATGATTTTACTGTCGGAAAAATTACAATCCGAAAGGTCAGCGCCATTCAATCTTATCTTCACAAACCTGATGTTTTTCATCTGCAGCCCTGGGAGATATGCCCCCTTCAGGTCAATCATTTCAAGAGACGCATCATTTAAAACAATATTCGTTAACACAGCATTATCCAATCCCGTGGATTGAAGGAGGCTCCCTGTAAAATCGCTTCCCGAAAGATCCGAATTATTCATGGACGCATTTGATAAATCAGCTTTTTTAAAACTCGCTTTTGCAAGAGAACAGTTATCAAGCATGGCATCGACGAGAATGGCATCGTCAAATACCGACCCTGTAAGATCGGACCCGCTCAAATCAGAACCCCCCATATTTGACGCGCTGAAATTGGTTTCCTGGATATGTGAATTTTTTATTTCTGCATACCGAAGATCGGATCCGCGAATGGAAGTATCCATAAACACCATATCGTTCATTCGGGCATTGCTCATATTGGAAAATGAAAAATCACAATTAACCGCTGTCATGCCACGCATAAATCCACCACTCAAATCCGATGATAAAAGTTCCACAAGTTTCAAATAGGCATAACTCAGGTTGACTTCATTGAACCGGGTGGCCATGTCCTTTTTGAATATCACACGAACCTTCTCCAGCTTAGCGCCACTCAGATTGGCTCGTGTAAAGTCCGAGGCCAGAATGGTTGTATTGTAGATGTGCGCCCCATGGAGATCGGAATTTCTAAAATTCACATTTTCAAAATCGGAATAAATCACAGCAAAACTTACATCAGCCCCTGAAAGATTAACACCTGTCATCCGTGTTCCCTTGAGAAGGGCGCCCTTCATTTTGACCGAATTAAGATCAGAAAGAACAATATCCCCTCCGCTAAATACGATGAAATTCATTTCCGAATGGGCCATGTCCATTTTTTCCAGATGACTTTCAAAGATTTTTGACCCATTCAGGTTTGATTTTTTCATGGAACCGTTCAAAAAATCGCATCCCATAATCAGCAAATCCTGCATCTCCACATGATCAAGATCCACCTTCTTCATGGCCACATTATCAAATGTCATCTGACTGATAACCTGGCCATCCATCTCAAGGGCTGAAAGGGTTACATTCTCAATTATTTTACCCTTGGCAAAAAGGGATTTCACATCAACGTTGTTCAGCTCCAGTCGTTCCGCTTTCGAAGAAAAACAAGGATTCAGCAACGAGTCCATCACAAACAGACTGCCCATCATTGAAATAAATATCCAACATCTTATGGTCTTAACAAAAAAAGATTTCATCATCGTTCATGTGCTCAATGTTACATAAATAAGGAAAATAAAATGAAATATAAGATCACGGCTTATGGCTCACCGCGGGCCAAAAAGTTCAAATTTATCAGGCGACTCGATTTTTTTTTTCTCCGGCATGATCTTTACGGGCTCAGCGGGTATTTTCTTTATCGGTTTTTCCAGAGAGTTTTCTACAAATTCACGGGTCATGGGCTCACGGGTCTTGAGCAATTTCCGGGGAATGTAGATAAGAGTCCCGACCACAAGCCTCTCAGGGTTAACCGTGGGATTGGCCTTGATCACATGCTCGGCATTCTCTTCTTTCCCGGTATACCACCTTGAGATAAGAGGCATGGATTCATTCGGCCATTCCACTGTATGCACAAAGGCATGCCGTGTCTGCTTGACCGGTTTCCACCGTTTTTCGCTCCCAAAAAAAGAACAGGAGCTACTTGTAAACAAAACAAGTAAAATAAGGATTCGTGTGTATATCAGCTCGTTTTTCATAGTTAAATCATATAGGAATTGTGTGTATTAATAGTGAGACATGGTCATCTTGACACTGAATATACACCAGACTATCAGATATTCAAGTTATTTGTTTTGGGAAAGGTTCAGCTTCTTTAAAAATTTAGCCGCATTCCTGTTTTTCGGATTCACTTTAAGAGCCATTTTCATATTTTCAACCGCTTCATCATGACGCCCTGTTTTCTCCTGGATCAGGGCAAGATTGAAATAGGCTTGATCCAAAAACGTGGGTGCAAGGTCGATGACTGCCTTATACATATCCTTTGCCCGTCCGTAGTCATCAAGTGCCGCATAATTATAGCCCATATTAAAATAGATATCCGGATTATTCGGATCAAGTCCGGCGGCCTTTTCATAAAATGCCACGGCCAACCTGTTTTGTTTCAAAACCGTATAGAGTTTCCCCAACAGAAAACAGGTCTCACTGTTTTCAGGGTTAAGGCCATAGGATATTTCGAGATAGGCACGGCTTTTCTTGATATCCGAGGACATCAACTCCGAGGCCAGAGATGTCAAAGCTTTGGAATAGTATGGTGAAATGCTGCTCATCGATGAAGGATTAACCTTCAAAATGGCCTCGAATATTAAGACCGCATCGTCATATCTTTTATCTTCCACAGAAGAAATTCCAGCCTGAATCGCTTCACGATCCTTGGTCATTTTCAAAACAACGCTCTTGCCTACCAGGGAGTCTATGCCCCGGTTGATCAAGACCTTACCCGAATCGCTCTGGGAATAAAAATAAAAACTCAAGGTCAAGGCAAAGGCCAGCGTGTAAAAGGCCATTCTTACAAGGGGGAAAGAGCGTTTTTGATTTTTAGCCTTCTTGTCTACCCGGGTAATGTCCCTTTCTTCCGTAATAAGGGTGCTCTCATCAGCACCTTTGAGGGATTCAGCCGTGAATGAATGCCGGATATCACTTTCATCGCTCTCTCCATGAAAAAGAGCCTTCATATAAACTGAAAGCTCTCGTTGGCCAGCCCGCATGGACTGATCCAGCATAAACGATTCAATATCCTTGCACATGTCCTCGGCTGTCTGGTAACGGTTGGCCGGATCTTTTTCAAGTGCCTTATCAAGAATCCTGTAAATACCCTTGGGCAGCTCGCCGTTTATTTCTTTCGCAGGCTTAAAAATCCCCTCACGGGCCTTGGCCAGAATCTGGAATGTATCCCCTTCGTACATTTTTTTGGACGTTACCAGTTCATAGAGAACAATCCCCACGGAGAATAAATCGGAACGATGGTCAATCACCTCGCCATTGGCCTGTTCAGGTGACATGTAGGAGACTTTGCCCTTGATGGTCCCCACCTGGGTATTGGTATCCTGGGTTGCGGCTTTGGCAATTCCGAAATCAATAATTTTAACCTGCCCGTTATAGGTTATAAAAATATTCTGGGGACCAATATCCCGATGGATGATACAAAGGGGCATTCCTGAGAAATCATGAAGTGTATGGGCGTAATCAAGGCCCCTTAACAACTGGGAAACAATATAAAGGGTATGCTCTAAACTGATGCTCATGCCCCGTTCAATGGACCGTTTAAGGGTAAACCTTAAATCCTTACCAAAAAGGAACTCCATGGCAATGAAGTAGGTTTCGTTCAAGCATCCAAAATCATAAATCTGAACAATATTCGGATGGTGAAGAAAGGCCGCAAGCTTGGCCTCATCAATAAATGAACTGACCAGCTTATCCTCTGTGTTCAAGTGATGCAGAATCTTCTTGATGGCAATCAGCTTTTCAAAACCTTCGGCACCCGTCAATTTGGCCCTGAAAAGTTCAGCCATCCCACCTGTTGCTATTCTGTCCAGGAGATAGTATTTCCCAAATTTTACCGGAACAAAGCTATTCATAGACCATCTCTGACCGATTGAGGGTTATTCAACAAGTGGCCTGTCCTTTTCTCATTGCATTTAAAAACGCCATGGGTTTATCGCCGTACCTGAAATCAGGTCATCCGCTCCGTTGATCCTCTCTATTATTGAAAAGCATGATCCTTATACCATAATGTTTGTCCGGCCTCAACCATCCTTTGCATGAAGGCACACCGTTCTTTGGCACGGCATGAATTTATCGGATTGTCATTTTTTATCTATCGTTGTATAATTGCCCTGGCAAAGAAAACTCTATCCAATTTATAAAAAGAAACCGGACAATGATAAAAAAAAGCTTTATCCATTTAACGTTCATGTTTCTGGCCCTCCTTATCTCTTCGGGATGCAGCGTCCAGTCTTCCATTCGAAAAGGCATCGAAACTGTTTATAAAACAAGTGTTGACGAACGCCCTTTGCGTCATATCCTCAATGACAAAAAACTCACCGGCCTCATGATGGCAAAGCTTCTTGAGGATGACGTGACAAGGCTCATGGATGTCAGTGCCGTATGTTATTTTGGGTACCCCTTTGTGGTAGGTCAGTGTTCGACCCTTGATGAAGCCCAGAGAATCATGGACATTGCCCAGGAAGTTACCGGTAAACCTGCCGTGCCATACTTATTAAAAAAGGGTGAAGAAGAGGATTGCAATCCTGCCATCAACCTTGAGGTTGCCTATGAAACCATGGCCAGGCTCACGGCCGATAAAAAGATTTTTGCCACAAACGTCACGGTCAAATCCGTTCAGTGCCAAGTGGTTCTTCTTGGGGTTCTGGGGTCCAAGGAATCCATATTGGCGGCCATTGAACATGCTAAAAGCGTCAGTGGCACCAAAAAAGTCCAGTCCTTTCTTGTCTCCACCGATACAGGACGATCATGGGATGCCGTTTTCGAATCCATCGGTAAAATGGCTACGGATTCAGAAAAAGAGCCCCTTATGAATGAAGGACACACACAAGACAAGCAGATCAAGCAAGACAACACGGGCAAACAGGATAACCCGGACAAACAGGACAACCCGAATAAACTGGACAACCCGGACAAACAGGACAACCCGAATAAACAGATAATCGGGACAGAATAAGCCTGCCCGTTCCACCTTTCATGTAACGCTAAGGATCACGTATAGTGCATCCGTTTATTGGGATTTAGTTCCTTCGATTTCGATCATCCCAACATATGGGGATTTTATACTTTTTTTATGGGAAGATATACGGAGAACCTGCTTCCGCAATCAGGAGCACTGTCAACCAGTATTTCTCCTTCCATGGCGTCCACTAGGCCTTTCACAATGGATAAACCAAGACCTGTACCCACGATGTGGCGAGTCTTTTCGTTTTTTATTCTGTAAAACTTTTCAAAAATCATTTTCTGTTGCTGCTGATCCATTCCAAATCCATTATCAGAGACTGTCACCTTGACACGATCTCCTTCAAGGGTGGTATTGACATCAATCCGTCCTTTTTTGGGTGTGTATTTGATAGAATTGGTGATCAAATTCCCAAAGATGCTTTCGATGGCCAGGGGATCAGCCACAACCAACGGAAGTTCACGCACATCATGGACTATAGACAAAGCCTGCCCTTTGCTGACCGCCCTGCTTTTCAGAAAATCCACGATGCCGTCCAGAATCTCAGCCACCCTCACCTCTTTGGGGTTATTATAGTCATTACCCGCTTCGATCCGGGCAAGGTCAAGGAGGTTACCGATAAAAGAAATCAAGCCCTTGGTCTTCTCCTTGGCTCGAAGAAGAAGTCCCCTGTTTTCAGGGTCTGCATCAACAGGCATTTCGGATATCACCGAAGCAAGCTGTTCATGGATGGTGGCAAGGGGTGATCGCAGCTCATGGGATACCTTGGCAACAAATTCGGATTTCAGCTGATCAAAATTTTTAAGATCCGTTATATTTGTAAAAATCATCACGGCCCCAAGGCATTCATTGTCTTCCCCTAAAACAGACTGCCCCCGGGCCAGCAAATAGATTTCACTGGGAAGCGTCAATTCATAGGTGGGCACTTTATCATCATCAACATGTTTTCCTTGGGATATTTCATGGATCAAGGCGCATAGCCCCTGATCCTGGATATAGGTTTCGACCCTGTCTCCGGCGGCCCGTTCAGGCGAGATTTCGAAACGCTTTCTAAAATCAGGATTCATCAGAACCACAAGCCCTTTGGCATTCGTCACCACGATCCCATTGGGTAATGATTCGATAATCGCATGTATTCTGCTTTTTTCGGTTCCAAGGTCAGCAAGGTTTCTCAGACGTTCAAGTTCAAGAGCCCTGGCCTGTCGTCTCAATTTCAGCTTTTCCATGGCACGGCCGACAACAATCCGAAGCTGATCCGGTTCAAAGGGCTTTGCGACAAAATCATACGCCCCTTGCTTCATGGCTTCAATGGCTGTATCAATGGTGGCAAAGCCAGTGATAATAATCACCAGCACCTGTTCATCGATATCACGAAGCCTTCTCAGGACCTCAATCCCATCAATTCCAGGCATCTTGAGATCAGACAGAACGATGGACGGCCTGTGTTCAATAAAAATATCAATGCCCTCTTCTCCGGTGGACGCCTTAAAAACTTTACAGTTCATACGTTTGATAATCCGTTCGCATCCGTCCCTTAAATCTTTCTCATCATCGATAACAAGAATGTTTGTCGGGTCTTCATGGTACTGCAATGGGCTTCCTCCGTTTTTACTAATATGAAAGTTCAATCCGAAATTTGGTCCCCTCTCCCACGGTACTTTCTGCGGTGATGGTGCCCCCATGATTTTCAATGATTCCGTAAACCATACTCAAACCGAGGCCCGTGCCTTTACCTTCCTCCTTTGTCGTAAAAAAGGGTTCAAAGATATGTGGCAAGACATGTTCTGGAATACCGCTTCCAGAATCTTTAATTTCAATAAATATTTTTTTCTCATCGGTTATCCGGCCGGTTGTTAATGTCAAATGACCTGCCCCGTCCATGGCATCGGCAGCATTTAAAATAATATTCATCAATACATGGTTCAATTGTTGACTATCGGCAGGAACATGTGGAAGGGTTTCATCATAATTGCATTGAATCACAATATTATGAAACAAGGTCTGGCTTTCAAGAAGAAAAAGGGTCCTTGAAATGGACTTATTGATATCCAGGGGCAGAAGCTCCCGTTTGGTCTGCCGGGCAAACTCAAGCAGCTCCTTGACCGTATCGCTGCAACGTTGGGCATCCCTGAGGATACGGTTGATATCATCCGTCACTCCGTCGGGCAAATCATAGTCTTCCAGTATTAATTTTGCAAAAAGGATGATGCCCCCCAGGGGGTTATTTAGTTGATGAGCGACACCGGCTGCAAGCTTTCCCAAAGAAGACATTTTTTCAGCCTGGAGAAGCTGGAGTTGGGTTTTCTTCAACTTGGACTGCATTTCAAGATACTCGCGCATATCATGAAAAAAGCCGATGGTGGCAACTTCTTTTTCTTCTTCATACACGATGGCTGCATTAAGGCTGATGGGCATGACCTGTCCTTCTTGGTTCATACCATCTGCACGATAGCCTTTGAGTTTTCCTTTACCACCGTATTCCTCGCTTCTAAGAAGACGCATGACCTCTTCAGCCACTCCAGGGGCATATGTCTTTCGTATATCCAGATTTTCAATGGCTTCGGCCACACTGTACCCGGTTATTTCAGCGGCAGCCTCATTAAATATAATAATCTTCCCCGACATATCCGCTGCAATAACACCATCCACCGCACTGTTTATCAGGTTATGCAGAAATGCATTGGACCGTTTAAGCTGATCTTCCATTTCCCGGATGCCAGGTTCCTCATGGTCCATAACCACAGCAGCCCTAAATACACCATTGTCCATCACCGGATAAGAGTACCGGCATCGTTCTTTTTTCCCGTGATAAAAACCTGTGTAGTCGGTGCGAATCGTGGATTTGTTCAATCGAATGGCTTTTAAAGCAATACAATCCCTGCAAGGTTCCGAGCAATTATAGAAAAATTCATAGCAAAATCGGCCCACAATACTATCATCATCATCTTTGTCCTCATCATAGCTGGATGACAGGATTCTGTAATCATCCGAGACGATAATCAATCGGCGTTTATACCCGTCAACAGCTTTAAGCAATAAGTCCTTCTCATGTTCAGAACGCATGTATCCTCCTTTGGGCAAGTCGATAGCATCGTTTTACACATGCTTGTACCACATAAAACGCGCAAACGTATACGCCTGCTCATCCCAGGATGATGATTATTCAATAATGAGCCGTCAGCAATCCGGTCCAATGATACAACCGTTTTTTTGTTTTATGATTTATCACTCTGATAATATGCTTATTGTTAAGGTATAACATACAATAAATCAACATTCCATTACAATTGTTTCGCCCAGGTGGGGTGCGTCGTCTTTACGCGTCGCCTCCAGCTGTTGGTGATCCAACATAGTCGTACGCGTACTCAGCCCCGAAGGGGCGTCTCTCGTACGCGTACTCGAAAATGTGCAACATATTCGACCATGAAAAACATGATGATGGTAAACGTCTTCTTGTTCGTATCGTTTTAATGCTGGTAAAGATGTCATCAGCACCGATGCAGGTTCGCGAGAGTATCGAGTACGCGTCCGAGAACGAATAATTCGGAAGTACGTCGCCAACCAACAGCTGGAGGCGACGCATAAAACTGCGCGCTTCAGCTTGGCGTTAGGGAGAATGAAAAAAAGCCTGACATTTTAACAATATCAGGCTTTTATTATATACAGCTCGATTAATCAGGACTCATGACAAGGGTCATGCCTGAATCATGCCGGTTTACTTTTTAAAAAAATCAATCCATAACAGGACGAGGAAGAACCTTTGCCCGTTCTGCGATTTCAGGGACCTTGTGTTCCCATTCGATGGCCATCAGATGGATACCGGCAACGCCCTTCAACTCCTTGAACTCTTCGATCTGCTCACAGGCAATTTTAATACCTTCTTCCGCAACCATCTTCTTATCAACACCCTGAAGGCGCTTGATAATTTCATCAGGGACTTCGATGCCCGGGACTTTACTCTGCATGTATTTGGCCATACCGATACTTTTCATGGGGGTGATCCCGGCAAGAATATAGGTTCTATCGGTAAGCCCCATATCATTGGCCATTTTAATCCATTCGCGCATTTTTTTCATATTGTACACGCACTGTGTCTGGATAAAATCGCATCCGGCTTCCACTTTCTTCGCAAGTCGGTGGATTCGCCATTCAAAGGGGTCGGCAAAGGGGTTTGCTGCAGCACCGATAAAAAACTTGGGTGGCTCATGAATTTCCTCACCACTTAAGAATTTACCTTCATCACGCATTTTTTTGACCATCGACACAAGCTGCAT
The DNA here is from genome assembly GCA_018818835.1 of Pseudomonadota bacterium. GTDB lineage: Bacteria > Desulfobacterota > Desulfobacteria > Desulfobacterales > Desulfolunaceae > JAHIRD01. Next base: position 27,921 of record JAHIRD010000147.1, read on the forward strand.
GGAATCAATATCAAAAACACCTTTGGCATTGGGATGATCACCAAACTGCTGATGGTCTCCTGTCAAACACAGAATATTTCTAAGCCCGTGTGCATAAGCACCCAGAATATCAGCCTGCATGGCAAGACGGTTTCTGTCACGGCAAACCATCTGATAATTCGGTTCAAGGCCCAGTTCTTTCACAATCATCGAAGCTGCCCAGCTTGACATCCTTACCATGGCTGTCTGATTGTCCGTAATATTGACCATGTCCACATGTCCGATAAGGTGCTGTGCTTTTTCCTTAACATGCTCAATACTGGTGCCCCGTGGAGGTCCAAGTTCTCCTGTAAATGCAAAATGTCCCGCCGTCAAAATTTTTTCTAGATTGCTTCCAGCTTTCATATCGATACTTTCCTTCATTTGAATAATTTGAGTATCTATAATATCAGATGCTATTTAAATTTGGTACACTCGCACCGTATTCAAAATTCAAATAACTATTCTCTATCATATTGAGGATACACACCCTGTTCCCTGCAAATGCTGCGTGCCAGTGCGATCATTTCGGGTATATCAATGCCAAGTGGGCAATAGCAGCGGGTGCAAAGCGCACATCTTTCCCACACATTGTCTCGAATCTCGCCCAGAGTCACCTTGTCCACATTTCCCTTTGTTTTGTAAAGAAGACCGATGGAATTGATGAATTTGTATGAGGGTGTGTACTTTGGATCTTTGTCACGGGCCATATACAAAAAACAGCTTTCCGCACACAAGGTACAATGGGCGCACGCCTTAAGCGAAAGCTTCATCTTCGTCTTGTGCTCTTCAAGTCTTTCTTTGACGCGGGCTGTATCCACGCCTGCTGTATTCTTTTTAAACATTTGAATCTCCCCGATATCATTCTAAAAAAAATTGCTACACAGCTAAAGGTCCCTTTACCAGGTCCTGTTTCCTTTCCCGAGGCTGTATTCACTTTCAATGGAAAAACGGAAAACAAAAAAGAACACCATGTGAACAAATTTCGTAAAAGGGACAGCCATAAGCATCAGCTCGCCCGACAGGATATGAAGTGAAATGACCAGTCTGTAATAATCCGGGAGAAGCTGGTGATAAGCCAGATATCCTGTAATAAACGGTGCGGTGGCGAGAAAGAGCATGACATAGTCATATCGTGTGGTAATCGCTCTTACCCGGGCTACAAAGAATCTCCGCAAAAGAAAATACAGCCCACATGCCATCAGAATAAGGGTCAGATAATCTGCAAAACAATCCGAGAATGAAAACAGACTCACACCAATAGCATCCTTTAATAGAATATTGTGGGCCAGCAGAAAAAGAGGCGCCACAACCAGACAGATGTGAAACAGTGTGGTGACTATCACCATCACGGGATTCACACCGACAATGGAAAGCTTTGTCTTGGTAAGAAAGCGGCTGATAGTCTCTGCGTTCAGGGAAAGTTTTGGAAGTTTTGTTCTTGGCCTGGGATTGTAAACGGAATGATCAATTTTTTCAGTCATTGAAATAAATCGAAATACCTGAAAGATCAGTCCCAAAAAAAATACGATAAATGAAATCCAGACCAAAGGACCACGAATGAAGTCGTATGCATTTGATCCTGATAATAGTGTTGAAATATCCATATGAGTCTTCTTTCTTTATCTTTTATCTTAATCTTTTATGATATAGAGTTTAAGAATTCACACAACAAGGCAAATACCAATCTATTTGTAATACCTTCTTGCATAGGGTTCCTGCACAGTGGTCCGTTGGACCTGATTTTGCCACTGCATGGGAGCCTGAAGTTTCATAATATCATCGAGTCTGTTCTGGCCCTTTAGACGTTCAAAAATATCAAGCCATGCACAGGGAATATCCTGACTGATTTCACATTTCCCACGGTTTGTTCCACCACATGGCCCATTGAAAACACCTTTGGCACATCGTGTGACTGGGCAGATTCCACCGGTATATGCAAGAACACATTCACCGCAGGCACGGCATTTTTCTTCATACATGCCGATTTCACGATCAACACCGATTGAAACCGTATTCACTGCCGGAAAGACGGGAAGAGTCGGATATCGTTCGGCCATCAGCTGAACACCGGCTCCGCAGGCCATGGACACAAGGCAATCATAGTCTTTGACTTTTTCATCAAGTTCAACAAGGAACTGCATATTACATTGGCGTTCCACAGTATAGCTGCCAAGTTTCTTTGTCTTTTTTTCCGATTTGAAAAGAAGACCCAGTTCTGCGTTCAATGCGTTGACTTCACGCTGACCTCCCGCAAGACAAACGGAGGCACACCCTCCACAGCCAACGGTTAGAATTTTATCGAAATCAGCAATGGAATTTTGTATTTCCTCTACAGGTTTTCTTTTTGATTTAACCACGTTATCCTCCTGTTTTATTCGTCAGCAGATGCCTGATTTGAGCGGATATGACATTCACCACAAAGCACTGGACCGGTCGACAGCTTATCATGACACCCGATGCACTGACGATGAAATGCTTCCCGACTATCTATTTTTGCTTTATCTTTATTTTTAGTATGGCATGACGCACACTTAACATTACTGAGTTCGTCCGTGGAAATGACATTAAGCATAATGGTTTCATCCGGTTCAACATCAGTCAACTCATCTTCGTCAAGAACATTTTCCCCGTCTTCATAGCGATGATGGCATACGAGGCATTCATATTGCCCCATATGGGTATCATGGGTAAATGCAACGGGAGGTCTTTGTTTCATGACCGTTTTAGATGAGTCAGTTTCAGCAGATACGACCGATAGTGTCAGGATAACAAAAAGAGAAAAAATTCCGGATAATAATAAGGTTTTCTTTTTTGAACTCATCATTTTCAGGCTCACTCCTTAACCAGCATTTTTTTTAAATCAAACGGAAGAAACACGATTGATAACGGATAATAAAAATTGAACATCTTTCATGAATCAAACCACTGTTCCGCGATCAATTCTCTTGTATATTTTACAAGATTAATGAAAAGAACTTCTTATTTTATTAGTTCGGATATGTCAAGAAACTATATGAACAGTGAATAAATATTTTAAAATAACAAGGTCCCATGGAATGAAAATAAATGGTTTACGAGAGCCTGCGTTTCTTCGAAACACTTATGAAATAGTAAAAAGTCGACGAATGACTACGGAGAAAGGGTCATATTCGACACCATCAAACGCTGTTCGTTTGTATTATACTGCTGCCCGGAGTTCTTTCCATTGACACCTCCATCACCCTCTTCTATAATACCAACCAATCAGTTATTAGAAAAAAAATCACGCAATCACAGTATTTTTTCATATATTACGTTTTCACATATTCAAGGAGATTTTATGTTTAAGGTCGATTCTGACAAAATTAAAAACAGACTGTTTATAACCCTCAAAGACCTCACCCCTGAGGATGTCACGCCTATTCTTGAAGCTCTGACAAAAAACATATCAAATCTTAAGCCGGGTTTTACCTGCCTTGTGGATATCCGTTCCATGGAACTGGACTCCGGAGCAAAAGGAGAGGCATATATTGAAATCATCCAGGGGGCCTTGGCTGACTCGGGTATGGGGAAGGTTGTTCGTGTCGCGGACAAAAAAAATGTGGCGTTCCACCACCATATGGAAGAATCCAGTCTTGCACTGGGGTACACAGCCACATTGGCCTACACCTATGATGAGGCTGAAAAAATACTTGATGGAAAATGACGTACATTAAACGTCTATAAATCCAACCTGAATCTCCGTCAAAGCCGCCCCATGCAGGTGGCTTTGACCGATAGACCAAGCCAATTCACCATCCCCTCAATTTTTTCCATGCATCGATTAAAAAGATAGTATTGAATTCAGAGGCAAATCGTTTTATAATATACTTAAAGATTAAATAATTTAACACGATCATCATTCTGTATTTATTTTTGTTTTGATATATCATGGATTATACATGACCAGACCACTTCCTTCTTGAATCCTATTTCCGATGCATCATGGACGATAAACTTACAACCATCTTTTATTGCACATTCAATGATAAGAAAGGATAAAACCATGTCAGACGTTTCATCCGCAAATCAAAGAAAATATCCCAGGAAACCCTGTCCCGGGGTCATGGTTCTATATTCAAATGGCAACCATTTTTATTCAGACTACATATATGACATCAGTGAAAATGGTATTTTCATCAATTCAAACGCCCCCATTCAAGCAGGAAGCAAAATCAGCATGAGCTTTCTGTCATTTCATAAAAGGGGGCCGATTAAGATCAGCGGCGATGTCATACGATCTCTACCCAGAGGAATTGGTGTTGAGTTCAAAGCCCAGAATGACATCCAAAAAAATGCCCTGAACTCATTTATTGAGGGATTTCTTTCCTGATGAGTCGGAAATACTCACTTTATCCATAGGGAAGCCACCTCATGACCCGAGAAATCAACGGGCATATTTAATATAATTTAACAATATATTCAGCAAATTACCATTTTATATTCTGCCATTCCCACTTTACTTTTCTATTGACAATCAAACGCTTAATTACCTATAATCCTTCATGTAAATGGGGGGGAATCATTCTTACAAACTTTTTCATGGCGCTTTTTTGAAATATTTCACATTCTCAGACACATTATGCAAGTTTGTCTTACTTTTCCTTGCATCGCTCTGTCTGTATGATTGTATAAAAAAGAGCGCCATAGAATTTTTTAAGTCTGTTTAACAAAAAACTAACACCAAATGAAGGAGATAGTTCAATTATGACGAAGAAAAGCATCATTTTGATGACAGTATGCCTTGCATTGATCACGGTGGGTTGCCAGACAATGTCCACACAACGCGTGGAAACAGATCAGGTAACGGATGTGGGGGATAAATGGAATGACACCGATTCTAAGCTTGTTGCCGATGAAATGATTCAGGACGTGCTTGAACGCCCATGGCTGAAACAGTTCGTCAAGAAAAACAATGGGAAAAATCCCACCGTCATCATCGGCTCCGTTAAGAACAGAAGTCATGAGCATATTAATGTCAAAACCTTTGTCAGGGACCTTGAACGCGCCTTGTTAAATTCCGGTGAAGTTGAATTTGTGGCCAGCAAAGAGGAGAGAGAAGATATCAGAGATGAGCGTCTTGACCAGGCATCCAATGCCTCGGAAGACACTGCCAAATTTGATGGAGAAGAAATCGGTGCAGATTTCATGCTCAAGGGAGAACTGAACAGCATTGTCAATAAGGATGGCGGCAAATCCGTAAAATTCTATCAGGTCAATTTGACGCTTATTGAGATGGAAAAAAACAAAAAAGTCTGGATCGGCGAAAAAAAAATCAAAAAGCTTCTCAAGCAAAGCCGTTTTGGCCTGTAATTCCATTGTTCCTTTATCAAAGGCCGGGCATCTTTCTTTCTGCCGAGCCCGGCCTTGATCACGCATACAAATCTTAAAAACCGTGGGGGGGGAAGAGATTCGATGAAAAAAACAATCATCGTCATTTTTTCATTTTTGATCTGCAGCTGCGCTCCAAAATTCAACTACACATCACTTCAGAGTTCCATGGCAACGGGGAATTGCCCTGGATCCATCGAAATTTTAAAAAATTCAAAAGCAGCTTATGGCAACAAAGCTCAACTGCTTCATCTGCTGGATTCGGGTATGATCCAATTCCAATGCAATAATCCCCAGACAGCCAGTAAATTTTTTACGGATGCGGATGAGCTGGCCCAGTCACTCTGGACAACAAGCGTGACCAAAGAAGCGGCATCCTATATCACCAACGATCTGGTCATTCCATACAAGGGTGAAGATTACGAACGAGCCCTGATCAATCTGTTCTCGGCATTCAGCTATATAAAGCTGGGCGAATATGAAGAAGCCATGGCCGATTGCAGGCGACTGGATACAGTGCTCACCGAGTATAACAGTAAATACGAAACGAAAAATGTTTATAAGGAAGATGCATTGGGGCGGTATATCAGTGGCCTGCTCAGTGAATCGGAAAAGGAATACAGTGAGGCATACATTTATTATTATGAGGCCTACAAAGCGTTTCAGAGTTACAATGAAAGTTATGGGACCGTCACCCCCCTTTGCCTGTTTGAGGACATCCTCCGTGTTGCGTCCCCTGCGGATAAACGACGTGAAGCCCTATCAATCATTCCCAATGCCAAAGCCATCAAGTACATCAGCCACAAAGCGGCCAAAAAAATGGGTAAAGTGGTCCTGATACACATGAGCGGTAAGGCCCCGGTCAAAATCGAGAACAAATTTACGGTCGCCACCGCTACGGGGCCCATCAGCATTGCTTTTCCTGCATACACAACATCACCACCTTCCTGCCATTTCAGCAAGCTGATTCTGAAATCGGACGCAAATACCATTGAACAGAATGCGGTTCTGTTCGAAGACATCAACGGCATCGCTGTTAAAGATCTTGATGACAGGAAAGTCAGAATTACGGCCAAGGCCATTGCCCGTGCTGTAGCCAAACAGGCGATTGTCCATGCAAGTTCAAAGGAAGTTGAAAAACGCTACGGAGCCATGGCTGGCTTAGCAGCAAAAATTGCCGGCAATATCGCGGCCAGTGCGCTGGAAAAAGCCGATACACGCTCCTGGAGAACCCTTCCCGGTGAAATTTATATTGCAAGGGCCTTTGTTCCCGAAGGAAACTATCAGGTCATGGTTGAAGATTGTTACGGAAATCAAAAAGCCGTGGATTCCATAACCGTCAAGTCCGGGGAATCAAAATTCGTGTTCCATGACACAATCTATTGATTATGAGCTTGAATTCTGGCATTGTTTGAGCCTACCTCTCTTTGCTTAAAACGACAAAGAGCCAAAACATGGCCGGAATTTATTCTTACAAAGACATTGAGTGGAGTGAACCATGAAAAATCGTTTTATCATCCTATGTATCTTGACTATTTTTATCTCTGCGTGCATCAGCGCCCCTCCCGCAAAAAACTCTCGAAGCGTGAAGAGCCAGCATGACCGGGCGCAATCAGCCTTTGATGAACTTGAAGACCGACCGTCATCACCGGTGACTTCCGAAAAGCCATCACGGGTCGCAAGCCCCCCAGAGCCCGAGCCTGTTTTGACAAAACCCACAGCTCCTATCCAGGTGTCAGCACCTGATTTCAGCTCCTCCCGTTATTTGACTGCCAAGGGTTATGGCCAGTCAAAGCCCGAATCCATTCGCCAGGCAAAAGCCGAGTTATCCAATATTTTTGAAGCCAGAATTTCCAGTGATGTAACATCTCGGGTCCAGCAGATTACCGATTCCGTTAAAGGGGATTCCTTCAACAAGTCCCTCCAATCACAAATCAGGGTTGTCTCGGATATCCAATTAGAGGGAGTCCAGATAGGCGATACGGAAAGGGACAATGGGGAATATATGACCCTGGCAGCGCTGGATAAATACAATGCACGTGACAAATGGATGGGTGACATTGGCAAAGTGGATACCCAGATTGATGTGCTTCTCAGCAAATCGAACAGTGCAAAAAGTAAAATCCTTAAATTGCTGCCCCTTAAAAAGATTCTGGAGCTATGGGTTCAAAGGGAAGTCGCCCTAAGCCGCTTGAGGGTCATCGGTTTTGCATCAGAAATCGAGCAAAAGGATCTGAAAAGTATCCTTATGAAAATATCTGAAATCAAATCATCCATGCTTATTGATATTGATGTATCCGGGAAACAAGGCACGGCTGTAAGGGACACCGTCGCGGAGATATTGACGGACAACGGATTCAAAGTGGGAGATTTCGAGTCCAAATCCGATGTCCTGATCTCAGGATCTGTCAAAATCGATGCGGTCAGAAACAACAACCCCCGTTTCAAGTTTTCCCGGGCAACGGTCTCACTGAATGTCATTGATACCCCTTCCAAAAACCAGGTGGGACAGGTTTCGGAAAATGAACGGGGTGCAGGATTGAATGATGATGAAGCCGCCCATAACGCGGTAAAGAAAGTATCTGAAAAAGTATCCGATAAACTGGTTGAATATTTCAATTGATACCTGATTGAGTTAACAAAAAAAGAGCATTCAGGCCATGGCCTGAATGCTCTTTTTTTTGTTATAGGTCCCCATAAGTCCCATGGGAGCGATAAGACCTATAGGACTTATGCCATTATAATTTCAGAATTTATTTATCCTCTTTTTTAGCCGACAGCTTAACGATCTTTTTAACAACGTCGCTGGCTGCCTTCGTGGCATACTTCAGCACATCACAATCACAACTGTAAAGAAAGTCTTCCTTGTAACCCGTAGACTGGGTAAGGGAACCTGTCCAGAGGATTTCGCCGGTTTCAATATGAACCGCTTTGGTATAAAAACTGATCGTTGTGCATTTGGAGGGTTTATCGGGTTTGTCTTTTCTCTCATATAAGGCATTCTGGAAGGCCCTTAATTTTCCAATGATCATGACATCGGAATTGGTCAACTTTCCAATCTGTTTTCGCTGCTCAGGGTCCACATCACCCTGATATGAAAATTTCAATTCATCCAGAGCACTTTGGATATTCCTGCGATCAACCACCGTAAAACCCGCACCGATAAGTTCCGTCTCGAATGCGTCAGTCATGGCATCCACAGCATTGTAACCCAATTTATTGGCCGTCAGTTTATTCCGATTGTCAATAAAGGGAAGAATGGCAAAACTCCCGCAATCGATACCTGTATAGCTTTTCCCGATTGTCACCTTATTGGTTCGTCCCAGAAAAATACATCCGGAGAGACATGCTACCAGAGCCATTAAAACAATTAATCGTTTTCCCATTCTCTTTCCTTATCTTAGGCCATCAGTAAAAAGGGACAATCATTTCAAAGCGTATTGCATCCTTGATTTAACGAATCGCTATTTGTAAAGGTCCATCCGTTTTGAAACATTCTTTACATAATTTTTCGTTTCATCATGGGGAAGCTGTTTTATGAGTTTATTATACACCTGATCCGGTGTCATTTGATTGATCTTTACAGCTGCCTTATTAATATTCGTCTTTCCGGTAAAGGCACGTGCCACATTTCCAGCGCCGGTATTGTATGCAGCAATCACGCAGTAAAGACGGCTCTGATCATTTTTAATTGATTTTAAATACCTGTCGTTGAGGATGTACAGATAAGCTGATCCCATTACAATATTATTTTCTCCATCATAGAGATAGGACGGTGAAAGCAGTTTTTCCTCTCCGAAAACCAGCTTGGAGGCATCAAGCCCTGCACTTTTCGGAACAATCTGCATCAAGCCATAGGCCGGGACATAGGATCTGGCCATGGGATTGAATGCGCTTTCTGTCTGCATGACTGCAAAAATCAGGGACGGATCAATCTTCCGTTTCGAAGCATTTGCTTTAACCGGTTCAATGTATGAATGGGCTTTTTTGCTCACCGCATCCTTGGGGAGCTTGATCGTCACGGTCACGACATCAGAGCCTTTGACCTTTGATGATGGCTGGGTTGTAATCTTAGCGTCCTTTTTCAAATCCTGAACAGCCTTTTCAACTTGTTTCACGGTTGGTGCTGCCGTTCCGATCACAATATCAGTAATCACAGGGACTTTTTTCACAACGGCTGTTTTTACATTTTTTGATGCTTTGACAATCCGGTTTTCAACATTCTGGGCAAAGGTATCACGTTTAAAGGCCTTGGCACTGTCTTCGGTCACGAGATCTTCAAGTTTTTTTGTAATATCCTTCTGAATATCCGAATCCTTGGTCCCTTTGGGCGTGATGACACTTATCTCAATCTGGCCTTTTTCAAAATCCACAACCTTTTTGCTTTTCATGTCCGGTGAATACTCGACAAATATTTTCTTATCGGTCATCTCCGGTTTGTCCCAGTACTTCAAGACCTCATCGCGATATTTTGTAAATTCCTGATCCACAATTTTTTTATACGTTTCGAATTCATCGTTGATTTCTTTTCGATACGCATCAAAATCATTCATTTCATTTTGAACGCCTTCCATGTCTGCGGTCATATCCGCTTTCATGTCTTCAAATTCATCAGACCGGACAGGAGAAGAAACCAGACTGAAAGCCATGATCAGAACAAGTAATAAAAACCGAATCTGAATACCAAGGTTATTTGTTTTCATTCAGTCACCATCCATATGTATATTTCGTCGCTTTGGGGATCTTTCCAGGTTTCCCGGATCACAGCTTTAACCACATTTCCATCAACGGTTTGAAAGCTGTAGCTTTCAACCGTGGTATTTGACCCGGATGAACTTGCTTTAGTCCCTATAAGTGCAACGTTGTTAACCTTGACCCCCATCTGGAGGGCAATTTCATCGATGGCTCGTTTAATGGCAAGTGATCTCTGGGCGTTTTGTCCGTTCACATGGGTGCCGCAAATCCCGATACCCGCAACCTTTCCATTAACCCCTGAATTCAATATCCAGCCGGGCCGGCTAGTTTTCTGAACGGAAACGCAGGAAACAACACACATGCACAGGATTAAAATAATGCTTATTGATCGTGTTCTCACTCGGACCTCCCACATGTGAACAAATAAAAAACAGTCAGGGCGGTAAAAAACCACCCTGACCTGTCAAAAGACATTATTGGAATCGTAAATTGATGGAATCGTTATTCGGCGCTGGGTGAACCAAATTCTTTTTCAATTTCTTTTTCAAGCTCTTCATGACCTTTTTTGGCCTGGAATTTCTGCCACAGTGCCTGATCATTCTTAAAGCTTGTTATCGCTGCCTGTTTCATGGCTTCCGATGCCTGGGCAACCGCTTCGGGGTTTACCGCAACCAGAACGTAAAGTTCGTTGTTGTCCTGATCAACATGGGCTTTTTTGATCTGGGAACCGGTCAGGTCAACTTTTGAAACTTGTTTGGATACATTGGTAAACACTTTATCAACGGTCTGGGCATCACCGATTCCTGTGGTCTCGGTAAAGTTTTTGATCATATTTTTAACTCTGACATTCAACGTACGTGCAATTTCATCCCGTGCATTTGCGGCAGCTTCGATTCTGGCAGTCTGCATTCCGGCAGGTCCTATTTTTGCTGACCCCACACCACTGATACCGCCTTCAGGAGGAACCAATGCCCATGCTGGAAGGTTTGACGGAGGTTGTTTGTCTGCGGATTTACAGCCGACAACCATCACACAAGCAATTGCCATAACAGCCATAATTACCATAAATTTTCTCATGCCGAATTTCTCCTTTATGTTTGATTAATATTCTGCAAAGTTAAAGCTTTGCATAAACCAACTCCAGCAACCTGAACCATTTGATCAGCTCCTGCAGTGTGTAACACGCAATTTTCATCTTAAAAATAATTTACAAATTATCAATTTTAATAATCTCAGGTTTAACATTCTTAAACTGAGGCATAGCCATCCCCAGGCGAGCATTGATATATGTGGGATCACATATCATGTATTTTTTATTATTTCTGACCACATAGTCCCCGGGCAGATTATCTGTAAATTTCACTGCCGTGGAGATGTGCCCCGGATAATCAAGGCCTACCACGTCAAGGTTCAATAGCTTTTTCACCAGATAGGCAAAGAAGAAGGACCGGTCTTCACAATCGGAATAGGGATAAAAAACCGTTTCTTCGGGGAGCATGTATTTTTCATGGCCGAATTGTCCGTCATCGGTTTTGTAACTGAACGATTTCTGGACAAAACGCAAAAGAGTATTGACGGCCTCGACTTCTGTCTTGCCCTCAACCATGGGTTTCAATGATTTTAAAAGTGTGTACTCCAGCTCAGGGGAGACTAAGGCGTCAAAATAGACCTTAATATTCGTCTGGGGATAGTACTTGAAAAAATCAACAAGATTTTTATTATACTGTGCTTTAACATCGAGGTTGTTTTGTTTGTAATCAAAGGCCAGGTTTTTCTCCCGAATAATTTTGGAAATTTCCGGGGAATCCAGTATTCTGTAGTCCATCAGTTTATCAGCGTCAGGATAGCTGCCCTTGTATGTAAACAGAGATTTGAACTTTTCGGGTTGCTCATCAAAAAACAGTGAATAATACTTGTTGCCGTTCAGGGTCAAAAAGGGAACGCTGTACAACCTGTTTCGGGAAGGCATCAGCAGGAACACCTGGCTGTTGTTATACCCGATACGTGATTCATAACCTGATTTTGAAGACATATACCAGACAAATAAATTTGCCATGTTCTTATTGGATGAATACTGCTCCATTCCTATACGGTAAAGGATATAGTGGTACCCCCAATCATTAAGCTTCAACTGCTTTTGATAGACCTGAACCTGGGATATAATGGAATCATAATCAAGCTGGCTCATTTTATCCCAAAAAGACGTGATAACTTCTTTGTTTATGGGCCCTGTCGATCCATTTGGGAAATTATATTTCCCATAGATGGATATGGGGGTCATGAAAAAATCAATTTTCAGTGCCAGGGGTTTTCCAGGGTCTTTGACAGGTGGTACGACTATCTTCTCTTCGGGCTTGTAGGGGGGCACAACAATGGGCTCAACGACTTTTATTTTTTCAGCAATAACCGGTTCGGCTCTCTGGGGTTCAGCCACAGGTAAAGCCGGAGGTTTTGGTTTATCGTCCCGTGTCAGGCCTTTATGGACCTTGAATTCCTGCCATTGTTCTTTCAAAAAACCGATGAATTCAGCATCCCTTGAATCTTTATACGTTTGAAAAGACTCCTTCTGTGATTTCAGATACTCCGAATACTCATCGGATACGGCATATCCGTCAAAGCTTATGGCAAGAAAAAGTATTGCCAAAGATAATTTCAATATCGTCATACCCTTGATCTTCATAACGCCTCCTGATGGTCGCTGCATCTGAACGTTTGAATCATTACATGACCAGGGACCGGGTCGATATACCCAGTCATCCCAGGTTAAATGACATCGATTGTTTTAACTCCATATTCGTTAACAGCATTGTGCAGACTAAGAAGTAACTTCGATTATTTTCTCCAGCACTTGGCGATTATGCATCCCCGAAGAGTGGTGAAGCATCATTAAAATTGTCACAATAATCTACCACAATCGAATATTTAATCCAATAATAAATATAGATGTCTCCTATTTGCTTAAAATGGACTAAGGATATGTCCATTTCAATTGGTGATCTCACAATAGCCCAAACAAACGACGATGTATGTGAAACACATCACAGAGGTCTCTTTTTTTATGTCTTTATATCTCCAGGTTTCTTTTTCCATCGCCTGTGCATCCAGATCCACTGTTCAGGATGGGCTCGTATCACTTTCTCATAAACATCCGAACAGATCTGGGTATGGGTAACCACATCCTTTTCCTCATCACCGGTTGATACAAAAACAAGTTTCTCAAAACAGGTGATCACATAATTGTAGTCCTTTGTGAGCCTTATAAACATGGGTACAATGGGGACATTGAGTTTGGTGGAAAGCAATACGGGAATGGTGGCTGTATGGGCGGGTTGACCAAAAAAATCAACAAACACACCTTTGACTTTGGTATCAAGGTCAAAAAGAAGACCAAATGTTTCACCGTTCATCAATCCTTCAACAACACCCTTTACAGCGTTACCCCTGGCTGTGTTGGCATATCCTGCTTCATTCCTGTAACCCACAATCAACTTATCAAGCCGTGGATCATATGATTTTTTGGCCACCACCTTCACCGGATAACCATGACGCACCACCCAGGTCCCCATAAGTTCCCAATTTGCATAATGGCCTGTCATAATGATGACCCCTTTGCCTTTTTGTACTTCATCGGTAAAGTAATGAAAATTTTCAAGACTCACCAGTTTATCAATGGTACCGTCCTTGACCAGAAGGGGAAGGCGGATTGCATCGGCCACACAGGTTGCAATATTGAGAAAGACGGATTTGGCAAGATCATGGATTTCCGCATGCGTTTTTTCAAAGCCATAGGCACGGGTCAGATGAATGATGGTATTCTTCCGCTCATGGACAGCAAACATAAAGGCCAAACGCCCCATATAACGCATAAACGCAATGGACGTCATGCGATCCATGGCCCTCAGAAATTTGATTATCAACCAAATACCGATATATATTGCTGTATTTTTGATTTTTTTTATTTTTGGTTTCAAATTCATTGCACTCCTTAAACTTTCTTTTTTGTAAACATATAATTCAGACAGAAGGCATTAAAACCGAATCAGCCCGGGTCCGAAATCATATCACTGTAAGAATACAATTCAAGGTCCCGTCGCACGTGGAACGGATTGCTACTGATGCCTTTCGCTATATCATTAATATCCCACGTATCAAAGAAACATATGGTGTTATTCATCAAAAGAATATAAAATAAAAAATTCAAGGTCAGTTTTTATGCCCTTCTTGACGAATCTCCGTGTTGTTTCATGACGTCATTGAGCCATTAACCATTTTATCAGGGACCATAAGATATGACACGCCAAAGCATATGTGAACGATTGAATACCTGCAGTTTTTTTATCGATGAGATGAAGGTGGAATCCATTGCAAACCGATTTAAGTCACGATACTGTCTATCATGTAAGGAAGCATGTGCCATTTATATGGTTTATTCATCCATGGGGACAGGGGCCACCCCAAGGGACCTTTACCCCAATGAATACGACCGCGCCCTTGCTATCCTTGCACAAAAACCAGCATAGCATTGTCATAAAACAACGCCATAGACGTTGTGCTTTTCTATGGAAATGATCTGTGGATTTCACCGCTTATCAAATGGGAAAATACAATCTTTGAAGGCAGTGCCCGAGTCCTGAAATACAATTCCCCCCGGGTTTCCTCTCCTGGCATAAGCTTGGTTTTGAACCGTCTTCCTATGTCATTGTACGTGTATCTCTTTTTATCCTTTCCGATCATGGTAAAAAACTGAACATTGATGTAGACGGTATCCTGACTGATATTCTTCAGCCACAGGGTCATTCGTCTCTGCCCCGAATAGAGTTTCTTTCCCATACCGTCATCCCGCACAGCCATGACAATATTTCCATTACCCTTATAATATAGAAGATTTTCAGTGAGCAGATTTTTTTTGAGCTTTATAAAATTTTTTGAATCCGGGTAAAGCTCCAGGGCCTTGTTGACTGCTGCCAAGGCTTTATCAAGATCCGTGATGTTTTTATTTTTTCCTTGTGCATAGGCTGCTGCAAGACTGTACTCACTGTTGGCAAGCTTTTGTCGGTAAAACTCCTTCTTGGCCTGATAAAGCTGGCTGTCAGGATTCAGTTTCAGAAGATCCGAAAAGGCATTGTAATTCTGTTCAAATTCCACAGCTGGTATGGTCTTTGCCTTTTCGAACATACGAATTTCCTTGAGGTAGTTGTTCAAAGGAACAAGTTCGTCCTGGAGTGAGGGAATATCATACAAAGCAATTTCTTTTTCAGCACTTTCAAAAAGCCTATTTGAAATAATCAGCTTGATTTTCCGGGTAATCTCATCCTTGTTGTTCAAAAAATCGACTCGGATACTTTCAAGTTTTTCCGAATGCTCTCTTTGCAGCCGCTCAATTTTAGCATTTTTGTAATAAGAAATCACAAAAGGCGTTGACAGGGCCAGAACAATTGCAATGGCAAGTATCGAAAACACCTTGATGCTTTTCCTTTTGTTCAAAGCCAGTTGATCAACTTTTGCTTTTCCTCTGACAAGGACCACATGTGACCATGCCGATGCCTTTTCAAAGGCAGCCTTACATTTTTTACGAAACACATTGTAACCGGATACCCCGCCCGAAATTGGACGAATTCTGGGACTGAAGGTTTTGAGATCTATAATTTCTGTCTGTTCATTCGCCCCGGGGATTTCAGGTCTGTCCGGCGATTCAGGTTGAAGCGTGAGGGTCTCGGCCATGCTCCGGTCGTCAGAGATTGTCGGAGCTCCTTGGAAGGAAAATCTCTGGGATTGTACGGCCTCTCCTCCCAAAGCCGCCGGTACGTCTTTCACCATACGATCAGATGGAGATTCGGCACCATTCGGGCCTGCCGAAGACTCCATTTCCAAAACAAGCTCTTCCGGCTGTTCCGTTTTCTCAGGTTCTTCCCTTTTCTCTGGTTCTTCCGTTTTTTCAGGTTCAATCTCGTCATGGCCCATCATTTTAAGATCAGCCAGATCGATTTCGTCAGTCTTGTCTTCAGGCCGTATGACCCCATTCCCATCGGAAACATCCGTGTGAATTGCTGGCTGAGATTTGAAAGCATGAGCCACGGGTGACGACGTGGCTTCCACCGGAACCGGTTTAGTAGGAATCTGAGTATGAACTCCATTGACATGGATATTCATTTTTTCAAATATCACCCCACACCGAAGGCATTCAACGGCATCCGGATGCCTTTCAGCACCGCACTTGGGGCATGAGGGATTTTTCTTAAACGTATCCTCAAGGCTGGCCCCGTTCCGGTTGCTCAGCTGGTTTTCCTCTTCATCGGAAATCAGACCCAGTTCCTTCTTAAATTCAAGGTCGTATTTCTCTTTTCTTTCAGCCGCCTCAAGACTCCTGATACGTTCTTTTTCCTTATTATCCTTTGCTGAGGCAATGTCAATGCCGCAGGCAAGACATTCCACATCATCCGGGAGGCATTCAAAACCGCACTCAGGACACTTCATTTAACACTCCTCTAATCGTTTAACAAAACGGAAAAACAACATTCAATGGTATTTTTTGAAATCTTTATCGGCATGATACAGTAGATTAAAAATTAGTATACAACCCATGAAAAGTCAAAGAAAATACAGATAAATCAACGATAAAAAAACAACCTACACCCACGTTTTGAAAGTCTGTGTTGCCTGACAGTTCAACGATGATTCCTTGTGGAAGGTCCGAGTCAATCCGGCAATAGATTGTAATAATATCTCATGGCGTCGGTCCGGGTAAGAATCCCGATGATTTCTCCGTCCTGAATCACGGGGACCCGTCCGATATCGTGTTTGATCATGAGCCTGACGGCTTCAAGGGGACTTTTTTGGGAATCGACACATAAAATGTCCTTACTCATATAGGCCTTGACCGGGGACTTCATGTGTTCTTCCTTTCTCATCTTTTTAAAATCACGCCGTGAAATCACACCCACAAGCTTTTGATTTTCCACCACGGGAAGACCTGAAAAGCCTTTTTCCCTGAGAAGCTGTGCCACATCCGCCATGGTTTTATCCGAGGTCACCGTATGCACCGGATAGGACATGAGATCACTTAACTGCACCGATGAACGCTGATTTCCATCGATCAATTCGGAAATCATTTCAATGACTGCACCGGGATTGAGGAATTCTGAAGCGATCAGGGCCGAGCCTGCTCCGGGATGACCTCCTCCCCCAAGGTTTCTCATAAGTTTCCCTATATCAAGGCTTTCAACAGAACTTCTCCCGATCACGATGCATTTATGTTTATCTTCCTCCAGAAAAAGCCCAAAGGCGGCATCAACATTTTCAAGATCACGGTACATGCTCACAACCACGGACAAATTCCCGATGTGCCCATCCAGAACGACTTTGCAGAATGCGATTTTATACCCTCGTATTTTTCGCCTCTGGGTCGTGTTCATCATATTAAACAGAATATTTTTCTGTTTTTCACCATAGGCTGGTCTTAAAAAAGAATTCAACACGGTCAGGTCTGCATTTCGGTCCAGCAGAAAGGCGCAAGCCGAGGCATCCTCTGATGTGGTAGATGAAAAGGTCAGGTTCCCCGTATCTTCGTAAATACCCATGAGCATCAAGGTTGCGATCATGGGTGTCAGCAGAATTCTTTTTTCCTTGATTTCCCTGACAAGAAGGGTGACCGTTGCCCCTTTGGATTCCTGACACATCCACAGAGGGTTCATGTCTCCCCCTTGATGATGATCCCACAGGATAATATCCAGGTCTTTTTTTCCTTTTAGTTTCCTCAAGCCGTCCAAACGATCCCAGCTACACGCATCCACGACAATCAGAGTGCTGACCTCATCCAAAGAAATGTCATTGGCCTGCTTGAATGGAAATAACTCTTTGTGGATGGATAAAAAGGCTTTGACATTGGGATTCATGGTTTTAGGAAGAACCGGAATTGAACCGGGATACACAAGACTGGCTGCAATGACCGAAGCCAGGGCATCGAAATCAGCACTTTTATGGGTTGTGATAATTTTCATCAATCAAACTCCATTATAAATCGTGCCCATCCATAAATGGCATCTCACGGTCCATACCGGCGTTCTCAGGTTTTCGAAATCCTCAACGTAGCGCTGCTACGCCTGCGGTTTCGAAAACCTTGCGGCCTTGGTCTGAACCGCGATCTACCATTTCTGGATGGACACTAAATCGTTTATGATTCAAATTCATAAAGACTTATGTTATCATAATCGCTAAATTTTTTATAAATATCAAACGTTTTTGAGGTTCAGATGAAAAAAATCATTATCACCATCATCGGCCCGGATAAACCGGGCATTATCGCATCGGTTTCCGATACCTTGTTTAAAAAAGGCTGTAACATTGAAAATGTCAGCCAGACAACCCTGCAATCCGAATTTGCCGGAATCTGTGTGGTCTCAATCCCGGAAGATCTCACCATTGAAACGCTCCGGGAGTCCATGAACAAAGACCTTGAGGGAAAGGGTCTTCATGTTCATATCAAAGCCCTTGAGGACGCTGAGCCAGCCTTGAAAGAATCTGCAGAATCCTTTATCATCAGCACCTGCGGTCCTGATAAAAAAGGGCTTGTGGCCAGAATATCCAAAGTCATCGCCGAGGCAGGAGTAAACATAAGCAACCTCAAGGCGGTTTTTGAAGGTGGGACCAACCCGGACAGAAATATCATGATTTTCGAGGTGGATGTGCCCGGATGGGTCGATGTCCAGGCCTTGTCTGTCACGCTCAAACATCTGGCGTCTGAACTGAATCTCGATTTGACCCTCCAACACAAGAATATTTTTGACGCCGTCAACCGAATATAAGGAATACCATCATGTTTAACGACAGAGAATTCATATCCACACTGGAAATGTTGAAATACGAACACCTGGACGTAAGGGCCGTCACCCTGGGAATCAATCTTGCCGATTGCGCCAGTCATGATATTGGAGTCTTCACATCCAACATCAGAAAAAAAATCGGCCACCTGGCCCGAAACCTTGTCACTGTGTGCAACCAGGTTGGAGACAAATACGGCATAGAGGTGGTCAATAAGCGCATTTCCATCAGCCCTGTGGCTGTGGTTGCTGCACCTTTTTCATCTGTGCAGATGGTGGGTATTGCAAAAACCCTGGATGAGATTGCAGCCGAGGTGAGCGTGGATTTCATCGGCGGTTTTTCAGCCCTGGTCGAAAAAGGCATGGCCAATGGTGACCGGGCTCTGATCGAAGCCATTCCCGAAGCCCTGTCCCAGACCGGGCGAATCTGCTCGTCGGTCAATGTGGCATCCACCCGTGCAGGCATCAATATGGATGCGGTTCTCCAGATGGCCCAGGCCATTAAAAAAGCCGCTGAACTGACCCGTGACAGCGACGGCTTGGCCTGCGCCAAGCTCTGTGTGTTCTGCAATATCCCCGAAGATGTCCCTTTTATGGCCGGTGCCTATCTGGGAATCGGTGAGGCCGATGCCGTTATCAATGTGGGTGTCAGTGGCCCGGGTGTGGTTAAAAAAGCCATTGACAGACTGGTGGCCAGTGAAACCAGGCCTGATCTGGGCCAGATTGCCGAAATGATAAAACGAACCGCCTGCAAGGTCACCCGGGTCGGTGAACTTATCGGTCGTGAAGTGGCCCAGAGCCTGGGCATTCCCTTTGGCGTGGTGGATCTTTCCCTGGCCCCCACCCCCACGGTGGGTGACAGCGTTGGCGAAATTTTCCAGAGCCTCGGCCTTTTGAGTATTGGAGTCCCCGGAAGCACGGCAGCCCTGGCCATGCTCAACGATGCCGTCAAAAAAGGGGGCGCCTTTGCCAGTTCCTATGTGGGGGGCCTGAGCGGCGCCTTTATCCCGGTCAGCGAAGACCTCAACATCGAAGAAGCGGCACGAAGTGGTATTCTGAACATTGAAAAACTGGAAGCCATGACCAGTGTCTGTTCTGTGGGGCTTGATATGGTGGCCATTCCCGGAAACACCTCCGAAGACACCCTGGCCGGAATCATTGCTGACGAAATGGCCATCGGCATGATCAATTCAAAAACAACCGCCACACGACTGATTCCCGTTCCCGGCAAAAAAGCCGGTGACAAAGCCCATTTCGGAGGTCTTCTGGGCCAAGCCACTATCATTGATGTGAAAAACGCCAGCGGCACCAACGCCTTTATCCGCCATGGTGGACGCATTCCTGCGCCGATTCACAGCTTGAAAAATTAGGACCATCATCCAGGTGGCCGTAGGCCACTTGGATGCCATCTCTAAAATCATACCAAATACTAAAACGCAGTAGATGAATAATTTTTACAATACCATCCGTGTTGGACATTAGAACCTTTAGATTTCACCTCTAATTTGTATTCCAAAATTCAAATTTTTTTATTAATTTATTTTCGCCTTTAGCCCGTCTTCTATCCATAAATCATCATCCATATGCCACCTCACACATTCCCTTTACAGTATCATTTATTATTGCGAAATTATTTCTTTTAAGTTAAAAGGTTCATAAACATGAATAAACACAGAGTGCCTGATTGTTGCGTTTTATGGTAATCCAAAAAAACAACGCCGACAAGCAATTCCAGGACATGCCTGGGTGTCAGTCAAAAAGAGTTTAACATGAAGGGCATGAAGAAAAACAATTAAATTGTTTACCACCCGCTCCTGTTGGTCGCTTACAAGCACATGAAGAAATATGCCTCTGGCGGCCAGCTTTTAAAAAGCCGGGCAAATGGGTTGGTAAGGCCGGACTCTTGAGGCAGCAACGATTAAGCGTTCAAAGCCGCGGCATGACGTGACTGTAAAAAACCTGTTTGGCAACCTTTTTAAAAGAGCCTGCCCCAGCGAAGGCTGGGGTTGGCCCCCGGCAGGGATAATCTTTTGCCCTTCTTCGTGCTCTTCGTGTTCTTCAGTGAGCTACGCGAACGGGTGGTGAATAAAAAACAAAAAAAGATTTTTACCACGAGCATGAGTTCATGAAGAAAAGAAAACAGCTCCACCCCAAACTTCATGTCCTTCATGACCTTCATGGTGAGGATAAAAATCCCAGGCTTAGCCTGGGATTATAAAATGCTTTCTCATGGCCTTCACGGTGAATAAAACAGGAGGAATATTATGGCAGCAACCGTAGCAGTCAACAAACGAACCGTGGTTCATAAAAAAAGCGATGGCACATCCGTGGCCTTTCCGGATATCTGCCTGACCCAGTGTGGCCCGCCCGTGGTCCCCATCCCTTATCCCAACATCGGAAAATCCTCGGACCTTGATAACGGAGCCAGCACAGTCACAGCCGATGGTCAGCCCATGGGTCATGAGAAATCCTTTTTCAGCAAAACCACCGGTGACGAGGCCGGAGACAAAAAAGGCGTTGCCTCGGGAACCACAGCGGCCAAGGCAGAATTTGTAAGTTTTTCCTTTGATGTCTTTGTGGAAGGGAAAAGTGTGGTCAGGGCCAATGACCTGATGATCCACAACAACAAAAACACCCCGCCCACGCCCTTGATGCAGCCGCCCCTTGTTCAGCAAATCGTTGATGAAACACCGGAGATACCTGAGCAGGGGAAGATCGAGGTCGAGTTTATCGATCCGTTTGGTGAGAAGATGAGTGGCGTTGAATTTGAGACTGAAATCAATGGTGAAAAACAATGCACGGCATCTGTTCAAAGAAAAATCGGATTTTCAGAGCTCAACAACAAATGAATCAGGGATAACAGAAACAAGCGAATCATATCAGCCCTTTCCCATAAAAAATTATTCAATTTATAAAGCCTGGGTCAGTCAGAAAA